>NZ_LGJH01000093.1 GCF_001298105.1 Novosphingobium sp. ST904 | reverse complement strand
CCCGCTCGCGGACTTCAGGTGAAAATTTGTTGGTTGTCTTGCTCATAACGGATGCTCCTTCTCACAAGTTGGAGCCTCCTGGAAACCCGGGGCGCTTCAGTGCGTGAAACCGCCGATGTCCTCCGCGACCTGCCGCTTGAAGTCGTTCAGCGCGAGCTTACTCGCCATTGCCGAGCACCCGACCTCGCGCAGCGGCGAGCACGTCCGCAAGATTCTCAGTCACTTCCAGTTCCAGCTTGTCCTTAAACATGCCGAGGTGGCGCGCGACGTTCTCCAGAGCCTTGCCCTGGTCCATCATCTTGATCTCGAAGCCAGCCTGCGTGAGCTTCGCCCCAGCATAGAGCAGCCGCGCCGCGCCCTTGAGCTTGCGGGTGTCCTTGGCATGTATCTCCGCGTTGCCCTCACCAAAGCACTGCGGGCACTCCGAGTGAGGGTCGGCCTTGTTGTCGTAGCCAAAGCCGCCATCATCCTTCGGGAGCGCGCGAGGCTCATCGCTTCCGGCGGCCGCCATGGTCGCGCGAACGGCTGCGGCGAACTCTTCCGCGTCGATCCATTGGTAGGCGTGACCCTGCCCGTAGCAGTATCGGCAGCAGGTCCGGCGGAACTGCACCAGGTCGTTTGGATCGGCCGTGGCGATCTGCCACCAGCGTTCCAGCACCATGTCCTGCGTGATCTCGGTGCGCTCCGACAGCGCCCTCTGAGCTGCAGCGATTGCCGCCTGCACCTTAGCATTTCTTAACAGGCGGGAAGCGGCTGCCTCTGCCGAGTTGCCAGTCGCAGTGTAGCCGGCGCGCGTGTACGCAGGCCCGCCCTTGAAGTCGACGAGGTACTCTTCGACGAAACGCTGCTGCTTAGGAGTGAGCATCAGGCTCCTCGGGAGCTTTCACCAATACGTACGGCATAACTCTGGTATTCAGCACGTCGATGCAGCGCTTGGTCATACACTCAAGATCCTGACGGACAGCGACCAGCTCGCCGTCGTTATCAAGGACGAACGACAGAGCCAGCTCAAGAGCGCGCTCCGCAGCAAAGGCAGTTCGCCGGGGGTCATAGGGATCGGGATACCGCATATCGGCCTCGCTGGTCGCCTGAGCGACCCAACCATCCCGCATTGCTCGGGTGCGAGGATCGTTCCGCAGGCGCCTGATGTAGTTGCGATTGTCGCCACGTCCGAAATCCATCACAACGCCCCCCGGCTCACACGCACCTTGCCGCCCGACCGCGAACCCGCGCCGCAGCCGCGCGGCACATGCTTGCTGGTGGTCTGCTGGTTCGGTGCCTTCATCGTCCACCGGCCGGTAGCGCAGATCTTCACCTGCCTGAATCGCTGGTACCGGATCACCACGATCAGCCCGCGCTGCTCCAGGCGCTTCACCACCGTGGGCGCGCCGCTGGACGAACTGCAGCCGATCATCATCTCGAGATCGAGGTTCAGCGGGCACGGCTCGCCGGCCTCGGCGGCGCGGACCAGCTCGTTGTAGATTATGGTCTCGTTCGGCGTCATTTCCGTGCCGGTGCGCGGATTGATGGAACGCATGGTCAATTTCCCTCGAAGTAGCTGGCGGGCAATTCGCCGCGCCCGTAGCGGCCCAGACCGTAGCGACGGACCTGGCGGCGATAGTGTTCGGCTGGCAGTACCGAGAGCACGACATGGTTCTGGATGCAGACGCGGTGCCCGGTGCCCAGCCTGACAAAGCGGGCACCGAAATTGGCCGCGGCCTGGATCACCGGCGTCGAGAGCGCAGCCCGCGCCTCATCGGCGCTGACGTTGGCGACACGCTCCTGGTAGCGCTGGATTGCGTGGCCGGAGACGCGGAGAACGGGGATCATGCGGCCGACTCCTGATCCACAGCCCACTCGAGCCGACCGTCCGACCCGCGAACCAGAAACCCGGCCGACAGGCCCAGCTTCTTGAGACTGTCCATCAGCGTTTCGGGATCGGGCAGCGGCTCCCCCTCCCCCAGCTTGTCCGGCGCGACCAGGCGCAGCACTGGCGCCGTCTTCGGCCGGTTGTGCCAGGCCAATGCCTCCCGCGTCTCCTCGATGATGGCAGGCACGATCTTCGAGTGGTGATCGCAGCGCCTGCGCGCGGCGCGGGCACCGTCCTCCACGATATGGGCGGGGATGTCGGCGAGCGTGTCGACCGCGACGTTCAGCCAGTCGAGGGTTTCTTTCTCGGTCATGCCAACCGGGCGAACCAGCGACAGGCATGCCGACACTGCGGCGATGCGTATCTGCCGATCACTGGCCATTGACGGCGAGCCTCCGCGGCGATGGTTCAAGTCGTGCCTGTTCGTCATCTTCCAAACCTCCGGCCAAACGCATGCCCAGCTCGCGCACCGAGGCGCGGCGCGGGCGATCCTGGTGGTAAGTGCGGACCCCGGCGGCCCGGTCGGCTTCGACCTGCAAGCCCTTGGTGATCCATTCGATGGGTTGCTCCGGCTGCGTGGACTGGCAGCGGGCCAGCACGGCGATCACCACGCTTTCGGAATAGGTCTTCTTCCATTTGCCGATGATCGAGCGGGCGGACCGCTCATCGTGGCCAGCCTCCTGCAGGATCACCAACCCCGTCCGGAACAAGGTTTTCGCCAGGTCCAAAGCCATCGGCGCGGCATCGCCGGGCCCGTCTCCGTTAGGAGACGGAATATCTTTGGTTTCTTGGTTTCTTTGTTCTTTAGTTGTCCGGTGGCTGTCCGGTACCTGTCCGCTGGGCTGTCCGGTTTCCTGTCCGGCCTTGGCTTCCACGTCCTGATATTTCGCGTAATTACATATGGTTATGATGGTCCGGCCCTGTCCGGTTTCCCGTCCGATCATCTGTTCGGTTTCGAGACGGGTCAAAAACCGCTCCACTGCCGAAGGCTTCCACCCCCATGCCTCGGCAAGCTGGCTGCGGCTGGCGCAAAGCTGCCCCCGCTGAAGCTCCACGACCTTGCCACCGATGTTGAACTTGGCAGGCTTCCAGCACCCCTTGAGGACGAGCCACGTCCAGGCGCCAAGGCGCGAGGAATCGCCCGCGAAAAGCGGGTGATCGGCGGCCTCTCGAAAAAGGACTGCAAAGCCGCTCACAGGGTGATTTCTACCCTCCCCGGCTTTTCCGGCAGGCAGAACTCGAAACGCGGCACGAAACGCGCGTCGTTGACCTTGAGGGCCTGCGCGATACCGTCGAATATCGGCTTCATCCGGTTGGGGAAGTTGGTTCGGTCGCCGCGCCGGTCGGGCGGATAGAACCGCACAAGGATGGGAATATCTCCCGGCGCCGGATCGTCCAGTTTCGCCGCCAGCGCGGCTGCGAGCGCCCAGGCGCGCCACTTGCGGGTCACGGCGGCCTTGCGCCTCCAATGTCCCTTGGCGTGCCCTGAGAGCGAAGATGGGGGGAAAGGCAGCTCGATCACGGGCGCGCCACCATCACCATGTCCAGCTCCGCCCGGCTTCTGGCGAACTTTGCGGCGCAGGGCGCGACCTTGCCCCATGCCTCGACGTACATCGGATCCCGCATGCCGACGTGGAAGAACGTGTCCACGGCATGCATGATCGTGCTGTGGTCGCGGCCAGAAAGGTATCGGCCTACGCATGGATAGCTGTTCCCGCGCGATCTCAGGACGGTTGCGGCGAACTGGCGGGCACGGACAATCCGCGCCTTGCGGGACCGGCTGAGCATGTCCTCGACAGAAACGCCGATCTGCCGCGCGCACTGCGCCAGGACATCGGTGTAGGCCATCGGCGGCACGGCTGGTGCCGGCAGTCCATCGTCGACGTCGCCAACCTCTTCTGCCGCCTCATCATTCGCCGGGGTGGCGACATCCATGTCACCAGCCGCAATGCGCGCGGCGATGGCGGCGCAAAACTCGTGGACGCGATCGGCTTCGGCTGCGGATTCCTGGGGGTCGCGCTCTCCCCGGCACCAATCCCTTTCGGCCAGCCAGTCGGCGCGCCAGGTGCGGATCTTCTCCAGCGGTGGAGCCTTGCCGTACTGTTCCAGCGTCCGGACACGAACCGTCGAGGGGTCCGCGATGTACCTGCACAGCCGCCGGGCATAGTCGTTCACGCTGATCGGCGCCGTATCCGGCAGGCCGCAGCGGCTGAACCACTCGGCCTTCGGCGCATTCAACCGGGGTTGTGGGTTCGCCATACCCGCCTCAGAACATCATCATCTGGGGCTGCGTGCGGCCTTCGACCCAATCCGTGCGGGCATCGACGCACCGCTGGAGCCAGGTCTCGGCATCGGATAGCTCTGCCTCGGCAACTGCCAGCTTCGCCTTCGCGCGCGCCAGCCGCTTTTCAGCGTTCGTGATTTGCGTCTCGATGCGCGGCAGGTCCGCCGGCGCTGCCGTCATGCCCTTGCGCATGGTTTCCACGTCCAGGTGCATCGCTCAGCCTCCCACGAACTTCTGGAGTTCCGTGATCGTCTCAAGCGCCTCTTCCTTGGCGATGGCCTCGTCGCGGTGGCACCACTCGCCGTCGGCGAAGCGCTCGGCAACTTCCGCGCTGAAACGGGAAGCCGCCGCAGAAGCGGCAAGCGCAGTGGCCCTCGCCCCCCCGTCCCGGTTGACCAGCCGCAATTGCGTGCCGCCCAGCAGATGGTCGGCATGGTGGCGCGGCAGCTCGTCAAGCAGTGCCACCAGCACATGCGCGGGCATCGCCACCCCGGTCGACCAGCGCGTAAGGTCGCGGACCTCTTCGCCGATGCTACGGGCCAGGGCCGGCAAGGATTGAACGTTGGAGCGTTTCATCTTGCGCAGAACATCTGCGAGACGGTTCGCCAAATCTTGTTTAGCGTCAGTGACGTGTGACATGATTTTGTTGCGCCTGCGAAGTAAGCGTATCCCATGGATACGAAAGGAAACAATTCAGTCCCAGCCGCCGAAGCAGGCCGCGCGCGCCGATCAGGATCGGAGGCGGCGAACGACTTTGACGATGCAAGGGGCGAGCAGCTGATCGAGGATCAGCCAACAGATGATTACGGAACCGATCACGAACTTCATGCGTCCGGTCCTTCGGTCGCGGTTGACTCGTGCGCGCCTTCGGCCACGGTCCTCTGTTCCACACAGGCACGAGGTTTCACCGATGAGCAGTCGCATGGACATTTTGAACGAGGGCAACCGCCTCTCGCTAACCCTGTCGCTGAACTGCACTCTCGCGTTGGCCAAACGCGGAATATTACTGCGATCGCAGACAGAGCACTGTGCAGCCGAGATGGAGGCCTTTGCTCATCAAATCGAGGAAAACGCGGGTGATGACGTTCTGCCCCCTCGCCTTGCGCAGGAGCTGCATTCTGTCGCAGCCATTCTCCGTCAAATGGAAGCGCCCGACGAGTGGTGAATTCCTGTTCTTGCGGGGTCAGGCCGTTCATGCGTCCGGTCCTTCCGTGCGAATGCCGAACTCATTCACGGTCACCACCCGCCAGCCGTGGCCGCGCTCCACTGTGATCGCGCCGGACCGCTCCAGCCGTGCAAGCGCCGCAGCACCGGCCGACGATCCGCGCGCGCCGATCGCGGCGGCGAGCCTGTCGTTTGATGGGCACTCGAAGCGGCTGGACGCTGCCATGGTGATGGCATGAAGCGCCGCGCTGTCAGTGCGGTCTTGCGTGCGCGACCTCATGCGGCTGCGTCCTGCGCAGCGGCGCGATACGTCGCCATAAAAGTGCGAACCTTAGCCTCGGTCTCGGGCCACAAGCGCCTTCCGGCCCGGACCTGCCGCACGAAATGGCGATCACCAAGGGCGAGTTGTCCGAACGCTGTCGGAGAGACACTGTTAGAGGCCAAAAACGCCTCTATGTCGTCAATGAGTTTGGCCATGCGGGTATGACTAGGTGTGATTATTCCCACCGTCAAGGTGTGAACTTCCCCCTCTATCCGGCAGATAGCGGCCCGTGTGATATCTCACACATGAATGAACGTGACGAAATCGCGCGCGTCAAAGATCGCCTGCGCCTTTTGATGGACGAGAAGGGGATCAAGGCGAAACCTCTCTCGAAGAAGGTCGGGAAAGGCGAAACCTTTGTCCGTGACCTGTTTGAGGGTGACGACGTGAAGGTCGGCAACCTCCACCGCCTGGCTCAAGCACTCGACGTCACGATCGCGGACATCATCGGCGGCGGCACGGTCCCGCTTTCCGGACGCGTCGGCGCGGGCGGTGAAGTGCTGTTCGAAGAACTCGCCGGCGAAACAGCGCCCAGGCCGCCAGGCTTGGTCGGTAAAGTCGAAGCCCTCGAGGTAGATGGATCATCCATGCTACCCAGATATTCGTCAGGTGATATCGTCTACATCGCCCGGACAAACGACGGCGTCAGCGAAGAAGACATCGGCGAATTCTGCGCAGTGAGACTCATATCCGGCGAGACGTACGTGAAGCAGCTTGCTTACGGATCTCGCCCGGGCTTCTTCACGCTTCGCTCCCTCAATGCCGAAGACATCGTCGACGTCGAATTGGATTGGGCAACGCCGATCATTTTTGTACTGCCCCGGGCCGCGAGGCGGCGCCTGGGGTACTGATCCAGTACCTGAATCCTCCAGCCGGAACTTCCGGCGCGGGCGCATTCGCATGATAAGATTCCACCGATGGCTTATCGTCGGTCAGCACTGCGCTTAAAGCCGCCCCCAGTACGCATGCCCTGCTATACCCCATACTCGCGATGATAGCCGCCGCACCGCGCCCATGCTGATGAATCGCGCGGTGCAGCCAGCTACCGCGCGGCAGATAGCCGATCGTCTCTCCGGTTATGGATACTACGCGCAGAGCCGTCTCGTCGTAAGGGTTATCCGGCTCATGAACAAACCGGACCGGCTGCCCAGCGGAACACCGCTCCAACGCCTCCTGATAGTATGAAACCCCCACAACTCGCACCGCCCCAAGCTCGTCAGACATCGAATCACCTCCAATGCCGACAATTTCAAAACTGTAAGAACATATCAAGAACAATGTGATTATTCACATTCTCGCTTGACGAGGTGGGAAAAGTCACACTATCAATCCTCCACCAGCCGAGCAGTGAGCCGAAAGCGCAGACCTGCCGAAACCCTGTGGGAGGCCGCCGATGCCGTGTGCATTACTTTTCGCAAATCACCAGCCGCCGGCGCCAACGAGCAAGGGCCATGTCACCTTCGTCGATCGTGACAGCGCGGCTGGCGTGGTCTGCGGGTTCTTGTCCGCGCTTGAAGCCGATGGCGGCGCCAAGACCCCTTTCATGCAGTACGCCCAGGCAAGCGCCGAGCGGGCGTTACGCCGCTGGGGCGTCACGCGATGATCGCCCGGCTCCGCAATCGCCATGGCCGCTTCTTGCGCAAGCTGGTGCCCACCCCCGCCGATGATCGCTGCTGGCTGATCTGGTCCGTAAAGTGGCACATGTGGCTCGCGCACGACGGACGGTTTACCCACGTCATCGCCGAGGCTGGCCTCTACGACTACGCCGCCGCCAAGCGGCTGCATGACGGCATCGCCGCCGAGGCTTTTCACGTCTCGGAAAAGGTCGATCTCATCACCATGCAACTCATCGACGTGCGCCGCTTGCTCGGCGCGCTCGAAGAGAAGGCCGACGCGGCCCGGCAGGTGGCGGCATGATCCGCCTTCGCCTCAGCACTGGCCGAACCGTGATGTTCGACAACTTCATCGACCTGTTCGACTACATGATCGAGCAGATGACCCGCCGAGGTGAGCTGTGAAGCCCGCCAACGCCAGCCGCGCGATTGCGGCCCTCGTTCCAACCCTCTTCACCGGCCTACTGTTCGGCATGGACGCCGCGTGCCAGCTCATCGTCGAGCACCCGGCAGTGCGGCAGTTCGTCCTTTCGCCGCTGTTCTGGCCTACCGTGATCGGGATTGCCGTCATCATCGGATCGTCCGGCGCAGCCCTCATGTTCCACCCCGCCCGCCTGACGGGTCGCAACGTGCCGGAGCGCGGCGAATGATCGCGCCCGGCACACCCCTCTCCCAACGCACCGGCCGGAGCAGCATGCCCCCCGCCGTTCCGGGAGTTCCCCCCACGCCTGCGGCTACCGGTGCGGCCGCAGGCACCCCTCGGAGGCGCCGCATGTCGCACGAACCTCAGTCCCTGCACCTTACGGTGCCCGAGATCGACCGGATCTGCGCCGACGTGTCCCGCATCTGGAAGGGCGCGACCGGCCTGACTGAAACGCCGCCGCCCGACCAGATGGCCGAACTCGTGGGCCGCATCCTGCGCAAGGCGCGCGAGGCCATTGCCGCCCGCGACTGCGCCGTGCGCGGCGTGATGCACGTCCCCGAGAACGAGCTCCCGTACTGATCCCCCGCTTCAGCAAGGATTCCACCATGATCGAAGTGAACCGCAAGCTGTTCTCGCGCGCCGTCGAACTGGCCGCCGCCGCCACCTCCCGCTATGCGACCATCCCCATCATCTCCACGCTCAAGGTCACGGCGAACGGGAAGCTGCGCCTGGAAGGCACGGACCTCGACAACCACGCCGTCGCCGAGTTGCCCTATGATGGCAAGCCGGGCGAGTTCACCCTACCCCAGCCGCGCCTGCTGCGTACCGCCGTGAACCAGGCGGGCGGGGATACCGTGAAGCTGGATGCCAACGAAGAGAACAAGCTGCGCCTTCGCGCCGGTCGCCTCGACAGCAATCTGATCACGCAGTCCGCCGAAGACTTCCCGGCGCATCCGCGCATCAGCTTCGAAGACTTTTCGGCCACGCTGGGCTCCGGAGAGCTGAAGCAAATCCGCCGCGTCATGGCAGCGATGAGCGAAGAGGAAACGCGCTACTACCTGAACGGCGTGTGCGTCAGCCACGTGGCCGACTGGACGTACCGCTTCGCCGCTACGAATGGGCACGTCCTGCTCGTGGTCGACGTGGCCCTGCCAGACGCAGCCGGCGTAATGCCGGACATGACGATCATCCCGCGTGGCTGGCTCAACACGATCATGGCACGCTTTGCGAAGACGAAGAGCGGCGCACGGCTCACCTATGGCCGTCAGGGCATTCCCAACACGGCAGGGCCTGATCTCCCGCTCCAGCCGGGCGGTGACCGCATTGCGCTTCGCGCCGATCTGGACGGTATCGACTATGCGGTGACCGGCAAGCTGATCGACGGAAAGTATCCCGATTACAGCAAGGTCATCCCGGCCAATCAGGAATACGCTGCCAGGCCGCGCCGCGCCGACCTGGTGCAGGCGGTCCACACCGTTTCGGCGATCTGCTTCGGCAAACACCGGGCGGTTAAGCTCTCATTCCCCGCAGGGAAACTGCGGGTCGAGCTGAATAGCCCTGATCTCGGCGACAGCGCGTTCGAGATCGACGCGCAGCACAACGTCCCGGAAGGGTTCGGCCATATCGGCCTCAACACCGATTACCTGCTTCGCATTCTCAACTCGCTTCACGGTGAGGAAGTCGTGCTCGGTATCGCGCAGGTGTCGATGGCCCCGGTAACGTTCGCCGATCCTGCCGACACCGCCTTCAAGGCCGTCCTCATGCCCACGAGGATCTGACTATGGCCCTCGAAACAGGCCCCCAGAAGGGCGCGCCGCCGACGCTTGAATGGATCGGCATCAACACTCTCAACGTGGATGAAGCGTATCAGCGCGCCACGGACGGCGCGAACAGCCGCCGCATCATCATCGGCATGGTCAAGGAATGGGACTGGGCGCTCTGCCAGCCGCTGGTCGTGAGCCGCCGTGCAGATGGTTCGCTATTCATCCTCGACGGCCAGCACCGGAAAGCCGGTGCCGTCGAGCGCGGAGATATCCCGCATCTGCCCTGTGTTGTGCTCACCGGTCGAGACACCAGCGCCGAGGCCGCGACATTCGTAGCGCTCAACACCAAACGCCAGAAGCTGAGCCAGGCCGACATTTTCAACGGCATGCTCGCCGCAGGAGATGAAGAAGCCAAGGCGATGCAGGCCATGCTTCAACAGACTGGCTGGCGCCAGCGCAGCCATAGCACCACCTCTGCCTTTGTCGCCGGCGACCTCGCATGCGCACCCATGCTTACCCGCTCGCTGAAAGCCTTTGGGGAAGCCCCTGTCCGCAACGCTCTTACCGCGCTGCGCGAAGCCTATCTCCAAACGCCGGTCCGGAACGCGGCAACGCTGCTCAAAGCGCTCATGCCGATCTACCGGGATGGAGATCTCGACGGGGGCGATCCCGACCTCTTCATCCAGACGTTGTCGGAAGCTGAGCCCGCCGACTGGGAACTGCACGGCATGGATCATCGCCGGAAGCACCCGGTGCTTTCGCGTATCGAGGCGATTAGCGGCTCCATGCTGGAAGCATACCGAGAGATGTCGAAGGGAGAGGCCGCGTGAAGGCCATGATCCTCTTCTCCCCCTGCAAGCTCGATCAGGCGCCGGACGGCGCGGCCGGTACCGCTGCACACCAGCCGGTCCGGTACTGCGCCTGCACCCGCCCCTGCGGCGTTCACAACCAGCCGAAGCACCGCGCTCAGGAGGCTCAGGCAGCATGAAGCTTATCATTATGTCTTGCTCGCACACGAAACGAGCTGACCCCGCGCCGATGCCCGCCCTGGAGCGTTATGACGGTCCTATGTGGCGCACTCTGCGCGCGCTCCTTCATCGCCACCCGGCCGCTGCTCACGCCTATGACGCTGGGCGCTCTACCGCGGAACTCCAGATCTGGGTTCTGTCGGGCCGCTACGGCTTCATTCCGGCCAGCTGCGAGCTGCCGAACTATGAGCAGCGCCTGACAGAGCGCCAGTTCGCCAAGATGGAGCGTGACGCCTCTTTCGATTTTCAGCGTATCCCGTCCTTTGTCGAAGACGCCGAAGCGGTCCTGTTTGCCGGTAGCGAGCTTCCGCCGCTGCGAGACACCAACCGTCTGACGCCGCCGCGTCCCGGCTCGGTAGAGCACAAGGCATGGAGCGCCGTTCACCGCGCTTCGGGATGGGGCAAGCTTGCCGCCGATCGCGCTCGGGCCCGTAGCGAGACATTCCCTGGCATCGCGCTCGCAATGGCCAGCCAGTGGGGATCGCTCCTGCCAGGACACGTCGAGGCCGAGCAGATGGAACTGTTCAGGGAGGCGGCATGACGAACCCCTATCTCATCGGCGGACCAGCGCTCGTCTCGTTCTCGGGTGGCCGGACGTCTGCCTACATGTTGTGGCATATCCTCGACGCGTACGACGGCAAATTGCCCGACGACGTGCATGTTGCTTTCGCCAACACTGGGAAAGAGCGTGAAGAGACACTCCGGTTCGTTCACGACTGCGCGAGCCATTGGGGCGTGCGGGTGCGTTGGCTCGAGTGGCGCACCAGGCGCGTGAAAGACGATGACGGGAATGTCGTCCCATTCGGCGAGCGGTTCGAGGAAGTCGGCTTCAACAGCGCGTCGCGTCGTGGCGAGCCGTTCCAACGCCTCATCGAGGCGAAATGTCGAACCCCCAATGCGGTCCAGCGCTGGTGCACTCAGGAACTGAAGGTGCGCGTCCTGAAGTATTTCATGCAGGAACAGGGCTACAAGCACTGGACCAACGTAATCGGCTTGCGCCACGACGAGGGGCACCGGGTGCGCCGGTCTCTCAAGCCCACCCGTCAGTGCTGGTCGAACGTGGTTCCGCTACACGAGGCCAAGGTCGACAATCGCATGGTCAGGGCCTTCTGGGCTGCGCAGCCGTTCGACTTGCAGCTTCTGCCCTTCGAAGGGAATTGCGACGGGTGCTTCCTCAAAGCACGTCCGAAACTCTGGGAAATAGAGCGAACGGCTCCGGGCACGTTGCAGTGGTGGAGTGACATGGAAGAAGGCCCGGGAAAGGGCCGCTTTGTCACCGAGTATAGTTATCGCGAACTGATGGGAGATGTCCGCCGCCAGCCAGATATGTTCGCCGGCGGGCACTTCGACCTTGACCCCGACATGGACGCTGAATGCGGGACCTGGTGCGGAGAGGCCGCATGAGCGCCCGCGTTATCCTCGGCGACTGCACGCCCGTGCTGCGCCAGCTCTTCCTCGCGGGAATGCAGGTGGACGCCGTCTGCACCGATCCGCCCTATCACCTCGCGAGCATCGTGGCCCGACTGGGCCAGCCGGACAGCGCGCCGATTCAGTCGGGAACCACCGGGGTCTATGCCCGCTCCTCGCAGGGTTTCATGGGTCAGCAGTGGGACGGCGGCGATGTCGCGTTCCGTCCTGAGACCTGGCGCCGCGTGTTCGACGTGATGAAGCCGGGCGCCTACCTCGTCGCCTTCGCCGCGACCAAGGGTTACCACCGCATGGCCTGCGCGATCGAAGATGCCGGGTTCGAGATCCGCGACATGCTCTCGTGGCTCTACGGCAGCGGCTTCCCCAAGTCGCACAACCTCGACGGCGAGCACGAGGGCAAGGGCACGGCGCTAAAACCAGCCGTCGAGCCGATCGTGTTCGCGCAGAAGCCGATCAGCGAAGGCAGCGTGGCCGCGAACACCGCACGCTGGGGGGTGGGCGCGATCAACATTGACGCCTGCCGGATCTATACCGACGACGAGCTGAAGGCGGGCGCCGGAAAACTCTGGTCGCACTACCGCACAAAGCGGTTTGCCCCGGGGGCGGCCGTCAACGCGACCGGCGAATGGAAGGGCGCGGAAAACTTCGAGGGCATTTCCAAGCCCGGCCGCTGGCCCGCCAACCTGCTCCACGATGGCAGCGAGGAAGTGCTCGATGCCTTTGCCGCATACGGCGAGCGCGGGGCGCTGGCTCCGGTTGGCGAGCGAGCTGGCGACAAGTGCCGCAACGTCTTCGGTGCTTTCAAAGGCAACGGCGACAATGGCGCGTCGTTCCGGGGCGATTCCGGGACGGCAGCGCGGTTCTTCTATTCGTCGAAGGCCGCCCAGGGCGAGCGCATCTTTGAATGCCGTGAATGCGGCGCCCACACGATCGGTAAGCCGACTTGCGGCCACGCCGACCTGCGCACGCACCCGACCGTCAAGCCGCCCTCGCTGATAGAATGGCTGGTGAAGCTGGTGTGCCCAGCCGGCGGCCTGGTGCTCGACCCGTTCGCGGGCACCGGCACCACGGCAGCCGCCGCTCGCGCGGCCGGTATGCAATCGCTCTCGATCGAGGCGGACGAAAACCACGTCCGCGACATCGCGGTTCGGCTCGGGCTGGACCTCTCCCAGATCACCACCGCCGAGGTCGCCGCGCTGCCGGTCGATAACGGCTCACAGATGGACATGTTCGCATGAACCGCGACCAAGCCCGCCACGCGGCGGCGTTGGAGCGCAAGGCTCTGCGATCGGGCCATTGGGGGTACTGGCGCCACACGCCGCTCCCCACCGGACTGCCGGGCACCGACGGCTGGTGCCGCGACATCCGCAGCTCCTACGCGAACGACCTCTATGCCGTGCTCGTCCGGCCGATCGATACCGCCTGGGGCCTGATGCACCACTGCGCGATCCGGACGGTCAGCAGCCTGGAGCCGCCGTGGCGCGACAAGCAGCGCATCAAGAACGAGCTGTTCGGCCGGGAATACACCGCCCTCGAGGTGATGCCCCCAGCCGCCGAGCTCGTGGACGAGGCGGACATGTATCACATGTGGATCATGCCGCCCGGCCGCTCCCTCCCCTTCTCCCTCAACGATCAACGCCACGAGAGGCAGCCAGCATGACCTACGCAACGATGGACCACGCCGCTTGGGCCGAGACTGCCAACGCAGCGTCCAACCGCACGAACGCCAAGCGCCGCACTTACAAGCCAGCGCCGGAGCAGCTCTCCGCCTTTCAGGCCAAGGTGATCGACATCTGCGGCATGGTCGGGAACGGGATCTACAACGCACCGATCAATTGGGAAAATATCCGTTGGGGATCGGGCTGCCCTGACGGCCACGGCAACATGTCCGTACCCTGGCGAGACGGCAACATGTCGACATACGACTACCGCCCCCTGACGCTGCTGGTTCTCCTTTGTCACGAGGCCCGCATCCGCTGCGAGATCCGCGCGAAGGGATACGGCCACTTCGAGCTGATGTTCCACGAACGCGCGGCCGACGAGGACATGGTGCTGAACCATCCCAGCATCGACGAGGCCGTCGCGAACTTCCGAGCGTACCTGCCCGAGGATCATCGCATCCGGTACCGTCATCTAGCCGAGCAGGTGGCAGCATGAGCAAAAAGGCATCCTTTTTCGTCATCTGGAACCCTGAGGGATGCCGCCCGCCGAGTTTCCGACACATGAGCTATGGACAGGCGACCGCAGAGGCCCAGCGCCTCGCGCGCCAAAATCCGACCCAGTCCTTCTACGTCATGGAAGCGCGCCTTCTGGCGCGGCTGCCCGATCCTGTTCAGGTCGAGGAATTCGAGACGCTTGAGGAGATCCCCTTCTGATGGCCGAGAACAGCGCAATCGAGTGGACGCACCACACCTTCAACCCGTGGATTGGCTGCACCAAGGTCGGTCCCGGCTGCGACAACTGCTATGCCTCCGATCTCGCTACCGTCCGCCTGGGCGTCAAGTGGGGGCCGGGTGAAGAGCGCCGCCACACTGCCGCCTCGACGTGGAAACAGCCGCGCGTCTGGAACCGGAAGGCTGAGGCCGTTGGCACCCGCTTCCGTGTGTTCTGTGCCTCACTCGCCGACGTGTTCGACAACGAGGCTCAGCCGAGTGGCGCGCCGAGCTGTTCCAGCTTATCCGCGAGACGCCGCACCTCGACTGGCTGCTGGTGACGAAGCGCATCGGCAATGCCGCGAAGATGGCGCAGGCTGCTGGCGGATGGCCCAGCAACATCTGGCTGGGAATTTCTGTCGTGAACCAGGCGGAGGCAGATCGAGACATTCCGAAGCTGCTGACCACCTTCGGTCCGCGCTACCGGTTCCTTTCGATGGAGCCGCTGCTGGGCCCCGTTCATATCCGCGAACACTGGCTGATCCATCACCACCCCGGCGACGCCGCGATCGACTGGATTATCGTGGGCGGCGAGAGCGGCCCGCGCGCAAGGCCTATGCATCCGGATTGGGCGCGTAGCCTGCGCGACCAGTGTGCGAGCGTAACGGTCGCCAGTGGACCTGCCCCGGTGCCCTTCCTGTTCAAGCAGTGGGGCGAGCACGTGACGGTCTTTGACCGCGATGTCGAGGATCCAGACTGGCGAAAGTGCAGCCGGTGGGAGCACGAGCACCCGAAAGGTCGGTGGCATAATCTCGCAGGCGGTACCGGCTTCCATGGCGAGCGTGTCGTCTACGTCGATCGCGTGGGCAAGAAGGCTGCTGGACGGCTTCTCGATGGCGTCCTGCACGACGGTTACCCGGGAGCAGGCGCATGAGCATCACCGCTGATGATGCGCGCCGGGCATACCAGGCGCAGAAAAAGGCCCGACGTATGAAGAGGCGCGGCGGATATGTTCCGCGCCCGGAAGACCTGAAGCGCGGGCATGCCACCAATCGGCTCGAAGGAAACTGCACTTTCCGCAAAGTGTTGAGGCTGGCGGCAGAAGGGAAAACCATAGAGCAGGCTGCTGCGGCTGCAGAGATGCGAGACGCCGAGCAAAAAGGGAACCCAAAGCATGACCCCCCGCCCCTCTTTCAACCTCAAGACCCCTGCCCCTTTGTCGGTCGCGCAGCTCGCCGACCGGTGGAGCTGCAGCACGGGTCTCGTGCGCAAGCTCATAGACAGCGGTGCCCTGCAGTGTTTCCGCTTGGGTGCGCTGATTCGCATCAGCGTGGCAGAAGTGGAGAAGTATGAATGCCAAGCAATGAACAGGAACTCGACTACGCCGTCCAACAGTTCAGAGGCGGATACGCCCTCGTCTGGTGGGAAAATGGTGAAGACGGAGAGCGAAAGCGCCGGCGGCGCCAGCTCGACGCGCAAGATCGGCCGAGCGCCGAGGCGGAAGCGCGACAGGTCTGGGAAAATGGGGATGATTCACCGTGGACCGTGGGCCGGGTCATGACCGGCTACCTTGCGACGATCACGGAGAAGCCTTCCCATGGTCGCCGCAAGGACGCCTGGAAGGCGATGAAGACCTTCTGGGAAAACGTGGACCCGTTCCTGATCGATGAGCCGATGGCGAAGGCCTACATGAAGCTCCGCAAGGTCGGCCCCTCTACAGTCCGGTACGAACTGATGCAGCTTTCCACGGCGCTGGGTTGGGCAACATCAAACGGGCCGAAATTCGAAAAGCGCGTGAAGGTCTGGCTTCCCCAGGCAGCCGAAGCGAAGCGCCGGCACCTCAACCACAAGGACTTCGACAAGTTCTTCGAGGCCGTGCGCGCCGAGCATGCTCGGCTCTACGTGATGATCGGCCTCTACACCATGGCGAGGCCGACCGCGATTCTCCAGCTCACCTGGGACCGAGTCGACTTCATGCGACGGCAGATCGATTTCACACCTCCCGGCCATGTCCGGACTTCGAAGCGCCGCACCATCGTGCCGATCGCGGACGACCTGCTGGTCTGGCTACAGCGCGCCTACAACGGCCGGACCTGCGAATCGGTCATTGAGCGTGGCGGCGCGCCCATCGCCTGCATCAAAAAGGCATTCCAGGCCGCCACCGAAAGGAGCGGTGTCTACGCGACCCCCTACACACTCCGCCACACGGGCGCGGTTTGGGCGGCTGAAGCGGGTGTCTCCATGCCGAAACTCGCCCAATTCATGGGCCATGACGACGATCGAACGACTCAGAAGCACTATGCGAGGTTCAGCCCTGAGTTCCTGACGGACGTCGCCAATACCATCCGCCGCCGTGCATGAGGTTCAAACCGAACCTTCGGCCCCTGTCCATGAAAGAGCAAGAAATGAACGCCAGACAGCAAAAAACCCAGCGTTTCCGCTGGGTTTCTATGCCTCACCCGAAGGTGAAATGGTCGGGGAAAGAGGATTCGAACCTCCGGCCCCTGCCTCCCGAAGACAGTGCTCTACCAGGCTGAGCTATTCCCCGACCGGGAGGGCGTTCCGAAGACCGCCCTGGGCAGGAGCGCGCCTATATAGGGCGACTCCGGGGGTGGCAAGAGGCCTTTCGGTTTTTTGTTGCACCCGGCCCGACCACGCAGCCCGCCTCCCTCCCGGACGCCCCGGAAATCCTGACAATTTCCAGAGAAAACAAAGTTTTCCACAGGCCGGATTCGATTTGAACCGGCATGCGCCCCTCTTTTGCAAAGCGCATCGTGAACTGCGCAAGGCGCGGAAAACCGCCGGTTCACCCCCGCGAATCCGCTCCTACCCCTTTCGGCCAGCACCCTTGCCCCGCCTTCCGCGCTCCGGCAAAACCTTTGCAGGGATGCGCCATGTAAGGGAATGCCGATGCGCCCTGCCTCTCTTCCTCGCCTTCTTTTCCTGCTTTCGCCCGCCGCGCTGGCCGCCCTGCCCGGCATCGCCGCCGCATCGCGTCCGGCACCGGACACTCACCGGGCCACCGGCGCGGATAGTGCCGCAAGCCTGACGCCGATCACGCTCGCCCCCGGCGTCAACCCCATGCCCGACATTGCCGGAACCGATCAGGACGGTTCGATCGCGCAGCTCTGGCGGCAGAACAACAAGATCCGCGGCCAGCACGTCTTTCTCGTCAAGGTGGGAGATGCGTCAGCCACGCTCGAGGGGCGCGAATCCATCATCGATGCGCCCGACGTGGGAGACGACATGATCCGCTCTGTCCGTTTCGCACGGGGCAACCACGAGGGCCGGACGACTCTTTACATGCTGATCGCCAGCCGCGACGTGGAGAAATCGCCCTACAAGGCTGCAACCACGCATATCCAGTCGTTCGCGCTGGTCAGGAACCACGAAGGCTTCGCGTTCACCCCTGTGCGCGCCTTCGTTCCCGCCGCGAAGTACTGCCATGCCGATGCCGCCCTGCTGGCGGAGCTGAACTTCCCACTCTCGCCCACTTACGCCGGCCGCGTCACGCCTACGGGATGCTAGGCAAGGACGGATTCGAGAATCTGCAGCGGCGGCGGCTATCTGGAAAATTTGTCTGAAACCCGCCATTCCGGACACGCCCATTGCTGCCATCATTGATGCCGATGGATTCGAACAATCTCTGGGTTCTGCGCATCCATGAACATGTATGCACGTCCGAGAAGTGCCTGTTTACCAAAATCATCAAACTTGTTCGGACCAAGCGGCGTCATCAGAACCTCTGCTTCCGTCAAGCCATCCAAGTGTCGATCTTCAACCTCCTTCTGGTGGTCAAGAACAACTTCTCTAATAACGACATTCACGGCGGGATGATTGTAACGGACAAGGATGTTTCCATCGTCCATGGGGCTGGGATTCATGTCCGGGTGATAGCTTAGAATGTCAGCTAAGACTTTGCGGGCAAACGCCTCCGCGGCGCATCAGAGATGCCTTCTTCCAAAACTACACATGTTCCGTTTCTGAAAACCACAAAGTCGCGTTTTCCATCAGTATAATAGGAAAGCCGGTCTACAACATGTTCAATGGGTTGAGCGAACGAGGGATGCCAAGCTGGAACGGGAGGAAAGCCCAAGTCGGTCGGCGGCGTCGCCTCAACACTTCCAACGCCAATGAAGCCAAGGAGCCCCGCCAAAAACGATCTCTTAGTCACACTAGCTTCCCCTTGCTCACAGGCGCGGAATGACATGATCTAGGTTTGCTTTCCACCACAGTGGACGTTCGTTGAACCCGGATGGCTTGCCGATTGTTCACTCGACTCGTCATTCCCGCGAAGGCGGGAATCCAGTAGCAACCTCGCAATGAAG
>NZ_LGJH01000094.1 GCF_001298105.1 Novosphingobium sp. ST904 | reverse complement strand
ACGCCGGCTGCGTCCGGCGGGGGAGGGCCGCCCGCCGGAAACGCCTATGTCATGCCACCTCGCGGTTCATCAGGTCCGCCCGCCGCATCGAGAGCGCGCGCGCCCGCCGATCACGAGATGGTCGTAGAATTCGATTCGCGCGCTCCGGCACAGCATCGACAGCCCCCGCGTCGCGATCACGTCCGCCCGGCTCGGGCGGGGATCGCCGGAAGGATGGTTGTGGACCAGCAGCAGCCCCGTCGCCCCGCAGGCCTGCGTTCGCCGCAGCAGCGGGCGGCAGGCGGCGCGGATCGCGGCCACTCCGCCGGCGGTGCAGACCACCTGCCCGATCAGCCGCCCGTCTTCCCCGAACGGCAGTTCCAGCATCACTTCGCTGCGCAGGCAGCCCAGATGAGTCACCAGGGTTTCGAGTAACCGCCGCGATAACGGACGGACCCGGCTGCAACCCGGGACCAGTCCTGCCACGAGGGATCGCTGCCATTCCGCCGCTTGCGAGAGGCATGGAGGATCGTACCGACCGCCATCGCCAGCAAGACCAGGAACGTCGGAGTCCCGCGCATGACGGCGTAGACCGTGGGAGGAACCCCGATATCCGCCCACCGCGCGAAATGCGCGCTCAGGCTCAGAAGCTGCAACGACGCTGCCCATATCGGCCAGACTCTCCGCGCCTGAAGGGCAAGGGCGCCGAAGCCGGCCGCCCCCACCGCATCCGTCAGAAACGAAAGCGGGTCCACACTGGTGAAACCACTGGGCAGCAGGCTTTCCCCGCCCAGTTGCAACAGCACCATCGCCAGGATCACTCCGGCGCCCCAGCGCTCCGGCCCGCCGCCCCTCCACAACGAGAAGGAAACCGCCAGGACGAGCACCAGGAAGAATGCCTGCTGTTCCGTATTCTCCAAATGCACCCCCGCCAGCGATCAGGCCGCCGCCATCGCAGCGGTCCGGGCCGATTCATCCGTGTCGACCATATTCTTTTCCGGGCAGCGGATGGGGATGTCCATCGTCTCGGCAAGTTTCGAGAGGTCGCCGTGCGCCCGCACCAGTTCGGAGCGCGCCTCGATCAGGCTGCGCTGCATGTTGGCGACGCGCGCCATCGGGCGCTGGCCGAGATGCGCCACGTTATCGGTGGCCACGCGGGCACGGGCGATTTCGGCGAGAAGTTCACCCGCCTTGGCGAGCAGTTCGTCCATGTCGTCCTCAACCGACCGGATGCTGCGCGCGATCCGCAGGCTGGCAATTTCGGGTGTCATCGATCAAGCTCCTCGGGCCTCGGGGCCCACTGTCGGAAAACGGCTGTCGGAAAAACGAAGGCTTTCCCGAAAGCCGGTCAGCCGGAGCGTGTCAGAGCAGTTTTCCCAGAGCCTGGGCGATCGCCAGCGTAGCCGCCAGGGTCACCGCCATCATCAAGGCCAGTACGAAAACCGCCGCTACGCGCCCCACCCTTCCGAATTTCGCATCGAAAGCCTCCAGTCCCACCGGCTCTGGCATCCGGGTGTCGAACCAGTCCGGGTGACGGGCCATGGGCCTGGCATCGGAAAGGACGAAAACCGGATCGATCGGCAGATCCTGTTCATCGTCATCACCCTCGCCGCCTCCTGCGTCGATACGGGAAAAGTCATATGTGGATTTGCCACATAGCTCCACGAGCCGGGCATAAAGGCGGGCGGTATCCTTGCGGTTGACGGTGCCCCACTTGTCGCGCACCGCGGCGATGCGCTGGTCCACGGTATTGGGGGCGATGCGCAGTTCCCTGGCGATTTCCTTGGTCGTGCGGTGCATCGCCAGCAGATCGAGCACCTCGACCTGCTTCGCCGTCAAGTTTTCCAACAACCCTGTCGCTTCGGAAGCGTCGGCTACGTCGTGCACGTTTGCCCTCAATTTGCGCATTCGGCGCACTATACTGAACTTATCTATAGGTAAAATTACATTAGCCGTGAAGTTGGGAATTATCCGACTTAATATCAACTGGCAGATTCACCTTCGCCGCCGCACGAGGACTGGTGCGATTCGGTCCCGGGCAAGATCAGTCCTGCGTCCTGGCGGGCTCGGCAAGCCGATGCTTCTTCATGCAATGGCGCAACTGGTCGTAAGTCAGCCCGATCGCGCTCGCCGCGCGCCGCTGGTTCCAGCGATGACGCTCCAGCGCCTCGACAAGCAGCCCGCGCTCGTATGCCTCGACACTGGCCCGCAATCCCGCCCCCGAAGGCACGGATGAGGGCGAGGGCGAGGGCGAGGGCGAGGGCGAAGGCGAAGACGAAAACGAAGGCGTGGGCGGAAGCACGGGTTTGCCAACATCCCCATCCGCCACCGGAGCGGCGGACGGCCGCGCTTCGGCCGAAGGCAGGCGCCACGGGTTCTCGAAGGGGTCGAACACGATCCGGGCGATCGGTTCATGCTCATTGCCCCAGCGATAGACCGCACGCTCCACGACATTGCGCAGTTCGCGCACGTTTCCCGGCCAGGCATGGGCTTCCAGAACGGCGACGGCGCCGGGCGTGAAACCAGGCCACGCCTCCCACTCCAGCTCGCTTGCCATGCGCCGCCCGTAATAGTCGGCAAGTTCGTAGACATCCCCTTCCCGCGCCCGGAGCGGCGGCAGGTTGATGACCTCGAAGCTGAGCCGGTCCAGCAGGTCGGCACGGAACCTGCCCTCTTCGGCCATCCGCGGGAGATCGGCATTGGTGGCCGCCACCACCCGCACATCGACCTGCACCGGCCGCGAGGCGCCGATCCGCGCGATCTCGCCATATTCGACCGCGCGCAGCAGCCGCTCCTGCGCGGCCATCGAAAGCGTGCCCAGCTCATCGAGGAACAGCGTGCCCCGGTCGGCCTCCTCGAACCGTCCGGCCCGCGCGCGGACAGCCCCGGTGAACGCGCCGGCCTCGTGCCCGAACAGTTCCGCCTCGATCAGGGTTTCCGGCAAGGCCGCGCAGTTCATGGTGATGAGCGGCTCCCCCCAGCGGGGGGACAAGTGGTGGAGGCGCTGGGCGATCAGTTCCTTGCCGGTGCCGCGCTCGCCGATGACGAGCACCGGCCGCCGCACCGCGGCCGCACGGCTGGCGCGCTCCACCGCATCGAGAAAGGCCGTGGACTGGCCGATGAACTGAACGTCGCGTTCCATTCCCGAATATTAGCGAAATTTCCCATTCATTGGCAATTCATCTTTTGCAGGCGCGCACCGCAAGTCCCTGAAATCGCAGAAATCCGCCCTCTGCGCAATTTGGCACGCCCCTTGCGATGTGAAGGACAAATTCAACGCGACCCGAAGCAAGGACTTGAAAACATGCCTTTCCACGAAGCCAGCATCGCCGACCGCAAGCAGGCCAGCTTCCAGCAGGCCGGTTCCGGGACACGCAGCAAGCTTGACTGGGCGGTCATCGCCGCCGTGCTCGCCATGGGCACGCTGAACCTCGCCGTCATGAGCGACCAGTTCGCCACCAAGGCTCACGCCGCGGCGCCGATCTGCGGAGTTCCGCTGCAGTGAGCAGGCTCGACGCGGAAATCGAAATCCTGCAGAACCCGGCACCGGACGCGCCGGCATTCGGCGCCGGACGCGCTTACCGGTTCGATCAGGGCTCCTCGGGCCCGGGTTACAGGGCCGCCAGTTTCAATCGTGCATTCAATGCCGCCTCGATCAAAGGAACCGCCAGGATGGGCATCTTCTCCCGCACTCGCGACATCATCGCCGCCAACTTCAACGACATGCTCGACAAGGCGGAAGACCCGGGCAAGATGATCCGCCTCATCATCCTGGAGATGGAGGAAACCCTCGTCGAGGTCCGCACCAGCAGCGCGCGCACCATCGCCGACCAGAAGGAACTGCGCCGCCACGTCGGCAAGCTCGACAAGCTCCAGGCCGACTGGGGCGACAAGGCCCAGCTCGCGCTGAGCAAGGACCGCGAGGACCTTGCCCGCGCCGCCCTGCTCGAACGCAAGAAGGCCGCCGAGATGGCCGAACAGCTCCGCACCGAGATCGCCGTGCTCGACGATGCCCTGCGCGCTTACGAGGAGGACATCGAGAAGCTCCAGAACCGCCTGCGCGAGGCCCGCAGCCGCCAGTCCTCGATCGCCGCCCGCTTGCAGAGCGCCGAGAATCGCGTCAAGCTGCGCACCCTGCTGTCCAGCGAGCGCGTGGACGAGGCGCTGGTCCGCTTCGAACAGCTCGAACGCCGCGTCGACTATGCCGAAGGCCGCGCCGAGGCGATGAGCCTGTCCGACAAGCGCCAGCCCTCGCTCGCCGATGAAATCGCCGCGCTCGAGGATGGCGACAGGATCGATGCCGAACTCGCCGAGATGAAGCGCGCCATGGGCGCCGGCAAGGCGACATCGGAATAACAGCGGCGCACCTGGCATCCCGGCAGGTGCATGCCGCCCGCGAAGGGCCATGACCGGGAAAACGGGGACAGCCGGACCTGAAGGGACGGCAGGCCTCACCAGCGTCATCGGCGGCGGCCCGGCCAGGTCCGGGGTCAGCCGCAAGGGGAAAGGGAAAACCAGTGTCACGCGGACAATTCTATCTCGACAAGTCGAACGCCAAGCTCGCCGGCGTCTGCTCCGGTATCGCCGACTATACCGGGGTCGACACGCTCTGGATCCGCATCGCGGCCGTGATGCTCACCTTCTTCGTCTCCTTCGTGACGATCCCGATCTACATCGCGGTCGCCGTGCTGGCGGACAAGCGGCCGATGAGCCTCTACAGCGAGGACGAGGAAGAGCGCCTGCTGCGCCGCATGGAACGCCGCCGCAACCGGCAGGGCTTCGGCCATAACCTGATGCGCGGCACCTCCGGCCGTTCCGCCCTCAACCGTTCGGGCCACTTGCGCAGCGAACTCTCGGACATCGACCGCCGCGTCGCCGAGATGGAAGCGCACTACACCAGCAGCAATTCGCGCCTCGCCGCCGAAATCGACAGCCTGCGCTGACAGCCGCACGGGCAACAGGGACACCATTATGGAAGACTCGATCTGGGCGCTCATCCCGCTGGCACCGTTCATCATCGGCGGCTTTGCGATCTGGACGCGCCACCAGCGCAAGATGGCCGAACTGCAGGTCCAGGCAACCGCCGAGAAGGCCGCGCAATACGCCTCGCACTCGAAGGAACTGGAAGAGCGCGTGCGCGTGCTCGAACGGATCATCACCGACGGCAGCTACGACACCGCGCTCCAGATCGAGGCGCTGCGCGACATTCGCGAAGTGGAAAAGCGCGATGTGGAGAAGACCGCCGGGGAAAAGGCGACCCGCCAGTGAGCTTCGGGGACTTCATGGGGCTTGCCGCAGTCATGGCCAGCATGATCGCGATCTCCGCGATCCTTGCCGGGGCCTACAAGCGGCGGCTCGCCTTCCTCGAACGCAAGCTGGAGATCGCGGCGGGGCAGTCCGCCCGGATCGCCGCCGAACAGGCCGCCCGCCACGCCACGCATAATGCCGGGATCGAGAACCGCCTGCGCGCGCTCGAAACCATCATCACCGACGCGCTTGGGACACCGCGCGCCAGATCGAATCCCTGCGCACCGCCGACGGCGAGCCGCGCGCGAACTGAACAAGGGAACCTGACGGACATGGCTCTCGACTATGCAACCCTGGAAGTGCTCTCCCCGGTGATCGTTGCCGCCACCGCGCTGGGCGTGGGCGGATGGATCTTCAACAACTGGCTGCGCATGCGCCACGGCTATCCGCTGGAAAACTCCTGGGGCAAGGCGATCTATCCCAAGAACGACGGCGAGGCGCAGGCGCGGGTGCAGCTCCTAACCCAGGAAAACGCCCAGCTTCGTGCCGAGATCGGCTCGATAAAGGACCGCCTCGCCAGCGTCGAACGGATTGTCACGGATCAGGGTTATGATGTAGCGCGCCAGATCGAAGGCCTGCGGGAAGCCCGCAACGGGATCGGCCACGAGGTGACGCAATGAGTTTCTGGACTGCCGTAGTCGTCATTTTCGCGATAGCCTCGATCACGTGGCTGCGCGCGCAGAAGCTGAGGGGCGAAAAGCCGGGCTTCCGACTGGACGACCACAGCGAGCGCGAACACGAACTGGAGAGCGAGGTCGAGAACTTGCGCAAGCGTATCGCCGTGCTCGAACGCATCGCCACGGACGACCGCCGCGAAAGGGATCTCGCGCGCGAGATCGACGCGCTCCGGGATTGACGCCGCCGGGCGATCCGGGGCCGATCTTGACAAATTTAACCAAATAGGTTATAACCCCGGCCCATCCGTTCGGCCCGAAGCGCAAGGGCCAGCGGTGTGTCGGGTCGGCGCAGGGAAGCCGGAAGGCGCGGGCATCCGCCTCGGCCAGGCACCCCTCCGTCCGACCGGACCGGTTCATCCGCGTGCCCGGCCCGCCGCTCCCAAGCCGGAGCGGTTTCCCGGACCACCCTGGGTCGAGGCCGACGCGAGCCCCGCGCCGTCGCACCCGAACCGTTCCGACAGGGCCGAGCCGGACTGGCATTGCCGCTATCCGGCCATTCGCAAGAGCAGGCAGAACTCCCGCCCGGTCTTCCACAGACGGGCATCCCTCGCCGGCCCGATGTTCATCAGGCTTTACGGGGCTTCCCCCTTACGGCGTTACCCCGCATTCGCCAGCGGGTGCATTGCCATGTCTTCGGTCCGGGCCTGCGGTTCGGGTCTGCGGTCCGGGCCCGCCGCGCTCAGGGAACCCGCGCGTCCAGTTCCGCCAGCCACACCGCCGCGCTGGCATCGGACGGGGCGCGCCAGTCTCCGCGTGGGGACAGCGCGCCGCCGGAAGAGACTTTCGGCCCGTTCGGCACGGCAGAGCGCTTGAACTGGCTGAAGGCGAAGAAGCGCCGCAGGAACTTCTCCAGCCAGGACCGGATCGTGGCGAGGTCGTATTCGTTCCGGCGATCCTCCGGGAAGCCTGCGGGCCACGTCCCCGCCGCCGCATCGCGCCACGCATGGAGCGCGAGGAAGGCGACTTTCGAGGGCTTCTGTCCGAAGCGCACGAGGTGGTGCAGGAAGAAGTCGTTCAGTTCATAAGGCCCGATCTTCGCCTCGGTGCTCTGGATCGCGCCGTCCGCGCCTGCCGGCACCAGTTCTGGCGAGATCTCGGTGCCGAGGATAGCGAGCAGCACCTCCTCGGTCTCCGCGCCGAACTGGTCCGTCGTCGCGCACCAGCGGATCAGGTACTGGATCAGCGTCTTGGGCACGCCCGCGTTGACCGTGTAGTGGCTCATCTGGTCACCAACGCCGTAAGTGCACCAGCCCAGCGCCAGTTCGGACAAGTCTCCGGTGCCGATCACGAAGCCGTCGTGCTGGTTGGCGAGGCGGAACAGGTAATCGGTGCGCAGGCCCGCCTGCACGTTCTCGAAGGTCACGTCGTAGACGGGCTCGCCGTTCGAGAAAGCGTGGCCAATGTCCTGCAGCATCGTCGTCGCCGCGGGGCGGATATCGATCTCCTCGGCAGTGATGCCGACGGCGTTCATCAGCTTCCAGGCGTTGGACTTGGTGCCGTCGCTGGTGGCGAAACCGGGCATCGTGTAGCCGCGAATGAAGGTGCGCGGCAGGCCCAGCCGGTCGCAGGCGCGGGCGGCGACGATCAGCGCATGGGTCGAATCGAGCCCGCCCGAAATGCCGATCACCATGGACTTGGCGCCCGTAGCCTCGATCCGGCGCATCAGGCCGTCGACCTGGATGTTGAACGCCTCGTAGCAGTCGGCATCCAGCTTGTCGGCGCGCGAGGGCACGAAGGGGAAGCGCGAGACCGGGCGGATCAACCCGATGTCGCCGCCCGCCGGAGCATGGCGGAAAGGCACGGTGCGGAAAGTCTCGTCGGGATTGCCCGCCACTTCGGCCGCGTCGTTGAAGGTCGGCACGCGCATCCGGTCCATGACGATGCGGTCCACATCGACGTCGGCGATGCACAGTTCCGCCTCCAGCGAGAAGCGCTCGCTCTCGGCCAGCAGATCGCCCAGTTCGTAGACGATGCCCTGCCCGTCCCAGGCAAGATCGGTCGTGCTCTCGCCGTGGCCGGCGGCAGAGTAGATATAGGCCGCCGTGGCGCGCGCCGACTGCGAGCGGCAGAGCAAGTGCCGTTCGTCCGACTTGCCGATGACGATGTTGGAAGCCGAGAGGTTGCACAGGATCGTCGCCCCGGCGAGCGCGCCGTGCGAACTGGGCGGGGTGGCGGCCCAGATATCCTCGCAGATCTCGATGAAGAAGCGGAAGTTGGGCAGCACTTCGGACGCGAAGACCAGATCGACGCCGAAGGGCACCTCCTGCCCGTTCACGCGGATGGTCTGGCCCTTCAGCGTCTTGCCGCTGGCGAACCAGCGCTTTTCATAGAACTCGCGGTAATTGGGCAGGTAGGACTTGGGCACCACGCCCAGCAGCCGCCCATGCGCGATGGCAAGCGCGCAGTTGTAGAGCCGCCCCTTGTGCGGCAGCGCCGCGCCGACCAGCAGCACCGGCGAGAGATCGACGCTGGCGTGGACGATTTCCGCCACGGCCGCTTCCACCGCCTCGATCATCGCCGCCTGCAAGTGCAGATCGTCGATGGCGTAGGAGGAGAGGCACAGTTCGGGGAAGACCAAGAGGTCCACATGCGCGTCATGCGCGCGCTGCGCCTCTGCCAGCACGGCGTCGCGATTGAAGGCGACATCGGCGGTGCGGACCTTGGGCGTGGAAGTGGCGACGCGCACGAAGCCGTGTTCGTGCGCCGAGAAGAATGAATGGGAATAAAAGGGATGTGCACTCATGGGCAAATCCCTGACAGGATCGGAAGCGAGAGGCAACTTCCCCTTGCCCTCCCCCGCGCCGCGCTTAAATGGCAGGTCATGCGCAGCCTCGACGACATCCGCGAAGAATACGAGTTTTCCGAAGGCGATGAACGCTATCGCCTGCTGATCGGCCTCGGCGCCGAACTCGATCCCATGCCCGACGCGCTGAAGACGGACGCCACCAAAGTGCGCGGCTGCTCGGCCAGCGTCTGGGTCTATCCGATGGCGCAGGACGACGGCACGCTGCACTTCCTGGCAGACAGCAATGCCGCGATCACCAAGGGCATCGTCTCGCTGGTGATCTCCGCCGTGCAGGACAAGCCCGCCGCCGAAGTGGCGGAAACCGACATCGCCGCCGCGCTGGAACCGTTCGACCTCAAGAACCAGCTCTCGTCCAACCGCACCCAGGGCGTGCCGAACATGATCGCGCTGATCCGCGAGACGGCGGCGCGCTACGCGACCCAGCAGTCTTGAAGCGGCTCGGCCGCCCTCTGTGGATGGCGGCGGGCCTGTTCTTCGTGGCGCTCGGCACGATCGGCATCTTCCTGCCGGTGATGCCCACGGTGGTGTTCTACCTGCTGGCGGCGGCATGCTTCGGCAAGAGCCATCCTGAATGGGCCGAGCGGCTCTACAACCACCCGCATTACGGCCACAACTTGCGCGAATGGCGAGACCGCCGGGCGATCAGCCGCAAGGGCAAGGTCTCCGCGATCCTGGCGATGAGCGCCTCGATCCCGTTCACCTGGTTCACCGTGGGCTGGCCCTGGGTCCTGATCCCGGCGGCGGTGCTGGCAACGATCGGCCCGTGGATCTGGACGCGCGCCGAATAGGATCGCGGCGCTAGCGCCGGTCCCTGCCATAGACGTCAGTCAGCAGTGCCACGCCGGACCTGGTCGCCGTGGCCGTAAGATAGGTGAGGTAGACCGGCACCGGCGCCGGCATCACCACTGGCTGTTCCGGCCCCTTGCCGTGCCGGTCGAAGGCCTTGCCCATCATCCAGCGGCCGAGCTTCTCCGCATCGTCGAGGCGGATGCAGCCGTTGCTGAGGTGGCGGTCCTCCTTGACCAGCAGGTCGCGGTTCGGCGTATCGTGAAGGTAGATGCCCTCGTCGTTGGGGAACAGGTACTTCACCTTGCCCATCGAATTGGCAGGACCGGGCAGTTCGCGAATGCGCAGGTCCACCTTGCCGTCCTGCACCGCCCGCCAGTCGATCGTCGCCGGATCGACGACTTGCGGATTGGCGCTCCAGTCCGACAGGACTTCCATGTTCATGGACTTGAGCGTGCGGCCGGAGAGTATCTTGCGGGCGACGTTGTCACGCGTGAGGTAATCCGGGATATTCCAGTAGGGGTTGAAGATCGCCCAGTTGATGTAGCCTGCCAGCATCGGCGTCTGCGTCTTTTCGGCGCCCACCACGACCCGCATGGTGCCGACCATCCTGCCGTTCTGGTAATACCACAGCCGCGCGGTCGCCGCGTCCACCACGATATGCCGGACCGCCGCAGAGGGCAGCACGCGGGCGCGCTCCAGATTGAGCCGCACGACCTCGATCGTGCGCTCGTCGGCACCTTTGTTTTCGGCGGCGCGCAGCAGGTCTCGCATGCGCAGGTAGTGCGGGCTCATCCAGCCCATCCCGCCGACATAGGCGCCGAAATCGTTCAGCGCCGCAACCCGCAGGATCGCATCGTCGGCCAGCTTCGCCGGGGCGAGCCCCTTGCCGACATAAGTCATGCCCACGTTCCCGGCCTTGCGCATGTCGCGCACATAGCGCGCAAAGGCGCTGGACAGCGCAACTTCCGCAGTGGCCACGTCCTCGGGCCCGCCGCGATTGGCCTGCGAGATCGCCTCGCGCAGCTTGTCCGGGCCGTAGCGCGAGGGCTTCAGGCCATCCAGTTCCGCCTCGTCGAGATAACGCAGGAACGCCTGTGCATCCGCGCCGATGCGGCCCTTGCTGACCCAGACCGGCTGGAAACCACGGCCCTGGTAGAACTTCGCGATCTTTCCGCCAGCTTCATGCCGGATCGCCAGCGCCGTAGCCATGGCCCCGGCACCGGTGGTTCCGGCTCCGGAGGCAGCGGCCCTGACCGACGCGGACTTCGCCGCGCCTGCCTTTACGCCTGTTCTGGCCGGAGCAGCCAGAGCCGTCGATATCAAGCCCGGACCGATGGTCAGGATGGCCAGGCCGAACAGCGCGGCCCCGGTCTGGCCGCAGGAAAACTGGCGGAAATTCATCGTGTGCTTGCTTCGCCCTCAGCCGCGTTCACCGGTGCGGGTCGGAGCGGGCGGCGGCGGAGGCGGCGGCGTGTAGTTCGGGTGATAGATGCCGTCGGATGTGTAGTAACCGTCGATGATGCCGTCGCCATCGCGGTCGGCCGCGACGGATCCGGGAACGGCGCCGGGCGGCGGCGGCGGAGGAAGCGATTCCTTCTTGCTCGCGCATCCGGCCAGGGCGATGCCCCCCGCTGCGGCGAGAATGATGAGTGCTTTTTTCATGCGATGTCCTCCCGGTTCGTGTCCGTGTCGGAGCTTGGGAGAGGCGGGACTGTCGCAGCTCCCGTTGACACCCTGTCACGCTTATCGGGACTGCGAATCAGGGAAATAGCGCGGCGAGCGGCGCAGAGACGAATGGTGGCACTTTCGCGCCGGATTGCGCGAGCCCCTGAAAAACGCCGATTTTGATAGTGTACGCCAGATTAACAGGGTGCCCGGCGGCATGGCACGCGGACAGAAGCCCCACCCTTCAGCGTTCGTCCACGGCCTCGCGAAGCACGGCGATGCCGCGCTGGCGCTGCTCGCGCAGTTCGCGCTTCAGCACGGCCGGGTCCCGCGCGATCACGAAACCGAAACTGACCCCGCCTTCCTTGCCCACCGTGGCGTGATGAAGCTTGTGCGCCTGAACAAGCCGCTTGGCATAGCCGCGCTTGGGCACCCACCGGAAATAGCGCTGATGCACGAGCCCGTCATGGATCAGCGTGTAGATCACGCCGTAGATCAGCACGCCAAGGCCGATCCAGGTTCCCGGCTCCCAAGCCCCCTCGCCCATCACCAGCGGCGATCCAAGCGCGAACATGCCGATGGAAATCGCCGCGCCGAACAGCGCGAAAAGGTCGTTCTTTTCCAGAAAGCCGTCGTGCGGCTCGTGGTGGTCGCGGTGCCAGGCCCAGCCGAAGCCATGCATCACATACTTGTGACTCGCCCAGGCGACGAATTCCATCGCGGCGGCGGCGGCAAGCACGACAAGGCAGGCGGCAAGAATGGACATGGACCGGCTTCTAGCCTGTCCTCGCGCGCTTGTCAGGTCCGGCGTCGGGCCCGGGGGTCAGGTCCGGCGTCAGGCGGCCTATCCGGAATGCAGATGCAACCGCGAGAGCGCGGGGCCATCGCGGCTGCCCTGCATTCCTTCTTGTCTTTCAGGCTACCCTCTCCCTTCGGGTCGCCCGGCTCGCTTACCGGAGCAGAGCCGCGACACTTAGTTACAAATGCCGACAGGACTGTGACGTGTCAGTCTTCTCCCGTTCATGTTCGCAGCACTAAATCTGAATGCACGGAACAAGACCCGGAAAGAGAAGGAAAGTCCCATGCGCAAGATCGCCCGTTTCATCGCTCCCGCCCTCGTCGCCGCGCTGGGTATCTCGGCCATCGCACCCGGCATCGCCGAAGCCGCGCCGCGCCACGAAGCCGCCCGCTACACGCCGAATCGCGAAGCGAAGATCCGCTCGGACATCGCAGGCCTGCGCAGCCAGATCGACCGTGCCGCCGCGCGCCGCACGATCAGCCAGCGCGAAGCGACCGGCCTGCGCCGGGATGCCGCCGAAATCCAGCGCCTGCACGCCAGCTACGCGCGCGGCGGACTGAACCCCCGCGAGATGCAGACGCTCGAAAGCAAGATCAATCGCGTACACGCCGCGCTCCACGCGGAACGGAACGATCGCAACGGCCATCGCCGCTGAGCAAATAGCTCCAGTTGATCGCCCAGCGAATAATGTTGCGCGAAAAGGCGCGCCGGTTCCCCTTGAATTGCGGGTCCGGCGCGCCTAATCGCGCTTTCACCATGACAACGAAACCGCGCACCCTCTACCAGAAGATCTGGGACGCCCACGTCGTCGACACGCGCGACGACGGTACCAACCTCATCTATATCGACCGGCACCTCGTCCACGAAGTGACGAGCCCGCAGGCTTTCGAGAGCCTTCGCGTGGCCGGACGCCCGGTGCGTCGTCCCGATCTTACCCTTGCGGTTCCCGACCATAACCTGCCGACCACGGCCCGCAAGGACGCGGCAGGGCATGTGCTGCCCATCGCCGATCCCGAAAGCGCGCAGCAGCTTGCCGCGCTGAAGAAGAACGCGCCCGCCTTCGGCATTCGCTATATCGACGCCACCGATGCCGAGCAGGGCATCGTCCACGTCGTCGGCCCCGAGCAGGGCTTCTCGCTGCCCGGCGCCACGATCGTCTGCGGCGACAGCCACACCGCCTGCCACGGCGGCATCGGCGCGTTGGCCTTCGGCATCGGCACCAGCGAGGTCGAACACGTCCTCGCCACGCAGACCCTGCTGCTCAAGCAGTCGAAGAGCTTCGAAGTCCGCGTGGACGGCAAGCTGGGCGCCGGCATCACCCCCAAGGACGTGGTGCTCCACATCATCGGCGTGATCGGCACGGCGGGCGGCACCGGCTACGTCATCGAATTCCGCGGCAACGTCTTCGAGGAAATGTCCGTCGAAGGCCGCCTGACCGTCTGCAACATGGCGATCGAAGGCGGCGCCCGCGCCGGCCTGATCGCACCGGACGAGACCACTTTCGCCTATGTCCAGGGCCGTCCTTACGCGCCCGAGGGCGAGGACTGGGACAAGGCCCTGGCCTGGTGGAAGAGCCTCGCGACCGACGAAGGCGCAACTTTCGACAAGACCGTCTCGATCCGCGCCGAGGATATCCAGCCGACCGTCACCTGGGGCACCAGCCCCGAGGACACGTCGGCGATCGGCGGCTTCGTGCCCGCACCGGAAGACTTCGCCGATGCCTCCAAACGCGACGCGGTCAAGGTCAGCCTCGAATACATGGGCCTGACACCCGGCACCCGGCTCACGGACGTGGAAGTGCAGAACGTCTTCATCGGCTCGTGCACCAACAGCCGCATCGAGGACATCCGCGCCGCTGCCGAAGTGCTCAAGGGCCGCCACAAGGCCGACAACGTGAAGTGGGCGATCGTCGTCCCCGGCTCCGGCCTCGTCAAGGCGCAGGCCGAGGCCGAGGGGCTGGACAAGATCATCATCGACGCGGGCCTCGAATGGCGCGAACCGGGCTGCTCGGCCTGCCTCGCCATGAATCCCGACAAGGTTCCGGCAGGCGAGCGCTGCGCCTCGACCAGCAACCGCAACTTCACCGGCCGTCAGGGCCCCGGCAGCCGTACCCACCTGATGAGCCCCGCCATGGCCGCCGCCGCCGCCGTGACGGGCAAGCTCACCGATGTGCGCGAACTGGTAGGATAAGCACGACATGTCCAACGATCCCGAAAACAACCTCGCCAGCAAGGCCGCTCTCGCCGCCGGTGCCGCTATCGGCTCGGCCGCGATCGCCGCTGCCCTGCTCTTCGTGAAGCGCCGCAAGGCCCGCGCGAACGAAAAGCCGCTGCATCCCGAACAGGCCCCCGAGACCGATTGATGCAGGCGATCTCCCACGTCGCCGGGCGGGCCATCCCGTTCGGCCGCAAGAACGTCGACACCGACGTCATCATCCCGGCGCACTGGCTCAAGACCATCACCGCGAAGGGCTCGGCAAGGGCGCGTTCGAGGCGGTGAAGAAGGAACCGGGCAACATCTTTGCGGACCCCGAGTTCGCGGGCGCGCCGATCCTGATCGCGGGCGACAACTTCGGCTGCGGCTCCAGCCGCGAGCACGCCGCCTGGGCTCTGCTCGACATGGGCGTGACCTGCGTGATCGCGCCGAGCTTCTCGGACATCTTCTCGGGCAATGCCTTCAAGAACGGCATCCTCACCGTGGCACTGCCGCAGGAGGCGATCGACCGTCTGATGGAAGTGGCGCAAACCGATCCGATCGACATCGACCTTGAAACGCAGACCGTCACCACGCGCTTCCAGGACCGCTACAGCTTCGAGATCGATCCGTTCCGCAAGCACTGCCTCCTTGGCGGCCTCGACGAAGTGGGCCTGACCATGGCGCAGGGCGATGCCATTTCTGCGCACGAGGCCAAGGCGCGCAACGAGCTGCCGTTCCTGGCGAAAACTCCCGCAACCGTGTGACGCGGCCGTCGTCCCGGACCCGGTCCGGGACGCGGTAACGCAAATCGGCATTGCCCCCGTCCGCTTCGCACCCTATCGGCAGGATAAAGCCCTAACCGAGGTTGTCCGAATGACGAGTTTCCAGGATCGCGAGCGCGCCGAAGAGGCCAAGTTCGTGCATGATGCCGACACCCAGTTCCGCATCCAGGCGCGCCGCAACCGCCTGCTGGGCGAATGGGCGGCCGTCCGGATGGATCTCTCCACCGCCGAGACCGAGGCTTACGCCAAGGCCGTGGTCCAGGCCGACTTCGAGGAAGCCGGCGACGAGGACGTGATCCGCAAGCTGCTGGGCGACCTTATCGCCGCGGGCGTCAATGCTTCGGAAGGGGAAATCCGCGCCGCGCTCGAAGCCAAGCAGGTCGAGGCCCGCCGCGCCTTCCTCGGCGAAGCGTAAGTCGAACGAAAAGGAACCCCGCCATGGCGATGTCCGCCAGCGAAATCGAAGCCATGATCCGCGCCGCCCTGCCCGATGCTTCGGTCGAGATCACCGATCTTGCCGGAGACGGCGACCATTATGCCGCGCGCGTGACCAGCGCCGCCTTCGCGGGCAAGCCCCGCGTCGCCCAGCACAAGATGGTCTACGAAGCCCTGGGCGGCCGCATGGGCGGCGTGCTTCACGCCTTGCAACTCACCACCGCCGTTCCCAACTGACTTGTTGGCACAGTTTGAAGGTACTCTGAAATGTCCGACGTCAACGCCCGCATCGGCGAGATTGTAAAGAACAACGACATCGTCCTCTTCATGAAGGGCACGCCGCTGTTTCCGCAGTGCGGCTTTTCCAGCCGGGCGATCGCCATCCTCGAACAGCTCGGCGCCCCTTACGAGAGCGTCGATGTTCTGCAGGACATGGAAATTCGCCAGGGCATCAAGGCCTATTCCGATTGGCCGACGATCCCGCAGCTCTACGTGAAGGGCGAATTCGTCGGCGGCAGCGACATCATGATGGAGATGTACGAGGCTGGCGAACTGCACCAGCTCTTCATCGACACCGGGCTCGCGACCCAGGGCTGATCGCCGGGCGCCTCCAGCGCTTCCGCGAAACAGGCATTCCGAACGCCCGGGGGAAACCCCGGGCGTTTTGCCGTTCATGGCGCGCGTCCGCGCCTTGTCCGGCCCGTTGCAGGCCTTCGCCCTGGCGATGTTGGGAACCGAATGCTCGGGGAGGCGGGGCCGGGAGACATTTCGGCCCCGCCTCGGTCGAGACTACTCGAGGTACCTTTAAAACAAAGCATGACCCGTGCCAGTTCCCGATTTCCTTGAAATTCCGGGATTTCCCTGCACGGCCGGCCATCCTCCAGCAGCATGACTGTAAAATTGAGCGACACATCCTGCCGCCCGGCCGGCAGGACAATTCCGCTTGCCTCCCATGGCACCCCGCGCGAATGCCATGGGATGACGGTCTACACTCCCAGCAACGAACCGATGCCGGCGGACGGCCCCAGCGTAGTGCCAGCAGCCACACTCGTGATCTTCCGCCGGCCGGCAGGGGAAGCAGCCGGGCAACCGCCCGAACTGCTGATGGTCCAGCGCGCCCGCGAAATGCGCTTCGCCGGCGCGCCGCCGTCTTTCCGGGCGGACGGGTCGATCCGGCCGACCGCGATCTGGCGGCAAACCTCATGCCGGACGCGCCGATCGAACTGGCCGCCGCGCGCATCGCCGCAATCCGCGAGACGCTGGAGGAGACCGGCCTGATGGTCGCGGTCCGGCAACCGGTAAGCGCGCCCGCTGCGGCGAAAGCACGGCACATGCTGCTGAAGGACGGCCGCCTCGCCCCGGTCCTTGCCCAATTCGGCTGGGAGCTGGAGCCTGAGCGGCTCACGCTCTATGCACACTGGTGCCCGCCGTGGGACAAGGGTTTCGATACGCGCTTCTTCGTCACCGATCTCGGGACCGGCGCGGTGGACGTTACCGTGGATGCCACGGAGAACACCCGCCTGTTCTGGACCAGCGCCTCCCACGCCATCGACATGGCGGATCGCGGGGAAATCTCGGTCATATTCCCCACGCGCCGCAATCTGGAGCGCCTGGCCCGCTTTGCGAACCACGACGATGCGCTGGCGGACATCGCCCGGCATCCGGTCGAACGCATCCATCCCCGGATAGAGCTGGTGGACGGCGAGGAATGGCTGATGATCCCGGACGGCCACGGCTATCCGGTGCGGGGCCAGGTCAAGGCCAGCGCCGATCGCGGTTGACCTGCAGGGTGCGCAGGGAACGCTCGAGGTTCCCCGCGCACCTCGCCGATCCGGTTCGCCCCGTCAGGCCGGCTCGGGCGCGGCCGAGGCGTTCGGCCCCTCGATCTTGCGGCCACTCGCCCCGTAAAGCCCCAGAGCGATAGCCAGGACGAACAGGGCCACCATGGCCTTGATCGCCAGATCGTAGCTGCCGGTCAGCGTGAAGGCCTTTGCCGATCCGATCACCGCAAAGGCAACGAAGGGCAGACTGATCAGGGAATTGAGACCGAACCCGCGGCTGTAGCTCGCCTGTCCGAACGTGTCGGAAAGCCCCCTCCCCAGTGTCGGGATCGCGCCGACGCCGTGCATTCCGATCAGCGCCACCGCAACGGCGGTGAAGGCGAAAGGCGGGTGCAGCAACAGGAGCGCCCAGAGCAGCGCGCAATCGAAGCCGATCAGCGCCAGCGAACGCCCGCCGCCGATCTTGTCCGCAAGCCAGCCGAACAGCACCGACCCCGCGATCCCGGCCAGCGACATGATCGACTGGAGCTGCGCCGATTCGGCACGGGAGAAGCCCCAGGATTCGCCCATCGGCACCAGAAGCGATCCCAGCAGCACCGAACTGGTCATGCTCGCCACCGCCGCGATGCACAGCGCCCAGAAGCGCGGCCGGGCCAGCAGCTGCGCGACGCTGAACGAACCGTCCGACGTGCGACGGTCAGGCGAGACGGGCGCAGCGGTTTCGAGGCCGGGGGGATGGTCGATCGTCAACAGGCAAAGCGGGATCATCACGGCCCCCGCAACGAGGCCGATGGCAAGATAGAGCGTGCCGGGCGCGAAACTGTCGAGCGCCTCATGCAGCAGCCAGGGCATGATCGCGATGGCGACCGGCAGATGCACCACGCCCAGCGCAAGTCCGCGATTGCGGTGGAACCAGCGCGTGACGAGCGTGGCCGGCCCGACTGAGCCCGCCAGACTGAGCGCCGGACCGAAGAACAGGCCGTAGGCAACGAGGTAGAGAGCATAGCTTTGCGTGAAGGCCAGCATCATGTAGCCGCCCACCGTCAGCAGCGCGCCCGCCAGAAGAAGCAACCGCAACGACACCCGGGCCATCAGCACGCCAACGAAGGGCGCCAGCAGGCAGGACCCGACCAGCACCAGCGGAATGCCGGCCGCCGCCGCTTCCGCGCTCACACCGAGCCGTTGCTCCACCGAAGCGAGCATGATCCCGAAGGAGCCCATCACGGTGCCGATCACCAGATTGTGCGAAACGCCCGCGATCACGCCCATGCGGACGGCAAGCGGATGATTTGGAATATCCGGCGATTGACCGGGTGCATGTGCCATGGCTCTCTCCCAAGAGACGAAGGTGCCGGCTTTGCGCCGGACATTATGTCCCGGGGAGGATACGTGGCCCTGTGATGCTGACGAGGAGATTGGCCGAGGCCCGGCAAGATACCGCCGGGGCGAACCAGGCACCGCTCAGCCGATGGCACGGCGCTCCGGCACGAACGTGGGGTGGAGCCGAACCAGATGCTCGATCACGGAGCCGAAGAGCGGGCGATCGAACTCGATCCCGGCGAAGTCGCCGCTGAGCCAGCGCACGATGCCGGTCATGCCTGCCAAACCCTGGGGCCGGATGACGACACGGCTGCCCACACACAGGAAAGGCGCCGCGATTCGCACGCAGCATCCCTCGGTCGAAAGGTCGGAAATCTCGCCCTCGTCGTGCAAGCCCCCCCCGTCGTGCAGCCCCCCATCGTGCAAACCATTGTTCGCTCGGCATTGTGCCGCCAGCGATATCGGCTGTCGTTCGGCGCGGCGCTGGAGGAAGGGGCGGTTCATGGTCTGCTTATGGCGCAAACCGGTTGACCAACCCTTAAGTGGCAAGGCCTGATCACGCCGGAGAAAGCGCCTCGTCGCCCTTCCCTTTTTCGGCCTTGGCGGCGAGCCTTCGGGCGAGGACGGCGCAGACCATGAGCTGGATCTGGTGGAAGAACATCAGCGGCAGGATGATCGCGCCCACCTGCGCTGCGGGAAACAGCACGCCTGCCAGCGGCACGCCGGTCGCCAGGCTCTTTTTCGAGCCGCAGAACAGGATGACGATGCGGTCTTCGTGATTGAAGCCCAGCAGCCTGCCCAGCACATTTCCCAGCACCATCACGAGCGCCAGAATCCCAAG
>NZ_LGJH01000095.1 GCF_001298105.1 Novosphingobium sp. ST904 | reverse complement strand
CCTCGAAACCTTCGGCTGGATGCGCAACAAGGGCATGAAACCTTCGGCTGGATGCGCAACAAGGGCATGCGCTATCACACGATGGTCGAAGTGGAGCGGGACGGCTGGGACAAGGTGATGAAGGCCGCGCTCGCCGAAGCGCGCCAGAACACCAAGAAGCTGTGGATCTCGTTCGACGTCGACGTGCTGGACCCGGCCTTCATGCCCGGCACCGGCACCCCCGTTCCCGGCGGCCTCACCGTGCGCGAGGCACAGCCGATCATGCGCCGCCTCTGTGCCGAGAACGACATCGCCGGCATCGATATCGTCGAAGTCGCCCCCTATCTCGACACCAGCTACAAGACCGCGCTCAACAGCAATTACCTGCTGAACGCCTGTCTTTCCGGCATCGCCATGCGCCGCAAGGGCCTCAAGCCCGGCTATTTCAGCCCCGTGTCCGTGCAGGACGCGCGCGGTCGTTCGTAAGGAAGATCTGACCATGGCACGCAAGACCCTTTTCGCCGCGCTCGCGGGGACCTGCCTTCTGGCGCTTTCCGCCGCTGCCCCGGTGCAGGCACAGGCACAGGCACAGGCACAGGCACAGGCACAGGCACAGGCACAGATGGCCGCACCGGCCGCCGACCCGATCGCCACGCTGCCTGCCGACCAGCGCGCCTTCGTGGCCGACGGCAGGACGCTCGCCCATCTCGGCCTCACGCCTGAAAAGCTCCGTACCGCGCTGGCGCCGCGTTCAGCCGAAGACCGCGCCGCCTATGTGAAGGCGCTGATGGACATGGTGCAGGCGGCGAAGTTCCAGCCCGGCGTCGATCCGGCGGAAATCGCGCTCAACCCCATGGCGCGCGGCTGGAACGCCACCACCACCGTTCGCCCCGCCTTCCTCGACAAGGTCCAGCGCGAGCCCGGCCCGTTCAGCCTCAAGCGCTATCAGTTCCAGAAGCCCGGCGTGCCCACTTTCGCGGATGCGCCGGTGGCGATCCGCAAGGAAGACCTGGTGGCCGGCAAGGTCGAGGTCGCCTTCGTCGGCGTGCCGCTCGACTTTTCGTCCGGCTGGCGCGATGCCAAGCATGCGCCGGTCGCGCTGCGCGGGATGGACGGTCTGGTCGGCGCCGATGCCGATGGCGGGGTCGATCCCGGACTGGTGCTGACGCTGGCCGACTATGGCGACCTTGCGATCGACTACATGGCCCCTGATCGCAGCATGGATCATGTGCGCTCGATGATCGCGGAAATGGCGGCTGCGGGCGTGAAGCCCTTCATCGTCGGCGGCGACCACACGCTCATGTACCCGGATGTGGCGGCAATGGTCGACAGCTACGGCGCGGGCAATGTCGCGGTCGTCCAGTTCGATGCCCATCCCGACGCCATGCTCGACGATCCGCACTTCATATCCGACACGCAGACGCTTTCGCGCCTGATGCAGGACAAGGTCATCAAGGGCACCGACGTGATCCACGTCGGCATGCGCGGCGCGATGCCGACGTGGAAACGCAGGCGCGCCTCAAGGCGGCGGGCGTGCGCATCAAGCCCACCGCCGAGATCGCCGCGCGCGGATGGCAGGCGGTGACGCAGGAGATCGTCTCGGGTCTTGCCACGGGGCCGAAGAACGTCTTCGTCTCGTTCGACATGAGCGTGCTCGATCCGGGTGAAGTCTCGGCGGCGGGCCGCCCGGTGCCGGGCGGGATCTCCATGCGCGAGGCGATCCCCATGGTCCGGGAGATCTGCACGAAGAGCAATGTCGTCGGCTTCGACCTGCTGGATACCGCGCCGATCCTAGATACCACATATGTCAGCCGGTTGAGCGCGAACTACATCCTCCACGCCTGCCTTTCCGGCATCGCGCTGCGCAAGCAGGGCAAGGGGTAAGAAAGAGACACGAAAGGCCCCGTCCCGGACGATATCCGTGACGGGGCCATTCGTGCGTCCGCGCCGCCTAGGCCGTCACGAAGCCGGCCACCCGTTCGAACATCCAGAAACTGCCCACCGCGCCCACGCCGTAAAGCGCTGCGGTTCGCGCCGGGGCCGCCAGCGAAACCGTGCGCAGCAGCGCCAGGCTGGCCAGGACCGCGCTGACGAACAGCAATTGCCCGATCTCCACGCCCAGGTTGAAGAACGCGAGGCTGGCCAGCTTTTCCCCCTCGCGCACACCGAGTTCGCCCAGCGCCGTCGCGAAGCCGAGGCCGTGGAGCAGGCCGAACAATGAGATCACCGTCAATTGCCGGGGAAACGAAAAGACCTGTCCGCCGCGCGCCAGGACCAGCGCTTCGCGGGCCATGAACACGATGGAAAGCGCGATTGCCGCCTCCACCGGCGGCACCGGGGCGCGGATCACGTCGAAGAAGGCCAGGCCCAGCGAGATCGAGTGGCCCAGCGTGAAGCAGCTTACCAGCGTGACGAGCTGCCGCCCGCGCGCCAGCAGCGCGAGGCAGAGCACGAAGGCAAGGTGGTCCCACCCCATGAGGATGTGCCACAGGCCCTGATCGAGGAATTCCGCCGCCAGCGCGCCCAGCGAACGCGGTCCGGCCGCGGTCTCGCCGACCGGCACGACGATGGCGCCGCTTTCCGGGCTGAGGGCGCGGTCCACCTGCACGCCCAGCACGTTGCTGACGAAGCGGCCGCCGTCCACTTTCCACGGGGTGCGGATGGTGTCGGAGGGCCGGAATTGGCGGTTGCAGCGCAAGGTGAAGCCGAACTGCGCCCGACCGCCCGCGCTGTGGCGGGTCATCCCGGTCTGGCGGCATCCGTCCGGCCAGACGAGCGGGCTGGAAGAGGCCACGGTTTCGGGAACGGCGGCGGTGAATTCGTACTCGCCCGGCTCCTCGCCGCGGGTCAGGGCATAGTCGCCGGACAGGAAGATGTCGGCCATGGCCGCTTGCGGCGCCAGCGCCGCGCAGCCCAGCAGCAGCGCTGCGGACCTAGTCCTCCACGACATCGTATTTCTCCTTGAGCCGCGCCACCGCCCCGTCGATCGCGGTTGACGTCTGGGCGTTCATGAAGTCCTGCCGCACCTGGTCGCGGACCATGGCGTAAGAGCGGCGCCGGGCGGCCTCGCGGCTTTCCACGCGCACGAAATGCCAGCCTCGGGCGCTTTGCAGCGGGCCGATCCAGCGGTCCTGCGGCGCGGCCTTCAGTGCCGTGACGAAGTTCTGCCCGAAGATGCCGCGCACCATGCTGTCGCCATATCCGGGGAAGCTGCGGCCCAGCCAGAACTCGTCCGAACGGATCGTGCCGCCAAGGTTGAGCGTTTTCAGCAGCGCGGCGGGATCCTGCGGTTTTTCCGAGAGGAACACCTGCGAGAACGTGGTGCGCGGTTCGCCCTGGTAGCGGGCCAGGTTCTCTGCGTAGAAATCCACCAGACCGGCCTCGCGCGGCTCGGCGGGGGCGCCTGCGATCAGGAAACGCTCCTTGTCGATCAGCACCTCGCGCGCCTCGGGAGAGGTCATGTGCAGGTTACGGTCCAGCGCGTCGCGGAACAGCAGTTCGCGGGTGATGCCCTAGGGCAAGCTTACCTTGACCGTGAGGCAAGCTTGAAATGACTTCAGTGACGGATTTTAGCCAATTTTGGTACGAGCCGCGCGAACAGGAATTGGAACAGCCGCCAGTCTAGCAGGCCAGCCGCGAGATTCTGGATGGCTGAGCGGCTCATTTGCAGCCTGCACTTCAATTACGCTTACAGTTCGACAAGGGCGCGGCCAAGGTTTGGCAATTCACCGAGAGGTGTACGCGGGCGTTAGTTTCGGTGGATACGACGTGTTGCGCGGCCGCATCAGCTGCGATCTGTTCTGCCGAGCTAAGGTCGATTTTCTGTGGCGACTTGATCGCCGTGATGTATCAGCGCGTGCGACCCGATGAAGGGGTTCCTTCATCACAAGACTGGCGGCCTGTTAGGCCGCCTTTTTTGAATCGTCGCCATCGCACCTTACGTGGCTAGAGCTTTAGAAGCATCGCGTGGCTATAGCCGAGCTGTTGGTACGCGAGCGCGGACAGGGCACCGTCGCCGACCTTAAACCCGTGGCGTTCGAACACGGCATGCGCTTGTGGCGAAGCTGCGATGAGAGAAATGCGTGACAGGCCACGCTCTTTGGCTACCATCTTAACGCCATCAAGCAAGTCGCCGAAAACACCTAGCCCATGATATCCACGCGCTCCTATTCCGTTTTGCGGCTGTTCAAGTTTGCGTCGGATGTCTGAAAGCTCGACGTCGGCAATGTGAAGGTCGTCGGGAAAACACTGGCAGAGTTCGATAACCGCGAACGGGTAATCTGGCATGATTGGGCTGTACAACTTGGTGGCAAAGGCGTCTTGCAAGAAAGGGCGCCCCCACTTTTTATCGAGGAAGCCGGGGAAAAGATCAGGCCGTGCGGGATAGACCGCGCCAATCTCCTGGTCGTCATCGACGAGTTGCTGCGCCACGGCATAATCCCATCCATATAGGCCCGTCGTCATCATGCCCGTTGGATCGCGCTCGATGTATTCCGCAGCCGTATTTGCGGTGACCTTTTCCTCGAAGTCACCGATCTTCGCACGAATGGCGTCGCGCGGAATAGCATCGGAAAGCCTCAACATAATTCCCCCTCATTCTCTCTACGAAATGCGGTGCACGGGAGCGATCGCCGCTGCAATCATATTTAGGCGTGCCCGCCACAAAACGATCCAGTTTGGAGTGCGCCTTATCAGCGATGTCGCTCGATCAAGGGAAAGCCGCGCGCACAGCCCAAACTGAAGGCGCGGCCTAACGAGCTGAAGAGATTTTGTAGAGTAAAAGTAATTAGTGAAATTATTATCAATATAAAGTATAAGATAGTTCGACAGAGGTTGCTATCTATCAACAAGGATATTCATGAATATTATAAATAATTCACACGGAGAATTAAAGCGTTTGAACGAAGAGGTTCTCCAGCCCGGTGACATCGTCTTGGTCACCCAACGAGGGGGAGTAAGCTCGACGATTCGCGCATTTACGCTCAGCGACATTTCGCACGCCATGGTCTACATTGAGGACCGCTCGGTGATCGATGCAAGGCCGGGGGGAGTGCGCTCGGCAAACACCCAGCGGCTGTTTTTTGATGCCGATCTTCCGGTATACGCGCTGCGGCTGCGCACCCCACCGTCGCCAGCGCAGCTCCGGACGATCGAAGCGGAATTGCGCAGCAAGATCGGCGCGCGCTACTCAGCGTTAGAGGCGGTGCGAGCGGTCCTTCCAGGACAGCGCCGAGCGAGCCGTAAGCAATTTTGCTCGCGCCTGATCGCTCAAGCTTTCGCTGCTGCGGGAATTCAGCTGGTCGCGAGACCGAACTTCTGTTCCCCGGACAAGCTGAAAAAGAGCAGGCTCCTTGCTCCGCTTAAGAACGCGACTGTAGTTGCCGCCCCCGAAGAGATCGCCTTCTTCGAAAGCCGTGTGGATATCCCGGAACTGATGCATGAAGCCACTAACAACCTCCTCGATGGCGCACGGAGGTTCGATCCCGCGATCGAAAATCTTGACGATCTGAATGAGCATTTGGTCCGGCATCCCGAACATGATGCGGCACTGTGCCGCATCTTAAAGGTCTCGGGCTATCTCGAAATTTGGCAAATCGAGAAGGCCAAGAACCCTTGGCAGTATGATATCAACCTGATGCATCGCGAGCATCCGAAGGGCATGACAGGGTATTGCCTTGACGTCCTCCGAAACGAGACGAGCCAGCCCAATCGTTATCAGATCAATCGAACTGGTTATCATGGCTTCGCGCAAGCCTCCGGCTGCCGTTATTTCAATATGATGGCGGAACTATATGATACATTGGAAGCGCTTCATCAGCTACACGTCGACACCGTGCAGCAGTGGCTCGCCGCCCAAGTTTCGCCGTCGGCCTGATATTTGTCCGGCGTGATCGATCTCGGCGGCGAGGTGTCTACTACGAGCATGCATGGGGTATTGATATACTTATCGATCGTTGATCACGTCGATCGTGAAAAGCTGCTAGGGGCGTGACGGTCGAAAGGCACGCGAAAAATCGGCCAAGAGATCGGCCAAAACTGAAGTGTCCTAGAAGTTATCTGGCGGAAACGTTTGACAATTGTTCGCGTTCGACATCGGCCATTTTTCAGGAAATATCGGCGATAGTCTCGTCGCCCGCCCGACTTGGTTCAAGGCGTTGCGAAGTCGATCTGCAACTGCTTCAAGAAGGGAGGGGAGGATACCAATGATGGCACGCCTAATCGTCACAGCTATAGTTCTTGCGGCAAGTTCGTTCGGCACAGCTTTCGCCAAATCTGCGGATCCATTGCAGGGCTTGGCTAAGCATATGGTGCGATCAATCGACTTCGACTTATGCCTCCCCGCCGATGCAATCGAATACGAAGCCTTGGGCAAACACGCAGTCATTCAACTCGTCACGTCGACGGCGATCGCCGCCGAGCTGCCTCTGAAATCGGTCTACGTCGATGTGCGGGGCGTGAACGTCCCGCTTCGCCGGATTTGGCGCTCAGGAGTGGCGCAAAATGGTGACCGATATGAGCAAGTCTCCTTTTACGTCATCCCGATACAGTTCACCAAGCAGGAAGGCCGCCTTCTCGCGGACTTCACAGGCGAGCGTCGCGGGTTCGGCATCTCCACCTTCGGTCCCACGATGTACGATGACGCGGCGCCGGCGTTCGTTCGACTGGATGCCTATGACAGCCCTGGAGAGCCGGATGAGGCGTCTCTGCGAAAGCTACTTGTCAGGGAATATCCAGATTACTTTATCGAGTGAGCTTATTCGCATCCCACGCCATCGCCGTCTCGGTCTAGATGCCTTCCGTACCCCGGGGCGCCGCGGCGAACCGGGGCAGCGCCGGCGGAACGCGCCACTGAGCAATTAGGGAAATAGATGTCGCCGCCCACCGCTCGCTGCGGGCGATCAGCCGGAGGTGCCGATCCTCCCGGCGAGCGGTGGCATGTCGACCACCATTTTTTCTATCATTATGGCAGCCGTCGGCAGCTAATCCGCCAGGATGTGCGATGGCGCTGGTTGCAGCGCCGATGCCAACTAGAATTGCGAATAAGCGCATCCCATTTCCCCCGGAGGTGGTTTGCCTTTCAAATCTAAAAATGTCGACCCAACCATCCAGTTTGGCCGCGATAGCGCATTCGGCTATTTGCACCGATGGCCGCGCCAGTACCGATCCCAGCGAGCGGCGTAACCGCTCCGAACCATGGCGCAGGATGACAACCTGCTCACGCCTTTTTGGAAACATTGGTTCGCGACACCCGCGCAACGCTGTCTGATCCCGTTCACCGCGTTTGCAGAGGCGGAGGGGCCGAAGGGGAAGATGACGCGCACATGGATCAGCGTCGAAGATCAGCCCACCGCGGCATGGGCGGGACTATGGCGCCCATCCGATGAATGGGGTGACTGCTACACGGGCGTCATGGTCGACGCGACGGAAGAATTGTTCGACATCCACGATCGCATGCCGGTCATATTGCATCCCGACGAGCATGCTTGGGTGAACTGCCCCGATGAGGATGCACTGGCTCTAGTTCGAAAATACCCTGCGGGCAGACTTGTTGTCGATCGCACCGAGGAATCTTGGTTCAAGCGGAAATCGAACGAGGGGCCAACACTGATCTGATCGGCGAACCGTGCCGCTGTCACGCAAGGCAATTGAAATCGGCAAGCAGCCTAGAGATTGTCCTTATCAATGGTAGGCTGCTGTGGATCATCCCCTCTTTTCTTATCTTTCTCAAACTTGGTGAGGAACTGGTCCAGCTGATTGCTCGCGACACGATTCACGAAAAGGATCGAACTTCCTTCGTTGGTGCAGTGCTCGCCGCGCACCACCATTTGACCAGACTCCCAAATTCGGTAGGTGCAATCGCCGTTAGGCCGTCGCTCTGACTTGCCATATTCCGCATCAAGAATCCCGATGTAGCGCTCATAATCGGCGGTGCCCGCCAACGAGTATCGCGCGGTGTGAAGATGTTTTGCAAAACCCTCGATCGCGATCTCAGTAACACCTGCAAGGCCGGTAGGAGGCGACAGCAACCATTTAGGCGCAACGTCATCAACATTTGCCGCACTCTTCAGAGCTGAACCTCGCGCCTTGAATGCTTCCACGATGGCGTGCGCGTCACTGGCGATTGGGCTCAGCCCGGCCAGTCGAGCCTCAGTCGATGGATAGGGCTCGACATTGATGCCGTAAACGCGCTCCCAAAATCTCGTAACGAAAGGATCTTCGCCGATGAATTTGGTGTCGCTGATAATCGCGGACGGTCCGCCCGGTACTATGGAGGTCAACGTCAATCGGGCGTTGCGATAAATTATCCTGTCGCGATAAGCGACATTGCCGGCAGCGAAGCGAGCGCCGTCCCGGATATCTCCGGCCCTGCAGTTTCTTAACCGATCGAGATTGCGGATACCTGCGGCGGCAACCAAGAGATATGTGCCTTCTCCCGGCTCTCTGAACAAGCTGATATGAACGCCTTCATACTCTTCGGTCGCGGTGTCGTCGGAGCAAGCCCAGATGGCTTGATGCGCGCTATCAGACGGCTGGCTGCCGCAGCCAGTTAAAGCTTCAACAGACCCAGAAAGCTTTTCAAAGTCGCCCTGCTCTCGCGGGATGATGTCTAATAGACCGCACCAATTCATTGCGTGAGCGCTGTTCGGCGTTGCCGCGAGAATCGCCGTGACCAAAATCCCGATCTTCAATAGTCCACCCCCGCATTGTGTGTATTTCATCGAGCGCCCACTCCCAATTTTTCTGCCCTGTAGTTCAGCCATCAATTTGCTGACGGTTCCGCAGCGGATGGCTCTCCTTCCTCCCAAGGCTCATCGGCTGGAAGTTCCTCGGTCGGCGGCTGGCCGACGGCGTCCGGTGCAGGCGCAAGCGCGGCAGTGGGCCTAGACGGTACGACCTCATCCTTGGCCCAGTCGGCCACTTGCAGCTTTCCTCGCATTGCGTCCTGGAAGGCCGCGCCGATGATTGAGTCGAATAGGCGATGTTCCCGCCGTAGCTCATATCAATGATCCGGCAGGGCGATGCGCAAGAGGCCCGATGGCTTACAGTGCCATTAGTATTCATGGAAGCCAGCACATGCTGGCCTTCTTCATTCTTCCCGAGATACTGGTACGCTACCACCGATCCAGCTGCGCGGCCCTTTTTGCGGTCCTCGTCCGAGACAGCTGCGACGTAATAATAAGTCCATCCGCGCTTTTCGTCATAATTATGATCGGGCACTGAAGGAGAAGCGTCGGTGGGCGCCGATTCCGCATCGAGAGACGCCGGCGCCGTCTCCATTGTCGGATCTGCAGCAGACGGGTTCTGGCTGTTGTTGTCTGCTGCTTTGCTGCAACCTGCAGCCAGGCTGGCAATTGCGGCTGCCGCGCACGCGAGCTTCGCATATCCAAGGTACCCCAAAACCGATCCCCCAATTCGATCCGTCCGACTGCAACTATCGAGCGGACTAATAGAATTCGCAATCAAACATTGGTCGCGAGGCCAGATCGCCGGCGGTCATTGAACGGCCGAGGTGGACGTCATTTGCTTCGACACCCGGTTCTCCTATCCGTGTTCTGTTAGCGATATGGTTCACAAGCAATACCGTCGCTGTCGCCGTCCAATCCGTCGCGATAGCCTGGCTCTCCACGATAGACGGGAGCTGTACCCGCGGCGCGAGCATCGTCACATTGCCGCCAGTAGTCGCCCTCTTGCGGCGCGCGCTCACGCATGATTCCGACTTCGACGGCTACGTCGCTCGCATTGGCAACAAACGCTTGTCGCCGGTCAGGATCGGTAAGGCTCCAGCCTCCACCAGCGAGAGCCCCTATAAGGCAGGCGGATAGCAGATATCCCGGGGCAGACGACGAACGTCGCCCTTGCCTTTGGCGTTGTGCGGCATAGCGCCGGGGTTCATGGTAGCGCCTTCGCTCTCTCATGAAACTATCGATACTTGCCATCGGTAAATGACGCGTGATCAAAGTCGCGTAAATCGCCGGGGAGCGATTGGTCCGGATCCGCACGTATTCAAATTGATTTACGCATCGAGCGCCGCCGTTTGTGTCCTGCCAGCGGCCGCACATCTGCTGCAGCCTTCCCCAACCCGCCATCTAAGGCTTGCCGATATAAGGTTCGCTATCTAACTAATGCCTGTCTTTGGATTGGAAGGGTACGGACATGGATGATAACGAAACGCTTGTGACGCTGACCGCGGACATTGTCGCCGCGCACGTAAGCAATAACAGCGTTGCGATATCGGATATTCCGCTCGTTATCCGATCGGTGCATGAGGCATTGTCGGCGCTTGGCGCCACAGCCGTGCCAGAGGTCAAACAGGAACCGGCTGTCTCGATACGCTCATCGGTCAAGCCGGATTACATTGTCTGCCTGGAGGACGGGAAGAAGTTAAAGATGCTTCGCCGCCACCTGATGACTCACTATGGCATCACGCCCGATGAATACCGGGCGAAATGGAATCTGCCAAAAGATTATCCGATGGTTGCGCCGAACTACGCCGAAACTCGGCGCGCACTCGCAAAGCAAATCGGCCTTGGAACCAAAGGGCGAGGTGGTGGGCGTAAACCGGCGGCCCGCGGCACCAAGAGCGGCAAATAGCAGGGCTGGCGCGTGTTGAGCGGTACCGCTCGCGTCTGACAGGTCAACGAAATTGGGCCGCGTTTTCATTAGAAACGCCGGCCCTTGACGAAGGCGCCCAGTCTTTATGACGCGGTATCTATTACTTCCTCGAAGCTAATCTCCGATGACGGACTTGGGGGAGGTAGGCCAGATACCCTCCGCTACGTGACGCGGAGCACGAGTTCTGAGAACTGAAGCCGCGGCTAGCCACTAATCCCAGTGGCCCCTTTTCAGCGAAAACTGCCTTTGCAGCCTCGTGGTCTTCCGGAAGGTAGTCGTCGTTACTCATTTGAAATCTCCTTAGGTTGTAGACCCAGGAGAGGCCGGCCCCTCCTGGGGACCGGCGGGCAGTGATGCCTGCGGGACCTCGCCTTCCGGGCGAGGCTGGCACACGAGGTGCCATGTCACTCTATAGCTGGTAACTATCTTCTCGCTTTCAATGCCCTTCGTCGCCGGAACGCGCGTTTATGTGGCGGGTAATCTTTGGACCGTTCCTGCGATGCGCAAGCAATGACATGATACTCGCGCTGTGATAGCCGCTTCGCCGCATGGGAATTACCACAAAAACCGTCAAAATTCTGTGGGCTGCAGCGGGCGGCCGATGCGGATTCCCAGATTGCTGGGAGCGTTTATGCTATCACGAAGCCGGCCCGATCGCCCCTTATACGTTGGGCGAGATGGCGCATATCTGCGGCGATAAGCCGGGCTCCAATCGCCATAACCCAGATCAGACGGACGCTGAGCGGGACGATTATCGAAATCTCATTCTCCTATGTCCGACGCATCATACGCTGATCGACCGAAAGGAAAACGAAGCTGCATACCCAGTCGAGCTGCTCCTCGAAATGAAGGCCGCGCATGAAGCCCGGATCTTGGACCTTTTGGACCTTGGAGGCTCGCCGACCAAGGGGCAGCTCGCGCGCAGCATTCTTCCGTTGCTCGAGGAAAGCAGGCAATCCTGGGCTCAATTCGGACCAACGTCAGAACTTGCGCGCTCGCGGCCGCATGACGAGGCGGCGCACGCCGTTTGGAAGGCCGAACGGCTCTCGGTCATCGTGCCCAACAACCGCAAGATTGCCGCACTCCTAAATGACTTTGCGGGAGATTTTGAAGCGGACGAGCAGGCCATCGTAGCTTCTTTCCAGTTGCATGAGCGCAGCTACGAGCGCTGGGTTGAGGACGAAACTACTTATGCTGCAGTCAAGCGTTTCCCGACGGAATTCGATGACTGGGTGAGGAGGGCCGCCCATGCCGGGGTTTAGCGATCAATTCCCGTGGCCAAGCTACTATGGCAATTATGACTACTTCGAAAACCGGATGGCGCGTCACCAAAAGGTCGCCGAGCTGACGGCCGAAGGGGATGGTGTATATCGTCTCCGCAGGACAAGGGGCGACGTGCTACGGCTCTTCATCTGTGAGTGTTACGCGTTCGGCGTTGCCGATTATATCGAAACCACAGGAAAGCTCGGGCATCTCGATCTCGTAATCATCAACTCGGCATGGTGCGGCTACTCGCCTGATGCGAAGCGATATTGCCGGGACGAAAGCGTCGGCCTGTTCGAGATCGGCGAGCTGATGGGTGCTCTCCACCGGGACGATTATTGGAATTACCTGACGAAACGCGAAACCGATCTTTTCAGAAAGAATGGCTGGCTGTGACGCTGAGTGCGGCAATCTACGGTTTCGGCTCGGCCTTCAGCGATGCCGCCAGCTCCAACGATATCGACATCCTGATCCTTCATCCGAGCGGCGATGTCGCGGCATGCCGTTTCGCGATCGAGTGCAAAGCTCGGTTGGGACAGCTCATCAGAAGCGTCGATGTGACGATGCTCTCGGTGACCGAAGAGGCTCACTTCAATTTCATTCAAAGATCCGGCGCTCGCCTGCTGGCAATCCTGCGCAACGATCGCCTGGATGCCGGCCTGCACGGGTTGGTCGCCGAAATCGATCGACTAACGGCCGATAAAATCTTGCGCGCTGCATAGACGCCCGAGCGATACCCTACCTCGGATGAGGCCCTGTCGGTCGAACCGGACGAGCCGCGGCACAAGGTCGCCGTCTCTCGCAAGATTCGATTATCCGCTCCTGCGATACCAGGCCCCTCGCTTGCAGCCGGTCGCTGATCGGCGTCGACCCGTCCCGCTTTATCAAGGGTCGCACTGAGTTTATGCAGTAAATGCATCAATTATATTGACTGCAGCAACTCGGTTCTCCATTGCGAGCGGATGGGACGCCCAGCGCGAATTGTAGATTTGGAACTTGCACGCACGATCGAGGGCCTTGTCTCGAGCGCGGGGTCCGTTCGTCGCGTCGCAATGCTTCTGGATCTCGATCCAGCCACGCTTTCTCGCAGTCTTGGAATAAGCGCTTTTGCGCGGACGACGCGGCTGAAGATCATGGCGAACCTCGAAGCGGCGACGTTGGCAGTAGCAGCGGGGCGGCCCAAAAGTAGCAGCGGACGTAAACTAGAAAATAGTGAAACGCTGTTGCATATACTGCAAAAACTTTATACTCTTCTCCCAGATGCGATGGCTGCGCTACAGGACACGTCCGACGGGCGCACTAATCGAGGTGACGAGCAGGAAATTCGACGATGACCACCGCCAGGCAGATCATTGGAATGATACGGAGCCATGCCGTAGGCGATAATGAGCGCTTCCTCTCGATCGCGGAGGAAATAGCCAACGAGGCATTGCGCGCGGGGAAGAATCGCGTTGGCGAAGACATCCATAACCTGCTTGCAAATGTCCGCGCGAATCCCCGCGAGAATTCGACACAACTGCAGCCAACTCCTCTGGCTAAGCCGAGAGGTGAACTGGCGAACCTTCTAAAGGTCACATATCCGGAAACGCGGCTCGCAGATCTGGTTCTCAATGCTGAGCTTCGGCGGAAAATCGAACGCATAGTTCGTGAACAGCGGGAAGCACCCGCACTCGAAGCGCATGGCCTCGCCCCGCGTAAGCGTTTCCTCTTCTCCGGCCCCCCGGGGACAGGAAAGACTATGACCGCGGCAGCAATTGCCGGCGAGCTCTCCATGCCGCTCTTCACAATCCTGCTTGATGGCGTGATCAACAAGTACATGGGCGAGAGTGCGGCAAAGCTCCGACTGATATTTGACTCGATGCATCACAGCCGCGGAGTCTATTTCTTCGATGAAGTCGACGCGCTAGCGACCGCGCGGGGCAACGAAAATGATGTTGGCGAAGCTCGCCGCGTTCTGACTTCGTTTCTTCAGTTTCTCGAAGAAGACAAATCACGCAGCATCGTCATTGCTGCGACGAACTTGCGAATGCTCCTCGATCCTGCGATCTTTCGGCGTTTCCAGGGCGCGTTCGCGTACGCAATGCCCAATGTCGAAGAGGCGCGTGCCGTGCTGAGGCACCATTTGCTCGTTTTCGAACGAGACGATCTCAAATGGGAACTTATCGATCAAGAGGCTGCTGGTCTGAGCCAAGCGGACCTGGCTGCTGCTGCAGACGATGCGGCGCGCGACGCAGTATTAGATCAACAAGGCGATCTGACAACGGATATATTAATTCGCAGTCTTAGAGATCGTCACGCGATTCACGCTATTGAAGAAAGATAAAGTTTAGGCTTATTGGCTGTACCAATTGAGGGACAGCGATGCCTGACTATCCACATATTCACCTTCGTAATCTCGGCCAGGCGTCGAAAAAGTTCCGATCGCGCGGCATGAACTCGTCACCGCCTCCTTCCCCGGTTGAGAACCGAAAGGAGCACGCTGCCAAATTGCGGACGCAGCTCGTCTCGCTCGCTGGAGAGATCACGGAATTTGCCAAAGACCAAAAGCTGGCTGGCGTCGAGAATAAGAGACGGGGAGTTCCGGTCACGGCGATCGGCCGCGTTGACGAGCAGTTGCGCGTCGGCACGCTGAAGCTGAACAGTCAGGGGCTTGAGCTGCTGAGCCTGAAGGAGCGAGGGAGTGCGTCGCAGGAGAAGAGGTCGGCAAATTTCTTCATCACGAAAGCGCAACTAAAAGCCCTTCACGCTGCCCTCGATAGATATGAGGGCCATAAATCGGGGAAACGTCCCCGCCGCTTCAACCTGTTCGAGACGGTCACATCGTTTCGCCTTGCGACTGTCGACGACCTTTGGACGGGGCAAATGGACATGCTTCCGGATGGAGAGCAGGTCGTGGAATGGGAGGTCTGGGTTCGCCTGGGCGCTCAAAATCTTTTCAACCGCTATCTGGACCGCCTCGGACTTGCAACGAGTGGCGAACCCACCGTTTTCGTCGATGTTGCGATCTACAACTTCGCGGCAACTAGAACAGATATCGAGCTCTTGATCCGCGGTACAGCGGCCGTCGTCGAACTGCGCAATGCGTCTTCATTCGTAACGGAATATCTCGATCTGGATCCCGAAGGCAGAACGGAGAGCGTCGAGGCGCTCACCAACTTGCTGTTAGAGCCTTCCTCGGATTCTCCGGTCACTACGGTGTTAGATACCGGCGTCAATCACGCTAACCCACTGCTGAGTATTGCGCTGCCTTCAGATCGTTGCGGATCCATTGATGCGACCTGGGCGGCGAATGACCACAATGGCCATGGTACAAATATGGCGGGCATCGCGCTCTACGGTGATCTGGAAGCCAAGATAGAGGCGAACTTGCCTGTGCAGCTGTACACGCAGCTTGAGAGCGTCGTCGTGACTGCTCCCCACGGCACCGATCATGTTCCCGGGCATGAGGCAATCGTGCGCGCCGTCAACCTACTTCCGCAGGGCGGCCCGAGCCGGATCTTCTGCTTGGCCCAGACGGCGCCAGGCGATTTCAGCGACGGTCAGCAATCGGCGCTCTCCGCCGCGGTCGATCGGCTTGCATGGAACGACGGCAAGGCATCCCGTTTGATCTGCGTCGCCGCGGGGAATGTTCCACCCACGGTCGACAAGCGCTATCCGGTTGGCGCCTATGAAATGCGCAATTCCGAGCACCGCCTCGAATCTCCCGCGCAGGCTGTGAACGCATTGACGGTAGGTGCAGCGACAGAGCGTCAATCGGACGCTTGGCAAGGCTTCGCCCCCGTTGGCGACTTATGCCCGTCGTCGAGGACAAGCCAAACGTGGGAACAACACGACGCCTACAAGCCGGACATCGTCATGGAAGGCGGCAATCATATATTGGACGACGATCCGCTCTTCTCTCGCGCAACCAATCACACTTTGTTGCTCACGACGAATAAGAATTATCCAAATCAGCCCTTGGGATGGACTGGCGAAACCAGCGCCGCGACAGCGCGAGCTGCCGGATTGGCAACTCGGCTCCAAGCCCAATATCCAAATTTTAGAGCCGAAACCCTGCGCGGCTTGATGGTCCATTGCGCCGAGTGGACGCCTGCCATGCTCGCTCGCGCTAAACAACTCGAGACCCTCGGCATTTCAAAGCAAGATGCTTTCGAAACGATGTTGCAATGTTACGGATGGGGTATTCCCAACGAGGAAAGGCTGTTTCGGAGTGCTGGTGACGCCCTGACGCTGATCGCAGAGGATAAGCTGCAGCCCTACAAGCTGCAGGACAATCGCATCTCGCTCCGTGAGATGAAGTACTTCAAGCTTCCCTGGCCGACCGATATCCTGAAATCGCTCAACCAGGCCGAGGTCGAGCTTCGCTGCACGCTCTCATATTTTGGGGAGCCCGATCCGCATGCGATAAGCCGGAACCGCTCTGATCGATACTCTTCTCACCGTTTGCGGTTTGACGTCAGGCGCCCAGGCGAGGACGATCTCGATGCTATTAGCCGGATCAACCAATATGCGAGCGAGGAAGATATCGAAGATATCGCCGATGCGGAGACGTTTGGTCTGGCCACGACTGTTGGTGATCCGGGTTGGCGCCTAGGCGATCGCAAACGGCGGCGGGGCACTATCCACCATGATATCTGGACCGGAAAAGCTTTTGACCTTGCGGGCCGGGACGCCGTTTCGGTTTTCCCCGTACGTGGCTGGTGGGGTGATCGCAAAAATGACGGCTACGAACACCGTTCTGTGCGTTTCAGCGTCATCGTCTCGGTGCGTACCCAGGAAACGAATGTTAACCTCACTGCCGAGGCAATGTCCAAGGTTGCTGCAAAGAACCTTGTTGCAGCCCCGACACTGATCACAATCTAAGCGAGTTGCCGTCAGCCTTGCACGGCGACAGCTTTGCCGCCGGCGATAATTACTACGCGCCGGCGGTCCTTCGAAGCGCTCCCGCTGGGCTGCATCTCGACAAATTCGGTGTCTTCCGAATTCAGGACTGACGCGGGAACGAGGCCGGCTTGAGGCGACGACTCGTCGCCCAAATACCGCTTCCGCAATTCCGCTATATCGGGAGTGACATATTGGGCCTTCACTCGAGGCGACACGGCGCTACGCTCGCCGCGTGCTACGACTTTCCAACCCGGCAATGCCTCCTCAGCGATCTCTTTGACTGTTTTTGACACGGTCGCCTCCCTCTCACCAGCCTAGACCTAGACAGGTGAATTGCCGCCACGTCTTATATTCGGCGGGCGACAATGTAGCACCTTCGTCGGACATATCTAAAATATAATCGACCTTCGCTTGCTTTAAGGCGGCCGCTGGAGGCTGCCCGTTCAGGATATTCCCCCAGAATTTTCGATGAAGCGGCCCCGCAGCCGTGGCGTATGGGGGAAGGGGAGGGGAATAGTGTAATCCCGTTGCACCCACGAAAGCGCGAGCACCTGCATGAACAAACGCCGTCGCCAGCGACGCAGAACTGAGTCGATCCGTAATCTCTTCACTATCCCACTCGGCTGCCAATGTGTCGGTAATCAGTGCGCCGTGGCAGCATCCGGAAAAGACGATCGCATTCGTGGCAGACGGGATATCTGAAAGGCTCAACGCCGGAACGAGTGACCCGTAACTGTCATCGGCCTCCATCGTCTCTCCCCAGAAGAAACGAGCATCCTCGGAAAGACCATGCAGCATTAGATATACGTATCGGGCGTCGATTTCCTCGGGAAGCACATGTCCTGAAAGCGTTGGCTCGGACTGATGCATCACTCCCCCTGGCGCGATATCTGCGAAGATATTGTCCGCAAATGGCCGCCGAAAATTCCGCAGGCCGAACGCGGGCTTATCTTTTTTCGCCACCGCCGCCACGCATTCAAAAAACCTGCTCCGCACCCTCCATCAGGAATGCGGGACACAGGCAAATCCGGAGCACCGCGACCTGCTAGATCGCCATAAGGATCATCGCTCCAAACAACATAATTGTCGGGGTCCGCATGTCTTGCGTTCTCGATTTGCCGCCGAATACGCGGAGGAAGCGTATCCACGGAAAGGGCCGGGATGACACTGTAACCTCCGAGGATGACGACACCCGCAGAACCACTGGCAAGGCGAGCGACGTCGAACGGTGTCATGTCAGTGACCAGATCAACAAGCTGATGGCCACTCGCGCGTATCAAATCAAATGACTGATCCGCAGCGCCTCCGATGCGCGCTTTTAAACGCGCTTCGTGGGTTACAAAAGTCAGTCGGGGCAAGCCCGCTAACCGAGACGCCCCGGGACTGGGCTGGGGCGTCGGCGGCACTCGCCGATGACGGGGGCGCTTGGCGGGTGCTTTCGAAGAAGCCGGCTTGATCTTGTCGACACCTGCATCTGAGAGCTCTCCGCGTGCGATTTCGAAGCGCGGGTCCTCGGAATCAAGGCGCAAGGAAACCAAGCCGTTTCGATCAGTCCTCGCCCATTCGATCTGGCTGGAGCGATCACTCAACAGCTTAAGCACCTTTTCCGAAGGGTGGCCGGGATCACCGGCGCCGGTGCTAATTCCGAAGCGGCTGGTCTCGTGCACTGCGTCGAGAAACGCATTGTCAGTCCCGTTGGCAGCGCCGTGATGGGACAATCGCACAAAGGCGTAGGGCCCGGCATTACTGACGCTGTTGCGGAGCGCCACCATGCGCTGCCTCAGCCCACCAATTCCAGGGGCGGCAAATTGCATATCGCCGGTAAGGAGCACCGCGCGTGGTCCAGTACCGATCCTTAGAACGATGCTCTGATTATTGAGCGCCGCACCTGTTGCTCCGTCTTCCAGCCCCCCGTCGGGAAGCAGGCGCTTAGCCAGAAATCGGTAGATCTCAACCTCATCACCTTGGTCAGTGACCGCATCCGGAAGTACCAACTTCTTGCGTCGTTCGCGCTCAATCCGGTCCGCGCATAATAATAGTTGATCAACCTCAGGACCCAGGATCTTGAAGCCACAACCTTCAAAAGCCTTCTCCAGGCGGTAGTGCGGATCCCGGCCATATTGAACGACAACCGTCCCGCAATCTTCGAGATCCGTCAGCAATTTTGCATAGCGCTCCTGTAGGGTTGCGGCGGTATCGATTAGCGCGCGCACTTCTTCCGTGGTCGCGGAGTCTGGAAGAGTTTCCTCTTGGAGAGCGGCAGTTACTCTTTCGAGCGGCGTGGTCGGTCGGCACGGGAATTCTTCCTCGAGAGGAACGCCAAATCCCATTCGGGCGTCTGCGAGCAACGCCCACTTCGCACGGATCGTGCCGCCAGCGACCAATTCCGGGATGCACCCGATGTGGTCGGAGTGGCAATGCGTAATAACGATAAGATCGAAATCATATGGCGCATCATTGCCAGTCAGCTCCTTGAGCTGATCCGGAAGCGATGCTGGCATCCGCGTGGAGCAGGCTTCGTCTCCCTTGTGGGCGCCGTCGATCAAAATTCGTTTGCCGTCGATTTCGCAGTAGGTGCAATCTCCGTACTTGCGGTTGCCCATGTCGAGCATAGCCACGTGCATTCGTCCAACTTCCCCCATACGCGCTCTTGTACGACGATCTTAGCCGCCTCATCATCTCGAATTTGGTGCCATCAGATATATAGCGAGGCACGAACCATGTCAGGTTATGTTGCTGCGCTTTCCTGAAACGTCAAATTCGGAAATACGTCCGGCGCAACTTGCCCCGGGACGTCCCTTTCACATCAGAGTTTCATCAAGCCGCCATCGACTGCGATGGTCTGACCGGTAACGAAACGGGCGTCGTCGCTGGTGAGAAATGCCACCGGCCTCCTAAGCGATCTCCTACGCCCCTGGTCCCGGAGACTCCAAGGATGACGAGCCAGAGCAGCACTAAATACCCGGTGGGGGCCGCTCGATCTTTGAGTGCATTGTAAATTGACGGACCTTCACTTAGGGCTCATCCCCTTATTCTTTAAAAGGCGAGCCAAATTGGAAGAGATTGACTGGGATAATTTGCCTCCAACAACAGTTCCTGAAAGTGCCCAAGTTCGCGTTCGCGGATTCACCAACGGGGAAGCTGCCGAAAAGCTTGGCCATGTCGTCGTCGAGTATGTTGGAATAATGGGCTCGTTTTTTGATCTCAGCTTGCTCGAGGGTGTCACCGTTGCAGTCGATTACGACGCTGCTCTCGCGTCAATCGACCAAGGCATGGATGGCCTAGGCTCAGGACCCATTGATAGGCCTGCGATGATGTGATTCAGGCTCCCCAAGGAGACTGAGCATGAGCGACCTGTATTGGCTTACGGACGAGCAGA
>NZ_LGJH01000096.1 GCF_001298105.1 Novosphingobium sp. ST904 | reverse complement strand
GCATCGTCAACGGCATGGGCCACCATCGCCTCCATCCGCATGCTCACCCGCAGAACTGCAAGGTATTGCTACGGTTGAGAAACTTCCGAGTCAGGCACTAAGGTTGAAGGGGGCGTGATCTGACGGGCGCATCGACACGACGCAGCAGAGACAGGTAGCATCGCGCGATGATCTCCATCCCGAACCTGACGCTCGCTTATCTGCTGCTCGAATGGGCGATCCGGCTCATCATGGTGGTGGTCATTCCGCTGCGGCGTCCGCCCGAAGCGGCGCGCAGTTGGCTGCTTCTCGTGCTGTTCTTGCCGGTGCCCGCCTTCATCCTGTACCGCCTGATCGGCCGGGCCGCGTTCCCATCCTGGCGGCGGGACCGCTTCAGGCGGGCGGCGCCGGAGCGGGAGAGTGCCGGGCAGGCGCTGATGAGCAGCAAAAGCGCGCCTTCCCGGACAGCTGTGCTTGCACAATGGCTGGGCGGTTTTCCAAACTGTGGGGGCAACGCCCTCCATCTGCTTGAGGACTATGACGGCACGATCGACGCTATGGTGACGGCGATAGATGCAGCCCATGTTCGGGTGCATCTGCTGACCTACATCTTCGCAGACGACCGGACGGGACAGAAAGTCGCAGATGCCCTTGGCCGCGCACATGCACGCGGCGTCGATGTCCGCGTCCTGATCGATGCGCTGGGCTCGCGCCCTTGGGCAAAACGCAGCCTACCGATGCTGGCGGACCGAGGCGTCACTGCCCGCCTGGTCCTGCCGGTTCGCTTCGCGGCGCTTCGCCGTGCGCGAAGCGATCTGCGCAATCACCGCAAGCTGTGCCTGATCGATGGCAGGGTCGCTTTCGTAGGGTCGCAGAATATTGTGAACCGCGATTTCAAGCCCGGGATCGTAAATGACGAACTCGTAGCGCGGGTTGAAGGCCCGGTTGTCTGCGCGCTCGATGCGGTCTTTGCCAGCGACTTGTTCCTTGAGACCGAACAGACCATCGCGGCCTTGCCCGTGCCCGATGCCTCAGGCGCCTCAGAATTGCAGGCGATGCCCAGTGGGCCAGACTACCGCGTGCCCGGCTATGAGCGATTGCTCGTCGAACTCGTTCACGAGGCGCAAGAGAATATCACCATTGTCTCGCCCTATCTGATCCCAGACGAAGCCCTGCTGACCGCGCTCAAGAACGCGGTCGCACGCGGCGTCGCGATCGACCTCGTCGTTTCGCGTGTCGTGGACCAGCGGCTCGTGAACCTTGCCCAGCGATCCTATTATAGCGAACTGCTCGAGGCGGGCGTACGCCTCCACCTCTACCGCGACAGGTTGCTGCACGCGAAGAACGTATCGATCGATGGCCGCATCGCCGTCATCGGATCCAGCAATGCCGATGTTCGCTCCTTCATGCTGAATGCCGAGATCAGCCTGATCTTGCATGATGAAGCGTCCACCGGACCTCTCGCGGATGTCCAACGGGGATACATCCGCCGAAGCGACTGACTTTTGCTGGAGGAATGGCGTGATCGCCCGCGTGTTTCCCGCTTCTGCGAAAATCTAGCTCGCCTCGTCAGTCCTTTGCTGTGACCTCGCGCCTGCGGTGCCGGAAGTGTGCGGCGAGGCCGACGAGGAGCAGCACCGCGAGTACGGGCAGCAGAACATGGCCCACATCGCGGACGCGGCCAAAAGCAGCCTCGATGCCCTGACCGAACAGGTAACCCAGGGTCACGAAGACTGTCGCCCAGACCACGGCCGCCAATGCGTTGATAGCCATGAAGCGGGAGGCAGGAAGCGCGGTCGTGCCGATCGGGATGGGGCTGACAGTGCGCAGGCCATACAGAAAGCGGAAGCCGAACACGAACAGCACTGGCCGCTGCTCGAACACATCGATGGCGCGGCGGAACGCGGCCTTCTGCTGGACGCGCCGAACATAGCGATGATCGCGGAACCGGCGGCCGAGGGCAAAGAAGATCTGGTCCGCGATACAGGACCCGAGTGCTGCCGCCGCGATGGCCGCCGGGTACGCGATCAGGCCACGGTGGACCATCACGCCGCCCAGCACGACCACCGTCTCGCCCTCGATCCCGGCGCCGAGGAACAGAGCGGCAAGGCCGTACTGGCTAAGGACCGCTTCAAGCGTCACGGCTTCTGCCGCTGGACCACCGCGCCTGCCTCATCCGGCGCGCCGGAACGGATTACGAGGAAGCGGCGCTCTGCAGGCGCGGCGTCCTTGACGATCTGCCGGATCGGGCCAACCGCATTGACGATCGCCGCGCCTGCCGGATTGGTCATGAACTTGGCCAGCGGCTCGACTGTATCAGTACCATCCTGACGCGCCGCCAGACCCAGCGTAAAGGTCTGCTTGGGCGCCAGTCCGGCGACCGCGGCCTGCAGGATCTGCACCTGCCCCTGATCGAACAGCGACACCTGGCTCTGTCCCTGACCTTCCAGCACGACCTGCACTTTGCCCTGCGCCTTGGCGAGCGGCACGAGGTTGTCGAGGCCTTGCCCCGAAGGCACGGCGCCGGGCACATAGGCGACGCCCTGCGGGCCCTGTCCGATCGGGATCGTGGCAATGACCTTGTTCGTGGCCGTATCTATGACGGCGACTGCATCGTCATTTTCCAGCCCGACATAGATCCGGCTGCCATCGCCTGAGGGCCAGAGCCCATGCGGCAGCGCGCCGACCGGCACCGAGGCGACTTGTTCGAAAGTGTCGGTCCGGAAGACCTTGACGATATTCTGCGTGCCGACCGTTACATAGGCGAACTGGCCTTTAGCTGTCCTGGCGATGTTGACGTGGTTGGTGATCGGCCCGGTGTCGATCGTCTTCATCACGGCGAAGGGCGGCTTGGCGTCGAAGACCATCACCTTGCCGACGTCCTTGAGCGTCAGCCATACCTGCTTGCCGTCAGGCGTGGCGGCGATGTCGGGGCAGAAGGGGCTGTCCTGCTTCACGCGGCCAACGATGCGCTTTGACCTGGTGTCGATGACGACGGTTTCTGGCGAGAAGCTGGAACAGACGTAGCCATATTTCCCATCGGGCGAGAAGATCGTCATGCCCGGCCCGTTGGGGACAGCAATACGGCCCGTCTCCTTGAAGGTGGTCCCGTCGAGCACCGCTATATAATCCTCGCCGCGCACGCTCACCCAGGCTTCTCGGCCATCGGGCCGGAAGAAGGCTTCATGCGGGGAGCGCCCGACATAGGCGGTGTGCTTCACGGCATTGGTCGCGGTATCGATGAAGCTGACCGAGTTGGACCCGATCGACACGACCGCCAGGGTACGGCGATCAGGCGAGAAGCCCATGCCATGGACCAGAAGCTGACCGCGATAAAGCGGGCTGAGATTTGCAGGCGTGGGATCGCCGAGCTTGATGACCCCCAGCAGCGTGTTCGTCGACGGATCGATGACCGATACCGTGTTGGAAAACTGGTCCGAAGTGTAGAAGCGGTCCTGCGCACTGACTGCCCTGTCGGGCTGGGCATTGGGGACCTGCTGCGCAGATGCCGGGAGTGCGACCAGGGCAGCCGCTATCGGCAAGGTGCATGACACGATGCTCAGCGTCTTGTTCATTTGTCGTCTCCCATGTGATGATGCGCGCCGGCAGCGGGGCCGGTCTTTTCGGCGAGGATGTCCTGCATGACGGCGATCTCCTGCCGCTGCTCGACGATGATGCCCTGAGCCAGACGGCGCAGGCGTTCGTCTTTTCCATACCTGAGTTCCGCTTCCGCCATCTCGGATTGCGCCCTGGTGATGGGGGATCATTATTGCCGCGAAGTCGCGGTCCGGGTCGCCCGATGGCGCATTCATCATCGCATGGTGCATCCGCTCCATGGAGGCTGCCATCTGGCTTGCGAAGCCATCGGCGATGTCGCCAGTGCGGCCGCCGATGCTGTCGCCGCGCAAAGGCCGGCCAATCCCCATAGCAGTTTCAAGTGAAGCCCTTTCGTCATGGCGCTCCGGCGATAACGCCCACAGCGGACGCAAGTGTCATCGTCGCAGTGCGCAACGGAAAAAATGCGAGCTGCTGAGGAGCATGTGCGCCAACGCAGGCGTTGCCTATCGAACGGATGGCGCAACCGTCGCGATCGATCCAACCGATGATTTTTGTAGTTTCGACAGGATTTGACGATCAATGGTCTGGCTGGATGATCCCGCGTTGATCGCCGAACGCAAAGCGGCTCTTGGTGCGCCGCACATCGCGCCGCTGGAGATATGGCGTGAGGGGCTCGTTGGCGCAGGACACCCGGTGCCGCATTTCGACCCGTTCGATGGCGGCATAAATGCGCGCCTTCTCCTGCTTCTTGAGACGCCGGGGCCCGGGCCTGATCGCACTCGCTTCGTGTCGCGGGACAATCCGTCAGGCACAGCTCGGAACCTTCGCCGCTATCTTGAGGCTGCAGGCATTGGCCGAAACGACATCGTTCAGTGGAACTGCGTGCCCTGGATCGTCCACGCCCCCGGCGCCCGCAATCGCGCACTGCGCCGCGCAGAGATTGCCGAGGGTCTCGCAACGCTTCCCGGCCTGCTTGCGAAACTGCCGTGCGTGCGGGTCTGCATATTGGCGGGACGGGTGGCTGCAGGTGCGGAGGCGCTTATCAAAGAGGCGCGGCCCGATGTATCAATCATCACCATGCCCCATCCTAGTCCGGCCAATGTCTGCAACAGTCCTGATGTCGGCCAACGGATCGCGAGCGCGCTGGTGGCCGCCAGGACCGTACTAATCGAATGATCTTAAAATACGATTGGAATGATATAATCAATGCGTTGGAGTGATTGATAGGGCTGAGGTATCGATGGTGACAGGAGATCACCATGACCCTTGAACAATTGCGCATCTTTGTAGGTGTCGCCGAACGCGAACATATGACGCGGGCCGCAGAGGCACTGGGCGTGACCCAGTCCGCCGCCAGCGCCGCGATTGCCACACTGGAAGCCAGACATGACGTTCCGCTCTTCAACCGCGTGGGTCGCGGCATCGAACTGACCGAGGCGGGTCGCATGTTCCTCGATGAGGCACGCGCCGTCCTTGGCCGCGCCGCGACGGCGGAGCTTACCCTGGCCGAGTATGGCGGCCTGAAGCGCGGAACCCTGCGCCTTGTCGCCAGCCAGACCATCGCCAGCTACTGGCTCCCTTCGCGCCTCGCCCAGTTCCACAGCCGTCACCCGGCGATCCGCGTCGAACTCGCAATCGACAACAGCGAAGGTGCGGCAGCGCGGGTACTGGATGGCCGCGCGGAACTGGGCTTTGTCGAAGGTTCGATCGACCAGCCCGCACTCGCCCACTGGAAAGTCGGCGAGGACCGGATGCTGCTTATCTCGGGGCAGGCTGTCGATACCATCAATGAGGACTGGGTGCGCGGCGCCAACTGGATCGTGCGAGAGCACGGGTCCGGCACGCGGTCGAGTTTCGAGGATGTGCTGCGTGATCGCGGTATCGATCCGGCAGACCTGGACATCGCCATGACGCTGCCGTCCAACGAAGCCGTACGGTCTGCTGTCGAGGCCGGCGCTGGCGTCGCGGTCCTGTCCGAACTGGTGGTGCGCCGCGCGCTTGCTGCGGGGCACCTTCATGAATTGCCGCTCGCGATGCCAGCCCGTCCATTTGAGGCGTTACGCCACAAGGAACGGTATCGCACTCGGGCAGCCGACGCGCTGACCGAACTGGTCAAGGAGTTTGGATGATGACCACGGATATCAAGCCCATCCTCGAAGGGATGCGCCCGCTCAGCCGGCTCGATCACCCGCGCGAGATGATCCGCCAGTTCACGCCCAACTGGTTTGCCGCAACCATGGGCACGGGCATCCTTGCGCTGGCCCTCCCGCAGATGCCGGGCATCGGCGCTTCGCTCAAGCCGGTGGGAGAAGTGATGTGGTTCTTTAACATCGGGCTCTTCACCCTTTTTACCGCGCTCTATACCGCGCGCTGGATCCTGTTCGGCCACGAAGCGCGGCGCATCTTCGGGCACAATACCGTATCGATGTTCATCGGCACGATCCCGATGGGCCTCGCCACGATCATCAACGGCTGTCTCGCATTCGGTATCGCGCGCTTCGGCGAGGGCATCGTGCCGGTCGCCACGGTCTTGTGGTGGATCGACGCCGCCATGGCGGTGAGCTGCGGTGTGCTGATCCCGTACTTCATGTTCACGCGCCACCAGCATTCACTCGATGGGATGACGGCGGTGTGGCTGCTGCCGGTCGTGGCGGCCGAAGTGACGGCTGCCAGCGGAGGACTGTTGGCGCCGCATCTGGCGCAGGGCAGCGCACAGTTTGGGATGCTCGTCACGTCCTACATCCTGTGGGCCTATTCGGTCCCGGTCGCCTTCAGCATCCTGGCGCTGCTGATCCTGCGCATGGCGCTGCACAAGCTGCCGCATGAGGGCATGGCCGCATCGAGCTGGCTGGCACTCGGCCCCATCGGCACCGGCGCGCTGGGCATGCTGGTTCTGGGCGGCGATGCGCCTGCGATCATGGCCGGGCATGGGCTGGCCGATGTCGGCGCTGTCGCCCAGGGTATCGGCACAATCGCCGGCCTGCTGCTCTGGGGGTTTGGCCTCTGGTGGCTGGCGCTCGCCTCGCTCATCACCTGGCGCTACTGGCGGGCAGGTATCCCGTTCAACCTTGGCTGGTGGGGTTACACCTTCCCGCTAGGCGTCTTCACCGTGGCAACCTTTCGCCTTGGCACGACCCTGAACCTTGCCTTCTTCGGTATCGTCGGCACCGCCCTGACCCTGGCGCTCGCGCTGATGTGGATCGTGGTGGCCGCCAAGACCCTGATCGGCGGATGGCGCGGCAATCTGTTCGTATCACCCTGTATCGCCGCTACAAACTGATCGGGCATTGCGATCAGTAACGGCGTTCTGATCGCTTGCTTCTCACAGCAGCACCCGCCACCATTTTGCCCGAGAGGATACGACCATGGACAGACTGGATGCTGAGCTCGCGGCCGAAACAAGCCGCCGCCGTTTCCTGCAGAATGCCGCGCTCGGCGGTGCAGCCATCGCTGCCGCACCCGCTCTGGCGCAAGGCATCACGCAGGGTCTGACCGACCTGCATCTCCCCGGCGGCAATGCGCAGCGCCCAATGACGAGCGCATTTCCCGGCAAAGGAAGCATGATCCTCCAGCGCGTCCATCCGCCGTTGCTGGAAACACCGATGGATGTCTTCGACCGAGATGTGTTCACCCCCAATGACCAGTTCTTCGTGCGCTGGCATTGGGCGGACATCCCGACCTCGATCGACGTCGATGCCTTCCGGCTCACTATCCGCGGGCACGTCAACAAGCCGATCGCAATCAGCCTCGAACAGCTGATGCGCCTGCCGCGGGTGGAGATGGCCGCGGTGAACCAGTGCTCGGGCAATTCGCGCGGGCTGTTCCAGCCCCGCGTCCCCGGCGCGCAGTGGGGCAACGGGGCGATGGGCAATGCGAAGTGGCTCGGCGTGCGCCTGCGCGATGTGCTCGATCTGGCCGGGGTGAAGGCGGGGGCGGTCCAGGTCCGGTTCGGGGCGCTCGATCAACCTGTGGTCGCCGGTGCCCCGGACTTCGAGAAGGCGCTCGACATCGATCATGCCCGCGACGGCGAAGTGATGATCGCCTTCGGCATGAACGGCACGCAGCTGCCGCTCCTCAACGGCTTCCCGATCCGGCTGATCGTGCCGGGCTGGTACTCGACTTACTGGGTCAAGATGCTGAACGACATCGAGGTCTTGCCCGGGCCTGATGACGAATACTGGATGGCCAAGGCCTACAAGATCCCGGCGACGCCGGGCGCCAATGTAAAGCCCGGCGCCAAGGACTTCCCAACCGTTCCGATCAACCGCATGATCCCGCGTTCGTGGGTTACCAGTCTGGGCGAAGGTCAGCGGATCGCACACGAGGCCTCGATCCCGCTCGGCGGTATTGCCATGGGCGGCGACTGCGGCGTGGCACGGGTCGATGTGTCCACCGACGGCGGTCGCCACTGGTTTGCAACCAAGCTCGGACGGACCACGGGAAGTACAGTTTCCGGCGGTGGGACGCCCAGGTTCCCTTGCCCGGCCCCGGAAAGACGTCGCTTATGTCGCGCTGCTGGAATACGGCAGGCGTCGCACAGCCGATGGCGCCGATCTGGAACCCTGGCGGTTTCATGCGCGGCAATATCGAAACCACTACCATCGTGACGGCATAAGGAGCTTTGGCATGAAAGCGCCAACCCCAGGCATGCTGGCCGTCGGACTGCTCGGCGTGACCGTCTTCACCCTCATGATGGTGGGCCCTCCCGGCAGCTACACCCCGCTGCCCGAACCCCAATCCACAGGGCCTACACCCAGCAGCATTTCCGTGAACGGCTTTACCATGACCTCGGATACGGTCGATCTTCCTATCGATGAGCAGCAATATCCCGATGGCCCTCATGCCGATGTCATCAATGCGAATTGCACGTCTTGCCATTCCGCCAGCATGGCGATGACCCAGCCAGTGCTTTCAGCGGACCAGTGGAAGGCAACGGTCACCAAGATGAAGGATGTCTACAAGGCTCCCGTGGCGGACAAGGACATTCCGGCTATCGTCGACTATCTGACGGCGATGAGTGCAGCGCAGGATGGGGCGCCGACCGGAAAGGCTCAGGATACCGCCCCCGGCACCGCGCCGGATGCCTCCGGAGGAACGGGTTGAGGCGCCAAGCTGCGTAACGTCTGCTTTCAGGCGCTACCCTAGGAGCATTGAGCGGCGGGAATGGGCGCATGTTGCCCAATCGCGGGACGGAATGGAATTGATGAAATCCAGCAGAAGCGCCGCATTCAGGTGCGCGCCGCCAACCTCCTAAGTTAATGGACACTTGCCGCTAAAAAGCGTGCGGCCAGCTAGAGGCCAAATGCGCCTGCCATCCGTAGGCTCGCGGGTACTTAATGGCGCGAAGAGAACGCATTTCCGGCCGCGTCACGGAAGAGAGTTTTGTAGGCCGTCGAGGCGCTCCGTAACGCGGACATCCGCTCGACTTTTTCGTTCCGATGGCACGCTGCTTCCACTGTTCTTTTCAACGTCGGCGAGCACGCCTGACGATCTTGAATGAACTGTTGGAGTGCGATGCTATCGACCATCCGCGCCCATACGTCGACAACCGGCTCGTCCTCGTTTCGCACCGTTGGGTCACAGTCTGCATCGAGCATCGCGGCGCAGATTGCGATAAGGCAACGACGCATTGAGGGGCTGGCAAGCGCGAGCGGCATTTCACAGGAAGGCTCGTTGGGGCAAACGTTATCGAGCGTGAGCACAGGCGCCGCAAACCGATGTAGGAGTCTATCACGCAGTCTCCAGCGCCTGTGGGCCCTTGCGAACAGTAGACAGATTCTGGCGGATTCTTCGAGCAGCTGACCGGCTGAAGTGTCGTTGAAGCGAAATTGATCTGGGACCTTTCCCCTAAGCGCACCCCTCAGCGCGGCTTCAAAGGCTACGATATTGATCCAGATGGGCTGCGCTGCTGGCTCAAGCTCGAGCGCCCTGGGGTGCGCCCGTTCGAGGCCCCGACGGCAGCGAATACAGCACAATCTTGGCGGCCCCTGCGATGACCGCTTAATCGCCCAATGACTACTCCCGCAAGACACGCATCGATCGACGAGTGGCCAGTGGTGCCGGAAACAGAAGCCCCACGCAGCCATGGCCCAGTCCGCACGGATATAGGCGGGGCGGCCAGCGGCATAGTCCTCGGCAAGGCAACGACTGCACCAGCTCAACCGGAGGGTAAGAGCGGGCGCGAAATCTCGGCTAGGATCATCGGATGGAACGTGGTGCCAGGCTACAAAATCCGGGGTGATCCTCGGATACCGATAGCAAAGACCGAGTTCGGCGACACTGTTTTCCGTGAAGCCCTCGCTTGCGGCAAGCTCAGCGATCATCGATTTTTTTGGGTTTACATCGGGATGCCGCCAATGGCCTGCGCGATTTCGATAGGCGCGCAGCAAAGGCTCACCCGGAGCCCGCTGATCGCGCACGCGCGCCAGCCATGAACTGAGAAGTTCATCCGCGAATGGCTCCACGAAACTCATACGGTCGCCCGGCCGATTGTCCTTCGCTTGCCTGCCGACGTAAACATGGAGACGAGAGGAAGCGTCACGTCGTTGGCCTCGAAGCTTGCGGCATCAAGCATCTCGCGGCCATCGCGGATAGCCGTGACAGCGGCTGCCTCGATGAGCCGGAATATTCGGCCCGTCACACCCTGGGTGAGGGCCAGCACGCGTTGCCGCGCTTCGACGGTGTCGAGCATCGATGGGCGTCTCAGGGGCAGCAGGCCCGAGAAGCTCGCAAGCAGCTGGCGCAGGGCATGATCGTTGCGCCATGGCATCAATTCGAACGCCCCAAACCGGTCGGCAAGGTTCGGATCCATCAGGACCGCCATCCGCGCGTCCTCGGTCCCTGCGCAAACAATTGGAATTTTCAGATCGTTGGTCAAAAAGCGGATAGTATTGAGGAACACCCGCTGCTGGCGAGGAGTGCCGGCGAGCATCTTGTCGATTTCATCCAGGACGAGCACCTTGGTTTCGACTTCGGCAAGCAGTTGCCTGGCTTCCGCTCGCATCGATCGCACGGACAGTCGGCTAAGGTCGACGCAATTTAGCGCGGTCAGCACCTCGGTGTAAAATTGCTCCTCACTCGGCTCTGGCGGTATCTGCGCGAGCAACACCGGCATCTTGCTGAGCCCGGTCCTGATATCGAACTGAGGAGCGTGAAGTTTCGAGAAGCGGCTGACAATTTCGGTCTTGCCCATCCCGGTGGCGCCAAACAGTAACAGGCAGGGCATTCGCCCTCGCGGCGGATAGATTACCAGGTCTTCAAGGTGGCGGAGCGCGGCCTCAGCCTGTGGCAACGATATCCAGCGGTCGCGGCGTAGCAGTCGATCCGGGCCTCATCGGTCAATTCGGCATACTCGCGATAAGCCGGGAAGATATGGCTGTAGAGCACGTTCATGACTGCTCCTCGATCGCGAGTGGTACAACCGGCCCGTCGAGATTTGGCGGTGTCAGCTGCGCGTTGGCCTCTTGGTGCTGGACAAAGGCCGCAGGCGGTTCGCCGCGGATGAGCGCATCGACGATGCGTTGGGTTGATCGTCGAGCTCCGCGCGTCTTCTCTACGGCCCTAAGCACAATCCTGCGCTGCGTGCTCACCATCTCGAAAAGCATCTGCTCATCGACGGCGGTTCGCCCGCGCTCTCGAAGCGCTCTCAGGGCTTGGTCGTGCTCGAACTTGGTAATTGCAGGACGCCGCTTATCGCGAAGAGGAACTGTGACATGCTCGCCGCCGGGCAGTTCGAGATAGACGGCCGAGAGGTTGAGCGGATTGTATTTGATCGGGAATTTATGAACGCTGTTCGCGACCAGCGTGGCCAAAGCGCCATGCCAGTAGAAAACGTGGAAGAGTTTGATGCCCTCGCGCCGGACCCGGCGCATCTCGAACGGGAGGAAGTCGAGCAGAAAACGTTCTTCATCGGCCGGCAGGCGCAGGGCTGCAACGCGCTTACCTTGATCGTCCTGCCACGCTGTCATCGGGGGGACGCCAAGTGAGCTGTGAATGGTGCGATGATAGATTCCCACCTGGAGGGCGAACCATCGCTCGAATTCCTTGAGGGTCATGCAGGCTTTGCCCTCAGCGTCGTAGTCTCCCTTGTCCTGGATGTTGGAGAACGTAGTACCCGGAAGAAGGTGAACTTCGCCGATGGCGGTGCCGATCATGCGCTCGATGTGCCCGCCAAAGTGCGGAGTGCGCGGTGGACGGTAGTGAAGCTCGATCCCAAATTGCTGGCAGCCCCGAGTCAGCGCGCGTGAGTGAAATTCCGAGGCATTGTCGAGATGGAGGATGTCTGGCAGGCCGAGGACAGGCCATGCGAAGGTGAGCTCTCGATCGGCCAGCCAATCATTCTTGGGCAGTACTGCATGACGGATCGCCATGCCGACCGAAATCGCGGAAGGTCGTTCCAGTGAAATGTAGAAGCCGGGTATCACCCGCGTCGCTACGTCGATCTGCAGGGTCAGCGTTGGCCGCCCGACCGGTCTCCTACTCATCGACGATGATGATATCGACCAGCGTGTGGTCCATCTGTACGACCTGAAGAGGGTACTGCGCCTCGTATGAGCTGACGACGGGTCGGAAGCGGTCTGCTGCGGCTTTGGTCCCATCACGGGCGCCTGTCAGGCGTGTCCGTTCCACGGCGTTGACCCGCAGGACAACAGTTTGCCGTGCTGGAGGTCGCAGATTCTGCTCCAGGCACGAAAAGCGAATTTGACGGACCAGTTGTGCGATGGTGGGCTTTGGACGGCTGAGATAAAATTGCTCTATTTTGGCATCGATCAGGCGTTCCACCTCGCAAGGGAGGCGAGAGCGCCCTTTGGGAAATCCATCGTGCTGGTCGACCAACGAACTGGTCACTGGGTTTTCCCGGTATCTCGCGAGCAGTTCGTAAATTCGGGACCGGTTGAGGCTCAGCTTCAGGCCGGCCTCAGCAATCGCTTTGCGTCCGAGCCGGGGCTCTGCCGTAAGCGCACGAATGATAGGCTCGCGCTCACAAGCTTTGCGCCATTCTGTATGATCAACCGTCGTGAGGGCAGTGCCTGTTTCGGCCATGACCTATCCCCGATTTTCGCCAGGGACTCGTGTTGCCGGGTCCGGTCGTTTTGTAGCAGAATCGCGCTGTCAGGTCGAACGTCCGGAGGTATTCTTGTACATGATCCACGCAACTCGGCCGTTTTCTCGTCCGCCCGTATTCTTTAAGTGACAGAAGGGGCTAGGACAGGCCCCGCGAAGGAGGCGGTCGAAATGGCGCAAAGCGGGGAAAAGGGAGGCGCGAGGCAGGACGTCGGAGTGATCCTGCCGGGGACCTCGTCCCCGTGGGTGCTGCGCGCCCGCTCGAAGGCTTGGGCTGGGCGGTCGTCAAGATGAAGGCGGAGGCCGGTGTCCTGCTCGACGCCGCGCTCCTCGCCGCCTACGAGGCCGCGTCATCACCGCACTCGATCCGTGCCCTGAAATCCGACCTTGAGGCCTTTGACCTGTGGTGCCGGCGCCTGGGGCTGGCCGCGCTCCCCGCCACGTCGTCGCAAGTCGCGGCCTATCTCGAGGCCAGGGCCGGGGAAGGCGCGAAGCCCGCCTCGCTGAGCCGGTACAAGGCCTCGCTTGCCAAGATCCACCAGTTGCTGGGGCTGCCCGATCCGACAAAGGCGGAGCTGGTCAAGCTCACGCTCGCGGCGCACCGGCGCGCGGTCGGCTCCGTGCAGGCGCAGGCGCGTCCGCTGCGCTTCAAGGGGCCGGTCAAGGATGTAACCCGCGACACGGCGCGCGGACTCAACGTGCGTGCCCTCCTGGAGGCTTCGGGCGAAGACCTCACCGGGCTACGCGACCGCGCGCTGCTCTCGGTTGCCTACGATACCGGCCTTCGCGCCAGCGAGCTCGTGGCCATCACGGTCGAGCACATCCTCGAGGCGCTCGATCCCGAGGCGCGGCTGCTGGAAATTCCGAGAAGCAAGGGCGACCAGGACGGGGAAGGGGCCACGGCCTATCTCTCGCCGCGCTCGGTGCACGCGATCACGGCCTGGTGCAAGGCAGCAGGGATCGCGGAGGGGGCGTTGTTCCGCCGGGTCCAGGTGCGCCGCTACAAGGCGCGTACGGCGGTGAAGCCGCGCCGGATCGAGACGATCTCGGGGCGCGAGGCCTGGGATCTGGAAAAACTCAGGGGCAAGCCGGCGGTTGCGGCCCGCGCCGAATATACTGTTGGCGAAAAGCCGCTCCATCCCGGCTCGATCGGGCCGATCTGGCGGGCGATGGTGGTGCGCGCCTTCGACGCTGGTGCGCTGCCCGATCTTACCCGTGACGACATGGGGCGGGTGCTCAAGGGGATTTCTGCGCACTCGACCCGGGTGGGGCTCAACCAGGACTTGTTCGCATCCGGTGAAGATCTGGCCGGGATCATGGATGTACTGCGCTGGAAGAGCCCGCGCATGCCGCTCGCCTACAACCGCAATCTTGCCGCCGAGCAGGGCGCAGCAGGCCGGCTCATGGCAAAGCTGGGCTAGTCCTTACGCGGCCGGATCCGAACGCGTCCCCTGCGTTCAGCCGAGCCGGGGATCGATCAGGGGTTCTGTCGCAAATTCCCGTGATGCCGATTATGTCATAGAAAGAATTGGCTTTTGTGGCGAGGTTTGATGTTTAAGGGGCGGCATTTTGACGCAACAATTATCCTGCTATGTGTGCGCTGGTACCTCGCTTACGGACTGAGCTTTCGGGACTTGGAGGAGATGATAGCCGAGCGGGGAATATCGGTGGACCATTCGACGATACACCGCTGGGTGGTGCGATATTCGCTGCAGTTGCTCGACGCTTTCAACGCCCGCAAGCGGCCTGTGACAGGAAAGTGGCACGTCGATGAGACCTACATCAAGGTCAAGGGCGAGTGGACCTACCTGGGGTCAGTTCCGGTACGGGGCGAAATGACACCCTAAGCGCAATGGCTTAAAGGGGTGGGAAGCCGACGTTAGCTTCGCAGCATTTGTCTTACAGCTAAGACGACGATAGCGAGCAGCGGCGGGATGCAGATTAGATAGGTCAGACGAGGATGGCGGCGCGCCCACTTACCAAAGAGGCGCTCCCCAATAAGTCCTCCGAAGAAACCGATGAGCAGTTCGTCCAGCATTTATTGGGCTTCGCATCTTCCGCTAATGTCCGCAACGGGGCGCTAGCTGCCATTATAAAACTCTGTTGAGCGTAGATCAGATGTCGGTCAGATCCTCGGGGTAACGCCCGCCCCGCTGGCAGAAAAGTCGCCATGTGTCCTGTCCGCGCTCAGTGACAAGAAGACGAACAGGTTTATCCGATGAACGCACAAGGAGCCCAAGCCGGACGAGAGGGACAATGGTTCGATCACCGATCACTTTTTCCCGGTTTCGCCCCGGGACTACCATTGCCCATCCCGGCGTTCCGCGTTCGGTAAGCGCGGGCTCCAGGTATCCATTCCGGGTGTCATCCGCTTCCCGGCCAAGAAAAAACAGGCAGATGCTCCAGAAGGCATCCCTGGGTCGAGGCGGGATCATCGCCCATTCGAGAGGGCCCGTTGTATCGGGCTGCTCATGCACCGTGGTAGTAATTGTTGGAGCGTCTCGTACACCTTCACGATAGGCGCGCTCCAGCGCCTGTGCGATAGCGCCCGCGGTGTCCACAGTGTAACCATATTTGCGATCATGGCGGTCTTTGGCGACGATGCCGCGAGCGATCTCACGGAAGCGTACCTTGCGCCGCGGATCGGGCGGCAGGCGTGGCGGGGCTTTTGTCATGCCGCTATTTCCTCGGCAGGAGAGCGATCTGCTCTTGCCCGACCGACGATTGCAGCGACCGTGTTCTTGCTCAGGCCAAGATCCCGCGCGATCCAGCGATAGCTGCGCCCCTCTTCAACCAGCGCGAGTACTTTGGGGCCAAGCCGATCCGACTTGGGCCGTTCTCCCGGTTGCCGTCCGAGCTTGCGCCCCCTCGCTCGGGCCGCAGCCAGCCCGGAACGGACACGCTCGCTGAGCATGTCGCGCTCGAACTGCGCGATGCCGGCAAGCAAAGTGGCCATCATCCGCCCATGCGGTGTGTCGACCTCGAACGTCATGCCGCTCATCGCCACCACGGACACGCGCCACCCGGACAACCGGTTCAGTGTGTCGAGCAAGTCCTGGGTGGAGCGGCCCCACCGGCTTAGTTCGGTCACAAGGATCGCATCGATCTGGCGTGCCTGCGCCAGCTTCATCACCTGGTTACGTGCCGCCCGGTTCGCCTTCATGCCGGAGGCTGTCTCCCGGAACGCTTTCACCACTTCATAGCCGCCCCGTTCGGCAAAGGCGGCAAGGTCGCGCAATTGCCGCTCGCACGACTGGTCGGCGGTCGAGACCCTGGCATAGATGGCAGCGCGTTGTCCCAATTGAACCCCTCTGGATTTAGGCTTCGAAAACCCTTGATCTGCGTGGGGTCAATGTTGTCCAAAACAGACTCCTGTTCAACTGGGACGATGCGCCTGTGCCAAGACGCCACATCCTGACGGCGCGTCAGCGCTCGGCACTGCTCGACCTGCCGACCGACGAGGCATCGCTGCTCCGCCATTATATTCTGGCTGACGACGACCTGATCCACATCGACCGGCGACGCAGGCCGGAGAATCGGATCGGCTTCGCGCTTCAGCTATGTGCGTTGCGCTATCCCGGGCGCGCTCTTGCCCCGGGCGAACTGATCCCCCAGGCCATCTCGGCCTTTTTGGGCGCCAAATCGGTATCCCGGGTGAGGCGCTCGTACGCTACGCTGTCCGTCGTCAGACCCGGCAGCAGCACATGGAAGCGCTGCGCCGTATTTACGGCTATCGCATGTTTCCGGGACAAGGTCGTTATTCTCGAGCCTTTCGGCAGTGGCTCGTCGAGGAAGCGGAACAGGCTCACTCGAATGAAGATCTGGCCCGCCGCTTCGTTGCACGCTGTCGCGACACGATGACCATCCTGCCGGCGATATCGACAATCGAGCGATTATGCGCTGATGCATTGGTTGCAGCCGAGGGTCACATTGAAGCCCGTATCGTCGGCCGACTTGATCTCGAAATGCGTAAACGTCTGAACGCGCTGTTGACAGAGGTCATGCCCGGCAATGTCAGCCGGTTCGTCTGGCTTCGGAAATTCGAGGTGGGCCATAACTCGACGGCAGCAAACCGTCTTTTGGATCGGCTTGAATTCCTTCAGGGCTTTGGTTTGTCGGTACAGAGCCTCGCCGGTGTTCCGATGCGCCGGATTGCACGGCTACGCCGGCAGGGGGAGCGTTACTTCACCGATGAGGTGCGCGATACCGGCGCGAACCGCCGGTTGGCCATTCTCGCGGCCTGCGTCATCGAATGGGAAGCGGCCATGGCCGATGCGGTGGTGGAAACCCATGACCGCATTGTGGGCAAGACCTGGCGCGAAGCAAAGCAGGTGCATGAAACCAGGACCAGCGCTGCCCGCACGAGCGTCACCGATACACTACGTGCATTTACCGCACTGGGATCGGCCATGATCGAGGCCCGTAATGACGGCGTCCCGATAGAGACGGCACTGACGCGATCGCCGGAATGGGAAAGGCTTGACGAGTGGGTGGCGATCGCGGGGCAATTGAGTTCGGCGATGGCGGAAGAACCGCTTGCCCATGTCGGGCACGGATACCACCGGTTTCGCCGCTATGCCCCGCGCATGCTCCGCTGCCTCAGAATTGGTTGTGCTCCCATAGCAAAGCCGCTCTTTACGGCGGCGATGGCGATCGGCGATACCCGGTCACCGGTCCAATCGGGCGTCGATTTCCTCCGCCCCAATTCCAAATGGCACCGATACCTCAAGGCGCAGGAGGCCGGGTACGGCCGACTTCGGGAAGTGGCCATTCTTTTCCATCTGCGTGATGCCTTCCGGTCCGGGGACATGTGGCTGACGCATTCCCGGCGCTACGGCGACATCACCCAGGTATTGGTCCCGTTGGCGATGGCGCAGGAACAAATGGGTCGATTGACCTTGCCGCGCGATCCTCATGCCTGGCTCGATGATCGAACGCGGCGACTGGAAGAGGGGCTGAAGCGGCTCGGGGCCGCCGCCCGTGACGGCACGATCCCCCATGGAAGCATCGAGGACGGTGAACTTCGGATTGATCGGCTTACCGCCGCTGTCCCGGATGAAGCGGAAGAACTGATCCTTGACCTCTACCGCCGTCTTCCTCCCGCCAGAATCACGGACATCCTTCTCGAGGTCGATGCGGCGATCGGCTTCACTGAGGCTTTCACGCACCTGCGAACCGGCGCCCCGTGCGAGGACAACATCGGTCTGCTCAACGTCTTGCTCGCCGAAGGCCTGAATCTCGGTTTGCGGAAGATGGCCGAGGCTTCGAACACTCATGATTATTGGAAACTGTCACGGCTTGCCCGCTGGTACGTGGAAAGCGAAGCCATGAACCAGGCATTGGCCATGGTGGTCGCCGCCCAGGGTAAACTGTCTATGGCAGCGCATTGGGGCATGGGTGCCAGCGCTTCCAGCGACGGCCAGTTCTTCTCCACCGCACGGCAGGGCGAGGCGATGAATACGATCAATGCCAAGTATGGATCGGAGCCGGGTCTCAAGGCCTATACTCATGTCAGCGACCAATTCGCGCCCTTCGCCTCGCAGACCATCCCGGCCACGGTGAGCGAGGCTCCCTACATTCTGGATGGCCTGTTGATGAACGAGGCCGGCAGACAGGTGACGGAACAGTTTGCCGATACGGCGGGCTATACCGACCATGTTTTTGGACTGAGCGCGCTTCTCGATCGCCGGCTCGTGCTGCGCATCCGCGATCTACCCTCCCGGCGCTTCTACGTGTTCGATCCGAGGGCGACGCCGACCGAACTACGAAAACTCGTCGCCGGTAAAATACGCAAGGATATCGTCGTCGCTAACTGGCCCGATCTGTTCCGCAGCGTCGCCACGGTCAACGGCGGCAGGATCACCCCCAGCCAGTTGCTCCGCAAACTGGCGTCCTATCCCCGGCAGAACGATCTGGCCCTGGCTTTGCGCGAGGTAGGCAGGGTCGAGCGAACGCTGTTCCTGATCGACTGGATTCTCGACGCTGACATGCAGCGGCGGGCCCAGATCGGCCTCAACAAAGGCGAAGCGCATCACGCACTCAAGAATGCGCTGCGCATCGGCCGTCAGGGCGAGATCCGGGATCGGACCAGCGAAGGCCAGCATTATCGGATCGCGGGGCTCAATCTGCTCGCAGCCATTATCATCTACTGGAACACGCTCCACCTTGGTAAGGCTGTCGACCAGCGCCGCCGGGATGGTCTCGACGTTCCGCCTGAATTGCTCGCGCACATCTCGCCGCTAGGATGGGCTCATATCCTGCTTACCGGCGAATACCGCTGGCCCAAGGGAGCCGAGCCGTTATAAAATTGTCCGGTAAAGCCGTGATCTGTATCTGCAAGAAAGTACAATGGGCCAGTCCAAGGATAAACCGCCAACCGAACGTGCGATCCGCGCCTTGCTCGACAAGCATGCCTGTCCGGTTCCTTACCACGAAGTGAGGACGCGGTTGCTGGGCAACATCGCCTGTCCCGATCCCGCTGTGCAACCCATGGCGGTTATCGCCGGCCTATGGGGCGGAGCGTTACCCGAGTTTGACAGCGTGGATGACGCCAATGCGCTGCTTGGCGCCCTGGTCATGGGCCTGTGGAACGAACTGGCCGACCATCAGGACCCAAAGAAGCCATTCCGAGCCACTCGTGTTCCCCTGGAGCCAACCAGCGCCAATCTGGGAAATCTGGGCATGGTCCGCGCGCAGGAAGTCGAAGGTTTTGTGGAAGGCCTGTTCAATGGCGAGGAGGAAGCCGGGCTACCCGAACGCGCGCATGAAGCGGTCACGCATCTCGGGGAAATCAGAGCGATGATGGCGGGCATCGCCGACCTCATCGAACGCACCAGGGACGAACCTGAGGATCGCGGGCAGATCAAGGAGACGATCAAGCATCTGCGGGTGATGACCGAGATCATGGAGACCGAAATCCATGCCGCGGTTCTATCCTGCACGCGGCGCGCGCCCAAACCCTCCCCGGTATCACTACGCCGTTGGGAACGCGGCATTGAACCAGAATTCGGATGCGGAGCAGCGCCTCCGCGAAAAACTGCGTAAGATCGAAGCCCTGTTCGCCGGCGCCGCCACGGCAGGCGAAAAGGCCGCAGCCGGTGCCGCCGCAGAACGTATCAGGCGCCAGTTCACTGAAACGAGCCGCCGCGAAACGTCGGAAGAGTTCAAGTTCTCGATTCCAGACCCGTGGTCACGGCAGCTCTTCACAGCCCTCTGCAGGCGCTATGGCCTCAAGCCGTTCCGCTATTCACGCATGCATCGCCAGACCGTGATCGTCCATGCGCCCGTCAGTTTCATCAACCAGGTCTTGTGGCCCGAGTTCGAGGAACTCAGCGAGGCCCTCTCCGCCCATCTCCTCGAGATCACCAATCGGATCATCCGCGAGGAGGTCTATGCGACGCCTGGAGAGGCCGATGAAATTGCCGAGCCAGCACGGCTACGATAGCGAAAAGCCTTGACTGATCGCTTAGACCCAATGACTGCCGGAGCCTCAAGGGCTCAAATCTGAGATGCTGACGTTGGATTGGTGAGCAACGGAGGCGAGTCATGACACAGGCAGTGA
>NZ_LGJH01000097.1 GCF_001298105.1 Novosphingobium sp. ST904 | reverse complement strand
ACATCACCCTGGAAATGGCGCCACTTGAAATCCGTCATCGTTCCGTCCGTCCAATCTCCGCCAAGCATGCTCAAGCTTCACGATTTTTGCAACAGAGCCAGCGCGACCTTGTTCATCGGCTTATGATGCCTGGCGGGCAGGGCGCCATGTCCTTCACAATTGATCCTTCACGGCTTGGCAGGCGTGAACGTCAGCTTTTCAACGCCGCGATCACCGCTGAAAGCGGCCGGACCGCTTACCATTCAGATCGGCCATGCCCGTATTTCGATCCCAATCGGGAAAGTCTCTGGTGTCATAACCGGTCGGTTTTGACACCAGCACCCGGCCCCAGCATTTCCAACGGTTTGCAGGTGTCAAAATCCTGTGTCAAAATGTAGGTATGGAAATCGGCTACGCCCGCGTGTCCCGAGGCGACTCCCAGGACATAGACCCACAGCTTCGCGCGCTCCGCGATGCCGGGTGCGATCCCATCTACCAGGAGGAGGCATCGGGCGGCCGAGCTGACCGCCCCGAGCTGGCGCGCGCGATCGGCGCGTTGAAGGCCGGCGACGTGTTCGTGGTGTGGAAGCTCGACCGGCTATCGCGCTCGCTTCGCGACCTTCTGTTCACCCTTGAGGCGATCACCGCCGCAGGCGCAGGATTCCGATCGGTGACTGAGGCGATCGACACCACCACCGCGCCCGGCCGATTGATGACGCAGATGCTAGGCGCGTTCGCCGAGTTCGAGCGCGCCATGATCCGCGAGCGAACCATGAACGGGCTGGCGCACGCGCGCAAAGCAGGCCGGCATCTTGGACGCCGGCCGAGCCTTACCGGTCAGCAGCGCGCCGAGATCATCGCCAAGGCGGAATCCGGCCAAGGCTCCCCTGCCCAGCTCGCCAGCCTCTTCCGCGTATCCCGCTCCACCGTGCAGCGTGTGTTGCGCGAGCACCGCGCCCGCCAAGCAGTTGACTGATACGCTGACCCCAGCGGCTCGATCGGAGCGCATGCGCCAAGTGCGGGGGAAGGACACCCGTCCGGAAATGGTGGTGCGTCGATTGGCGCATCGGCTCGGTTATCGCTTTCGCCTGCATCGGCGCGACTTGCCCGGCAGCCCGGACATCGTGTTTCCGGCCTGACGAGCGGTGATTTTCGTGCATGGATGTTTCTGGCATCAGCACGATTGCCCGCGCGGTGCGCGACGACCGGCGAGCAACGCCAGCTATTGGCATCCCAAGCTGGCGAGGAATGTCGAACGGGATCGGGAAGCGCGGCAGCGCCTTGAGAGCCAAGGCTGGCGAACCTTGGTGATATGGGAATGCGAGATGCGGAACGCCGACGAGCTATCCCGCCGCCTGACCGATTTTCTTGGCGGTTAGGCCCGGCGGATAGCCGCCATGTCCGATACCTTCTGGACGGCGCCGGCGCGCCGGACCGTGGTGCGCCGCATCAGGTCGGCGCGGCTTGCATCACCTCGAAATCGACGTGATTCAGCTCGGCATCGTATCCTTTGAAGCAGCGGTGGAAGGCTGAAAGCAGCTCAACGGCATCGATTGGCTGGGCTGAGACGGAGGGGCTGGCGAGGGACGGCACGGTGCTGGGAAACAGATAGATGCAGGCGGGCGGAACCCGGAAAGGGCCAATGTCGGTGAGCCTCGATCCGTCCTCGCCAGCCACCTTGGGGCATGGGCGTCCGATCGTGCCGCACACCATGTCCCAGACAATCAGCCCATCCACCCGCTGATTGCGTGAGATCACCTCGGCGCTGAGGCGAGTGTGGATCCCCGACCAGGCATTGCGCCGTGGATCGGCGCCAAGGTTGGTGCAGATGCTCCAGATCACGAACTCATCGGCATCGGCCGGGCGCTCGAATATGTTGGTGTTGTTGCCGTCCAGGCAGCCTTTCAGGTCAATGACGGCTCTGCGCCCGCTTGGGAGCCGGACGGCATAATCGTTGCGGCTGGAGTCCTCCGTCAGGTCCCATCCTGCGATGAAGCCTTCATCCTCCATGTGGTTCAGGACGTGCTGAACGAACTCGCGCTTGGCGCGCATCGTCGCGGAGAACTGCCCTCTCACCCGCTCGACCGCGCCCCGGAAGAGGCCCGAATTGTAGAAGTCGCGTTCGTCCAAGCCATGATCGCCGAGCCGGTGCGCCTCGGTCTTCAAGACCTCCGCGAACCGCTCGATTTGCGCGCGCAGATCACTGTTCTGCTCGCAGGGGATGACGCTCATGCAGCCGCCCGCTCGGCCGCCTCCGCCATTCCGAGCAAGGGCTCCAGGATATGATGGGCCAAGTGCCGAACCACCGGCACCGCCACCCCGTCTCCGGTGAGGTGGTAAGCCTCATTGTAGTTGCGGGGCAGCTTGTAGTCGTCCTCCAGGCCCATCAGGCGGGCCGTCTCGCGCGCGGAGATCAGGCGCGATCGGACCTTGGCGCCGTCGATGACGACGATAACCTGCCGACTGGACCCGCCTGCGGGCGTTCGCAGGCAGCCCGAAATGTCATCGAAACGCACTTCCGCGCGCTGCACCTTCACGCCCTTTTCGTTGAGCCGCGTGCGCTTGTAGACGCCGCCCACCACGCGATGCCCGGCCCGCTTGGCCGCGTTCACCTTGGCGAGGTTGAGCGGCGACATCATGCCTAGGAGTTGCTGGGTTTCGGCCGGCGTGTGCCACGGCACGCTCGATGGGTTCTCCTCGATCATGTCGGCGAACGTCGTATTGCGGCGGTTCGGCGTCGGCATGTTCCACCACAGCATTGCCTCGCGCAACGCCGCCGGCAGCCGTTCTACGGCGCTTTGCAGCCCGCGAGTGTGGAAGGGCTCAATGGGACCAGGCGCGAGCAATGCCGGATCGACCTGCACGTCGCCATGAACGCCGATCACGAACAGCCGAGGACGGGATTGCGGGAGGAACAGGGCCGCATTGATGACGAGGGCGCCGCAGCGATAACCAGCGTCGGCGAAGGTCTGGCAGATCGCCTCGAAATCCTTGCCCCCATGCGAAGTCAGCGTCCCGCAGACATTCTCGAGCGCGATCAGTTGGGGCGCGCGATCGTCCGCGATCAGCCCCCTGATCACGTCCCAGAACGGGTAGAAGGTTCCAGACCTCTCGCCGCGTAAGCCGGCGCCGCCGCCTGCGAGCGACAGGTCCTGGCAGGGGAACGACCCCCAGACCAGATCAGCGACGCCGGGCAAATCCGCAGCGGTGATTTGCTTCACGTCGCCAACCTTCAGCTCGCCTCCCGTCCCCCAATTGGCTTGGTAGGTGAGCCCCTTCTTATGATCGAAGTCGTTGGCGAACAGGCAGGTCCAACCCGCTCCCAGCCCGGCGCGGGCCATGCCGCCTCCGGCGAAGAACTCATAAAACTCAGCCATTGGCGACCCGACCTTCCTCACGGCGGTCATTGGCGCCCGTCTCGCGCGCCAGCTTCTCCGCGATGGCTTCGGTGATCCAGGTGTTGCGCGAGACGTTGCCGGGACGGCCGGCGCGCGCAGCGTCGATCAGCGCGAACGTCTCAGCAGAGAGACGCAGGTTTATGCGATCAAGGTCGCGCACCGTGGCGGGCTTGGAGTTCGTGGTCATGGCGCCATTGTGGCGCCACAATCATCTTCTGTCTAGTATGTTCTGCGTCTGTTCTAAAAAATGAGCAAGCCCCCTACTCTTCTCCAGGATCAGACTCGCCCGTCAGGCCCAGCAGCTCGGCATGGTAGCTCGCCAGTCGATTGAAGTGAGCATCCATAGCCCGAGCTACTTGGGGTGAGTTTTTCACCGCCAGGAAATGGCCGACGATCTGAGTGTAGTGGCCTGCCTGGCGCGGAAGCCGCTGCACCGGATCGATCTTGTCGGCGATCTCCTCATCCGACATGACCTGAATCACCTGGGCTGGCTCCGGCACCGGCGCGCCTTCCGGAGAAGCCGCAGGAATCGACCCGTTCATCAGTTGAGACTTTGGGTTGAAGTGGTGGAACAGCACGCCTTCCAGCGGCGTGATCTCTTCCTTCGTTTCCACTGGATAGGCGAGCACCCAAGCGATTTCCCAAACGTCGATCTGACGATTGGCAATAATGTCGGAGCGGGCGGAAGTCAGATGCCGCGCAACGCGGCTGCGAATGCCATCTTTGGACTGGCCAACGTAGATCGGCACTTGGTCCAGATCGCAAAGGACGTAGACGCCAATCTGGTTGGTAAGGGTGCGGACCGCCTTCTTCCTGAATGTAAAATCGATCGCCACCGCTTACTCCGCCTGAATATCTAGCGGCACGATAGCCTTGGTAAGTTGCAGGCGCCAAGTCGGCGCGTCCTTCTGGACCGCGCTCTATCTCCGCTTCGCTCCGACCGAGCCGCCGATCGGCGTCTCGTCCCACACGGGTGACGATCGCTCGCGCGAGGACGGGCGCGCCCGTCCAGGGTGGCGCCGGCGACGCCGGCGGCGTTGCATTTGATCGGAGGGAAAGTGGGGCACCGCCCCCCTCTCCCAGCAACGGCAATCAGCCGGACCGTGGCTCGGCTACGCCTGCGCCCGCACCACACCGGCAGATTCCCGCTGCCCCCTCACCCCCCGCTGTTCGCCACGAGGCAGAGCCGATGGCCAAGGCCATCGCCCCGAGGGCGATTTGAAGGGAGCAGGACATGGAGCAGGATAATCGCGAAAGCTGGCTGAACCGGGTGGCGATCGGCATGGGGCCGCTATTCAAGGCGCTGGACGCCCCCCTTCCCTCCCGCGTGCGGGTGGCGATCGGCTTCACCAGCAGGGGAGCCAAGGGCAAGGCGATCGGCGAGTGCTGGGACAACCGGCGCAGCGGCGACGGGCATTTCGAGATATTCATCCGGCCCGACCTTGCCCACGCCCCTGATGCGATGCCAGCGCAGATCGCCGCGATCCTCGCGCACGAGCTGGTCCACGCGGCGGTCGGGATCGCGGCCGGACACGGGAGAGCGTTTAAACGGGTCGCAGTCGGGCTGGGGCTGGTCGGGCCAATGCGCGCCACCACCCCCGGGGGCGCCTTCCTTTCCGCCATTGCACCGATCCTCGCTGCGGCAGGCCCCCTGCCCCATGCTCGGCTCGACACTGACGGGGAGACCACCCGGCCCAAGAAGCAAGCGGCGCGGATGCTGAAATGCGAATGCGCGACGTGCGGCTATACCGTCAGGACGGCACGCAAATGGCTGGAGACAGCGGGCGCGCCCTTGTGCCCGGTCGACGGCCACGGACCCATGCGCCACGATGCGCTCGACAGCGACGATGAGGCGGCGGGCTAATCTAGATCGCAAAAGTCAGGCTAACGGCAGGTGGCGGAACTCCAATGGGTTGTGCCATCCTTCCAATCTGCATAATATCACACCAACAAGATTGAAGGTGTGCACACGTGCAAATAATCACACTAGCAGCTCAAAAGGGCGGGGTTGGAAAAACCACGTTGGCCGTCAATCTGGCGGTTGCTGCCCAATCCATCGGTATCAAGACCGCGCTGTTCGACCTCGACCCGCAGGAGAGCGCCACAGCATGGAGTGAGCGCCGTGAGGCCGAACTGCCGCATGTCGAGCCGATCAGCGCCCGGCGGCTGGATCAGGCGATCGATGCCGCCGGAGCGAATGGCTTTGCGCTCACCATCATCGACACACCACCTGCCGCTGGCGCTGAAGCCGTTGCCGCCGCGCAACGCGCCGACCTTGTTCTGATTCCGTGCCGCCCTTCCCTCATCGATTTGGACGCGATCAAACGCACCGCCCAGCTCATCAGCAGCACCGGCAAGAGCGGCTATGTCGTGCTCAATGCTGCACCCCCGACGGCCACGGCGCTGTTGGAAGATGCCCGGACCTTGGTTGAGGCCTCGGGGCTGAAAGTCGCACGCGCGGTGCTGCGCGAGCGCAGCGTCTATCGCGCAGCATGGCCTTACGGGCTTGGCGTCATCGAGCATGAGCCGGCGGGAAAAGCCGCTCAGGAGATTGCATCCCTGCGTGAGTTCCTGTTTGAAGTCTTGCAGGACTGCACACCTGCAAATGTGAAGGTTTGATATGGCACGTCGTTCATCTCTTCTCGCGCCGGCGATCCCGGAGAAGCCAGCGCAAGACGCTGCGGCGGAGGCGCGGCCTTCCCCCGCACCGGAACAGCCGGCAGCACGATCCGGCGGGCGACGACCCGGCAAGTATCATCTCGGAGCCTATTTCGATCCGGCAGACCCGACTGCGGAGGCCTTCCGAGTGTTGGCAGCGCGGACGCGGCGCAGCCATCAGGACTTGCTGGCCGAAGCGATTGCCGAGTTGGTGGCCAAGTATGACGCTAAGCAGCAGTTTGGCCGGTGATGGTGTGCAATATTGCACACTTGCAAGCGTGCAAGGTTGAAACGTGAAGAAGCGGCAGGATCCTAATCCGGAGTTCGATCTCTTTCTGCCGATCATGGGCGACCTTCCGCTCAAGGATCAGCGGGAGACGATGGAACGACCATTCTTCTCCTTGCAGAAGCGCAAGCGGGTCAAGCCGATCGAATATACCAGCCCCGATGGGGCGACCTGGGTGAAGATCGAAGCGATCCCGGCTTATGGCATGGCGACGATCTGGGATGCCGATATCATCATCTGGGCCACCTCGACGCTGAACCGAATGCGTGAGCAGGGGATCAACGACCTTCCGAGGACGCTCAATACAACATCTTACGACCTTTTGCGGGCGATCAAGCGCGACACCAGCGGGAGGGCCTACCAGGAGCTGCAAGCGGCCCTCCAGCGACTACAAACCACTTCCATCTCTACGTCCATCCGCGCGCCCAAGCGGCGCAGCAAGGCAGGCTTCAACTGGCTGGATAAATGGACCTTGGAGGTGGACCCCGACACTGACCAGCCCCGTGGTTTGACCATCACTCTGTCTGATTGGGTCTATGAAGGCATCATGGCGGAGCGCTCGCTGCTCACCATGCACCCCGACTATTTCCTGCTCTCCGGAGGACTGGAGCGAGCACTTTACCGCATCGCCCGCAAGCACGCCGGCAACCAGCGAGGCGGGTGGACGTGCCGGGTTGAGGTGTTGCGCGACAAGACCGGTAGCGACAGCAAGCCCAAAGAGTTCAACCGGATGCTGCGCAAGATCATCGAGGCAAACCAGCTTCCTGATTACGCGGTGGAAATGGCTACGACCGTAGATGGCAGCCCGGCCGTGACGTTTCGGTTGAGAGGGGAGGCGGAGGCCTTGGCGCTGTCCGAGCAACTCCAGGCCGAGCAGGAACGGCGTGCTCGCTTGGAGGCCGATCGCCGGAGAACCTCCGAGGTTGATGACCTCATGGACCGGCTTGCACGCCGCTCCTGACTATCGTGGTTTCACACACCGCAGCTTTGGACGGGCGGGCAACGAGACCTGGATGATGAGTCAAAAGCCGCCCCGAGAAGGGAAATATGGAGCCACTTACTATCGTGGGATCACACACCTTCCGTTCGTGGTTTCACACACCCTGCTATCGTGGGATCACACACCGAATAACGTGGTTTCACCCACCGGGTGATGTGGCAAGTGATTGTACCGAAAGCGATATTTTCGCTTATCCACAGGCTTAACTTGTTTAACGATTCCTATTTAACAGAATCTCTTAACGTCAGGACGCACCCAGAGCCGTGACCTGAGAAGAGCAATGCGGAATTGGCGATGCGTACCTTCAGCGTCCCGCCGGTGGAGAGGGCGGCGAAGGCGATACCCCAAAGCTCACCGTTCGATCTTCCAGAACGGGTGTGTGCGATCACGCCGGATCGAACAGGCCGGCGAACTCGCGCTGCTCATAGTAGCGGACCTTGCTGGCCCAGAGCGGGGGTTCGCCCTGGCGCAGCAACAGGAGCGTGTCGGCCGGCATCCGCATGATTTCGTCGGGCGTGACGAGCCGCCGCGCCGTGACGTGCGTGCTGACGCTTTCCGAAGGAGCGGCGCGATTTTCACCCCAGCCCGTGCCGCGCGATGTGCTGAGGGTTGCGTATTCCAGCGTCGTGTCGCCGATCGTGCGCGAGAGCATGTCGGCGGTGGCATGATCGTTGACCCCGAACGTCTGGATCACGCCGGCGTTGGACAAGAAGGTGCCGGCGCGCTCGCCATAGAGCGCGCGCAGCTGGTGCATGTCCTGGAGGATCGGCCAGAGCTGGAGGCCGTAGCCAGCCATCAGCCCCATCGCGCGCTCTACCGGCTCCAGTCGGCCGAGGGCGGCGAACTCATCGAGCAGGAACAGCACCGGGCGTTCCGGCCGGGCAGGGGAGCGCGCCATGTCGGTGACGGCCTGCGCGACCAGGAGCCGCAGCCACCGCGCATAAGTATCGAGCCGGTCGGGCGGCAGGCACAGGAACACGGTGCCGGGCCGCTCCTTGAGGTCCGCGAAGCGGAAATCGGAGGCGGACGTGCTTTCGACCAGGCGTGGGCTGTCGAGAAAGTGGGTGTGGCGCTGCGCCGAGGACAGCACGCCTGCGGCCTCGCGATCGGATTTGCCGAGCTGGCGATTGGCGGCGCGCGCGATCAGGCCGTGCGCGCCGGGGCTGCCCTGCATGTCGGCAAGCAATGCGGCGAAGCCGGTGGGATCGCGGGTGAGCTTGTCGCGCACATTCGCGAGCGTGGCTTGGGACACAGGCTCGTGGACGACGGTGTGCAGGATCACGCCGGCGATCAGCGCTTTGGCTTCCTCGTTCCAGTGCGCCTCGCCCGATTGCCCCGGCGCATCATGCACCAGCGCGTCGGCGATCGTCTGCGCATCTTCCGCCAGATCAGGGCTGGCGGGATCAAGCTGCGCCAGCGGGTTGTAGCGGGCCGCAGGACGCCCGGAGACGCCGAAGGGGTCCAGACACCACACAAGGCCCTTGCTGGCCCTCGCACGGGCCGTGACGCGGGCATTCTCGCCCTTGGGGTCGATGCAGACCACCGAGCGGTCAAGCAGGAGCAGGTTGGGGATTATCGTACCCACGCCCTTGCCCGAGCGGGTGGGCGCGATCGTCAGCAGGTGCGCTGCGCCGTCATAGCGCAGCAGCTTGCCAGATTCCTTGGCGCGGCCGATCAGGAGATCCCCACTCGCTTCCAGCTTGCGCACGTCAGCACGGTTGCCGAAGCGGGCGGAGCCCAGCAGCTCATTCCTGCGGTTGCCGGCCCGGCTATTGATCCACCAGGTCGCGCCGATCAGGCCGACCAGGACCAGGAACGACACGGTGCCGGAAATCTGCCCGACGCCGAAGATGCCTTCCAGCCATCGCGCGGTCGCATAGGCCGCGACGAACGAGACGACGATCGCGAGCCGCCAGCTGATCGGCCGACGTCCGCCGATGAGCGGCCCCGGCATCAGCAGACCCGTTCCAGCGGCGTGATCGCCAGCGAGGGATCGGCGTCGGGATGATCTAGCAGCTTGAGAATGATTTGCGTGGCGAGGGGAGGGGGCACCGCCTCGTCGCGCAGCATGTCGAACAGCGCCTCGTCATCCGCGCTCAGCGTCATGCCCTCGATCGCGAGGTTGGCGCGGGATTCGGCATCGGCTTCGCGCCATTCCGCCACGTCAGCCGGCGTGCCGCGTTCGAAATCCAGTGCGCGGACTTCCCGGCGGATCGCATCGAGGTCGAGAGCGGTCATGGTGCCTCCTTGTGCGTCACCAGCGCGGCTGCGCGGCGCAAGGGTTCCTCCAGCCCGTTCCAGGCATCCCGCAGGCGCTGGAGCTTCGACAGGGCATCGAGGATCACCGTTTCCTGTCCGGCGACAGGGCGCATGTTGTCGAGCCGCTTGGTATCGAGGACGAGCGCCAGGCTGCGCCCGGCAGCTCGCAGGTAGATGCCGGAGGCGCGCAGCGAAGGGGCAAGGACAGGTGAAACGATCGGGAGGTGCTGCGCCCACCCGTCGAGCATGGCCTTCACGCTCGGGTTCGGTGCGCCGGAATCCCAACATTGATGGGAAACGCGCAGGCTCGCCGGCCGGCCTTCCTTCAGGAGAAAATCATAGCCGGCGAAGCCGCTGCGCCGCGCATCGAAATAGATCGTCCGCGATGCTTCCGGGCGTGCGCCGGCGCTGTTCGGATTGCGCTTCAGCACCAGGTCCGGCGCGCGCTCCGCGCCAGCTCCGCATAGCCGATGAAGAAGTCCATCACCTCCGGCACCGGCACCGGCTCATAGGGGCTTTCGGCGCGTTCGATGGCAGTGGCGATCAGCTCGCGGTCCGGGCCCGACGCCAGCGGCAGCAGGCGTTCGTAAGGCGCAGCAGCATCAAAGCCGGACGCAAGTCTGGAGCCGGCGAGATAAACGTCAGGCGCGAGGAGCAGGGTAGCGATAGCGGGCACCGAGGAGCGCTGCGCGTCACGGCTGATCGCATAGCGGGCGGGCTGGTCGGGCGTGAAACCGGCGTCGATCTTGTTCTCCACCAGCAGCATCGCAGTGCAGGCGGGGCCCAGCCAATAGCGGACGACCAGATCGGCCGTGCCGGACGCACCGACATGGCGGACCTGCCGCGCGATCGTCACCCGGTCGAAACCGGCTTCCAGCGCCGCAGCATCGAGCAGCAGCGCCGCAACCTTCCAGTCTGCCAGCAGCAGCCGTTCAATCACGCCATCGAGCGCGTATTCGGTGACGGCAGGCTTCATACCGATCCTTCCGATCGGGCAGGGGAAGCATCGCCGGCTTCCATGTCGAATGCGCGTTTGCCACGCCGTTTCCAGAGCGCGAGCGTGTCGCCGACATCGTCGCCCCGTGCCTTGGCGGCCAGCTCCAGCAGCGCACCGTAGATCGTCGCGCGATCGTCGTCGGCGAGTTCGACCAGGCCGGCTTTCTGGACGAGCCCGCCCAGCTCGATCAGGTGGCGGGTGCGTTCGCGGCGTTGCACGACCCAGCCTCGCGTATCGCTACGACGCCGCGCCGCTTCCAGACGCTGGATCAGCGCCCGGTTGCGCGTTCCCGCCGTCGCCGTTGCCGCCAGCAGTCCGGCTACCTTTGCGCCCGCGCCGCTGAAAGAAGGCGGCGCCTTTCGCGCGCCACACCTCCTTCGCTTCCGCATCCTTCATGGCGACGGCATCGAGCAGCGCGCCAGCGAGCGTTTCCATGTCGAGCGCGTCGGCGCAGGTTGCGGTGACGAGCTGGCCGAGCTGTTCGATGCGGCGCGCCTTGATCGCCTTCGCGCGGCTCTCCAGCGCTTTCAGCTCCGCGTCATAGTCGCGCACCTTTCGCATGGTGCTTTCTCCTTTCGCGCCAGATTTACCGCAGCCTAGCAAACGAGAGCGGACAGGCAACCCACAACGGGAACGGACGAAAGTCAATCAACAGGAGCGGAGCGAGTGGTTAGTGCGCGCTTATACGTCGTTGCCGACGTGGGCTAAGTAAGGCAGGATGTGCAGCGTCATGGCGATCTACCACTTCTCGGCTAAGGTCATCAGCCGCAACACCGGCGCGAGCGCGGTTGCCAGCGCGGCCTACCGCTCGGCTGACCGGCTGTTTGATGAGGGCAAGAATCGCCACCACGATTTTAGTAACAAGGCGGGTGTGATTCACCGGGAAGTGATGCTGCCCGAGGGAGCACCGGAGCGTTTAAACGACCGCGCGATCTTGTGGAACGAGGTAGAGGCAGGCGAGAAACGCAAGGATGCGCAGCTTGCCCGCGAAGTAGAGTTCTCAATTCCGCGCGAAATGAACGAGAAGCAGGGCGTCCAGCTCACGCGCGATTTCGTGAAGAACCAGTTTGTCGATCGCGGCATGGTCGCGGACCTGAATGTGCATTGGGACAAGGCGAAGGACGGCACCCCGAAGCCGCACGCGCACGTCATGCTGGCAATGCGCGACGTTGGGCCGGAGGGCTTTGGTAAGAAGAACCGCGACTGGAACAGCACCGAGCTGTTGAAGGACTGGCGCGAGGCGTGGAGCACGCACGTCAACGAGCGCATGGCCGAACTCGGACTTGAGGGACGGATCGATCATCGCTCCTACGAGGTCCAGGGCATCGCGCTGGAGCCGCAGCACAAGATCGGCCCGGCTGCGTCGCGCAGGCCGGAGCAGGGACTTGAGGCCGAGCGGATCGAGGATCACACGCGCATCGCCCGCGAGAACGGCGAGAAGATTATCGCCAATCCCGATATCGCACTGGACGCGATCACGCGGCAGCAGGCCACCTTCACCACCCGCGACCTTGCGACGTTCGCGTTCCGGCATAGCGACGGCAAGGAGCAGTTCGACCAGGTGATGGGGGCGGTACGCGCATCGCCCGAGCTGGTCGCATTGGGGAAGGATGGCCGCGACCAGGAGCGGTTCACCAGCCGCGACATGATCGCGGTGGAGAACCGGCTTGAGCGGGCCAGCGACGAGCTGGCGGGCACCGCCGGGCATGGCGTTGCCGATCGGCATCGTGACGCGGCGATCGGCGCGGCCGCGGGGCGTGGCCTTGTCCTGTCGGGCGAGCAGCGCGACGCCTTCGATCACGTCACTGGCGACGCCGGGCTGGCGTCCGTCGTCGGCTATGCCGGTTCAGGCAAATCGGCGATGCTTGGCATCGCGCGCGAGGCTTGGGAGGGGCAGGGCTACACGGTTCGTGGCGCGGCCTTGTCGGGCATCGCGGCCGAGAACCTTGAGGGCGGGTCCGGTATCCAGTCCCGCACCATCGCCAGCCTTGAGCACGCATGGGGGCAGGGCCGCGAGCAGCTAGGCCCGAAGGACGTGCTGGTGGTGGACGAGGCCGGCATGATCGGCTCGCGCCAGATGGAGCGGGTGCTGTCCCAAGCCCGTGACGCTGGGGCCAAGGTGGTTATGGTAGGCGATCCTGAGCAGTTGCAGGCGATCGAGGCCGGCGCGGCGTTCCGCAGCGTCGCCGAGCGCCACGGCGCGGCCGAGATCACCGAGATACGCCGGCAGCGCGAGGACTGGCAGCGTGACGCCACGCGCGCGCTGGCGACAGGGCGCACCGGCGAGGCGATCCACGCTTATGACGGCAAGGGCATGGTCCACGCGGCCGACACCCGCGAGGCGGCGCGGCGCGAGCTGGTGGATGGGTGGGATCGCGCGCGTCAGGCCGAACCCGGAAGCACCCGGATCATCCTCACCCACACCAACGCCGAGGTGCAGAGCCTCAATGGCGAGGCGCGCGACCGGTTGCGCGCGAGCGGCGACCTTGGCGACGACGTGACGGTGAAGGCCGAGCGCGGCGAGCGACAGTTCGCGACCGGCGACCGCATCATGTTCCTTCGCAACGAGCGCGGCATGGGGGTCAAGAACGGCACGCTGGCGACGATCGAGCGGGTATCGCCCGAGGGCATGGCGGTCCGCCTCGATGACGGGCGCGGGGTCTCATTCGACACTAAGGACTATGCCCATGTCGATCATGGCTATGCGGCGACGTTCCACAAATCGCAGGGGGTGACGGTGGATCGCGCGCATGTCCTCGCCACCCCCGGCATGGACCGGCACAGCGCCTATGTCGGCCTGTCGCGGCATCGTGACGACGTGCAGCTCCACTATGGCCGCGACGACTTCATCGATCAGCGCCAGCTCGTCCGCGCCCTGTCGCGCGACCGGGGCAAGGACATGGCGGGCGATTACGCCAAGCCCGAGCAGGACCAGGCCCGCGCGTTCGCCGATCGGCGCGAGATCCGGTTCCCGGAACTCGCGCGCCAGGTGGTGGAGAAGGTCCGCGACAAGGCCAGGGGCATGTTCGACGGGTTCCGGCCGAAGCCGGCAGCGGAGCGGGCGACGTCGGCCGAGCGCGTCGTAGCCGATCGGCCGCTTGCGCCCTCGCAGGCGAAGGCGATCGAACGCTATGGCCGCGCCGCTGCTGATATGGAGCGGATGCGGGCGAAGGGATTGCCGGTGCTGGCGCACCAGGAACAGGCGCTGGCGAAGGCCGGCGACGCGCTCGACCAGGTGCGGCCGCATGGCGCGCGTGACCTTGCCAGCGCGATCGAGCGCGACCCCCGGCTCGCGCGCGACGCGGCCGAGGGCAACACGGGCGGCGCGGCCAAGGCGATGGAGACGGAGCGTCAGGTCCGCATCGACCCGGAGAAGCGCGCGGGCCGGTTCGTGGAGCAGTGGCAGGGTATGAAGGAGGCGCGGGCCAGCATGGAGCGTGCTGGCGACCGTGCGGGCGCGGAGAAGCTGGGCAAGCGGATGGAGGGCATCGCGGGCGGGTTGCACCGCGACCCGCAGCTCGAATCCGCGTTGCACCGTCGCGCGCCTGAGCTGGAACTGAAAATGGAGCGCGGCCGGTCGATCGCAAACGAGCTGGCGCAGTCGGTTACGATTGGGCGCGACCGCGATCATGGCATGAGCCGGTAAGGGAAGTGATGGACGACGATATTCAGGACGGCGACGATCCGGCGGAGGCGTTCGACCAGTTGCGCGCCGTGATCGAAGGCCAGGACCGCGAGCTGGCGCTGCTACGCCGTGCCTTGGAGGGCTTGGCGGCCGAGCGGGCGCATATCGACGTTCCCGACTATACCGAGACGCTGGGGCGGATGCAGCAAAGCGTGGACGCCACAGCGACCGGATCGCGGTGATCAACGACGTGATCGCGCGGAGTCCGGCGTTGGCTATGACGCCCGAGCAGATGGCGCAGCGCATCGCCGCAGCGGGCAACGCCGCCCGGCGTGAGGATCAGGCGGCGCTCGTTAAAGCCGGCGAGGACAAGGCCCGCGTCATGGCCGAACTTCGCGCCATCGCCGGATCGGCATGGACACGGGCCGACCAGAAGAACCGGCAACTATGGTTCGGCCTGGGCGGGGCGGCGATCGGCATCCTCGCATGGACGATCCTGCCCGGCTTGGTCGCGCGCGATATCGCGCCCGCGAGCTGGCAATGGCCCGAGCGCATGGCGGCGCGGACGCTCGACCTTCCCCGTTGGGAAGCAGGGCAGCGGATGATGCAAAGCGCGGCACCCGATGCCTTCGCCAACATCGCGGCGGGCGATCGGATCGTCACCGCCAACCGCGAAGCTCTGGAAGCCTGCCGGAAGCGCGCGAACAGAGCGCGTGAGGCGGTACGGTGCACCGTCAACGTGGAAGCCGACAAGGGAAAGCGATGAACCAGGCGCGTTACATGCCCGGAACGGCGTCCCGCTCCCGGCATGCTTCAATCAGTTTTTCGCGCTGCCTCGCTCGCCGAGGCAGCGTTGCCTGGACGCGGAAATCACGCGCGAGGGCGGTTCTGCCTCTCAACTCACGATGGGCGCGATAAACCTTAAATGCAGCCAGCGCTGATCGTTGAAGGGATGCCGCTACAGATTCGGGGTTTCAGGAACGCGGGGCTAATATTCGGGGTTTCAGGAACAATGAGTGCATCATAGCCGATGAGCTAGTCGTTCGCGCCGGTTGTGACACTCGGCTTCGTCATTGTGGTGGATTAGACCGACAGGGCCAAGCCTCGCTCATTGCGCGCTCCGCGCCCGCCATCATGTGCTTGTCATGGAAGTAGGTGTTGGCCTCCGCCCAGCGCACATAGGTGGTCCGCAATCGGTGACGATTATAACGAGGTGGGTCACAGACACTCTGCTGAGCGATCATCATGTCAACGATGCCCTGAAGGTACGCTCCGCAGCCCGGCTCGCTTGCCCGGCAACTGGTGAGCAGCGCCAGACCTTGCATTTCGGTCGGTGTTTCGTCTTGAGCGAGCGCGCCTGTAGGCGCCAGCGCGGCTGCGGCGAACAGCGCCGTCCACCAGTTCCGTGTCATAGGTCAGCTCCGTTGCACATTGGTTTTGTCCAGTGCTGCCCGGAGCCCGCGTGCGAGCTTCTGGGCGTCGTCATTCGCCCAGAAGTGCATGAAGAAGAGCCGGGGCTGGTCATCCAGCATGTGATTGTGGAGCGCGGTCACCTCGATGCCGCCGGCGCGTAGCGCGCGGAGCACGGGATCGACCTCGGCCGCAGTGAGCACGAAGTCGCCGGTGATCGCCGCCCGGCCGGAGCCAGTCGGCTGAAAGTTAATCGCGGTCGCGGTGCCCATGGACGCTGGCGCGGGCATGCCACCGTCGCTCAGCTTTTCCGCGCGCGGGAAGCTGAACTGATACACGCCGCCATTGGGCTTGCCCTTGCCATCCATCAGCCGGTCGAGCGCGGCCGTGTCGAGGGCGATTGGCGGCGACGAGCCCGCGCCGCGGACGGCGGCTGCGAGTCCCTTGACGGTGCCGTCATCGGTGTCCGGCTGGCGGCGAGCGCTTCGCGGAGGGCGGCCGCCAGCTTCACCGGATCACCATGTCCGCCGATATGCATGTACATGGTCGCGGGCGCGGAACGGAGCAGATGGTTGTGGAGCGCGGTGATGGTGAAGCCGGATGCCAGCAACCGGCTCATGACCGGATTTACCTCCTCATGCGTCAGCACGAGGTCACCCATGATCATTACCTGGTCGCCCATGGGGTGGAACGCCGCCCAGGAGCCGAGGGCGAGCGCCGGCTTGATTGTCACACCGTCGAGCTGGACGTTCAGATCGCTGCGCGGGAAGCCGTACCGGCGAACGCCGTCCGGCTGCGTCGTTCCGGCTCGGCCGAGGCTCTTGTCCACGAGCGCCCACCTGTCGCGGTTCGCCTCGGGCGGTGTCGCTTGCGGGTTTGTCTGGGCGGCGGCTGGCGCAGCGAGCGCGATCGCCAGCGGGAGCAACAAATGACGCAATGCTTCTCTCCTCAATCTCAATTGGTCTGTCGGCATGGGAAATGTCGGCGCAACGCCATCGTGACGCCGGCGAGCCGGGGCAGGTTGGCTGCCTGACGGTTCTCTGCCGCCCACGCCAGGAAGATACGGCTCAGCTCGCCCGACCGGACGCCTCGGCCGCAGATTCCGGCTTCGCTGCCGCCATTGCCGAAAGCGGAGAGCGTCTCGGCGGCACTAGCGAGATATGCCTCGCACCGGCCGTTCGCCTTTCTGTTCGTCTCGTCGGAACACGTCCGGTAGAACTGCGCTACCGTCTCATAGCCCGGTTGGGCCGGGGCAGACGAGGCCCCTGAGCACGCCAGGCACGCCAGCATGGCGGCACTACCTGATCCAACGGCACGCATCGCGGTCTCCTCCCCCGGGTTTTAGCTCGTCCAAGCAAACGATACAAGTGTACGTTCGTTGCGCCGCCATGTTACAGGTGCTTCATGACTGATGTTTCCTCGCCTGAACCGCGCGACTGGCTGCTGCTGATCCCGCAGCTTCCGTCCAAGCCCGCCTATCTGCGCGTGCGGGTATGGCGGCGCTTGCAGGCGATGGGTGCCGCCCCGCTCAAAAATGCCGTCCACGCCCTTCCTGCTGGGGACGACACCCGCGTGCTCTTCCAGGAACTCAGAGCGGAGATCACCGCCGGGGGCGGCGAGGCGCTGATCCTGGAGGCCCGGCTGGTCGAAGGGATGGTTGACGCGGAGCTTCGCGCCGTGTTCGACGCGGCCCGCGACGCGGATTACGAGGAGTTGGCGCGCGAAGCGCGGACGATCGCTGAGGCGGAATACGTGTCGTCCGCCGACGTCCGGCGCATGCGTAAGCGCCTGGACGAGATCGCCGCGATCGACTTCTTCGGGGCACATGGGCGGCAGGCGGCAGATGCCGCGATAGCTCAAGCGGAGGGTCGCGCCGGCCGCCACCCGGACGTGAGCGGGCCGGGAGCGCCGGAGCTGACGCCTGCGGAGCTGAAAGGGCGCACTTGGGTCACACGCCGTCACGTGCATGTCGATCGCATCGCGTCGGCCTGGCTCATCCGCCGGTTCATCGACCCGAGCCCCAGCTTCAAGTTCGTGGATGGCAAGGGCTACCAGCCTGAGCCCGGCGAGCTTCGCTTCGACATGGCGGACGCGGAGTTTACGCACGAAGGCGACCGCTGCACCTTCGAAACGCTGACATATCGGACGGGACTCGACGGCGATCAGGCGCTCGTTGCGCTTGCCGAGATCATCCATGACCTCGACATCGCCGACGACAAGTTCGGTAGGCCGGAGACCGCCGGCATCGCCGCGCTCATCAATGGCATCTGCGCGGGCACTGGCGACGACAACGAGCGCATCGCCCAAGGGTCGGGTGCGCTCGATGGCTTCTACGCACATTTCAACAAGCGTCGCGGCACATAGGGGGCCGGGATCATGGTGAGCATTGAACACACTGTACCGGCAAGCACGACCTCGGAAGAGGCACGCCCGCCCGAGTTGAGCTACCCCGCGCTATTCCTGCGCTTCTTGGGGTTTGAGTATCAACGGAACAGAAAACCTACATAAGGGATCAGCCGACTTTTCCCGCATAGCTCGGTTAGTTAGCGCCAGCTATCCAGGTCCTTGATCATTTTCCTGTGACATTTGAGGTGATGCTTCATCAGCCTGATGTCGTGGAGGTAATCCTGCTCCGGCCGAAACTCGTAATCCGGATCGATGTAGAATCGGTTTCGGGTAAAGCACTCGAACAGATTGATGCCGTCCCAGGTGTCGATAACCTGTTCGAGGCTTTTCGCCATATGATGCAACGGCGAACCAGGTCCATTCTCATCCCTCATCTTATGAAGGCGCAAATGGATGTGTTGCAGCATGTCGGTCCGCATGTAGCTGTTCAAAAGCATGAGCGAGTGGGTCGGTGTCTTCGGAACAGCAAAGCCCATTTTATCTTCTGGCGGCAGGTCCGCGACATCCTGGTGGTCGTCGTTGTCAGTCATCACGTTTCGCTCGCAAGAGATTTTCCCCCATGCTCCACCGGTGCATCCACAAAAGCCTTGCCTGAACGTCACAACAAACCCCGGTTTGATGCGAAGCGGTCCGACGAACGCGATCGACCCACTGGACGGCCTTCAATCTCACATCTACCCGTCCAGAAACCTATAGCCGGTAAACCCATCGTTCGATAGATTGATGCAAGAGGGAGCGGGCGTCGATGCTGATCGGGTACATGCGGGTGTCGACGGGCGAGCAGAATCTCGATCTGCAACGTGATGCGCTCGATCGTGCCGGATGCAACCGGATCTTCGACGACGTTTGCTCGGGCCGTACGACCGAACGGCCTGGGCTCGACAAGGCAATCGATATCATGCGTGATGGCGACGCTCTTGTTGTCTGGAAGCTCGACCGAATTGGACGGTCGCTGCCTCACGTCGTCGGGCTGGTCGGAGATCTGCAGAAGCGCGGCGTCGGCCTGAAGGTGCTGACCGGCGATATCGATACGACGACCGTCACGGGCCGGTTAGTGTTCGGCATCTTCGCAACCCTGGCCGAGTTCGAGCGCGACCTGATCCACGAGCGCACGATGGCAGGGCTGGCTGCGGCCAGGGCCGTGGCCGCGCGGGCGGGCGGCCACGGGTGATGACGAAACAGAAGTTGAAGGCCGCAATGGCGTTGATGGCAGACCGCGACAATGCCGCGCGCGACGTCGCTGTCCAGCTCGGAGTATCGGTGTCGACACTCTATGCCTATGTCGACGCCAAAGGACAGCCGCGAGAGCGGGCCAGCGAACTGTTGGCCAAGCGCGGGACCAGATCCGCGGCAGCGGCATAGCGTGAAGCGGTGCCAGTCAGCTTTCTCTCGGACGACCAGGCACTGCGATATGGTCGCTTCGTAGGCGATCCGACCTCGGAACAGCTGGCGCGGCACTTTCATCTCGACGATGCGGACCGGGCGTTCATCGGCGCACACCGCGGCGACCACAACCGGCTCGGTGTCGCGGTGCAGCTTGGCTCGTTGAGGCTGCTCGGCACTTTTCTCGAAGATCCGGCGCAAATACCTGCGTCCGTCACGCGATTTGCTGGCGACCAACTGGCGATCGACGGATCGGCCGAACTAATGGCGCGATATTGCGCGACCAAGGGACGATGGCGGCACGGCCCGCGCATCCGCATTCATTATGGCTACCGAGTCTTCTCCGATCCCGGCGTCGCGTTCCGATTGCATCGTTTCCTGTATGCGCTGTGCTGGACGGGCACCGATCGACCGTCGGCCCTGTTCGACGCAGCCGCGACATGGCTGCTCGAGTTCAAGGTGATGTTACCGGGATTGTCCGTCCTCGAGCGCGATATCGCACGGGTCCGCACGCGAGTCGCCGCGCACGTCCATCGCCGCCTGGTCGACAAGCTGACGTCAGAGCAACGTACCCGGCTCGATACGCTCGTTGCTGTTGCCGAAGATGGACGGCAAAGCCCGCTCGATCGACTCCGTGATGGGCCATATCTGCAAAGCGGCCCTGAGATCAGCCGGGCCATCGACCGACTGACCGAAATCCGTACATTCACCACAGGCTTGCCCGAACTCGACCGCGTACCGCCCGGCAAGGCCGCCGCATTAGCGCGATTTGCCGCGCCGCGAAAGCGCAGGCCGTCGCCCGGTTGCCGGACGATCGCCGCGCGGCGACCCTGGTTGCCTTCATCCGGACGCTTGAAGCGTCGGCCAGCGACGATGTCATCGACCTGTTCGACGCCGTGTCGACCAAGATGTTCTCCAATGCGCGCATCAACGCCAAGGAGGCGCGGATGCGCTCACTGCGCGATCTCGACGCCGCATCGCTCCGGCTTCGCGATGTCGGGGCGGTGCTGCTCGATGACAGTATCGGCGACACCGAGGTCCGCGCAGCCGTGTTCGCGCTCGTCGACCGGGCAGCGCTGACCGAGCCGTCGCGCAGGTGAACCTGCTCGCCCGGCCGACCGACGAGAGCTACTTCGTCGAGTTGCGCCAGCAGACTGGCCCAGTCGGCCCGAAGCTGCGATTTTGGTCATCTTGGAGAACACGTCGGGAACGGGCTGGTTGTTGTTGACGATCGCCCATGCGAGGAACGACGTTCCGCTCCGATAAGGGAGCGGCGTTAT
>NZ_LGJH01000160.1 GCF_001298105.1 Novosphingobium sp. ST904 | reverse complement strand
ATGTGAACTAAACGCTCCTGTCTTCGGACAGGAGCCGTCTTTTTTTGGTTTCAGGGGAATTGGGGGCAGGGGCCAAAGCAGATACTTGGGGCCCGCCTATCCCTTACTTCGCCTTCACGGCAACGCCGCCCTTGAACAGCGCCAGTACGCGGCCCTGCACGGGTTGCTTGTCGAACGGGGTGTTTCCGGCAGCGGCCGCCATCTTGTCCGAATCGACGATCCACGGCCGGTCTGCATCGACGATCGCAATATCCGCTTCGGCCCCGATTTCCAGCTTGCCCGCATTGACGCCGAGGAGCCTTGCCGGATTGGTCGCGATCAGTTCGAAGGCGCGCGAGAGCGAGATCACACCGTCGCGCACGAGATTCATCGTCAGCGGCAGCAGGGTTTCGGCGCGGCCATGCCGGGGGCGGAATCCGCGAAGGGCAGGCGCTTGTCCTCGGGGCCGCGGGGGTCGTGGCCGGAGGCGATCACGTCGATCGTACCGTCGCCGATCGCGGCGATCACGGCCTTGCGGTCGTCTTCCGAGCGCAGCGGGGGCGAGAGGTGCGCGAAAGTCCGGAAGCCCGCCAGCGCGAGTCGGAGAGCATGAAGTAGGCGGGCGTGACACCCGCCGTGACCCTGAGCCCGCGATCCTTCGCACGGCGCACGAGGTCGAGGCCCCGGGCGGTCGTGACCTTGCGGAAGTGGATCGCGGCGCCCGCCAGTTCGGCAAGGGCGATATCGCGCGAAATGGCGATGGCTTCGGCTTCGGCAGGCGCGGAGGGCAGGCCGAGGCGGGTTGCCATCTCGCCCGAGGTGGCAACGGCTTTGCCCGTGATCCCGGCATCTTCCGGGTGCGAGAGCACGACCATGCCAAGCATGCCGGTGTACTGGAGCAGACGGAGCATCGTGCCCGAATCGCCGATCCATTGGCGGCCGGTGGTCACGGCCTTCGCACCGGCGTCACGCATCAGGGCGATTTCGGCAAGCGCCTTGCCTTCAAGATTCTGCGTCGCGGCGGCGAGCGGGTGGACCCAGAGGTCGGCTTGCCCGACTGGGCCGCGAAGCGAACACGCGCCGGCACGTCGAGCGGCGGGTTCTGGTCCGGCATCAGTGCGGCGCGGGTGATCCCGCCGAAATGGAAGGCGGGCTTGTCGATGGCAAAGACGCCGATATCGACGAGGCCGGGAGCGATCAACTTGCCGCGGGCGTCGTGAACTTCGTCGCCGGGTTGCGGGGCTACGTTGGCGCCGAGGGCGGTGATGAAGCCGCCTTCGCTGCGCAGCGCGCCGGCGGTTACGGTGCCATCGGGCAGGATCAGCTTGCCGCCGGTCACGGTCAGGGGCGCGTTGTTGCTCATGCCCAGCCCTCCACACCGCGTGCCCGTCTGGTCAGAACTTCCAGGCAGGCCATGCGCATGGCGACGCCCATTTCCACCTGGGTGGTGATCTGCGAGCGGCCGACGAGGTCGGCGACATTGCTGTCGATCTCGATGCCGCGGTTCATCGGGCCGGGGTGCATGACGAGGGCATTGCCTTCCGCTTTGGCAAGACGATCGAGCGAGAGGCCGTAGAGGTGGCGATATTCGCGGGGCGAGGGGATGAACTGGCCTTCCATGCGTTCGAGCTGGAGGCGCAGCATCATCACCACGTCGGCACCTTTCAGCGCCGCGTCGAAATCGTGGAAGACCTTGACGTTCATTCGCTCGATATCGGCGGGCAGCAGGGCGGGCGGCGCGCAGACGCGCACCTCGGCACCCAGTGAATTGAGCGAGAGGATGTTGGAACGGGCAACGCGGCTGTGCAGGATGTCGCCGCAGATCGTTACGCGCAGGCCGTTGAAGGCGCGCTTGGCCTGGCGGATCGTCAGCGCGTCGAGCAGGGCCTGGGTGGGATGCTCGTGCTGGCCGTCTCCAGCGTTGAGCACGGGGCAATCCATGAGATCCGAGATGAGATGCACCGCGCCCGAGCTGGCGTGGCGGATGACGATGGCATCGGCGCGCATGGAGTTGAGGGTCATCGCCGTGTCGATCAGGGTTTCGCCCTTCTTCACGCTGGACGTGGCGACCGCCATGTTTACGACATCGGCGCCCAGGCGCTTTCCGGCGATCTCGAAGCTCAGCAGCGTACGCGTCGAGTTTTCGAAGAAGGCGTTGATGATCGTCAGGCCGGAAAGCAGGTCACGGCGCTTCTGCGTGCCCCGATTGAGATCGACCCATTGCTGGGCCTCGTCCAGCAGGAACATGATCTCATGCGGGGCGAGCCCGCCGATGCCCACGAGGCTGCGATGCGGGAAGGCTGCGGAGCCTTCCGGGTAAATGAATTCTGGTGCTGTCATCGAAGACAAGGCCTTAGGCTCGGGTGGGGGTGGGCTCAAGGTGTATTTTGGGTCGGCGGCCTATCTCTTGGGTGCAAGGGCTTTGCTTGCGGGTTTCGCACGGACGGGAACTTGGGCGGTATCGGTTCCTTCCCTTTCGCTTGCTCTGGCCGCGCCGCCGTTCGGGCGTTATGGCATGGGGATCGAAAGGCTGGTGAATTCATGACGTTCGCGCGCAAGATCTGGAAACTGCTGGTGGGCGTGAAGGATGCCCTGGCGTTGATTTTCCTGCTGTTGTTCTTCGCGCTGCTCTATGCCGCGCTCACCGCACGGCCTTCGGCGGGCAAGATCGAGAACGGCGCGCTGCTCCTCGAACTCGACGGGAACATCGTCGAGGAGAAGAGCAACATCGATTCGCTCAAGCTGCTGATGAGCACCGAGGCACCTGCCGGAGAGTATCAGGCGCGCGATATCGAACGGGCGTTGGCGCTGGCGGCAACGGATTCGCGGATCAAGGTGGTCGTGCTCGATCTGTCGCGCTTCCTCGGGGGCGGCATGGTGCACATCGAGGAGATCGGAAAGTCGCTCGACGCGGTGCGAAAGGCCGGCAAGCCGGTGCTCGCATTCGCCAATGCCTATGCCGATGACGGCGTCCAGCTGGCGGCCCATGCCAGCGAGGTCTGGGTCGATCCGATGGGCGGTGCCTTCGTCGCCGGGCCGGGTGGGAACCACCTCTACTTCAAGGGCCTGATCGACCGCTTCAAGGTCAACGCCCATGTCTACCGCGCCGGCACCTACAAGAGCTTCGTCGAGCCCTATATCCGCAGCGACATGTCGCCCGCCGCGCGTGAGGCCTATCAGGATATCTACGGTGCGCTGTGGAGCGGCTACAAGGCCGACATCGCGCGCGCCCGCCCGCAGGCCCGGCTTGACCAGATGACCGGCGATCCGATCGCCTGGGCCAAGGCTCGGGCGGCGATTTCGCACAGGGCGCCAAGGCTTCGGGTCTGGTCGACCGTATCGGCGACCGTACCGAGTTCGAGAACCGCGTCGCCGAAATCGCGGGCAAGGACGAAAACGGCGACTTGCCTTACAAGGCAACCCGCCTTCAGCCGTGGCTCGCCGCGAATCCCGAGAAGGGAGAGGGCGCCAAAATCGGTGTCGTTACCATCGCGGGCGAGATCGTCGATGGCGATGCCGGACCGGGACAGGCCGGGGGTGACCGTATCGCCGACCTGCTGGACGACAATATCGACGAGGGCTTCAAGGCGCTCGTTGTCAGGGTCGATTCGCCGGGCGGCTCGGCCATGGCGGCTGAGCGGATTCGCCGCGCGATCGAGCGCTACAAGGCGCGCAAGATCCCGATCGTCGTATCGATGGGCAACATGGCGGCCAGCGGCGGCTACTGGGTCGCGACGCCCGGCCAGCAGATTTTCGCGCAGCCCGAAACGATCACGGGCTCCATTGGCGTCTTCGCGGTCGTGACCAGCTTCGAGAAGACGCTGGCGGACTACGGCGTGACGAGCGACGGGGTGACGACCACGCCGCTTTCCGGCCAGCCTGATGTTTTCGCGGGCTTCACGCCCGAGGTCGAAGGGATGTTGCAGGCCTCGATCGAGAGCACTTATCGCAAGTTCGTCGGCCTTTCCGCCGCCGCCCGCAAGACGACGCCGGAAAAACTTGACGCGATCGCGCAGGGGCGGGTCTGGCCGGGCGAGGAGGCGCGCCGCATCGGTCTGGTCGACAAGATCGGCAATCTCGATGCGGCCCTTGCAGAGGCAGCGCGCCTTGGCGGTGTCGGCAACGGCAAGTTCCAGGCCGTCTACCTCAAGGGCGAGGAGGATTCGATCACCCGCTTCGTCAATGGCCTGACCTCGAAGCCGCAGCAGGCGCGGCTGGGCGGAATGGGCGCCTACGATTTCGCCAGCCTGGTTTCCCTGCGCCGGGACCAGCAGGCGGACCGGGCCATGCAGCAACTGACCGCGATGCTCTCTACCCGGGGCGCGCAGGCCTATTGCCTGGAATGCCCGGTGGTGACGGGCTCGGCACAGCCGCGGGGCGCGAAAGCTATCTCCCTTCTGGAGACGTTCTCGCGCCTTGCCGGGCGCGACTGAGGTTCAGTCCGGAGGAGGCATTTCGATCGGCCCGGTTTCGGGCCGGTCGAAATCCGGACCGGTTTCGGGGATCTCGGTGGGTGCGTCCGGCTCGCCGGGGTCGGCCGGGGGCACAGGCGTTTCCGGCGGGGTGTCACCGGGATTGTCGGCTGGTTGCGTGGCCATCGATTACCTCTCATTTCTGCACTGTTCCATCCAAGGTGGGCAGCGTGCAGGGCAGGGGCAAGACGGCGGAAGACGGGGTGGCGGCAATCCATCCCGCAGCGGGAACGCCGCAACGGACTTGCACATAGCGCGACTCGCGGCGCTTGCCCTTTTCCGCGTGTCCTTATAAGGGCACGTCCCTTGAGTTTCAGGCTTGATCTTTGCGGGCGTGGCGGAATGGTAGACGCGCTGGTTTTAGGTACCAGTATCGAAAGATGTGGGGGTTCGAGTCCCTTCGCCCGCACCATTACGCCGCCCTTGGGGAGATAAGTCGCGAGAATTGGCCCGTAAGGCCCGTTGAATTGCACAGGAAGGCATTTGAAATGCAGATCGTCGAAACCACCAACGAAGGCCTGAAGCGCGCCTACACGGTGACCATTCCCGCCACGACCATCACGGCCCGTGTCGAAGGCGAAATCAAGAAGATCGCCCCGCAGGTGAAGATGCCCGGCTTCCGCGCCGGCAAGGTCCCCGCCAATCTCGTCAAGAAGATGCACGGCGAAGCGATCCACCAGGACGCGCTGAACGCGGCTATCCGCGAAGCCATGGACAAGCTGGTCGCCGATCACGCCCTGCGCCCCGCGATGAACCCCGACGTCGCCCTCGGCGAGGGTTACGAGCAGGGCAAGGACGCCGAGCTGACCGTCAGCCTCGAAATCCTCCCCACGATCGCAGCCCCCTCGCTTGACGGCCTCAAGCTCGAGAAGCTGGTCGTGCCCGTCGCTGAAGACGCCGTGACCGAAGCGGTCGAGCGCATTGCCTCGCAGCAGCAGCGTTTCGAAACCAAGGACGGCGCGGCTGAAGACGGCGATCAGGTCATCATCGACTTCACCGGCAAGCTCGACGGCGTCGAGTTCGAAGGCGGCAAGGCCGAGAAGGCTCCGCTGGTCATCGGCGCCGGTCGTTTCATCCCCGGCTTCGAAGAGCAGCTCGCAGGCATCAAGGCCGGCGAAGAGCGCGTCATCACCGTGACCTTCCCCGAGGACTACCAGGCTCCGAACCTTGCCGGCAAGGAAACCACCTTCGACATCGTGGCGCACGAAGTGAAGGCTCCTGCCGAAAGCAAGATCGACGACGATTTCGCCAAGGAACTGGGTCTTGAGAGCCTTGAGCAGCTCCAGGGCCTGCTCAAGGGCCAGCTCGAGCAGGAAACTGCCGGCCTGACCCGCACCGCGATGAAGCGCCAGCTTCTCGACCAGCTTGCCGCCGGCCACGACTTCGACGTGCCGCCGACCATGGTCGAAGCCGAATTCGCGCAGATCTGGCAGCAGCTCACGCACGAAGCCAGCCACGAGGAAGACCCGGAAGCCGCTCTCGCCGAGATCGAGGCCGAGAAGGACGACTACCGCAAGATCGCCGAGCGCCGCGTGCGTCTTGGCCTGCTCCTGTCGGAAATCGGCCAGTCCAACGGGGTTGAAGTGACCGCGCAGGAAATGCAGATGCTCGTCGGCCAGGCTGCCCAGCAGTATCGCCCGGAAGATCGTCAGCGCTTCTTCGAATATGTCCAGCAGGACCCGATGATGGCCGCCCAGCTGCGCGCGCCGCTTTACGAAGACAAGGTCGTCGATTTCCTGATCGAAAAGGCCGAAGTCACCGAGCGTGAAGTGACCCGCGACGAGCTCCAGGCCGCCATCGAGGCCGACACCGACGGCGAAAAGACGGTCGAAGCCAAGAAGCCGGCCAAGAAGGCTCCGGCGAAGAAGGCTGCTGCCAAGAAGGAAGAAGCCGCCGAGGAAGCTCCTGCTGCCGAGGAAAAGCCGAAGAAGGCTCCCGCCAAGAAGGCCGCTGCCAAGAAGGATGAGGCTGCCGAAGCCGATGCCGAGGCAAAGCCGGCCAAGAAGGCTCCGGCCAAGAAGAAGGCTGCCGCCAAGGAGGATTGATCTCCTTTCGGCTTGATTTCGTGAAGCGCCCGCGCAGGAGATGCGCCGGGCCGTTTTTCGTATGGCCGATGCCTTCCCATCCCGCCCGCCTGCCTGCCGCGTGAGGACGTTATCCCACATCCATCCGCGTTAGATCGTTAAAGCCCTTGAACATCGGCGATGGGCACGCGACATAGGCGGTCCAAACCAGAAGAGGACTCCCATGCTCGACCTGTTTGGCGCCACGGGCGCCCAAGGAAAGTTCACTACCGATCCCGTGACCGGCGCGCTGGTGCCGATGGTCGTCGAGCAGACCAGCCGCGGTGAGCGCAGCTTCGACATCTACTCGCGCCTCCTGCGCGAACGCATCGTCTTCATCACCGGCCAGGTCGAAGACCACATGGCGTCGCTGATCGTCGCGCAGCTCCTGTTCCTCGAGTCGGAAAATCCCTCGAAGGACATCTCGATGTACATCAACTCGCCGGGCGGCGTCGTTACGGCGGGCATGGCGATTCACGACACGATGCAGTACATCAAGCCGCGCGTGTCGACCGTGTGCATCGGCCAGGCCGCCTCGATGGGCAGCTTCCTGCTGGCCGCCGGCGAGCCCGGCATGCGTATCGCGCTGCCGAATGCCCGCATCATGGTGCACCAGCCCTCGGGCGGCGCGCAGGGCATGGCTTCGGATATCGAGATCCAGGCGCGCGAAATCCTGCGGATGCGCAAGCGCCTGAACGATCTCTACGTGAAGTACACCGGCAAGTCGCTCGACGAGATCGAGAAGGCGATGGACCGCGACACCTTCCTCGAAGCCGAGGAAGCGCTGGCGTTCGGCCTCGTCGACAAGGTCTTCGAAACGCGCCCTGATGGCGACAAGCCGGCCGACGCCTGAGCATGACCGGAAGGGTGGGGTCTTCGAACCCCGCCCTTCAGTCCTCTTGAAGGATTACGGGGGCAAGGGAATCGGCCTAGGATTGCAAAACCGGTCCGGAGCAGGGTAGACTGGACGAGTCGCCTCGAACGGGCCTAAAGACGGAAAATGACGAAATTGAGCGGATCTGACGCGAAAAGCACCCTCTACTGCAGCTTCTGCGGCAAGTCGCAGCACGAAGTGCGCAAGCTGATCGCGGGACCCACGGTCTTCATCTGCGACGAATGCGTCGAGCTTTGCAACGACATCATTCGCGAAGAGACCAAGGCCGGGATCGCGGGCAAGAAGGACGGCGGCGTGCCGTCTCCCCGCGAAATCTGCGAGACGCTGAACGACTACGTGATCGGGCAGGAACGTGCCAAGCGCGTTCTGTCGGTAGCGGTGCACAACCACTACAAGCGGCTGAAGCACAGCGGCAAGCAGGGCGACGTGGAACTTTCCAAGTCGAACATCCTGCTCGTCGGGCCGACCGGTTCGGGCAAGACGCTGCTCGCGCAGACGCTCGCCAAGACGTTCGACGTGCCCTTCACCATGGCCGACGCCACCACGCTGACCGAAGCCGGTTACGTGGGCGAGGACGTGGAGAACATCATCCTCAAGCTGCTCCAGGCTTCCGACTACAACGTCGAGAAGGCGCAGCACGGCATCGTCTACATCGACGAAATCGACAAGATCAGCCGCAAGGCCGAGAATCCGTCGATCACGCGCGACGTTTCGGGCGAAGGCGTGCAGCAGGCACTGCTCAAGCTGATGGAAGGCACCACCGCTTCGGTTCCGCCGCAGGGCGGCCGCAAGCACCCGCAGCAGGAATTCCTGCAGGTGGACACGACCAACATCCTGTTCATCTGCGGCGGCGCCTTTGCGGGTCTTGAAAAGATCATCGCCGACCGCCTCCAGAAGCGTTCGATCGGTTTCGGCGCGCATGTCGCCGATCCGGACAAGCGCCGCGTGGGCGAACTGCTCCAGAAGGCGGAGCCGGAAGATCTGCTCAAGTTCGGCCTGATTCCCGAGTTCGTCGGCCGTCTCCCGGTCATCGCGACCCTCAACGACCTCGACATCGAGGCGCTGGTCAAGATCCTGAAGGAACCGCGCAACGCTCTCATCAAGCAGTACGCGAAACTGTTCGACCTCGAAGAAGTCGAACTGACCTTCACGGACGAAGCGCTTGAAGCGATTGCCCAGAAGGCCATCGATCGCAAGACCGGCGCACGCGGCCTGCGCTCGATCGTGGAAGGGCTGCTGCTCGACACCATGTTCGACCTGCCGACCGAAGGCGACATCGCCGAAGTCGTTGTGGACAAGGACGTGGTCGAAGGCCGCAAGGAACCCGTTCGTGTGCTCAAGGGCGACAAGACCGAAGCGGCTGCCTGAGGCAGTCGCGATGGCCTGAACTCTTCAAGTTCAGCCCTCATGAAAAAAGCCCCGTCCGGTTATTCCGGGCGGGGCCTTTTCATTGGAAAAGAACCGCTGCCGTCCTTTCGGAGGGGCAGCGGGGCTGCAGATCAGCGGCTTCCCGGGGCTGGGGTCGGTGGGCCCATGCTGCCGCGGCGGCCCTGGGCCATCGCCTCGCCCTTGTTGATCGTGCGCATGACGGTACCGTCACGGGAAATCGTCATCGATTGGGTCTCTGTCGTCCGGAGCAGCCAACCCTTTTCGCTCTTCACCCAGGTATCGTGGGAGATCGAAGTCATCCCGAACGTATGCGTTTGCCCGTCGCGCCCTTCACGGGTGTCGCTGGCGACCTGCTGCTGATCGACTTCGGCAACATCGCCCTTGAGCGTGACCGACTGCACGGTAGTGGCTGATTTGCGGTCCGGGTCCACCGGAACCATCGTCAGCCCTTCGATCATCTGTTCGGCAGACATCTTGTTGCCGCCAAGATCGGTGCGGACGAAGTCGGCGGCGAGCAATGGCTTGATCTGCGCAGGCTCCCGGGAATCCATGGCGACGCGAAGTTGCTCATAGCGCGCCTCGATGTCGCCTTTGGTATCCGCCAGGGCGATGCCCGGCACGAGCGCACAGCCCAGCGCGGCGGCCAGCAGAATTCGGGAATTGGAAAGTCGGGTCATCCTGATCGTGTCCCATGTCGCGGAAGTCTATCGTCTGGAGGGACAACTCCTAATCGCCGGCCGCGTTGCCGCAATCACGATATTGTACCCGATTGTCGCGGCCCGGCTTGGCATGGGCGGCGCACCCGCGCACCCTGCCGCAAAACGAAGAGGAGGGGCCATTGACCGGGCGTATCGCCGTTTCGCGGATCATTCACACGATCCATGCGACCACCGACATCTATACATGCCGATTGCTCTACCAGGATGCACTGGGCGGGCTGGTCTTCGCGGAAAACTACTTCCCTGCCGAAGACCGCGATGCGGTGCTGCTTTACGTGACAGATCACATGGTGGAGCCGATGGCGCCGCGCAATCCGGAAGACCTGACCAAGCCCTATGCCCGGCAGGCCGCGCGGATCGGGCAGGCGTTCCATTCGTTCGAGATCAAGGTGGCGGACGGCAAGGCAGCCAGCACGGCCTTCCGCGAGGCCGGGTGCACCGTCGCCAGCGACTATGGCGTGTTCTTCTTCGTCCGTCCCGAATCGACCGGCGGCGTGCTTCTGGAAGTCTGCGAACTGCCGATGCCGAACGATCCGTGGGATCGCGGCAACTGGGACCCGCGCGTCGGGGCAGGGCACCACTGCACGGTGACCGGCCTCGACCACATCGCTTGCGTAACGAGAGACATGGCCTCGGCCCTGCATTTCTTCACCGAAATCGTCGACGGCGAAGTTCTGGAAGACATGCGGACCGCGATGCCGCAGCCGGCGCGGCGCGTGCTGCTGCGCGTCGGTGACACGAGGGTCGCGTTCATCGCGCCTGACGACACGGAGGCAGGGCCGCTCGGCGCGTTTCTGGCGAAGGAGCAGAACGGCATCTACGCGCTGGTCTGGAAGATCGCCGATGAAGCGCGGGCCCGGTCGCATTTCTCCGAAAAACTCAAGCTGCGCCTGACGCATTCCGGCTGCGTTTCATCCGGCTTCGCGATCGACCCAGACGATTTCCTCGGGGCGCGGCATGAATTCGTGAGCTAGACGACCGCCTCGCTCGCCAGTGCGCACGGGGAATCGAGGTCGGTTTCGATCTGGACGGTCGGGTGGCCGATGCCGAAGCGATGCTCAAGGTCGTGGCTGAGGGCATGGAGGAAGCCGTCGCCTCGCTCGGCCCCCGGCATGACGAGATGCGCGGTGAGTGCGGTTTCGGTTGTGCTCATCGGCCAGACGTGAAGATCGTGGACGCGCGTCACGCCGGGCTGGCTTTCCAGGAACGTGCGGACGGCGGCGATGTCGATGCTTTCGGGCACGCCCATCATTCCCATTCGCAGCGATTCGCGCAGGAGGCCCCAGCTCGACCAGGCAATGACGGCGGTGATGATGAGCGAGGCCAGCGGGTCGACGAGCTGCCAGCCGGTGAACATGATGACGATGCCGGCGATGACCACGCCAGCCGATACGGCGGCATCGGCCATCAGGTGGACGAATGCCGCGCGCAAGTTCAGGTCGGACTTGCTGCCCTTGGCGAAGAGGAGCGCCGACAGCGCATTTACCGCGATGCCGATCGCGGCAACCACGATCATCGTCGTGCCGCCAACAGGAGCCGGTTCCGCGAAGCGCCGCACCGTTTCGACCAGGATCGCACCGATCGCCACCCACAGCAGCGCGGCGTTGGCAATTGCCGCCAGTATGGATGAACTCTTGAGGCCGTAAGTGAACCGTTCCGATGGCGGACGGGCCGCCAGCACACTTGCCGCCCAGGCGAGCAGGAGCGAGAGGACGTCGGACAGGTTGTGCCCGGCGTCTGCAAGCAGTGCCATTGAGCCGCTGATGAGCCCGGCCGCACCTTCGGCGATCACGAAGCCGACGTTCAACGCTACCGCAATTGCGAAGGCCTTCCCGGCATCCCCCGGGGCCGGGGGGGCATGGTGGTGATGTCCATGCGAATGGCCGTGACCATGCGCATGGCCATGTCCGTGGCCATGATCGTCGTGAGCGTGGTGATTATGCGCGGTTCCCATGGCGATGGCTTCGCATGCTCAGGGCCTTATCAGCAAGCTATGACGTATCATTACACGGATCGCTCAACTCGTCCCGCTTTCGCAGCACGGACCGGGATCTGCTGTGACGTGACATTTATGCCGCACCGCAAATCGTCATATTGGCATTTAAGATATTGAATATATATGATAAAATGCTGTCTGTGACAAATTAACTCTCATCACGTCAGAAAATTGCGCGTTGCGGATCAGAAATGAATCCCGTGCGTCAGAAGATTGTCATATTGCCCTGCTCTTAGCAGCCGCAGCAATCCTGCGGCGGGGCAACCTCTCCGCATTTTCGCGCAAACCCATTCTGAAAAGCTCAGGGGGCTAAAATGAAGTTCCAATCGATTCTCTCCACCGCGACCAGCACGCTTGCCGTTGGCGTCGCATTCCTGGCGGCTCCCGCCTTCGCCCAGTCGACCGGTTCGCAGGACTTCGATAACGAGATCGTCGTTTCCGGCAGCACCGACCGTGGCGTCGCCGGTATCGAGATCCCCGATTCTCCGAAGGCGAAGCAGGTCCTGACGCAGGAACTGATCTCGCGTGGCACCCCCGGGCAGACGATCAACGAAACGATCAACCTGATCCCCGGCGTCAACTTCCAGAACTATGACGGTTTCGGCTCTTCGGGCGGTAACCTGATGATCCGCGGTTTCGACGACACGCGCATCTCGCAGACCTTCGACGGCCTGCCGCTGAACGATACGGGCGGCTACGCGCTCTATTCGAACCAGCAGCTTGACCCCGAACTGATCGAGCAGGTCAACGTCAACCTCGGCACCACCGACGTCGACTCGCCGACCGCAGCCGCTTCGGGTTCGACGGTGAACTACCGCTCGATCAACCCTTCGGAAGACTTCGGCGCCCGCATGGTCGGCACCGTGGGCGACCAGAACAAGATGCGCGTGTTCGGCCTGATCAACACCGGCAACCTGAACTCTTCGGGTACGCGCGCCTGGTTCTCGGCTTCGAAGGACACCTACGACGCGCTCTATGGTAACTTCGGCAAGATCGACAAGACGCAGTTCAACGCGAAGATCTACCAGCCGCTCGGCAGCAACGGCGATTTCATCTCGCTGGCCGGCCACTACAACTACAACCGCAACAACATGACGTCCGACTGGACCATGACCACGGCAACCCCCTTCTCGGCCGGCGGCATTCCGCTGAACAAGAAGCAGCGCGATGCCTATGAAGTCGCGCGTTGCACCATTCCTGCAGGCGTGGCCGGCGTTACCGATACGGCCTCCAGCTGCGGTTCGGCCTGGGAATACCGTTACAACCCCTCGAAGACCGCGAACGTTCGCCTGAACTCGCGCTTCACGTTGAGCGACAAGCTGACGCTGAGCGTCGACGGTTCCTACCAGTACACCTCGGCCAACGGTGGCGGCACCGTGATCGGCTATGAAGGCACCACCACTGCTGGCCTTTCGGGCTACATCGGCGGTTCGCCCTACTTCGGCGGCGTTGACCTCAACGGCGACGGCGACATCGGTGGCGGTGACGACGTGCGTGGCGACGCAGTGCGTCTTTCCGCTCCGAGCCAGACCGAAACCAACCGTATCGGTGCCGTCGCCTCGCTGCGCTACGACATCGACGACAACAACCGCGTTCGCGTAGCCTACACCTACGACCGTGGCCGCCATCAGCAGACCGGCGAAGTCGGCTTCCTGAAGGCCAACGGCGAGGCCGTGCACTACTTCAACTCGAAGGGTGGCCTGACCGACGTGGACGGCAACATCCTTCAGAAGCGTGACCGCCTTTCCTATGCGATCCTGCATCAGGTTTCGGGCGAATACTCGGGTGACTACGTGGACAACCGTCTGCATGTCGCCGTTGGCGTGCGCGTTCCGTTCTTCCGTCGTAACCTGACGCAGAACTGCCTCACCACCAGCGTGAGCGGCAACGTGAACTGCTTCACCACCAACACGACCGACCAGCAGGGGAATCTGGACGCAAACACCAGCTTCGCTGGCCCGGACAACCGCGTGTTCAACTACAACCGCGTGCTGCCGCAGGCAGGCTTCACCTTCGACGTCGCGCCGAACGCAAGCCTGTACTTCAACTACTCGAAGGGCCTTCAGGTCCCGGGTACGGACAACCTCTATAACTCCTTCTTCTTCGACGAAGGCGTTGTTAAGCCGAAGCCCGAAACCTCGGACAACTTCGACGGCGGCGTGCGTTATCGCAGCGGCATGATCCAGGCCTCGCTCGGCGGCTGGTACACGAAGTTCTCGAACCGCCTGTCGTCGGCTTATGATCCGTCGGTTGACCGCACGACCTACACCAACCTGGGCACCGTGGACCGCTACGGCATCGACGGCACCTTCGCCGTCGCTCCGAGCACCCACTTCAAGGCCTATGTCTTCGGTTCGTACCTCTGGTCGAACATTCGCGACGACGTGGCGACCGGTGCAACCTCGGTCGCCGAGACCGGCGGCAAGATGGAAGGCGGCGTGCCGTCCTACAGCTTCGGTGGCCGTCTCGAAGGCAACTATGGTCCGCTTTCGGTCGGTACCGAGCTGAAGCGTACCGGTTCGCGCTACTACAACAGCCTGAACACCGCCGTCGTGAACAGCGCCGGCGACCAGATCTGGACTGCAAAGATCCCCGGTTACACCATTGTGAACCTCGATGCGCGTCTGGACCTCGGCTTCCTGGGCATGGGCAAGGACACCTATCTCCAGGCGAACGTGACGAACCTGTTCGACAAGTACTACATCGGTTCGTTCGACGATGCTGGCGTCGTCGCAACCAACACGACCTTCGCATACCTCGGTGCGCCGCGCACCTTCTCGGCCTCGATCAACTTCCAGTTCTGATCGAAACCACCGGGTTTGAAAACGACGGGGGAGGAAGCGCAAGCTTCCTCCCCTTTCGTTTGTGCGGGTGCCGGGCCGCATGGTCCTGAAAAGCGCCGGTGATCGGCGCGGTGCGCGTACGCTTTCCTACATCCCTTCAGGGGCGCTATGCCTGAGCGGATGACAAAGCGCCCACTTGCTCAACTTTCGATGATGGTGGCTGGGAGAGGCTGGTGCCTTGCGTCGCATCAGCGCGCGGGAATGGCGCCTGAATCCGGCAGGCACGGGTCGTCAGGCTGCCTCACGGCGGCAGGAGAGTTTTTTATCCCAGGACTGTGTCAACCGTGTCAACCTGCGCCCTGGCCAAGGGCTTACTCGTAGACGCAGGAATCGAAGCCTTCGCGCTTCACGGTACCGATCCGTGCGGCGATGGTGTTGCCGTAGCGGCGGGTGAAGCCCGAGGGGCTTTTCACGCTGCGGGTCTTGGGGCTGGGCAGGGCGGCGGCCATGCGGCCGGCCTCGGTCGTCGTCAGGTTGGAGGCGGACTTGCCCCAATACCGCTGGGCGCCGGCCTCTACGCCGTAAGTGCCGATTCCGGTCTCCGCGACGTTAAGATAGACCTCCATGATCCGCCGCTTGTCCCAGAGGTTCTCGATCAGGAAGGTGAACCAGACCTCGAGGCCCTTGCGCAAGTAGCGCGTCCAGCCGTCACCCTGCCAGAGGAACACGTTCTTGGCGGTCTGCTGGCTGATGGTCGAGCCGCCGCGCAGGCGCCCGCCGGTGGCGTTGCGCTCGAAAGCCTTCTCGATCGCGGCGGTGTCGAACCCGTTGTGCGTGCAGAACTTGCCGTCCTCGGCAGCGATCGCGGCGGCGACCATGTTGCGGTCTATCCGGCTGAGCGGCTGCCAGTCCTTGGTGATGCCATTGCCATCGACCAGCATCGTCACCGTCACCGGAGGGGGCACGAAGCGATAGAGTACGGTCAGCCCCACGCTGATCGCGACGAACCAGAAGACGGTCTTGGCAAGAATGCGCAGCAAAGGAAGGAAGCCCCACGTTCCGATTGTCCGGCGCGCGGGAGTGCCGCCGTCCGGGCCCTGACTAGCGAGGTTGCGCGGTGCGGGAAAGATGCCTGCGCGTTCAATCCCTCGCGTCGAATGCGGCGCGCGCGGAAGAGACCGTTTCGAGGTTGGCCTCCGCCCAGAGCCAGACACCGCAGAACGCCTCGCCCAGACTGTGCCCCAAAGGCGTGAGGCGATAATCGACGCGGGGCGGAATGACGGGGTGAACCGTGCGGTGGACGAAGCCGTCGCGCTCCATCTGGCGAAGCGTTTGCGTGAGCATCTTCTGACTGATGCCCGGCACGATGCGGGCGAGGGCGGTAAAGCGCGATTCGCCTTGTTCCTCAAGCGCTTCAAGAACCAGCAGGGTCCACTTGTCGGCGACGCGCCCGATCAATTCGTTTACGAGTGCATCGACGCCTGGTGTCGAGGAATAGCTTGTGACAGGCGGATTTTCCATTTCTTACTTTCAGGTGAGTACGGCACATTCCGGTGCCTACTTTCCAAAAGAGAGTATTGGGCTACATCGCTTTTCGCAATCTCTCGTCACAGGAGCTTTCCCATGAAGATCAGCGGCAACACCATTCTTCTCAGCGGCGGCGGCACCGGCATCGGTCGTGAACTGGCCCAGCGCTGGCATGACGCGGGCAATGTCGTGATCGTGACCGGACGCACGCTGGCCAGCCTTGAGGAAACGGCAAAGGGGCGGGAGAATATCCATCCGGTGGTGCTGGATGTCGCCGATCCGGAAGCGATCAGGTCGTTTGCGGCAGGCTTGCTGGCGAAATTCCCGGCGCTCAACGTGCTCGTCAACAATGCGGGCGTCATGCCGCTGGAGGATACCTCGGTCCCCCGTGATCTTTCGCGCGCCGAAGCCTGTGTCGTGACCAATCTGCTGGGCCCGATCCGCATGACCGATGCCTTCATCGGCCATCTTCGCGAACAGGCGGATGCGGCGATCGTCAATGTGAGTTCGGGTCTGGCCTTCGTTCCACTGGCTAGCGCCGCAGTTTACTCTGCGACCAAGGCGGCCATCCATTCATGGACCGATTCGCTTCGCTTTGCGCTGTCCGGGAAGGTCGAGGTGATCGAACTCGCCCCGCCTGCAGTGCAGACGGAACTGACGCCGGGGCAGTCAGACCGTGAGGGTTACATGCCGCTGGGTGCATTCATTGATGAAGTGATGGGCCTTTTCGCAAAAGTGCCAACGCCGGAGTTGATCGGTGTCGAGCGTCTCGCGTTCTTGCGAAACGCCGAAGCGGAAGGGCGCTATGCCGATACGTTCGCCGCGCTCAATTCGTCGCCGGCGTAATAATGGCCCCGCCGCCCGACTCCATCCGGGCGGCGCTACTTTGCTGGCCAGCAACCCGGACCGATGCTATGAATGGCCATGTTGCGATGCAGCATGGGTGAGAACATCTAATGCCGGTTCACTCTCTCGACCTTGCGCTGCAAGGGGGCGGCGCCCACGGTGCCTTTACCTGGGGCGTCCTGGACGCACTGCTCCAGGATGAACGTCTTCAGTTCGGTGCGGTCAGCGGTGCCAGTGCCGGTGCCATGAATGCGGCAGTGCTCGTTTCGGGTCTCGTTTCCGGCGGGCCGGAAGGAGCACGCGAACGGCTGCGTTCTTTCTGGAAGGACCTTAACCGGACAGGCCGCGAGGCAGGGCCGCTGATCCCCATGATCGAGGCCTTTCCGCAGACTTCACGCGCGATGTCTTCATGGTGGAGTACGGTTTTCGGTGATCTCGGCATGGCGCATGCCTCGCCGGAACTGGGCCGTGAAATGCAGGAGATCCTCCGAAAGGTCATCGAGGATCATGTCGATTTCGCTGCGATATCGAAGGAAGAGGCTCCGCGGATCTTCGTTTCGGCAACCCATGCCGAGAGCGGCGCGGTGCGGATCTTCCGCAATGAGGAGCTGACGGCGGACGCCTTGCTCGCTTCCGCATGTCTGCCGCTGTATTTTCCGCCGGTGACGATCGAGGGCAAGGATTACTGGGACGGTGGCTACAGCGCCAACCCGCCGCTCGTCCCGCTCGTGCGGGAAAGCCCGAACGACGACCTCCTGCTGATTACCGTCAATCCCCAGCTTCGCGACCACACTCCGCGCAATGCCGCCGCGATCGTGGACCGCATAACCGAGATCGGCTTCAACCAGTCGATGCGCAAGGAGTTGCAGGGGCTGTTCCTGCTCAAGTCGTCGATCGGGCATTACCGGGCCGGCGAGGGACTCATCGCGCAAGTGGAGCGGTTGCGCCTACATGAAATTCATGACGAGCCGACACTGGCGGCGATGCCGGCGCAGACCAAACTGCTGCCGGTGCGGCATCTTCTGCTCAAGCTGCGCGATGCGGGGGAAGCGGCGGCCAAACGCTGGTGCGAGACGTCGATCAAGCATCTCGGCAAGCAGAGCACGGTCGATCTGGCGGGGCGTTTCCGTTTCGGTCTGACCTGATCTGACCTTGCATCCGGGATCGAGCGGCGCCGGCACAAGCAAAACCGGGCCGTCCTGCGGACGACCCGGTCATGCATTTCCGTCAAATGGCGATCAGCCGCGGGCAGCAGCTTCCGATCGCTGGCGATCCGGTTCATCGCCTTTTGCAGCTTTTCGAAAGCGCGCACTTCGATCTGGCGGACGCGCTCGCGGCTGACATGATAGACCTGGCTCAGCTCTTCGAGCGTCTTGGGGTCCTCGGTCAGGCGGCGTTCCATCAGAATGTCACGCTCACGCTCATTGAGGCCGTCCATCGCCTCGACCAGCATGGCGTGGCGAACGGTCGCTTCCTCGGCGTCGGCAACGGTTTCGTCCTGCAACGGGCGATCGTCCGCAAGGATATCCTGCCACTGGCCTTCGCCTTCCTCGCGCAGGGAGACGTTCAGCGAAGCATCGCCGCCCATCATCATGCGCCGGTTCATGTTGACCACTTCCTGCTCGGAGACGCCGAGCGTGGTTGCGATCTTGGCGACGTCGTCGGGATGAAGGTCGGAATCCTCGTAGGCGTCGAGATTCTTCTTCATCCGGCGCAAGTTGAAGAACAGCTTCTTCTGCGCGGCGGTGGTGCCCATCTTCACGAGAGACCACGAACGCAGGATGTACTCTTGAATCGAAGCCTTGATCCACCACATCGCATAAGTGGCGAGACGGAAGCCCCGATCAGGTTCGAACTTCTTCACGCCCTGCATCAGGCCGATGTTGCCTTCGGAAATGAGTTCCGAAACCGGCAGGCCATAGCCGCGGTAACCCATCGCGATCTTCGCGACGAGGCGAAGATGGCTGGTCACGAGCTGGCCCGCTGCGGCGGGGTCCTCATGCTCCTTGTAGCGCTTGGCGAGCATGTATTCCTGCTCGGGCGCGAGAAGCGGGAACTTGCGGATCTCGGACAGGTAACGGTTGAGGCTCTGCTCACCGCCCAGTGCCGGCACCGCCGGGAGATTTCGTTCCTTGCTCACAATATCCGTCCTTTCCGGTCGGCCCGCCGTCGAAGACCCTTGCGAGGCGTCTTAGCTTGGGGCCACCTTTTCAAGATAGCACATTTATCCGATTTCAGTGTCGCAGTTCATCGATCAGTGTCCGCATGTCGTCGGGAAGCGGGCTGACGAGATGAACGTTCTCTCCAGTAACGGGATGGACGAAGCCAAGTTCCGCGGCATGAAGTGCCTGACGGGAGAAACCGAGTCGCTGGAGAATCGGACGAATCGCTGGAGGTGTACGACCATATACAGGGTCCCCCACTAGCGAATGTCCGATTGACGACATGTGAACGCGGACCTGATGCGTGCGTCCTGTCTCCAGGCGGCATTCCACCAAACTCGCGGTCTTCAGCGATGCTATGGTTCTGTAATGCGTGACCGCATGCTTGCCGCGACCATCCTCCACCAGCGCCATCTTCTTGCGGTTGGAACTGGACCGGCCGATTGCGCCCGTTACCGTGCCCGCCAGCGGAATCGGCCTGCCGGACACGACGGCCCGATAGGCACGTGCGATCGAATGATCGGCGAATTGCGCGGCCAGCCCCTCATGCGCCTTGTCGGTCTTGGCGACGACGAGCAGGCCGGACGTGTCCTTGTCGATCCTATGGACGATTCCCGGACGGGCCACGCCGCCGATCCCGGAAAGCTGGCCCCGGCAGTGATGCAGCAGCGCATTCACCAGCGTGCCGTCGAGATTGCCTGCGGCAGGATGCACGACCAGCCCCGCCGGCTTGTCGACCACGATAAGGTATTCGTCCTCGAACACGACGCTCAGCGGAATGTCCTGCGCCACCGCCTCGGCGGCGGCGGCTTCCGGGACATCGATGGCGAAGGCTGTGCCTCCGGCCACCTTGAGCGAGCCCTGCGAAACCGGTTTACCGGCAAGCGAGACCCGGCCTTCGGCCATAAGCGCCTTGATGCGCTCGCGTGAAAGTCCGCTCGCCTCGGCCAGCGCCTTGTCCAGCCGGCCGCCATCGTTGCCGATCGAACCCTGGATGATGTTTTCGTAAGCCCCCATTGCCTGTAGGATTTGGGGATGAATGTCGAAGTGACAAGTGACGTGATCGCAAGACTGCGTGAAGAATCGTTACGTGCCCATCCGGAGGAGTGCTGCGGCCTGCTCCTGGGCGAGGGTGTGCGGGTCGACCGGGCGATTCCGGCGGCGAATGTCGCCGCTGAACCCACCCGTCATTTCGAGATTGATCCCTCGGTTCTGCTCGCCGCCCATCGCGGAGCAAGGCAGGGCGGTCCGCAGGTGCTGGGCTATTATCATTCCCATCCCGTCGGCCATCCCGTGCCATCGGCCACTGATTGCGAACATTCCACCGGGGATTCGCGCGTTTGGGCGATCATCGCGGGCGGGCAGGTTGCTTTCTGGCGCGATACCGGGAATGGATTTGCGTCGATACCATGCCGTATTGTCGGATGAACGTTCGGCAACGGCCTGAACTTGAATGATTACTGCAAAGGGAAGTCCTCGATCCATGACGACGAGCTCGCTCGAACTTGCCAGCCTGCTGTGTTCGCGACTGTGCCATGACATGCTCAGTCCGGTGGGCGCGCTGACCAACGGGTTGGAGCTGCTGGCGGATGAGAAGGACCCGGAGATGCGCCAGCGCTGCTTCGAGCTGCTCGACCAGAGCGCCCGGATTTCGGCGGACAAGCTGAAGTTTTTCCGCCTCGCCTTCGGCGCTGCAGGTGGCTTTGGCGACATGGTTCCCGTCAGTGAGGCCCGCGCGCTGATCGATGCGCTCGTTGCCAACAATGCCCGCATCGTGCTGAATTGGGCGCTCGCAAGCGAAATGCTGCCCAAGCCTGCGGTCAAGACGCTGCTGAATTTCGGCCTGATCGGCATCGAGGCGCTGCCGCGCGGCGGTACGCTGGAACTGGCCGCCGAATTTCGCGACGGCGTCAGCGAGATCGTGGTGCGCGCCGTCGGGCCGCGCATCGCTTTCGACCGCGATATCGGCCGCGCCCTTGAAGGGGCGCTGCCCGAGGGCGATCTTTCGAGCCGGACGGCGCCTGCCGCGATGATCCAGCAACTGGCGCACAGTCAGGGTGGTCGCCTGCAATATGCCCTGGCGGAAGATGCTCTCGTGCTTGGCGCCGTGTTGCCGGGGGCCTGATCGGAAGGAGGCAGGACGATGAACCGATGGTTGGTCAATCGCATCGTCAGGTCGCCGAACTGCAACGAGCGCAAGCTGCCGATCTCGATGGTCGTGCTGCACTATACCGGCATGAAGTCGGCCGAAGAAGCGCTTGAGCGGATGTGCGATCCCGAGGCCGAAGTCTCCGCGCATTACATGATCGACGAGGAGGGCACGGTCACTTCCCTCGTCCCGGAGGATCGCCGTGCATGGCATGCCGGGCGATCATACTGGCGCGGGGTGACTGATGTGAATTCCGCTTCGATCGGCATCGAACTGGTGAATCCGGGGCATGAATGGGGATATCGCCCATTTCCCGAGCCGCAGATGGACGCTCTCCTGCCGCTTCTGGCGGACATCATGGACCGTCACGACGTTCCTCGCGCCAATGTGGTCGGCCACTCCGATATCGCGCCTGCCCGCAAGCAGGACCCCGGCGAGTACTTCGACTGGGCGAGGCTGGGCGAACTCGGGCTCGCGCTGGAGATCCCGGCGGCGAAGATGAACCTCTTCTACGACAATCCCGGCGCTTTCTATCTCGCCCTCGAACGTTTCGGTTATGACATCACCGATGGCCGCGCGGCGGTTACGGCGTTTCAGCGGCGTTGGCGTCCGGAATTGATCGATGGCGAGATCGATGGAGAAATCGGCGCAATTCTGTTGGAACTCCTGTTGGAGCGTGACACCGGCCGTGCTAGGTGACCGCTCGCACCGGGGAGCCGGGCAGCCGCGGGCGTCTTCTTGACGCGCGAGGAAAGTCCGGGCTCCACGAAACAAGGGTGGCGGGTAATGCCCGCCGGGCGAGTCGGGTTTTCAGGCCCGGCGAAGCTTAGGGAAAGTGCCACAGAGAGCAGACCGCCTCGCCTCGCAGGGTTCGCCCCTGAATGGCAGGTAAGGGTGAAAGGGTGCGGTAAGAGCGCACCGCGCTTCCGGTAACGGAAAGCGGCATGGCAAACCCCACTCGGAGCAAGACCGAATAGGGGCTGCGCGCTGTCCGCGCTACGAAAGTAGAGCGGCGGCGGGTCTGTTTCGGACCCAGGCAGCCCGGGTTGGTCGCTTGAGCGGCGCAGCAATGCGTCGCCTAGAGGAATGGCTGCCGCCGCGGCGTAAGGTCCCTCCTTGGGGAGACCACGCCAGGAACAGAACCCGGCTTACAGGCTCCCCGGTGCGTTTCTCCCCTTGCAGGGCGGGTCAGGCCGCGACTTGGACGGAGATTCCGCTCTCGTTTTCGCACGCCTGGATGAACCAGCGCTCGCTGCCTTGAAGTCCGATAGCCGTGAGCCGCCCATGCACATAGGCGCCCGTGTCGATGCCCACGCGATTGGCCCGCATTTCCGGTTCCTCGGTGATGGTGTGGCCGTGGACGATGAAGGCCCCGAACTCGCCATTGTGGCTGAGGAAGGGCTCGCGAATCCAGCGGCAGTCGTGACCCAGCTGGTGCTCCAGCGGAGTATCCGGGCGAATCCCGGCATGGACGAACAGATAGTCGCCAAGCCGCACCATCTTCTGGAAGCTGTCGATGAAGTCGAAATCGTCCTGCGGGATGGCCTCGATCATGGCGCGTTGAAGATCTTCCAGTTCGGCCTCCATGACGAAGGCCGGGTCGAGGCCGTAGGAAAGGATCGTCTCGCGGCCGCCGAACTTCAGGAAACTGCGGAAGGCATCGAGCTTGCGCGCCGCCACCAGAAGCATTTCCTCGTGATTGCCCTGGATGAATTCGACGCGGCGCTTGCTGGCCCATTGCCGGGCTCGCGCAATGACGCCGGCGCTCGCCGGGCCACGGTCGATCAGGTCGCCCAGCAGAACCACGATGCTTTGTGAACTGTCGCGGCCGGCGTTGTCGCGCTCGATCGCGTCGATCAACTGTTCGAACAGGTCGAGTCGGCCGTGGATATCGCCCACGGCATAAGCACGTTGTCCCGGAGGGATGTGAGGAAGCCGCACTTCGGCGGGCCGGCTCAGGAGATTTCTGATTTTCGCAAGCATTAGATACCCGCTCTATTACGAAGACGAACATTAACAAACAAGGAACAGGCGGCAGGGAGGATTCCGCATGGGCCGGACCGTGCCTGATGCGGTCGCAATCATGACCGCCAAGCGGGCAGTGGCAAAAAGTCCACACAACATTGCCTGAATGTTGCTAATCTGAAATTTTTCTTGTGCCATTGGTTGGTGCGGTGCAGCAATATTGTGCTGCCGCAATCGGGCCCGGGAAGAGGATCGAGGCGGCGGAGCAGGCTGGGACGAGACACCAAAGAAGAATTTAGTGAGGGAATGACCATGCTTATGTCCGTCCGTGGCGCTATCGCCGCCTCTCTTCTTGCGGGTACTGCACTCGCAGCAACACCGGCTTTCGCAGACGAGGCGGACGCCCCCTCGGAAATCACCGTTACCGGCAACGTCGCGCTGACCAGCGACTATCGTTTCCGCGGCGTTTCGCTCTCGGGTGGCGATCTTGCGGTCCAGGGCGGCATTACGGTTTCGCATCAGAGCGGCTTCTATGCCGGTATCTGGTCGTCGTCGCTTCACAGCAGCGAAGTGGACGTCAACGGTGACGGCATCGGCGACGGTTCGGTCTATGGAGACCAGGAACTCGACCTCATGGCTGGCTGGACTGGCGAAGTGACCTCGGGCCTCACGCTCGATGCCGGCCTCCTTTACTACGTCTATCCGAGCGGCAAGATCGGCGATGCCAACTACTGGGAGCCCTACGTCTCGGTGAGCGGCCAGGCCGGACCGGCGAAGCTCAAGGTGGGCGTGGCCTATGACTGGAAGCAGAAGGGCCTGCTCGACAACAATGGCGACAAGTCGGACAACTTCTACGTTTACGGTAACGTCGACGTGGCCATTCCCAATACCCCGGTGACCGTTTCGGGCCATATCGGCTACACCGACGGCGTGCTGTCGCCCTGCTACTACTGCACCGGCACGGGCACGTTCAACGACAAAACCGGCATCGATTATTCAATCGGCGCCTCGATGACGCTGTTCGGCCCGCTTTCCGCCAGCCTCAGCTACGTCGGCGTGAGCGGCGCGGCGATTGACAGCTACACGGATGATACCGTCGTCGCGACGCTGACCGCGTCCTTCTGAACCATCGCATAGGTTAACGCGTTTCGCAGGAGGACCCGCCCGGAGCTTTCCGGGCGGGTTTTTCGTGCCTCTGTGAGAAGGCGGTCAGCGGAGATAGAAATCCACCGTCGTGACAACGCGGACTTTCTTGTAGGGCGTGTCCGAAACACCCCAGCCGCCGCCGGAATCGCCATCCCGCGCCTCTACGGTGAAGTATCCCTGAGTGGCGCCCTTGATGGAGCCGACTTCCGCCCCGCTGTCATTGGCAAACTGCTCCGCGGCGGACCGTGCGTCCTTGGTGGCAGCAGCGACCATGGGCGGCTTGATGTCGTTGAGCTTGGTGAATGTATAGGCCATCCCCGAACCTTCTTCGAGAATGACGCCGCGCCGAACGAGTTCGAACTGACGTCTTACCGCGTCCTGCGCACGTTTGATGTCCTGACTGCGCAAGGTCATCCGCTGACGGATGGTGAAGCTCGCGATGCCGTTGTTGTCCTTGGATTGCGAGACATTGGCGCCCGTCGGCTGGATGGCATCTGCGGGAAAGCCGAGTTCCTTGAAGAAGGCGCGGATTTGCGCCGTATCATTCTCGACGCTCGCCTGCGCTCCGGCAAGGTCGTTGGCGGTGGCGGAGTAGGCGATCGTCCAGGTGGCGAGGTCGGCGGTGACGTCCCGCTCCGCCAGGCCCCGCACGGTAACGGAGCGGTCTGCCCGGTGCGCGCGCTTCAGGCCGTCTCCCAGCAGATAGCCGCCAGCGACCAGGCCGATGGCCAGGATGGTCGAGGCGAGAAGCCATCGTCTGGTAGCGGATTCGGACAAGAAGGTGGTGGAGTGATGAGGGCTCTCTGGGCTATCGTCGGTCATCGCAGCTTCTCCCTGAAGTCCCTCGGAACTTGCCGTCAGACGGCTGTATCGTCCATGAACCGTTCTCTACATGCGATGAATTGAAGGAATACCCGTGACCAAATATCTCCACACCATGATCCGCGTAAGCGATCCGGAAGCCACGATCCGCTTCTTCGAACTGATCGGCCTTCAGGAAACCCGGCGTTTCTCAAGCGAGCAGGGGCGCTTCACGCTGATCTATCTTGCAGTTCCGGGCGAGGAATCCGAGGTCGAGCTGACGTATAACTGGCCGGCCGAGGATGGTTCCGCCGAGGAGTATTCGGGCGGGCGCAACTTCGGGCATCTCGCGTTCCAGGTCGACGATATCTACGCCACCTGCCAGACCTTGGCCGACGCAGGCGTGGTCATCAATCGTCCGCCTCGCGACGGTCACATGGCGTTCGTGCGCACGCCGGACGGCATTTCCGTCGAACTGTTGCAGGATGGCCGGCTGGATCCCGCCGAGCCATGGGCGTCGATGCCGAACGTCGGCGTCTGGTAATTGGGACGAATCCCTGCTCGTCAGGTGGGCGGGCAGGGTTCAGGCCGACGGCGCTTTCGCGAATCGCAGGATCACGAAGCCCAGAAGGGAAGAGGCCAGCGATCCTGCCAGCACACCCAGCTTGGCTTCTTCCACGAGCAGAGGCGTAGTCGGGAAGGCGAGGGCGCCGATGAACAGGCTCATGGTGAACCCGATGCCGCACAATACTGCCGTCCCCCAGAGTTGCAGCCAGCTTGCACCGGCGGGGCGCGGGGCGATGCCCAGGCGGTCCGCCAGATAGATCGCCGCGAATACGCCCGCTTGCTTGCCGATGAAAAGGCCCAGGCCAATGCCCAGGGGCACCGGGGCGAACAGTCCTGCCATGCCGATTCCGGCCAGTGCCACGCCGGCATTGGCAAACCCGAACACGGGCACCACGAGATAGCCGATCCATGGCGCCAGCGCGTGTTCGAGGCGCAGCAGCATGCTGTCTCCGTGCTGTGTTCGCAGCGGGATCGTGAAGGCGAAGAGAACCCCGGCGATCGTCGCGTGAATGCCGGAGTTGAGCACGCAGAACCACAGGCCCAGTCCGAGCGCCAGATAGAGGCTGATGAACTGGATGCGTGCGCGATTGACTGCGAGAAGCGCTGCGAACAGGCCGATCGCGGCCAGCGCCCAACCCAGTTCGATCTGCGCGGTATAGAACAGCGCAATGATGATGACTGCGCCCAGATCGTCGACGATCGCGACCGTCAGCAAGAACAGCCTCAGCGAGGATGGTACCCGCCGGCCAAGCAGTCCCAGTACTCCTACGGCAAAGGCGATGTCCGTGGCGGCAGGGATGGCCCAGCCCCTCTGTTCGGGTTGTTGGGTTCCGGCGGTAATGAGGTAGATCAGCGCGGGCATCGCCATGCCTGCCGCGCGGCGAGTACCGGCAGGCGGCGCTTTTCGGGGCTCGACAGTTCACCGCCGAGAACCTCGCGCTTTATTTCCAATCCGACCACAAAGAAGAACAAGGCCATCAGTGCGTCGTTGATCCATGCATGAACAGAAGTGAGCTTGGAGATTGGAGTCCAGGGAAGCTCATGATGGAAAAGGGCGTGATAGCCATCACTCAGAGGTGAGTTCGCGGCGGACATCGCCAGTACGGCCATGATGATCAGCAGGATGCCTGAACCTGCTTCACCGCCCATTAACTTTATGAAACGGCGCGCCAATTCATTGGCGTAATGTCTATCCATTCTCATAAACCATGTCGCGAGTGAGTTCCAGGCATCGCCGGGAGGCATGGACCTGCCTGAGAAGAGGTCCGGTAATTCTGATTCCAAGGAGGGGCACCGTGGAACCGGCGGGCATGTTTCAGCAAGGAATTTATTGCCTGCATCTGGTTGAGCAGGAGCTTTTGTTGTTCGCTGCCTTCTGGGTTCTGGTCGGTACGGTCGATGAAATGGCCGTGGATTGCTGCTGGGCCTGGTTCAGACTGTCCGGCCGGGCGAGTACGGGCCGGATTTCCCTCGAGGTCAGCCGGGCGCCGTTGAAGGGACATGCTGCGGTTCTTATCGCTTGCTGGCAGGAAGAACAGGTCATCGCCCATACTATCCGCCATGCCCTTTCCGCGTGGCGGCAAACCGGTTTCACGCTCTACATCGGTTGTTATGGCAACGATTCCGCGACAGTCGCGCCGCGATGTCGGGGGCGGGGGGTGACAACCGCGTCAGGGTCATCATTCATGACCGCGAAGGCCCGACTACCAAGGCGGATTGCCTGAACCGGCTCTATCATGCGCTGTGCGAGGATGAGCGACGTCGCGGATGCCGCTACCGCAGCGTGCTGCTCCACGATTCCGAGGACATGGTGCATCCCGCGGAGTTGGCCGTTGTCGACGGGGCGCTCGCCAAGGCTGATTTCATTCAATTGCCGGTCCGGCCCGAGCCGCAGGTCAGGTCGCGATGGGTCGGCGGCCATTATCTGGACGAATTCACCGAGGCTCATGCGAAATCACTGGTGGTCCGGGATGTGCTGGGCGCGGCGGTGCCGGCAGCCGGCGTCGGCTGCGGCTTTGCTCGGGATATCCTGGAGCGGATCACGCGTCGGCGCCGGGCTGAAGGCAGCGCCGGACCTTTCGCTGCCGAGTGCCTGACCGAGGATTATGAACTGGGTGTTCTCGTCTGGCGGGAAGGCGGCCGTGCCCGGTTCCTGCGTGTCCGGGATGAGAAGGGGCAACTCGTCGCCACGAGGGCTTATTTCCCCGCGACTTTCGAGGATTCGATCCGGCAGAAGATGCGCTGGGTCCACGGAATTGCCTTTCAGGGGTGGGATCGCCTTGGCTGGAGCCGTCTCGCATGGCGCCGTCCGGGGCGCGTGGGCAAGCTTGCCGATGCCTGGATGGCGATGCGTGATCGCCGCGGCCCGCTGACGGCAATCGTGCTCGCCAGCAGCTATGCGCTGCTCATTGTCGAACTGCTGCTCGGGATCGTGCGCGTGGCGGGATTGGCGGATGAGATACCCGTCCCGAAGTCGCTGAACCCGGTACTGACCATCTGCCTGGCCAGTTTCGTCTGGCGTTGCGGCGTGCGTGCAGGCTTTACCGCGCGCGAGTATGGTGCGTGGGAAGGTGTCTGCGCGATACTGCGCATTCCCGTGGCGAACCTGATCGCCATCTTCGCCGGGCAAAGGGCCCTGGCATCCTACATACGCACGCTGAATGGCGGAATGATCGTCTGGGACAAGACCCGGCACGATGCGCACCCGGCCGCGATGTCGGTAGCCGGAGGGCCGGTTCTGTGAGCACCTCGACGCGCGTTCGCGGGCAGCCGCTGGTGGCTCTGCTCGCGGTTCTTGCAGGGTGGGCCGGAGGCCGGATCTCGACATGGGAAGCGCCCTTGCACCTTGCATCGCCTGCGGCCCAGCAGGCAGAGGCCGCCGTACCAGGACCGCAGACGGAAGGGGGCTTCTTCCTCGACCAGAAAGCCGGACCGCAGAGCCCGCCACTGAGTGATCAGGAATACTATTCGGGCAATGGATACGGGCCGGACGCGTTCGGCTATATGCCTGCGGGCATGGTTCAGCCGAGTAACGGGTACTTTCAGGCATTATGGCCGGCTTCGCGCCGCCGACCGAGATCGTCAGCAATCGACCCTCGCGGTGCATGGTACGGTCCTAACGGGAACTCGGCCGAACCCGGCGGTTGGTATGGCATTGACCGCCTGACCGATCGTTACCCGGCGGGGCAGCAGTTCCCAGCGGATCATGGCGAGGGCGGACTGACGTTCGATCGGCGAGAAGGACTTCCTGCCGGATTTTCCTCGCTTTCGAGCTTCGCCGCCCAGCCCTATCCGTCCGGTTCGGTTGCGACAGGGCCGATCGCAAGCCAGCTCAAGCCCCGGCGCTGGTCGGCCGACAGTTGGGCGCTCATGCGCAAAGGGGGCTCGGGGCCGCTGGTGATCGGCGCCATGCCCGCGACTTACGGGGCAAGTCAGGCGGGCGCCGTGCTGCGCTACAGACTCGCCATGCGCGCACGCTACAATCCGGTCATCTATATGCGAACGACGTCAACGCTGGGACAGCAGATGCGGGAAACCGCTGCCGCAGTCGGATTTTCCGCGCGGCCTTTTCCGTCAATTCCTGTGATCGGCGCAGTCGAGGGAAGGCTGACGGAGCAGGCCGGGCGGCGGCGACTTCAGCCCGTGGTAATGGCGGTAACCGAATTTCCGACCTTCAGGATGCCTGCCGATTTTCGCGGAGAGGCCTACCTGCAGGCAGGCTATGTCGCGGGGAAGTTCGCCACGCCCTTTGCTGACGGGCAAGTCCGTGTGGATCGCCGTCTGCTGCAGCTCGGGCCGGTTGAGACGAGAGTCGGTGCCGGTCTGTGGGGCGGCGCGCAGAGAGGGGCCGGGCGGCTTGATGCAGGGCCATCGGCTGCGATTGCATTCCCGCTTGGCAGAGGGACTTTCGGCCGCCTGGCCGTCGATTGGCGGTTTCGTGTCATCGGAGATGCGCAGCCGGGTTCGGGGCCTGCGCTGACTCTATCCGCAGGTTTCTGATTCCCGGCTTTCCTCGGACTTGATGCTGCGGTAGCGAGAGGGGTGGAATGGATGTCTATCTCCCCATAGCCAATCTCTCGGTCAACGGGATCATCATCGTTGGACTAGGAGCGATCACTGGCCTGCTTTCGGGCATGTTCGGCGTGGGCGGCGGGTTTCTCACCACGCCGCTGATGATCTTCTACGGCATCCCGCCCACGGTGGCGGCCGCCTCGGCTGCCAGTCAGGTGACGGGGGCAAGCGTTTCGGGCGTCTTCGCCCATACCCGGCGCGGCGGGGTGGATTATCACATGGGCACGGTCATGGTTGCCGGGGGCATCATCGGCACCGGTATCGGCGCCCTGCTGTTCAGCCTGCTGCAGCGGCTCGGCCAGATCGATACGGTCATCAATATCCTCTACGTATTGATGCTCGGCTCCATCGGCGGGCTGATGGCCAAGGAGAGCATCCAGACCATCCGGGCCGAGCGTTCCGGCATTCCCATCGCGGCAAGAAAGCGGCGGCACCATCCGATGGTTGCAAGCTTGCCGATGCGTTGGCGGTTCTATCGCTCGGGTCTCTACATCTCGCCTTTGGCACCGCTCCTGCTGGGAATCGGCACAGGCATCCTGACAATGCTGATGGGGGTCGGCGGCGGCTTCATTCTCGTGCCGGCGATGCTCTATATCCTGGGCATGAGTGCCAACGTCGTCGTGGGCACTTCGCTGTTCCAGATCCTGTTCGTCACTATGGCCACCACGATGATGCATTCCATGACCACACATGCGGTGGACATCGTGCTGGCCTCCCTGTTGCTGCTGGGCTCGGTGACGGGCGCGCAACTTGGCGCGCAGTTCGCCCAGAAAGCCAGTCCGGTGAAGCTGCGCCTGGTGCTTGCCATCATCGTGCTGCTGGTTGCCGGGCGGATGGCCATCGGGCTGGGCTACCGGCCGGATGAGATCTACACGGTTGCCCCCCTGTGAAGGCCCGGCTTGTTTCGGCAGGTTTCGCACTGGCCGCATTGGTCATGCTGGGAGGCGCCCGGGACCCTATCCTCGTACCTGAAATATCGCAGCACGAAGTAGACCTGCAACAGGGGTTCACCGGAACAGAACTGCTGCTGTTCGGTGCGATCCTGACGCCGGAAGGGTCGCGCGCGGCGCAGGACTACGACATCGTCATAGTGCTGAAGGGGCCGACACAGTCGATCGTCCTGCGTGAGAAGCAGAAGGTCGCCGGCATCTGGATCAATGCCGACAGCACGGAGCTTCGCTCGGCACCTTCCTATTATGCGTTCGCTTCTACCCGGCCGATCAAGGATATCGTCGACGACAAGACGGCGGCGATTTACGAACTCGGCCTGAAGTGGCTGCAACTTTCGCCGATCGCGCCATCGATCCCGCTGAGCAGACCCGCTTTTCCGATGGGCTCGTCGATCTCAATCGCCGCAATGGCCTGTATCGCGAAGAGGAGGGCGGGGTGAAGGTGAGTGAGCAGGTGCTCTATCAGGCGCGCATCGGCCTCCCCTCGCGAGTACCGACCGGGACTTATACGGCCGAGACGTTCGCGATTTCAAAGGGGCGTGTCGTTGCTTCGGCCAGCAGCCAGGTGCAGGTCCGCAAGCAGGGTTTCGAACTGGCCATCGCCGACTTCTCCGAAAATTACGGCTTTGCCTATGGCTTGCTGGCGGTCCTGGTGTCCGTGGGCATGGGCTGGCTCGCCGGACGCCTGTTCGCCTTGCGTTGAGTTTGAGCGAAGCAAGGGCTTAGCCGGAAATTAACTGTGCCGGACTAGCCATGCCCGACGAATTTTCTGGTCGGGGGCTTGATGAATCAGATGCGAGTGGAAGGCTTCGATCCCGCGTGGACGTCGCAGGGAGAGCAGCTTGCGCCGAATGCGGCGCGAATCGATACCGGTCGGGAGCCGATCGGTGTGGTGCTCGAGATTTCCGCGCCGGACCGCATCGCCTTCGACCTCAACCGCCTGGCCGAAACGGCGCAGGATAACGATCCCTGCGTCGCGACTTCGGGGCAGGTGGGGAACCAGATCAAGATCCGCGTCGGTCGCGGCTGGTTGCTTGCCAGCGTGCGGAACCAGAAAAGCGACAACGCCATTCCCGGAGGTATCGTCGCCGAGGCGGACTTTCTGGGCGAGGGCCTGGAAGAGCGTCTGACCGGGCGGATCCATGGTTTCAGGCGCGGTGTCACCCGCTATCCCACTCCGGGAGCATTGGTCTATCCCGCGAGCACTGACGATTTGCGGCAGATCTACGCCAGTGACGGGCGCAAAGCGATCCAGATCGGCAATGTCTATCCGACCAACGACATTCGTGCCGGGCTCTATGTCGACGCTCTGCTGGGCAAGCACTTCGCGCTGTTGGGATCGACCGGTACGGGCAAGTCCACTGGTGCGTCGCTGATTCTGCACCGTATCTGCGAGCAGGCGCCGGAAGGCCATGTCATCATGATCGACCCGCATGGCGAATATGCGGCGGCCTTCCGCAATACCGGCGTGATCCTCGATGTATCGAACCTGCACATGCCCTACTGGCTGATGAACTTCGAGGAGCACTGCGAGATATTCGTCACCTCGCATGGTGATGACCGGCAACTCGATTGCGAAATTCTCGGCCGCTGCCTGATGGAAGCGCGTTTGCGAAACCGGCTGGCCGAGCAGGTAGGCAAGATCACCGTGGATTCGCCGATCCCCTATCTGCTTTCCGACCTGTCGGTCATTCTCGGCAATCACATGGGCAAGCTCGACAAAGGACATTCCAGTGCCCCTTACTTGCGGCTCAAGAACAAGCTCGACGAACTGAAGGGCGATCCGCGCTACCAGTTCATGTTCTCGGGCATGCTGGTGGGCGATACGATGGCGGAGTTCGTCTCCAAACTGTTCCGGCTGCCTTCGCGCGGCGCCGATCTCGATCATCGACGTTTCCGGCGTGCCTTCGGACATCACCAGCACCGTGGTCGCCGTGATAAGTCGCCTGGTGTTCGACTTTGCAGTCTGGGCGCGGGAGGAGAAGACGAGGCCGATCCTGCTCGTTTGCGAGGAAGCGCATCGCTACGTTCCCAGCGAAAAGAACGCCGACGGTTCATCTGTCGGCCGCATTCTCTCCCGCATTGCCAAGGAAGGCCGCAAGTACGGCATCTCGCTGGGCCTGATCACCCAGCGTCCGTCCGACCTTGCCGAGGGTGTGCTTTCGCAGTGCGGGACGATCATCTCGATGCGTCTCAATAACGAGCGTGACCAGGCCTTCGTCCGGGCGGCCATGCCGGAAGGCGCGCGCGGGTTCCTCGATTCGATTCCGGCACTGCGCAACCGCGAATGCATTATCTGCGGCGAGGGCGTGACGATCCCGATCCGCGCCTCGTTCGATGAACTCGAGGAATTCAAGCGCCCGGCCTCGGCCGATCCCTCCTTCACCGAGCTGTGGAGCAGTTCGGGTGGGGAGGAGGAGATGGTCCTGCGCACGGTACAGCGGTGGCGCGCGCAGGGGCGGTGACGGCTACACCGTGAAGTCGGCGCGCCACTTGCCCCAGCGGTAATAGCCGACGGTGAAGGCCACCGTCAGCACCGAACCGACCGGATAGGCCCACCACACCGCCTCGCTGCCGATGAATGGGCGGGCAAGGTAGTAGAAGCCGAGGCGGCCGGGATAGAGGCCCAGGAACATGATGACGAGCGGGGCCACCACCGCGCCATAGGCGCGCATGGTCCCGGTCAGGATCATCGTGATCGAGACGATCACGAAGCTGGCCGTGCAGACGAGCTGGATGTGCTCGGCAATGGGCATGGCCGGACTGTCGCCGCCAAGGAACAGGGCGAGCAGGGGCCGGTCGAACGCCACGATCAGTGCCGCCACCAGCGTGGAGAAGGCGAGATTCGCGACGAGGCCCACCTCTGTCACCTTGCCCACGCGCTTGTGGTCGCCCGCACCCAATGACTGTGCCACCATGGCGCTGACCGCTGAGCCGATAGCGAAGGCGGGCATCTGGAGGTAGTTCCACAATTGCAGCGAGGCGCCGTAGGCGGCCGCCGCATCCAGGCCTTCGCGATTGACGAGGCTGACCATGATGAGGCCGGCGGAAGAGACCAGCAGCATCTGCGCGCCCATCGGCAGGCCTTTGAGGATGACATAGGCCAGTTCAGCGCCGCGCGGGGCAAGGTAGCCCAGTTCCGGGCCGCGCAGGCGCATCGGCAGGTCCTGCCGGTAAATGCGCCAGAGCTGGTAGATGAGCCCGGCAAAGTTCGCGAAAGCCGTCGCCATGGCGGAGCCGGCGATGCCGAGCGCGGGGATCGGGCCGGGCCCGATGATGAGCAGCGGATTCAGCACGATATCGAGCGCAACTGTCAGGATCATCGCGTAGAGCGGGGTCTTGGAATCGCCCGCGCCGCGCATGCCCATCGAGACCATCATCGACATCGAGCCGAGCGGGATGGTCACGAAGATAACGCGCAGGTAGGCGAGCGCCTCGATCCGGCTGGCGTCCGGCGTGCCCAGCGAATGGAGCAGGGCGTCCGCGCCAAGCCAGCCGCCGAGGCCGCAGAGCCCCGACAGCAGGAAGCAGAAGCCCAGGCCCGATCCGAAAGTCTTGCGCGCCGCGTCGATATCGCGCGCGCCGAAGTGCTGGCCCACGCGTACCGTCGTGGCCATGCCGAAGCCGAAGACCAGTGCGAACAGCAGGAACATGATGACATTGGCATTGGCCGTTGCCGCCAGCGCCGCTTCGCCCAGCAGCCGACCCACCCAGATCGCGTTGACCGATCCGTTCAGGGTCTGGAGAACGTTGGAAATCAGCATGGGGATCGAGAAGAGCATCAGCGTCTTCAGGATCGGCCCTTGCGTGAGGTCGCCTTTCATCCGCGCCATTTGCGCCGGGGTAGGTGCTTCCTCGGGTTCTGTTTCCCCGGTCGGGATCGGCGATGCCTCGTTCATTTGCCCCTCAAGTTCCCCGCGTATCGCCCCAGATATGAATGTGCAGGCGGTCGGTGAAGCGATAGCCTTCCTGCGTGCAGATATCCGAGAGCCAGCCTGACCGCTGCCGGATAACATCGCTGGAGCGACCCTCGGGCATCAGGAATATCCGCTCTGCGGGAATGGCGTAGCGCTGCTGGAGCGCGCGGACCTCGTCCACGTCGGCAGGTTCGGCCACCACGAACTTGAACCATGCACGCGGTTCGGCCGCCCAGGCTGCCAGTCGTTCCGGCACCAGCGCGAGCTCGGCCGGATTGCCGCTGTGCGAAAGTTTCGGGCTGACGTTGTACTGCTGCACCCGCGCATCGAGCGCCGCATGCGGGGCCACAGATCCGTTGGTTTCGATTTCGACATGCATCCCCGGCCGCGCGTCGTCCAGCGCGACCAGCATCCGCGCCAGTTGCGGGCCCTGAAGCAGCGGCTCGCCCCCGGTTACGACAAGGCGATCTGGCGGCAGGTCGGCCACCATGCGCGCCACGTCGGCCTCTTCGGCCATGACCTGATTGGCCTTGCGTTCGAAAGCCAGATCGTCGCGGTGGAAGCGATTGTCGCCCGTGAAGCGCCATGTGTACGCGGTGTCGCACCACTGGCAGGCGAGATTGCAGCGCGACAGCCGGACGAAGGTGCTCGGCCGCCCCATGCTGGCGCCTTCGCCCTGAAGCGAAGCGAACACTTCGGGTTTGCCGGGAGTGGTGGTGGCAAGGGCAAGGGTCACGGGAAATCTCGAATGCAAGGTTACGGTTTTAAGGGTGAGGTTGACACAGTTTACACGGTCCAGAGGGAAAAGTGTCACCTTGCGTCGAGGGTGTCACCTTGTGGCTGGTTTCGTGGAGAAAGGGTAGGGCGTTCACGCGCGCGAAAGTGTCAGATGCGTGAGGTGTAGGAAAACGAAAAAGAGAGAAGTCCTGGGGGATGATCCCCCAGGCCCTCGTAATGTCTGCCGGAATGTCTGCGTCGTGACCGGCCTCGCCGTTGCGCGCTCATTGAGAGCCGGGAGACAAAATAGCCTGCGGCAGCAAGGGGCACACAATGAGGCTGCGCGCGTGCCCTGGACGGTATTGGGGGGGGCAGGGGGTCTAGACCCCCTGCCTTAACCCTTACTTCTTCAACCCAGTCGCGCCAGCGCCGCGGCCAGACGCTCGGCCTCTGCGGAGTGATGGGCATGGTCGGCGCGGGCCTTGTCGATCGCCTCGGGCTTGGCCTTCTCGACGAAGGCCGGGTTGCCCAGACGCTTGTCGAGCGAGTCCCGTTCCTTGACCGAAGCGGCCATGGCTTTTTCCAGACGGGCCTTCTCCGTGGCGATGTCGATCACGCCTTCCAGCGGGATCGCCAGCGTCGCATCGCCCGCGCCCACCTGCATGGCGGCACCGGCCGGAGCCGCTTCGAACACGATTGCATCCAGACGTGCCAGACGGTCGATAACCGTGCCGTTACGCCCGATCACCGCGCGGGTCGCGTCCGAGGGATTGGCGACATAGGCGGTAAGGCGCGCGCCCGGCGCGATGCCGAGTTCGGACTTGGCACCGCGCAGGTTGCCGATCAGCGCGATCAGCCATTCGACTTCGGCCTTGGCCTCGGCGTCCACCGAGGCTTCCGGCGCGGGCCATGCGGCGACGATCAGGTCCTGTTCGCGCGCGCCCATCTTGCTCCACAGCTCTTCGGTGACGAAGGGCATGAAGGGGTGGAGCATGACGAGGATCTGGTCGAGCACCCAGCCTGCGACGGCCTTGGTCTCTTCGTCGAAGTTGCCCTTGATCAGTTCGATGTACCAGTCGCAGAACTGGTTCCACACGAAGTGGTAGATCGCATTGGCAGCCGCGTCGAAGCGCAGGTCGGCCATGGCCTTGTCCAGCGCGGCAACGGTTTCGACGACTTCGCCGATGATCCACTTGTTGACGGCGGAAGTGGCTTCGGGCGCCTTGATCGAGGTGCTGGCGACGATGCCGTTGGACTGGCAGAAACGCGCGGCGTTCCAAAGCTTCGTGGCGAAGTTGCGGTAACCCTCCACGCGCTTTTCATCCATCTTCACGTCGCGGCCCTGGCTTTCCATGGCGGCCATGAAGAAGCGCAGCGCGTCGGCGCCGTACTTGTCGATCAGGCCCAGCGGATCGACCACGTTGCCCTTGGACTTCGACATCTTCTGGCCGTCGGCAGCACGCACCAGCCCATGGAGGTAGAGCCGCTTCCACGGCACTTCCTTCATGAAGTGAATGCCCTGCATGGCCATGCGCGCATCCCAGAAGAACAGGATGTCGAAGCCGGAAACCAGCAGGTCGTTCGGGTAATGCTTCTTCAGCAGCGGGGCGTCTTCATCGGGCCAGCCGAGCGTGGCGAAAGGCCAGAGCGCGGAGGAGAACCAGGTGTCGAGGACGTCCTCGTCGCGGGTCAGCTTCTTGTTGCCGGCCTGTGCCTGTGCTTCTTCTTCGGTTTCGGCGACGAAGATCTCGCCGTCCTCGCTGAACCACGCCGGAATGCGGTGGCCCCACCAGAGCTGACGCGAGACGCACCAGGGCTGGATGTTTTCCATCCAGTTGAAGAAGGTCTTTTCCCAGCTTTTCGGGACGATCTCGATCGCGCCGGAGCGGACGGCTTCCAGCGGCGGGCCGGCCAGCGTCTGCGCATCGACGTACCACTGATCGGTCAGCCAGGGTTCGATCACCACGCCGCTGCGGTCGCCGAACGGGGTCTGGATCACGCGGTCCTCGACCTTTTCGAGCAGGCCGTCGTCTTCGAGGAACTGGACGATCGCCTTGCGCGCCTCGAAGCGGTCCATGCCGATGAACTGCGAAGGCACGAGGCCGTCCTGCGTCTGGCAGACCTTGGCATCGGCATCGAGCATGTTGAGCATGTCACCGGCCTTGAAGCCCGCGCGCTTGCCCACCTCGAAGTCGTTGAAGTCATGACCCGGGGTGATCTTCACCGCGCCCGAGCCCAGTTCGGGATCGGCGTGCTCGTCCGCGACGATGGGAATCTCGCGGCCGGTGAGCGGCAGGGTGACGGTGGCGCCGCGCGCCAGCAGTTCCTTGTAGCGCTCGTCCTCGGGATTAACCGCCACGGCCATGTCGGCCAGCATCGTTTCCGGGCGGGTGGTGGCGACGTGGATGTGGCCCGAACCGTCCGAAAGCGGATACTTGATGTGCCAGAAGTGGCCGTTGGTCTCGCGCGTTTCGACCTCAAGGTCGGAAATGGCGGTGCGGAACTTCGGGTCCCAGTTCACCAGGCGCTTGTCGCGATAGATCAGGCCCTGCTTGTGCAGGTCCACGAAGACCTTGACCACGGCCTTGGTGAAGTGCGGATCCATCGTGAACTGCTCGCGGCTCCAGTCCATCGAGCAGCCGAGGCGGCGCAGCTGACCGGTGATGGTGCCGCCGGATTCGGCCTTCCACTCCCAGACCTTCTCGATGAACTGTTCACGCGTGTAATTCGCGCGCTTGTCCTGTTTCGCCTCCATCTGGCGCTCGACCACCATCTGGGTGGCGATGCCGGCATGGTCGGTGCCGACCACCCAGAGAGCGTCCTTGCCCTTCAGGCGCTCGTGACGGATCACGATGTCCTGCAGCGTATTGTCCAGCGCGTGGCCGATGTGGAGCGAGCCGGTAACGTTCGGCGGCGGGTTCACGATGGTGAACGGCTGCGCGTCGGCGCGCTCGGGGCGGAACAGCCCTTCGCTTTCCCAATGCTGGTACCACTTCGCCTCGATCTGGGCGGGGTCGAAGGTCTTGGCCAGCCCAGATTCGGGCCCAGCTTCGAGGGTGCCTTCGGGTGCGGTTTCTGGAGTGTCGGTCATGGCGCGGCGCTTTGCCAGTGCGGCGCTTCGCGCGCAAGTCTCCGTAAGTTCACCCGCGCAGATGCGCGCGCGAGGCAGATTGCTCCACTACGGTTGCAATTGCGAAATGAACAATCTGCCGCACCGGGGGAACCCCTTGCCGGTACAGGCATTTTCCCCCAATACGAGCGCACATGCGGGAATGGGCTGAATTCACTCTGTCGGAAAGCGACCAGGATGGCGTCCAGACCGTGGCGCTGAAGGGGCCCTTGCGCGTTCATTCGCTGGGTAACCTCGGGGCCAAGCTGGCCGCGCTGCACGGGCCGTTCGCCCGTGTGGACATGTCCGGCGTAACCGATATCGACACGACCGGCGCCTGGCTCGTCTGCCGCTATGCCAGCGAGCATGACCTCGAAGTGATCGGCCAGAGCGAGCAGGCGAAACGCCTGTTCGCCGCCATCGGCAAAGTGCCGGAGGAAGAGGCGGACATCGAACCGGAGCAGCCGCTGCTGCTGCGCACGGTGGGCGAACTCGGCGATCTCGTGGTCGGCTGGGGGCACGGGCTGATCCGCTCGGTGGGTTTCCTCGGCGAACTGATCTCGGCGCTGGGCACCGCCATCCGCCATCCCTCGCGGCTGCGCGGCACGGCGCTGGTGCATCACATGCAGCATGTGGGCATCAACTCGCTGTGGATCATCGGGTTGATGAGCTTCCTGATCGGCATCGTCATCGCCCAGCAGGGCGCGGTGCAGCTCGCGCAGTTCGGTGCGGAAATCTACACCATCAACCTCACCGGCCGCCTTGCGATGCGCGAACTGGGCATTCTGATGACCGCAATCATGGTCGCGGGGCGATCCGGGTCGGCCTTCGCCGCGCAGATCGGCACGATGAAGCTGACCGAGGAAGTGGACGCCATGCGCACCATCGGCGTTTCGCCGATGCAGGCGCTGGTTGTTCCGCGGGTGCTGGCGGCGATGCTGATGATGCCGCTGCTGGGATTCTATTCCACCGTTCTTGCGATCATCGGCGGCGCCTTCATCGCCAATTTCGCGCTCGACATTCCGTTCTGGACCTTCCTTCAGCGCACCCAGGAAGTGGTGCCGATCACCGATGTGTGGGTCGGGCTGATCAAGCGCCGGTCTTTGCGCTGATCGTCGCGCTCGCCGGTTGCTATCAGGGCATGCAGGTGACCTCCAACGCAGAGGAAGTCGGCGCGCGCACTACCCAGGCGGTGGTCACGGCGATCTTCACGGTGATCGTGCTCGACGCCTTCTTCGCCATCTTCTTCACCAAGATCGGCTGGCAATGAGCGAAACCGCAAGCCTCGAGGCCGAACGGCCCATGCCGGGCGACAATCCCGCCGACGAATTTCCCATCGTCGTCGAGGGGCTGCGCAACGTCTTTGGCGAGCATGTCATTCACGACGATCTCTCGCTCAAGGTCCGCAGGGGCGAAATTCTCGGCGTCGTCGGTGGTTCGGGCACCGGCAAATCGGTGCTGATGCGCTCGATCATCGGCCTGCAGCAGCCTGCCGAGGGCGAGATCACCGTGCTCGGCCACCGCATGGGCGATTCCACCGACGAGGAAGGGATCGACTTGCGCTCGCGCTGGGGCGTGCTGTTCCAGGGAGGGGCCCTGTTTTCGACCCTGACCGTGGGCGAGAACGTGGAAGTGCCGCTCAAGCAGTTCTATCCCGAGATCGACGATACCCTGCGCAGCGAGATCGCCCGTTTCAAGGTGCGCCTCGCCGGGTTGGCCGAGGAATCGGCCTTCAAGTATCCGAACGAGCTTTCGGGCGGCATGAAGAAGCGCGCCGGCCTCGCGCGGGCGCTGGCGCTCGACCCTGAACTGCTGTTCCTCGACGAGCCGACCGCGGGCCTGGATCCGATCGGTGCGGCCGCTTTCGACGGTCTGACGCGCGAACTGGCCGACACGCTCGGCCTGACGGTGTTCCTCATCACGCACGATCTCGACACGCTTCACGCCATCTGCGACCGCGTGGCGGTGCTGGCGGACAAGCAGGTGATCGCCGTGGGTACGATCCCCGAACTTCTCGCGCTCGATCACCCGTGGATACAGGAATACTTCAACGGCCCGCGCGGCCGTGCCGCGCTCGGCGCGAAGGACGAGATTTCGATGCAGCATGACGCGCCGGTCGCGCAGGACGGTCCCGCCCCCGAGGCGCCGACCCTGAATACTACCAACGAAAGCGGGGCATAGGGCACACAGCATGGAAACACGGGCCAATCACATATGGGTCGGAGCCGTCACGCTGGTGCTGCTGGCGACGCTGGCGGCGTTCATCATCTGGATCGCGCGGATCAACGACACCGCGCGAAACGAGTATGACATCTTCTTCAAGCAGTCGGTCGACGGGCTCGCCAAGGGTTCCGGCGTCGATTACGCGGGCGTGCCGGTCGGGCAGATCAAGGAGATCGAACTCTGGCCGCAGGACCCCAGCTTCATTCGCGTGCGCGTGAAGGTGGACAAGAAGGTGCCCGTCACCGTCGGCACCACTGCCACGATCCAGGGCAGCTTCACCGGCGTTGCCGACATCCAGCTCGAAGGCGCCGTGAAGGGCGCGCCGCTGCTGACCGAGCCCGGCCCGGAAGGCGTGCCCGTGATCCCGACCAAGCGCGGCGGCCTGGGTGAAATCCTCTCCAACGCGCCGCTGCTGCTCGAACGGCTGGCGACGCTGACAGAGAACCTCAACCTGCTGATGTCCGAAGAGAACCGCCGTTCCATCACCGGCATTCTCAAGAATACCGACAAGATGACGAAGGATCTCTCGGCCGCGACGCCGCAGATGAAGCAGACGCTGGCGGAACTTCAGGGAACGCTGAACCAGGCCACCAGAACGCTGGTCGCGTTCGAGGGCGTGGCAGGCAAGGCGGACAGCCTGCTGGGCGATCAGGGTAATTCGCTGGCGGCCCAGCTTCGCGAGACGCTGGGCGCTGCGCAGAAGTCGATGGAGACCCTCGACCAGACGCTCCAGCATGCGCAGCCTGCCTTCGACCAGGTATCGCAGCAGACGCTTCCTGCCGCCGAAGCCGCGATCCGCGATCTGCGCGCCACCAGCAAGGCGCTGCGCAGTGTGACCGAGAAGATCGACGAGCAGGGCGCGGGCGCCCTCATCAAGGGGCAGAAGCTGCCCACCTACAAGCCATGAGTGCGCCAGTCGTGAACGGGCGTGCTTCGGCCGGGAAGAAGAAAACGGGAAAGACGATGGGAACCGCGATGAAGCTCCGGCACAAGACCCCGATTTTCGGCGGCGCGCTAGCGGCCGTGGCGGCACTGGCGCTTTCCGGTTGCATCAGCCTCGCGCCCAAGCCGCCCGAGCTGCTGTTCCGTCTCACTCCGCAGGACAAGGCTCCCGCGGGGTCGCAGGCCACGGGGCGGATTACCGATGCCATCGTCGTGCTGGACCCTGAGGCGGATCGCAGCCTCGATGTGCTGCGGGTTCCGGTAAGGATAGATGCGTCGAGCATGTCCTATCTCAAGGATGCCTGGTGGATCGAGAAGCCGAGCCGCCAGTTCCGCTCGCTGTTGGCTGAAACGCTGCGTGCCGATACCGGGCAGCTCGTGGTCGAAGGCGGCGATTTCGAGGTCACCGGCAAGACCCTGATCGGCGGGCGCCTGCTCGACATGGGCTACGACGTCGCCACTTCCTCGGTCGTCGTGCGCTTCGATGCAATCCGTACCGAACGCAACGGGCCGATCGTGACCAAGCGGTTCGAATCGGTGGTGCCGGGCATCAAGCCGGAAGCCGCCCTCATCGGGCCGGCTATCAATCAGGCTGCCAACGTCGTGGCAAAGGACGTTGCTGCATGGGTGAAATCCGGCGCCTGAAGACGCCGGTTTCAAGGATTGCGCACGAAGAGTTCGTCCTGAAAACGCGGGACTCTGCGCGGAATCTTTCCGAAAATGACAATATCTGTAAGGTATTGTGCATCTTGGGATCGTCCGTGCGCGTTTTAAAGGGCTATTGAAGATTTAATTTTCTGTCGCGGTTTCCGATTTTACAATAGTGCGTGCAAAAGGCGGATTTCCGTTACTTTACCTTGTTTTTCGAGTTTCTGGTTGTGGCTGTCATGTCACAATGACAGTTTTATGACGATGCTGTGCAAGCATCTGTATTGAACCGGTTTCCCGGCCCTGTATTCGGCCCCCCGATCCCGCCGCCACGAATGCCGCGGGGCAAACAGAATGCAGGAGCATACGCATGAACAAGATCGCCCTTCTCGGCGCTGCCGCCGCCCTTTTCGCCGTTCCGGCCGCCGCCAATGCGCAGGCCTACGTTCAGGCACAGACCGGCCTCGACAGCGTTTCGATCGACGGCGGTTCGTCGGAAGGCCTCACTTACGGCGTTGCTGCCGGTTACGACTTCCCGGTTCGTGAAGCGCTGTTCTTCGGTATCCAGGCGAGCGTATCGGACAGCACGACCAAGGAATGCGCACGCGACGTCATCGCTCTGGGTGACAAGCTCTGCGTCCGCGCCGGGCGCGACCTTGCCGCTGTTGCCCGCATCGGCACCAACGTTGGCGAAACCAGCAAGCTCTACGTCCTCGGCGGCTACACCAATGCCCGCCTGCGCGTGATCTATACCGATGGCACCAACAAGGACAGCGACGGCACGAACCTTGACGGTTTCCGTCTCGGTGCCGGCTTCGAGCACAACTTCGGCGGCAACCTGTTCGGCAAGGTCGAGTACAACTATTCGAACTACGAACAGGGCTTCAGCCGTCATTACGGCCTCGCCGGTCTCGGCGTGAAGTTCTGATCTCAAGAAGAACGGGACCGCGCGGAGGCAACGCCGTGCACCGTTCGGAAGACCCGCTCCGGTTAGTCCGGGGCGGTCTTTTCTTTGGAATAGCAGCGAAGGGGGCGCCATGAAGCCCGGGGCAGGCCCCGGCGTCCTGTGCCTACCTCGAAAGTTCTGCCAGTCGCATGGCCAGCTTGAACGCCTCGAAGCGCGCGGCGCGGTGCTCGGCGGCTTCCCAGTCTTCGCCCCAGAGCTCGACTTGCCAGTCTTCTTCCAGGTTGGCGGCTTTCCACAGCGCTTCCGCATCGGCGCCCGGCCGGATCGCAGCCATGGCGATCACCAGCGAGGCGGCGAGGCTGGAGAGCATCTTGAGCGCGGCCAGCGAGAAGTCGCTCTCGGCGGCTAGGGCGAGTTCGATGCGGGCCAGCGTCTCGGCCGGCTGTGGCTTGGGAATGATTCCGGAGACCCGCGTGAAGTGCACGTCGTAGCGGGTTTCCGCTTCGGCGAGCAGGGGCTCCCACACGGCCAACTGGCGCTCGTGAAATGCCTCGCCCGGCTCGGCGCGGTAGCAGAGCGTGTCCGTCTCGGCATAAGGCAGGAGATCGCGGATCGTCTGCTCGCGGTCGTCCGAAACAGCATCCACGGCAAAGTCGGCCAGATCGCGCAAATGGAAGGTCCGCGCGTCGATCTGTTCGCCTTGCGCCGCCCACTCGGCGGCAAGCGCATCCGCGAGCGCCCTTGTCGGCACGACCTGGGGGCGGCCGCCGGCGGTCTTGATCGGTCGGCCATCCAGCAGCACGCGCCACGCCTGCCCACCTTCGGTCTCGCCGGTCGAGGCCTCCTTGTAGAAGCGCTTCATTTCGGGCTCCGCCACTTGCGCGCCAGCACCTTGGGGATGACGAACACGTCGATCAGTCCATTGGCGATCAGGAGGTATCCAAGCCAGAGCGGCGCGGCGAGCTTTTCGGCGCCGATCGCCATGCCCGCGATCACGCAGGCGACGCCGAAGATACGCACGAGCTGGATGGTGGCGAAGCGGGCCCTCGCCGGGTCTTGTTCGGTCATGCCAGGAGGTACTCCGCAAGTTCGCCCGGCGCTGCGACGACCTTCTCGGCGCCGGCCTCGGTCAGTTCGCGCGGGTGGTGATAGCCCCAGTCCACGCCGACGGCGCGGGTTCCGGCGGCTTTCGCCATCTTCATGTCATAGGCGGTGTCACCGATCATCACCGTTTCGCCGGGCAGGGCGCCCGCATCGAACAGTGCTTCCTCCAGCATCGCGGGATGCGGCTTGGAGGGGTGGCGATCTGCCGTCTGGAGCGTGACGAAGAGGTCGGAAATGCCGTTGGCCGCAAGGCAGTGGCCCAGGCCCCGGTCCGACATGCCGGTGGCCACGCCAAGCGTCCATCCGCGCGCGTGAAGAGTGCGCAGGCAGTCCTCGATGCCGGGAAACAGCGGTTGCGAGACGCGCCCTTCCTCTCGTGCCTGTCGGAATGCGACCTTGTAGGCTTCCGCCATCGCATTTTGCTGCTCTTCGCCGCTATCGGGCAGGAGCTGCCGGATCGCCTGCGGCAACGACAGGCCCACCGCGCGGCGGATCAGGCCGCGCGAGGGAGCGGGCAGGCCGAAGCGGGCGAAACTCGCTTCCATCGCCTCGCAGATCGGTGCCTGCCCGTCGACCAGGGTACCGTCGCAGTCGAAGACGGCGAACTTTACCGCCGCGGTCACCGCTTTCCTCGCGGACCGGAAGGCCGTCCGCCGGAAGGTGCCGAGCCGCCGGGTTTACGCGAGGCGGGGCGGGCAGGCGCCGATCGGGCTGCGCCGGGGCCAGTCTTGCTGCCGGGACCGGTCTTGCCGGGTTTTCCGCCGGGCTTGCCTGCGGACTTTGCGCCCGGGCGCGATGCGGTCTTGCCCGAGGGCTTGCCGCGTGAGGGACGGTCGGAGGGGGTGTCGCGGCGCGAGCGGCGCTCACCCCGGCGTTCCTTGCGATACTGCTTGGCGTGAGCCTTGGCGGCGCGCTTCTCGTCGTCCTTGGTGAACTCCGGCGCGGATTCGGGCAGTTCCGCGCCGTCCGCCTCGTCGAAACCGAGCGAGGCCAGCGAATTGGCGAAATGCTCGGGCAGGGGGGCGGTCACGTCCAGCGGGGTGCCGTCCGGGTGCTCGATGATGAGCCGGCGGGCGTGGAGGTGCATTTTGCGGCTGATCGTGCCCGAAAGAAACGCTTCCTGCCCGCCATATTTGCCGTCACCCACGATCGGGTGGCCGATTGCCGCCATATGGACGCGCAACTGGTGCGTACGGCCCGTCAGCGGGTGCAGTTCGACCCAGGCGGCGCGGTTGCCGGCACGGTCCAGCACACGGTAACGGGTGCGGGCGGACTGGCCGCCTTCCTCATCCACATGCATCTTCTCGCCGCCGGTGCCCGGCTGCTTGGCGAGCGGCAGCTCGATCATGCCGTCGTTGATGCTCGGCACGCCGACCACCAGCGCCCAGTAGATCTTCTTGGCGGTGCGCCCGGAAAAGCGCTTGGAGAAGAACGCCGCGCTTCCGGGCGTGCGGGCGATCAGCAGGACGCCGGAAGTGTCCTTGTCCAGCCGGTGGACGAGGCGAGGGCGCGGGCCCTTCTCCGCATAGGCGTCAAGCAGGCCGTCCACGTGCTCCTTCATGCCCGATCCGCCCTGCGTGGCGAGGCCCGGCGGCTTGTTGAGCACGATCGCCGAGCGGTCCTGCGTGAGGACCATCGAATCGGCGAGTTCGATCTCTGCTTCGGTCAGTTCGCGGCGCGGGCGCGAGCCACCGAGGCCGGGCTTGGCCTCGCCGCCCGGCGGCACGCGCAGGACCTGGCCCGCGACGAGCCGGGTGTCGACATCGGCGCGCTTGCCGTCGACACGGATCTGCCCGGTGCGCGCCCAGCGCGACACCATCGCGAAGCCGACTTCGGGCAGGTGGCGCTTGAACCAGCGGTCGAGACGGATGTCTTCGTCGTCGCGGCCGACGGTGAACTGGCGGACGGAATCTGAATTGTCGCGGCTCATGCGGCGACTCCCTTCGTGATGGAAAAGCCGGCAAACAGCGCGGCGAAGCCCGCGATCAGCGAGATCGCGACATAGAAAGCCGCAAGACCGAGCTGCCCGCGCATGGCAAGGGCAATGGTGTCGAGGCTGAACGAGGAAAAGGTGGTGAAGCCGCCCAGCACGCCGACACCGATGAGCAGGCGGGCAGTCTCGCCCTCTGCGGTGTGGCGCAGGAGCCAGCCTGCCAGCAGGCCCATGGCAAGGCTGCCAAGGACATTGACGGTAAGGGTGCCATAGGGAAACGCACCGGCTCTTGCCGGGCCGATCACGGTGCTCCAGCCGAGGCCGGTGAGAAAGCGCAGCCATGAGCCGACGCCGCCGCCCAGCGCCACAAAGAGCGAGGAGGCTAGAAAGGAAGGTTGGGACATTGGGCCGCCTTAGCCGTGAATGCGCGGATTTCCAATCGTTCCATCCGACCGGACGGCACGCGGCCCTTCTATAAGTGTCATTGGGTGCGACCCCACTCCGCAAGGAGACATAATGATGCAGATATCATCTTCCACAAGCGCGCTGAGCACGCTGTTCAATCCGAGTCAGGACATGGAGGACAAGCTGGCCTCCGCCGTGAGCAACGGTTCGGTCAGCGACAGCGATGCCGCGGCGCTCGAATCGGCGCTCGATTCGATCGACGACGCGCTCGGCACGGCGTCTTCGGGCAGCAAACTCGACCCTTCCCAGATGAAGGATCGGATCGATTCGCTGATTTCCGACCAGGTGGAAAACGGCACCCTGACCGAAGAGCAGGCCTCCACCCTGCAATCCCTGTTCGCGCAGGGCGCATCGCAGGATGGCGGTGAGGCCGGCGGAGCGGGCGGCCCCGGTGGACCCGGCGGCGCGGGTGGTCCCGGCGGTCCTCGCGGTGCCGGCGGTCCGCCGCCCGGCGGTTCGTCCGTCGAGGAAACCGACGAGACGGAAGAGACCGAGGAAACGGACGAAACCGATGAGACGGACGACACCGATTCCACCGATGACGCGGAAGAAACCGATGAGGCCGATGCCACGCTGGCCGCGGTCCAGGCCTTCATCGAGAACCTGAAGGCCCAGCAGGCCGAAGGCGCGACCTACACGGCCTCGGCGGCGACTTCCGCCACCGTTTCGGCAGCAGGTCTGATCGTCGATCAACTGGCCTGACGCGCGGGATTGGTGTATGAGTACCCTCCATCGGGGAGTCCCACCCTCGGTGGAGGGCGCATTTTGGCCGATCTTTCGCCAAGATTGCTTGCCTTCCGGCCCCGGCGATGCTAGCGGCCCCCAACTTCGAGCCGACCCCGACAGGGATTCGGTGCAATTACGTTTTTTCTTTCAAGGTGCCTTCCGCGTCGGAATGCGGAATTCGTGCCTTCGATTTGTGAGGTGTGTCGGTTTATGCAGATTCTCGTCCGCGACAATAACGTCGATCAGGCTCTTCGGGCTCTCAAGAAGAAGCTGCAGCGTGAAGGCGTCTACCGCGAGATGAAGCTGCGTCGTCACTTCGAGAAGCCCTCGGAAAAGCGCGCTCGCGAAAAGGCCGCTGCTGTGCGCCGCGCCCGTAAGCTGGAGCGCAAGCGCATGGAGCGTGACGGCGTCAAGTAAGATTGATGTCGGCCCCGTCTCCGGGCGGGGTTTGCGGCATCCGTTTTCTCGTTTCCGAGCGAGGAGCGGGGAAATGCCGCGCTACAGTCAGGATCGTATGATTACGATTGTGATTGGCACATCTTAAATTGCTCGGCTTGCGGCTTGAACCCCGCTCCGGCTTGAGCCATGAGGGCGCGGAAATTCCATCCGCGCCCTTTGTGCATCTGCCGTGCAGTTACCGCGCAGCTGTACCCGCCGGGCGAACCCGAACGAGGCCCTAGACCATGACTGAGATCACCCGCGTTCCGCTGCAGCCGATTGCCAAGGGCTCGCTGACCAAGATCTGGCTCGGCGTTGCCGCAGTCGCGCTGGCCGCCGGCGGCGTCGCCTATGCTGCCCTGCCGCCGCAGGTCCACGTCAAGACGCTGACCGCCGGTTCGGGCGAATCGCCGACGATCGCTGACGTCGTGCTCATCAACTACAAGGGCACGCTGCCGGACGGAAACGTCTTCGATCAGGCGCAGCAGGTTCCGATGGCCCTCAATGAGGTGATCCCCGGCTTCACCAAGGCGCTCGTCAAGATGCAGCGCGGCGGCAAGTACGAGGTCGAGATCCCGGCCAAGCTGGCTTACGGCGACAAGGCGGTCGGCAAGATTCCGGCCAATACCGACCTGAACTTCGAAATCGAGCTGCTCGACTTCAAGAGCCGCGCCGAGATCGAGCAGCAGCAGCGCCTGATGCAGCAGCTCCAGCAGATGCAGGGCGGCGCACCGGGCGGTGCCGTTCCCGGCGGTGCGATTCCGGGTGGCGCGATTCCCGACGGTGCCGTTCCGGGCGCCGAAGGTCCGGCACACTGATCGCCGCCATGATCCGCACGTTCCGTCCGGCGCTCCTGGCGCTGGCCGTCGTCCTGCCTGTTGCGGCTTCGGCCGCGGCACCGGGCCAGACTGCACCTTCTCCGGCTCCTGCGCCCGCAACCTCACCCGCGCGCCAGGTCGTGGTCACCACGCTGACAGCGGGGCAGGGCGCCAAGCCTACCCGCGAAGACTACGTGCTGGTGAACTACAAGGGAATGCTCAAGGACGGCACCGTGTTCGACCAGAACGAACAGATGCCGATGGCCTTGGGCGAAGTCGTTCCCGGCTTCGCCGACGGGCTCGTGCAGATGCAGCGCGGCGGCAGCTACCGCATCCTGATCCCGGCGGAACTGGCTTACGGCGCGGAAGGCGGCGGGCCGATCCCGCCCAATTCCGACCTCGTCTTCGAAGTGACCCTGCTCGACTTCAAGACCCGCGCGGAACTCGACGCGATGATCGCCGCGCAGCAAGGGCAGGCGCAACCGGCCCAACCCGGCTCGCAATGAGCCGGGCCGGACGCACTCCCGGAGGCGTCCATGCTTGAAGCAATTTCGGACGGGTGCTAGCTGCCCGATCCTGATCTCCCGGCGCGTGCAGAGCCGCGCGTCAAACTGAAGGAACGCCATGTCGGTCGATACCGCAACCGTTGCGAAGATCGCCAGCCTCGCCCGCATCAAGGTGAGCGAGGCCGAAATCGAGGCGATGGTCCCCGAACTCAACGGCATTCTCGCCTGGGTCGAGCAACTCGGCGAAGTCGATACTTCGAACGTCGAGCCGATGACCGCCGTCATCCCCAACACGCTGCGCCTGCGCGACGACGTGATCGACGCCGATCCGCTGACCGGCGGCGACAAGCGCGATGCCGTTCTGGCCAATGCTCCCGCCGCCGAACACGGCTTCTTCGGCGTGCCCAAGGTGATCGAATAATGACTGATCTTACGGAACTCGGCGTTGCGCAGATCCGCGACGGTGTGGCCGGCGGCGATTTCTCCGCCGTCGAAGTGGCGGAAGCTTTCAACGCCAATGTCGCCGCCGCGCAGGAAGCGCTGAACGCCTTCATCATCGCCACGCCTGAAAAGGCCATCGAAGCGGCAGCTGCCACCGACGCCAAGCGTGCGCGCGGCGAGGCTCTCGGCAAGATGGGCGGCGTGCCGATCGGCATGAAGGACCTGTTCGCCACCTTCGACGTGCAGACGACGGCCGCCAGCCACATGCTGGAAGGCTTCAAGCCGCAGTACGAATCGACCGTCTCGCAGAAGCTGTGGGATGCCGGCGCAGGCATGCTGGGCAAGCTGAACCTCGACCAGTTCGCCATGGGCTCGTCGAACGAGACCAGCTATTTCGGCAATGTGATCTCGCCGTGGAAGCGCAACGATGGCGGCAACGCCGCGTTGGCGCCGGGCGGTTCCTCGGGCGGTTCGTCGTCGGCTCTCGCCGCGCGCCTCTGCCCGGCGGCGACCGGCACCGACACCGGCGGCTCGATCCGCCAGCCCGCCGCATTCACCGGCACCACCGGCATCAAGCCGACTTACGGCCGCTGCTCGCGCTGGGGCGTGGTTGCTTTCGCCAGCTCGCTCGACCAGGCGGGCCCGATGGCCCGCTCGGTGCAGGACTGCGCGATCATGCTCGAAGCCATGGCCGGTTTCGACGCCAAGGATTCGACCAGCCTCGACATGCCGGTGCCGAACTGGGAAGCCGCGCTCTCGGGCGACATGAAAGGCAAGAAGGTCGGCATTCCGAAGGAATACCGCGTCGATGGCCTGGACGACGATGTCGCAAAGTCGTGGGACGACGGCATTGCCTGGCTGAAGGATGCGGGCGCTCAGATCGTCGAGATCTCGCTGCCGCACACCAAGTACGCGCTGCCGACTTACTACATCATCGCGCCTGCCGAAGCCTCGTCGAACCTCGCCCGCTATGACGGCGTGCGGTACGGCCTGCGCGATCTGCCGGACGGTGCCAACCTTCAGGACATGTACGCCGCGACCCGCGCCGCCGGTTTCGGCCCCGAGGTGAAGCGCCGCATCCTGATCGGCACTTACGTGCTCTCGGCCGGTTTCTACGACGCCTACTACACGCAGGCCCAGAAGGTCCGCGCGCTGATCGCGCAGGACTTCGCCAAGGCCTTCGAAGAGTGCGACGTGATCCTTGCGCCGACCGCGCCTTCGGCCGCCTTCGGCCTTGGCGAGAACGTCGACGATCCGCTGAAGATGTACCTGAACGACGTCTTCGCGGTGCCCGCCTCGCTCGCGGGTCTTCCGGCGATGTCGGTCCCGGCCGGCCTCAACCGCGAAGGTCTGCCGCTGGGCCTTCAGGTCATCGGCAAGGCTTTCGACGAACAGGGCGTGCTGAACGCCGGTCTCGCCATCGAGGCCCGCGCCCAGTTCGCGGCCAAGCCGGAAAAGTGGTGGTAATATGAGCACTTATCGCATCCAGGGCGCCACCGGTGACTGGGAGGTCGTGATCGGCCTCGAAGTCCACGCGCAGGTCACCTCGAACTCCAAGCTGTTCTCCGGATCGGCGACGGCATTCGGCGCAGAGCCTAACAGCCAGGTCTCGCTGATCGACGCGGCGATGCCGGGCATGCTGCCGGTTCCGAACCGCGAATGCATCCGTCAGGCCGTGCGTACCGGCATGGCGATCGACGCGCAGATCAACAAGTGGTCCCGCTTCGACCGCAAGAACTACTTCTACGCCGATCTTCCGCAGGGCTACCAGATCAGCCAGCTCTACCACCCGATCGTGGGCGAAGGCTCGCTGACCATCGAGGCGGACGAGAAGGCGGGCATCCCGGCCGACAAGGTGATCGGCATCGAGCGCATCCACGTCGAGCAGGACGCGGGCAAGCTGATGCACGACCAGCATCCGACGATGTCCTATGTCGACCTTAACCGCTCCGGCGTGGCGCTGATGGAAATCGTCAGCCGCCCGGACATGGCTTCGCCTGCGGAAGCAGGGGCTTACCTGTCGAAGCTGCGGACGATCCTGCGCTATGTCGGCTCGTGCGACGGTAACATGGACCAGGGCTCGATGCGCGCGGACGTCAACGTCTCGGTGCGCAAGCCCGGTGACGAACTCGGCACCCGTACCGAGACCAAGAACGTCAACTCCGTGCGCTTCGTCATGCAGGCGATCGAGCACGAGGCAAACCGTCAGGTGGACGTGCTGGAAGGCGGCGGCAAGATCGTGCAGGAAACGCGCCTGTTCGATCCCACCACCGGCTCGACGCGTTCGATGCGTTCGAAGGAAGACGCGCACGACTATCGCTACTTCCCCGATCCGGACCTGCTGCCGCTCGAACTCGACGATGCCTTCCTTGAGGCCTGCCGCGCGAGCCTGCCCGAACTGCCGGACGCCAAGCGCGCCCGCTACGAAGGCGAACTGGGCCTTTCGGCCTACAACGCTGCCGTGCTGACCGCCGATGTCGATACTTTCGCATGGTTCGAGGCGCTGCTGGCCGAAACCGCTTCGGCACAGGGCAAGCAGCCCGCCGAAGTCGCCAAGCAGGCCGCCAACTGGCTGATCTCCGAATTCTTCGGCGCGCTCAACAAGCAGGGCAAGAGCCTTGAAGACTCGCCGATCAGCCATGAGCAGGCGGCGGAGCTTCTGGCGCTGGTGGGCAAGGGCACGATCTCGGGCTCGATCGCAAAGCAGGTTCTCGAAACGATGTTCGAGACTGGTGACAATGCCGGCGTCATCGTCGAGCGTGAAGGGCTGAAGCAGGAATCGGACACCGGCGCCATCGAGGCCAAGGTGGACGAAATCCTCGCCGCCAATGCCGACAAGGTCGCCCAGTACCGCGAAGGCAAGGTTGCGCTGTTCGGCTTCTTCGTCGGCCAGACGATGAAGGCGATGGCCGGCAAGGGCAACCCGCAGGTGGTGAACGAGATCCTGAAGGCCAAGCTCGGCTGACGCAGGGTATCATAGACATAAAGAAGGGCCGGAAAGCGCTGTGCTTTCCGGCCCTTCTTCGTTTGAAGCGGCTTACTTCGCGGCTACCTTCTTGGGAGCGGCGGTAATGGCGTTGTGTGCATATTCGACGAAGTTCTTCTGGTAGACGGTACCCAGCTCGCCAAGTGCCGCAACGGCGTCCTCACCTTCTTTCGGCGGGAACAGCGACAGGCCATTACCGCCCCATGCCTTGTATTCCCAGGTGATCTTCTGGGCGGCATCGAACCGGCGATACATGAACAGCGTGCGCAGCGAGCGGCCATAGATTGCCGCCTTCATGTAGAACACATCGGCGACGATGAGTTCGGAGTAGCATGCGGCGGCCGAATCCGAGCGTCGTGTCTTGATCTTGTTCATCGTCTTGCGTTCGAGCGGCTGCTCGTGACGAATGATGGTGGTGCCCGGTGTCAGCGGCAACAGGGTGCGCAGATCCATCGCCACGAGTGCGTCGAGCTGCGAGGGACTGTCGAGTGCGCTTGCCATCAGCGACTGATTGCTCGAATCCCGGTCGGCATGCAGCGCTGCATCGAGCAGGCCGCCGCCAAGCAGGCCTGTGGTCTGGGATCGCATGCGTTCGGCCGGCCATAGATGCAGTTCGCAACCGTCCGCAGCTGCGGCAGGCTGCAGTCCGGGTACAGGAGCTGTTGCTGCCGCAGGGGCTGCTGCGTCCTGCGCGTGAGCGGCAGGCGCAAAGACCAGTGCCGCGAGCAGACATGCACGCGAGATCATTTTCATTACAGTCGCACTCCGTGGTTGAATGGGTCAGCGTTTCTTTTTCGGCGGCGCCGCCAGCGCCTTGCCGAAATCGTGGATGCTGATGGAATAGGCGGACGCCAGTTCGGACACGATCGCATCGGATGACCTGTCGATAGCCTTGTCGGCAATGCGAACCGGCACCTGGATATAGGTGCCGAAGCTGCGGCCGGACACGTCACCATCGAATTGGCGGAAGCGGTAAAGGATGTTGAGCGCTTGCGTGCCGGTGAAATTCTTCTGCAGGACGAGGTCGTCGATCATCAATTCGGCGTAGCAGCGCGGCGTATCCAGTGCGTGGCGGGCAAGGCCGGTGCGGATTTCGCGGCTGGACAGCGGCGTTTCGTGGATGACCGTGCGATATCCGGCGAGGCTGAGCGTGGCGGCAAGATCTGCCGAGCCGAGTATCTTGACCTGTTCTCCCGCCGAAAGCGGTTCATGCGGTACATTCTCGTATCCGTCGCGTCCCTTGGCTGCTCCGTCCACGGTGCCGCCGTGTGCCCAGCCGTAATAGACCGAATGGAAATCGTGGCCCGGCCAGACATGCAGTTCGCAAGCAGCAGAAGCGGCAGCAGGCGCGGCCAGCGTTTCAGGCATCTGGGCCTGCGCGCTCGCCGTCGCCACGAAAGGCTGCACGCAACAGGCGGCCGCGAAAATCGCGTGCCGAATAGTGGAACTCATCAAGTTTAAACCCCCGGCAAGGTAGCGGCCGATGTTCCCCAACGTCGGTCTTTCCTGCGCGATCAGCCAATATTGGGCCTGGTGCAAACTGGCAAGAGACTTGATGTTAAAGAATAGAATTCAGCTCTGCCGCGCGGGGCGATCATGTGAGAATGGCAGCGGCCATGAAAAAAGGGCGGCCATCGCTGGCCGCCCTTTTTCTTGTCTGCGGGTTCGCCGGTTCAGGCGATTTTGTTGCCTTCCAGCTTCATCGTACCGAAGAAGCCGGCCTTGATCGTGCCGGTGAGGTCGGTGCCGTCGACCGTGGCCTTGCAGTCGAGATCGATCGGCATCGGTGAGGTCATCTTCATCTTCCAGCTCAGCGTGTTGCCGCTGATCTTGCCGTCCCGCAATTCCATCGTGCCGAGGTCGCCGGTGATCTGGCCGGTGAAGGTGTCACCTGCCGGAACGATGGTAAGCGTGCCCTTCTGATGCCCCATCGGGGTCTTGGTCGAACATTCGTAAGTTCCGCCGAGCAGCGACATTCCTGGTCTCCTTATTCCTGGCCTTCAGGCGCTGCAGGTACCGCGCGCACTTCGACGGGCAGGCCGAGGCCCTTGAGTTGCGGTTCAACCACCTTGCGATCGCCCACGATCACGAATGTCAGGCCCTTGGGCTGGAGATATTGCGTGGCGGCAGCGCCGATCGCCTTGGCGTCTATCGTGCGATACCTGGCGGCAAGGCCGACGTAATAATCTTCCGGGCGGCCGAGACGGTCGTTCTTGCGGATCGCTGCCTGCACGGCGGCGTCGGTTTCGAACAGGTTGGGAAGCTGCCGGATCGCGCCTTCGGTAACGCGCTGGAGTTCCTCCGCGGTTACCGGCTTGCCTGTCGGAAGCGCGCCCATGTCGGCGATGATGGCCTTGATCGCCTCGCCGGTCTTGTCGGACTGGACCGGGGCCGCGACCTGGACCGAGCGTGGGCCGACGGGCTGAGCCACGCCGCTATGGACGCCGTAGCTCCAGCCCTTGTCCTCGCGCAGGTCCTTGTTGAGGCGCGAGAGGAAGCCGCCGCCGAGCACGTCGTTAGCCAGTTGCAGGGGTTCCGCGTCCGGGGTCTTGCCGGTCATCGGCAGGACGCGGCCCGCCACGATCACGGATTGCGGCGAATTCGGCCGGTCGATCAGGACGATCCGGCTGCCGGTGGCGGCGGGCACGGCGGTGTCGAGCGGCTTTACGGGTTTTGGCACGGCCGGGGCCTGCCACTGGCCGAAGGCGCGTTCCAACATCGGCTTCAGTTCGGCCATCGTCACATCTCCCACCACGGTGATCCGGGCGAGATCGGGGCGCAGCCACTTGTCATGCGCGGCCTTGAGCTGGGCAGGGGTGAGTGCGGCGAGCGAGGCGGCATTGCCGAGGCCGTCCGAGGGCTGGGCGTAAGGGTGGTTCCCGAAGAGTTCGCTGCCGAGCGAGCGGGCGGCGAGATCGTCCGGCGTTGACAGCGCCTGCGCCAGTTCGGCTTCCGACTGGGACTTCACGCGCTCCACTTCGGACGGGCTGAAGGCGGGATCGCGCACGATCTGGGCCATGAGGTCCAGCGATGGCGAGAGATTGGCCGAGAGCGCCGAGAGCGTCACGCTGCTGGTATCCAGCGAGCCGTCGATCGAAATGCTGGCGCCGAGGCGTTCCTGCGCCTCGGCGATGCGGGTTGCGTCGAGCTTCGAGGTGCCCTGGTCGAGCATGGCCAGCATCAGCCCCTGCGTGCCCGGCGTATCGAGCGCATCGGCGGCATAGCCGGCGTCGAAATCGAGCGAGAGCACCAGCTTGGGAACCGCGGTACGGCGCGCAAGCGCACCGGGATGCCGTTGGAAAGCGTCGTGCGCTCGATCGCCGGGAAAGTCAGTGCGCCGATCTGGCCGAGTTGCGGGAATTCGCGCTTGGGTCCGGCGGCGAGGGCAGGCGCCTTGGCCTTGGGATCCGGGCGGGGTGCGGGCTGTTTCGCCTCGTCGCCCCAGCCGCCCATGGCATCGCCGCTTTCGGTGCGGGCGCCGGGAACGACGTCGAGGGCATAGACCGGGCGCGAGAGCCATTTGTTCATTGCCGCCTTGACTTCCGCCGGGGTGAGCGCGGCCATGCGGGCAAGGTCCTGCTTGTACTTGGCGGGATCGTCCGAATAGACCTGACCCTCGGCCAGGGTGGCTCCCTTGCCGCTGAAGCCGCCGACGCGTTCAAGGCCGCCGATCTCGCCGGAAAGGGTGCTGACGACGGCACGGCGCACTTCATCCTCGGTCGGCCCGTCGCGCAAGTAGTCGGCGAGGACCTTGTCGAAGGCGGCGTTGGCCTTGGCGCGGTCCACGCCGGGCTTCACGTCCATGGCCATGGTGAGCATGCTGAGCTGCTGGAACACCTGCGAATAGGCGGTCACGGCCACCGCAAGCTGCTGTCCGCGTACCAGTTCATTGTCGAGCCGCGAACTGGCAAGGCCGCCGAGCACCCGCATGCCGATCTGGAGCGCGGGGGTATCGGCATCGTTCAGGCCGGGAGCGGTCCAGTTGCGGGTAAGGCGCAGGACCGGCACCTGGTCGACGATCTCGCGCTTCACCGGCGCCGAAAGCGTCACGGGTTCGGCAGTGACGGGCTTGATCTCGGGGCCGCGCGGAATGTCGCCGAACCATTTCTCCACCTTGGGGCGGGCGGTGGCGGCGTCGATGTCGCCCGAGAGCACGAGCACGACGTTGTTCGGGCCGTAGTGGTCGGTAAACCACTTGCGAACGTCCGTGAGGGTGGCGGCGTCGAGGTCGGCCATCGAGCCGATGGTGGAGTGGCGGTAGGGGTGGCCCACCGGCAGCAGGCCTTCGGCCTGGGCATATTCGAAGAGGCCGTAGGGCTGGTTGTCACCCTGGCGCTTCTCGTTCTGGACGACGCCCCGTTGCTTGTCGAGTTTGTCCTGGGTGACTGCGGGCAGCAGGTGGCCCATGCGGTCGCTTTCCATGAACAGCGCAAGGTCCAGCGCGCCCGTGGGCACGGTTTCCACGTAATTGGTGCGGTCGTACCAGGTGGAGCCGTTGGTGGGCGTGGAGCCGGCGCCTTCCAGCGGCACGTCGAAGTCCGGCACGTTGGCCGATCCGCCGAAGAACAGGTGCTCGTAAAGATGCGCGAAGCCGGTCTTTCCGCGCGGCTCGTTCTTGGAGCCGACCTTGTAGTACGCCGTCACCCCGACGATAGGGGCCTTGCGATCGGTGTGGATGATCGTGGTGAGCCCATTGGCGAGCACGAACTTCTCGTAAGGGATGTCCACCCTGGCGACGAGTTCGGCCGGGGAGGCCGGTGCCGGGGCGGCATTCTCCGACGGTGCCGGCGGTGGCGAGGCGACACTGGCCGTGGGGGCGCTGGCGCAGGCGGAGAGAGCGAGGGCGGCGGCGAGCGCAATGGCGCTGGAACGGGGAGCAAGTCGCATGGCCGAAGGTCTAGCACGTTGTTCGGCAAGGACCAGCGACAAAGGCGATGGGATGCAAGAGGGGCGGCGGGAAGAGAGAGGTCGTCCCGGATCGGGTGCGGAGACGGACAATTCCCCCCGCCGTTGATTACCCCCGCTTGAAGATCTGGCCGGAATCGAAGCGGTGATGCGCCATTCCCCGTCGCTGTCGCGGCGGCATTCCATCTTCACGTCGGCGACTGCCAGCGGATCGCAGTATTTCTCGAACGGCGCCTCGCCCACGGCGGCGAAGAACACCAGGAGATAGCCGACTTTCGCATGGTCGGCATCGTCGAAGGAAACCCGCAGCGAAGTGATGATATGGCGCATGGTCATCAGGCCCGCGCCTGCCCGCAGCGCTTCGGCGCGGCCTTTGTAGAAGGTCTCGACCGCGGCCAGCCCCTCGCGCCATTCGCCGCCGACGTTATAGGCCACATCCTCGGACAGAACGTCGGCGCTGCGCATTTCGAGGCCGTTGTGAATGTCCAGTTCGTCGCCCCATTCGTAGACGACCTGCTTGATGGCAAGCACATCCGCTGCCTGCTGGGGAGTGAATTTCGCCACGTCTGATGCCTCTTCCCATTGGTTTTCGGGTCTTGTCGGGAGAGGCTAGGCAAGGGCAACCTTCGCGCCAAGCGAATGCGCAACGGCAGGCACGTTCAACGCCACGGCGACGTTTTCGAGGGGGTGGCATTCCGCGCGGCGCTTCCCATCTTGTGACAAGCCGGTTCCGGCTCTTGAGAATCAACGCTTTCTTCCCATCTGCGCGCCATCAGAATGTGCCGCGCGAAAAATGTCATGGCACACCTTGTGTTGCAAATGTGCAACACTATATGGTCGAGATCAGGAGGCAATTCATACCATGAATCTCGAAAAGTTCACTGACCGGGCCAAGGGTTTCCTTCAGGCGGCGCAGACTGTTGCGATCCGCATGAATCATCAGCGCATCAGCTCCGACCACATCCTCAAGGCCCTTCTTGAGGATAGCGAGGGCATGGCTTCCGGCCTCATCCAGCGCGCGGGCGGCAATCCGGCCTTCGCGGTGCAGGAAATCGACAAGGCGCTCGGCAGGATTCCCACGGTTTCGGGCAGCGGTGCCCAGGGCGCTCCGGGGCTGGACAACGATGCCGTGCGCGTGCTCGACCAGGCCGAGCAACTCGCCGCCAAGTCGGGCGACAGCTTCGTCACCGTGGAGCGCATGCTGCTCGCGCTGGCGCTGGCCACCACGACTTCGGCGGGGCAGGCGCTCAAGGCCGCCAACCTCACGCCCCAGGCGCTGGAGGCGGCGATTTCCGAACTGCGCGGCGGCCGCAATGCCGACAGCGCTTCGGCCGAAAACGCCTATGACGCGATGAAGAAGTATGCCCGCGACCTCACGCAGGCCGCGCGCGACGGCAAGCTCGACCCGGTGATCGGCCGTGACGAGGAAATCCGCCGCACCGTCCAGATCCTCGCCCGCCGCACCAAGAACAACCCCGTGCTCATCGGCGACCCCGGCGTTGGCAAGACCGCCATCGCCGAGGGCCTGGCGCTGCGCATCGCCAATGGCGACGTGCCCGACAGCCTCAAGGACCGCAGCCTCATGGCGCTCGACATGGGCTCGCTGATCGCGGGCGCCAAGTATCGCGGCGAGTTCGAGGAACGCCTGAAGGCCGTGCTCGACGAAGTGAAGGGCGCGGACGGCCAGATCATCCTGTTCATCGACGAGATGCACACGCTGATCGGCGCGGGCGCTTCCGAAGGTTCGATGGATGCGGGCAACCTGCTGAAGCCCGCCCTCGCGCGCGGCGAACTGCACTGCATCGGCGCGACCACCCTCGATGAATACCAGAAGTACGTCGAGAAGGACGCGGCCTTGCAGCGCCGGTTCCAGCCGGTCTTCGTGGGCGAGCCGACGGTGGAGGACACGATCTCGATCCTGCGCGGGCTCAAGGAGAAGTACGAGCTGCATCACGGCGTGCGGATCACCGACGGCGCCATCGTGGCGGCGGCGACGCTCTCCAACCGCTACATCACCAACCGCTTCCTGCCGGACAAGGCGATCGACCTCATGGACGAGGCCGCCAGCCGCATCCGCATGGAAGTGGAGAGCAAGCCCGAGGAGATCGAGAAGCTCGACCGCCGTATCATCCAGCTCAAGATCGAGGAAATGGCCCTCGGCAAGGAGACCGACGAGGCATCGAAGGACCGCCTTGCCTCTCTGCGCGAGGAACTGGCCAATCTCGAACAGCAGTCGAGCGAACTGACCACGCGCTGGCAGAACGAGCGCGACAAGATCGCCGCGGAAGGCAGGATCAAGGAGCAGCTCGATGCCGCGCGCGTCGAGCTCGATCAGGCCCAGCGGACAGGCGACCTCGCCAAGGCGGGCGAGCTTGCCTATGGCACGATCCCCTCGCTGGAGCGCAAGCTGTCCGAGGCGCAGGCCCAGGCCGGAAACGCGCTCCTGCGTGAAGAGGTGACCGAGGACGACATCGCCGGCGTCGTCAGCCGCTGGACCGGGGTTCCGGTGGACAAGATGCTGGAAGGCGAGCGCGAGAAGCTCCTCAAGATGGAGGACGTGATCGGCGCGCGCGTGATCGGCCAGAAGGATGCGGTCTCGGCCGTTTCCAAGGCGGTGCGGCGCGCCCGCGCCGGGCTTCAGGATCCGAACCGGCCGCTGGGCTCGTTCCTGTTCCTCGGCCCGACGGGTGTCGGCAAGACCGAGCTGACCAAGGCGCTCGCGGGCTTCCTGTTCGACGACGACAGCGCGATGGTCCGCATCGACATGAGCGAGTTCATGGAGAAGCACGCGGTGTCCCGCCTGATCGGCGCGCCTCCGGGCTATGTCGGCTACGACGAGGGCGGCGTTCTGACAGAGGCGGTGCGGCGCCGGCCTTATCAGGTCGTGCTGTTCGACGAGGTCGAGAAGGCGCACCCGGACGTGTTCAACGTGCTGCTGCAAGTGCTCGACGATGGACGCCTGACCGATGGGCAGGGCAGGGTGGTGGACTTCACCAACACCCTGATCATCCTGACCAGCAACCTCGGCAGCCAGTACCTGACCCAGCTTGACGAAGGGCAGGACGTGGACACCGTCGAGCCGCAAGTGATGGAAGTGGTGCGCGGGCATTTCCGGCCCGAGTTCCTCAACCGTCTCGACGAGATCGTGCTGTTCCACCGGCTCGGCCAGGAGCACATGGGTCCGATCGTCGATATCCAGGTGGCGCGTGTCCAGAAGCTGCTCAAGGACCGCAAGATCGTGCTGGACCTGACCGACGCGGCCAAGCGCTGGCTCGGCCGGGTGGGCTACGATCCGGTCTACGGCGCCAGGCCCTTGAAGCGGGCGGTCCAGCGCTACGTCCAGGACCCGCTGGCAGAGAAGCTGCTGGCTGGCGAAGTGCCGGACGGTTCGCACGTCCACATCGACGACGGCGACGGCGCGCTGGCGATCAGCGTGGAGTGAAACGAAAAGAGGGTGCGAGATTGATCTCGCACCCTTTTCCTTACAATCGTTGCGGCAGGTCAGTTGACCCGATGTGCTTTCAGCGCTCGGCCGCCCTTGAAGCGGACCCAGTAGGACCCGAGAGCGGCGGCTTCCAGTTCAACGTCGTCGCCTACCTTGGGCATGCGAACCGTGCCCAGTGCTTCGTTGGTCTGCCACTGTGCTCCGTCTGCCAACGTGAAGAGCAGCTTTCCGCTGGCCGCTCCCCGGACCGAGGAAAGCGTGGTCTTGATGAGCTTGACCTCTTCCTCGCCGCTTCTTTCCCCGCCCCCGAAAAGATCGACGCGAGAAGGGTGAAGCCGAAGAGCGAGCGGCGGACTTCACGAATGCCTTCCTTGTCCACGACCTTCACACTGCCGGTTTCGATCGCTCCCAGCAATATTCCGCTTTCGCGATCGAAGCAGGCGAGGCGTTCGCCGGAATCGGCGATTGCTCGACACGCCGCAAGCTTGGCCACATCCGGAGGAAGCGCTCTGTCGGAATCCTTGGCCTGCGCTGGACATGCGGCGAAAGTCGCGAGAAGTCCCACCGCGCCAATGGCCGCGCTGGGCAGAAATCGGTGTGCCATGCTGGAAACAGTCCCCTCGGAATTCTTCACCCGACCCTAGCGGGCGACCGCCGGTTTGCAAGCGCGGCTCGGCCGGATGCGCTTGCCTGGGTCGGGCGACCAGGTGTTTCAGCGCTGGCCTTACTGGCCGCCGGGGCGACTGCGGCTGTAATCGACGATGTCCCTTGCCGCTTCGCTGCCGCGTTCGCGCAGGCGGCGCCATTCACCGACGGGCTTGCAGACACGTTCTCCGGCGAGGCGGCTGCCGGTAACCTTGATCATGCGGCACTTGATGACGTCATCGGGGTCGGTCAGCGCATTCGGTGCGGCTGCCACCGGTGTTGTTGTTGCGGCGGCTGGTTCGGCGGCCTGCGCAGCCGCGCTGACACCGAGGCAGCCGAGCAAGGGAAGTGTGGCAGTAGCTAGAACGATTCGGAACATGTGGAGATCCTGATTTTCATCTAAAGGCAAAGTACCGCGAGCAGCGTTGCGGCGCAAATGAACTGTCGCGGCGTTCCAGGCGGACTTAGCGGCCGATATCGTGTTCCTGGGGAGAAAGTCCCAGTGAGTCCGCTACATCGCAGAACTCGATGATCGCGTCCTGTTCAACCTGCGAAAGGTGAGGGTTCCAGGCATCGAAGATCAACAGGATTCTATCCTCTTCTCCGTGGTTCCATGCTTCGTGGTCGATCGTGTCGGAGAAAGCGAAAGGCTTTCCCTCGATCCATTCCCGTTCTTCGCCGCCCACGCGAAAGCCGCATTTCGGGGGTACTACGAGCGGCAGGTGGATGATCGCCCGGGTGTTGGTTACGCCTGTGTGTGGCGGGATGACTTTGCCGGGTTTCAGGACGGAGAAGAACGCGGTTGGCGCGCGATTGGGAATGCGGGCCATCGGAACCGCGTCAAGCGCCGCGAAGGTGGCAGGGCAATGCTCTGCAAGTGCCTCGTTGCGGGTGCCGTATTCCCAGAGGAAGCAGGCGCTCCAGTCAAGCTTCCCGTCGAGCACGGCCCATGGGCCAGCATGGCCGCCCTTGGGCATCTGGACATACGGCCTGAAGAGATGCCGGCAGTTCGCAAGCACATGAACCGCTTCTGCGCGAATCTTGTCAGCCTGGGCGGCGAGCTGGTCGAACCATGGGAACAGATCGTCATCGAAGAACTCGTCCGCTGGCAGAAATGGGTAATGCAGCCCCGAACAGCGATCGTTGAAGATCTGGCGCTTGCCGGTCGCTGCGTCGAGAAAGGCGCGGGCACGGCGCGCATCGCGGCCCTGAAGCATTTCCAGCCTGCTGGAGACGCGGGTTTCCATGCCCTGTGTCAGCTTCGCCTGAATGCCGGCGATTACCCGCTGGCCTTGCGCCACTTCCTCTGCGAGCAGGGGCGGCAGTTCTCCGATCGCCTGGCTCATTTGAATGACGGCGTGCCACGCGGAGAGGGCTTGCGATTCCTCACCGCGTCGTGTCCGCAATTGGGCGGTGCGCAGCCAGGCAATGAAATCGCGCGCGTCCAGCGCGATCGCGGCCTTCAGCGCCGCAATTTCGCCTTCGTCGTCTCCCGCCGCCCTGCAGGCCGTCGCCAGGTTCCGTTGCAGCGCGCCTGATTCCGGGTCGGCCTCTGCTGCGACCCGATGACAATCGATTGCGGTGGCAAAGTCGCCACTTCGTAACGCTGCAAGGCCTCGCGCGTTGGCGCTTGCCGCGAGTTCGTTGACTTGGGAATCCCCCATTGATGCCCCCTGAATTTACCCCTTGCCCTCGATCTTGCCATTGCCTCTCGGACGTAGCAAGAAGGCCGTCATGACGCTGTCAACAGATATGCAAGTTCCCGAGGCGGCCTGGCTCGCCCACCGTTACGATCCCGCTCAGGACAGCTACCAGTTCCGCCGGATCGAGCGGTCAGGGCGCCAGCAGGTCCCGTTCCTGACTGACGAACATCTGGGGGTGGAGACAAGCCCGGTCGTCATCCGCCGGCAGGCACTTGCCGACTGGGATCGGGCAGCGGGATGCCAGCCGCATTTCATCTTCCATTCGGCATTCTGCGCCTCGACCATGTTGGTCCAGGCGCTGGACCTGCCCGGCATCGCGGCGGGGCTTTCGGAGCCGGTTCTTCTCAACGACCTGATCGGATGGCGTCGCAGAGGCGCAGACCCGAGACAGATGGGGGAAGTGGCGGCGGATATGCTGGCGCTCATGGCCCGCCCGTTCGTGAAGGGAGAGCGGACGGTGATCAAGCCGTCCAACATCGTGAATCCGATCATTCCGGCGCTGATGAACCTTGCCCCTGATTCAAGGGCGGTTCTTCTCTATGCTCCGCTTGAGCCGTTCCTGCTTTCGGTCGTGAGAAAGGGATTGTGGTGCAGGATCTGGTGCCGGCAGCTTGCGAAGGGATATCTCGTAGATCGTTACCTGGATTTCGGTTTCAGTCCCGAGGAACTGTTCCTGCAAACCGACCTGCAGATCGCCGCATTGGGCTGGCTCGCGCAGCAGCGTCATTTCGCGCAAATCGCGGCTCAGATGCCTGACCGGGTCGCCACCCTGGATAGCGAGGCCTTGACGCGTCGCCCCGTGGATTCGGTGGCGGCGGTCTTGCGCCATTATCGCCTTCCGGTGCCTGACCGGGACGTGCTGGCCGGTCAGCCTGCCTTGCACCGCGACAGCAAGAGCGGGGACGCATTCTCGGCCGGGCAGCGCCAGCGCGATCAGGATACCGCGCGCATGGCTCACCGCGATGAAATCGGGACAGTCCTGGAATGGGCGTCCACGATTGCCGCGGCTCAGAATATTCCGCTGGAACTTCCAAACGCCCTGAATTTCGGCTGATTGCCGATGGCGCGGCGGCCGCCGCCTGCACGTCCAGGGCTATAGCCTTGGCGTAGGCCGCGGTGCGCACCTGAATTCTCGCGCTTTCATGTGCCGCAAAGAAAAAGGGGCGGACGTTGCCGTCCACCCCTCAATCTCAAATCGTCGGTAACGATTAGAAGCGCAGCTTTGCAGCCACGGCAAAGCGACGGCCCAGAGCGTCGTAGGTCGACGGGTAGGTGTTGCCGCTGTTGTATGCGGTCGAACCGATGTTCGAGCCGACGATCGGCGGCTTCTTGTCGAACAGGTTCTGGATCGTGACCGTGAACGTGACGTTGTCGGTCGCGTTGAAGCGGGTCGTCAGGTCGAAGTAATCGAACGCCTTGATCCGGTTGAAGTCGACGTTCTTGCCGGCAAGCGCGCCGACGTCGTCGCCAAGGGTGCCCTGGAACGCTTCGCCGAAGTCTTCGTACTTGAAGCTGTCGATGTGGCGCCACAGCAGCGAGACGTCGATGTTCTCGAATGCCAGGGTCGTACGGGTCGACCACTGCCACTTCGGCTGAAGCGAAGCGCAGTTTTCGGAGTAGAGGCCGACGCAGTCACGTGCAACGCCAGTCGGCGAGGACTGGAACACGCTCTTGTCGGTCCAGTTGCCGTTCAGCGCCAGGATCAGGTCCGCGAAACCGATGTTACGGCGATAGTTGGCCGTGAAATCGATACCGGCGGTCGACAGCTTGCCCTGGTTGCTGAGGTTGAGGGCAAGGCCCGGCGTGGTGGCCGGATCGCCGCTCAGGCCGCCGTCGAGCGGGTTACGCTGGATGGCAAGGCAGGCAGGGTTGGTGACGCTGAGGTTGTCGAAGCAGGCCGACATGGCGTCGCCCGGCGTCGGCGTGGTGATCGCGTCCTTGATCTTGATGTTGTAGTAGTCGACCGTGAGCGACAGACCGGGAACGACGCTGGGCTGGAAGACGACACCAAGGGTCCAGGAGTCCGACTTTTCGGGCTTCAGGTTGATGTTGCCGCCGCCCGTGTAGTTGGCCTGGCCGGCTGCCGGCTGGAAGATGTTTCCAACGTTGGCGGCAGTCGCACCCTGAGCGATACAGACGTCACGAAGAACGCCGGTCGGAGCCGAGCGGCCCGGGATCGCGCCGCCGGTGTCTGTGAAGGTGGCGCAGGGATCGTCCGACAGGTTGGTGAGGGCGGTGGTGACCGGGTAGAACAGCTCGTAGATGTTCGGGGCGCGAACGGCACGGCTGTAGTTACCGCGCAGCTTGATGTCCGAAACCGGACCCCAGACGCCGCCGACGGTCCAGGTCGTGGTATTGTACTTCGGGCTGCTTGCAGCGTCGACTTCGTAGTGCGACTGGCGGACGCCGGCGTTCAGCGAGAGTTCCTCGAAGAACGGCTTGTCCTGAACCAGCGGAACCTGAAGTTCGCCGAAGACTTCGTAGACCTTGTAGCCGCCCTTGATGTTCGGGGCCGCACCGCCGGCACCGCCGAGGTCGCCGGTCTGGGCAAGCGTGTCAGAAGCCTGGCTGGCGTTGTATTCGCGGAATTCGACACCGGCCGCGAATGAGATCGGGTCGGAGGCGAACGGCGAACTGACGCCGATGTTGCCGCTCAGTTCCGCAGTGGCCTGGGCCAGAGAGAAGCGGTTGATGACAGTCGATTCCTCGGTGAGGAAGTCGATCTGCTCAGCCGTGAGCGTGGTGGCATCCGGGGTGAACCAGTTGACCGGGATACAGCCATCGGTCGTGCCTTCGAGGCAGGTGGAGCTGTTGGTCGCCAGCAGCGAGTCGCGAATGCGGCTGTTGAGCGTGTAGCCCTTGATGGTCTGGATGTTTTCGGATTCGCCATAAGCGCCCGAAACGTCGAACTGGATGTTGCTGGTTACGTCACCGCGAATACCGGCACGATAGTCGAACATCGTGGTCTGGTAGTCGGAGATACGCGGACCGACTTCGACGGCACGACGGTACATCGAGGTCGTGGCGGTGCGGTAGTTCGGATCGTTGGGATCGGTTGCGGCGGCTGCGAGGGCGCAGGACGCAGCGTCGAGGCCGGCGATCGAGCAGAACGAGCTGCGCAGGCCGTCGTTCAGGAACGGGTTCGAGATCGGAATGTCGACCGAGATGCCGAATGCGCCCGAGGGGGCGATGACCGTCGAGACGGTCTGCTTCGAGAACATGCCGCGGCTGTAGATCTCGATGTTGTCGGCAACTTCATACTTCGCGGAGCTGAAGATGTTGAAGCGTTCGAACGGCGTGCTGAAGATGTTCGACGGGTTGAAGTTGTAGGGCTGGTAGTAGGGAACCAGGCTCTGGCCGTCAGGCGCGATCTGCTGGGCGCCGAAGCGGGTCGGAAGGGTCGTGCCCGAACCCGAGGCTTCGCCCGAGAAGCTGTCGACGTTGTAGACCGAGTAGCCGCGCTGGCCCTGGTAGACAGGGTCTGCCTGCTGATAGCCGATGCCCAGGATCACGTGACCGCGGCCATCGTCGAACGAGGCGCCGGTCGACAGGTCGGTACGGAAGGTGGCGCCGTCGCCCTGTTCGGTGATCTGGTAGCTGCTGTTCAGCTCCAGGCCTTCGAATTCGTTGTTGATGACGAAGTTGACGACGCCCGAGATGGCGTCGGCACCGTAGGTGGCCGATGCACCGCCGGTCAGGACGTCAACGCGCTCGACGAGGGCGAGCGGGATGTTGTTGAGGTCGACACGGCCGACCAGTTCGGCGGGGACGATGCGCTGGCCGTCCAGCAGGACGATGTTGCGGTTCGAACCGAGGCCGCGAAGGTCGACGTAGCTTGCGCCGCCGTTGCCGTTGTTGACGCGGAACCGATCGACGGGACGATGCCCGGAATTTCGCGCAGGACTTCTTCGGCAACGTTGTTCTGGGCCAGCTGGATCGTGTCTGCGGTCGTGACGTTGACCGGGGCAGCTTGCGTCAGGTTCGGGTTGTTGATGCGCGAACCGGTGACGACGATGGCTTCGCTCGCGGGTGCTTCTTCAGTCGCCGCGTCCTGCGCGTAGGCGCCGGTTGCGGTGAACGTGAAGGCGGCAACGCACGTTGCGCTCCGGAGAGCGGCCTTCTTCAGAGATGTTTTCACTTTTGTGTCCCTTGTTGCTTTCGTCCGCCTGTCAGGTGCGTGACCAATCCTGATGGGCGAGCCGGATGCCAGCAGTGGGTGTGTATGCACATGCCCCTGCCATGTCGGAGGTTGTCGCGGCAGGCGATCCGGCTTTCAATCCCCTTCGCCGCGTTGCGCAAATTGTCTCGGAGGCTGTGATCTTGCTGCAACAGTGCTACGGTATTGCACGCAGTTTGCAGTCTTGCCCGGAAGAATTCAGGTGTTTGCCGAAGGAAATGCAATGTTGCATTTCGGCATGTCGGGTGCCGCAAAATTGCTCTGCGTATCGCTGCGGTGAAATCGTGTTGCGTGCGGGTGCTGCGCCGCATCGAATGGATTGACCGCATGAGCACCGGCTTTTAACCGGGTGCTTAAATCGGCCGGATGGCCGCCGCCGGGCTATTGTGACGCGGAATTAAGCATTTGGTGCCTGGAAAGTAGGCACGGGCGAAAGGGATTGTGGATGAAACTGGATAGCAGCATGGCCGCGGTCGTTACCGGCGCGGCGTCCGGGCTGGGTGCCGCCACTGCGCGGGCGCTTGCGGCGCAGGGTGTCAAGGTTGCGGTGTTCGACCTCAACGTGGAGGCAGGGGAAGCTGTCGCCGCGGAGATCGGCGGCGTGTTCTGCGAGGTCAACGTCACGGACGATGCCAGCGTCGACGCAGGCTTCGCCAAGGCTCGCGCCGCGCATGGACAGGAACGTATCCTCGTCAACTGCGCGGGCATCGCGCCGGCCGCCAAGACGGTGGGCAAGAACCGCGAGACGGGCGAACCGCGCGCACATGACATGGCGCTGTTCGAGAAGGCCATCGCCATCAACCTCGTCGGTACGTTCCGTTGCATCAGCAAGTCGGCGGCGGGCATGGTGACACTCGATCCCCTGGACGAGGCCGGTTCGCGCGGAGCCATCGTCAACACCGCGTCGGTCGCGGCTCAGGACGGGCAGATCGGGCAGGCGGCCTATGCGGCATCCAAGGGCGGCGTCCTTGCCATGACCCTGCCGGTCGCGCGCGATCTCATGGGCGAGGGTATTCGCGTCAACACGATCCTGCCGGGCATCTTCGAGACGCCGATGATGGCGGGCATGCCGCAGCAGGTGCAGGATGCGCTCGCGGCGATGGTTCCCTTCCCCAAGCGACTGGGCAAGCCCGCCGAATATGCCAAGCTGGCGCTCTTCATGCTGGAGCACGACTATATGAACGGCGAATCCGTCCGCCTCGACGGCGCGATCCGACTGGGGCCGAGGTAAAGGCCGCAAGGGCGCGCGGGCCGATGGCGCAGGGCACTTCCTCCACCGAATCCGGCACGCCGCCTCCCGGCGCGCGGGCGCAGCTGCTGGAAACGGCCAGCGCGATCATGCGCGATGGCGACGTGATCGACATCTCGCTGTCCGAACTGTCGCTGCGCTCGGGGCTCAATTCCGCGCTGGTGAAATATTACTTCGGCAACAAGGCCGGGCTGCTCAAGGCGCTGCTCGACCGTGACTGGCAGGCCATCGTCACCAGCGTGGACGCGCTGCTGGCGAAGGACGGCTGGTCGCCCGAGGCCAAGTTGCGGCGCCATCTCTGGAAGGTCGTCGATACCTTCTACGAAGTGCCTTATCTCAACCGCCTGACGATGCGGATGGTGCGCGAAAGCGACGATGCCGAGGCGCGCCGCATCGCCGACTGCTATCTCTCGCCGATCTACCGCGCCTATGAACAGCTCATCGGCGACGGGGTGCGGGCGGGTGTCTTCCGTGAAATCGATCCGCAACTGTTCTACTTTACGGTGACCGGGGCGGTGGATCGGTTCTTCTCGGCGCGGCTGGTGCTGAAGCATTGCTTCGACCAGGACACATTGACCGAGGAACTGCGCGACCGCTACCGCGAGCACACGATCGACATCATCATGGCAGGTATCCTTGCGCGCTGAGAAAAGCAGCTTCTGGCACATCGGCATCATCGGCGGCTCCGGCCTGGCTGCCGGCATCGAACTGGAGGATGCGCAGGAGATCGCCGTCTCCAGCCCCTTCGGCCAGGCGTCCGGCCCGGTTACGATCGGGCGGCTGGGCGAGGTGCGCTTCACGTTCATCGCCCGCCACGGCGCCGGCCATGCGATACCGCCGTCGGCCGTGAACTACCGCGCGAATATCGACGTGCTCAAGCGTTGCGGCGTGACGGACGTTCTGGCGCTCTCGGCGATCGGTTCGCTGCGCGAGGAGATGGCGCCGGGCCATATCGTCATGGTGGACCAGTTCATCGACCGCACGGCGGGCCGTGCCGGCAGCTTTTTCGGCACCGGCCTTGTCGCGCATGTCAGCCTTGCAGATCCGACCTGTCCGCGGCTTTCGGCCATGGCCGGGGCGGCGGCGGAGCTGGCAGGCGCGCACGTGCATCCGGGCGGATGCTACCTTGCCATGGAAGGGCCGCAATTCTCGACCCGCGCGGAAAGCCGCATGTATCGCGGCTGGGGTGCGGACGTCATCGGCATGACCGCCATGCCCGAGGCGCGACTCGCCCGTGAGGCGGAACTGCCTTACGCCGTGCTGGGCATGGTTACCGACTACGATTCATGGCGCGAGGAAGAGGCCGGCGTCGAAGTGAGCCATGTCCTGGAGGTCATGCATGCCAATGCCCGCCTGGCGCGTCACGCGCTGAGGGCGCTGGCTGCCAGCCTGCCTGCGCGGCGGGAGCCGAGCCCGATCGACACCGCGCTCGAACATGCGCTCATAACCGCTCCGGAAGCCCGTGATCCGGCGCTCGTCGCCCGGCTGGACGCAGTGGCCTGCCGCCTGTTCGGCGAGCGGGACTGACGCCGCTCGGCACCGCCATCAGTGCGACGGCGGCGGGTGCGGGTCTCCGCCGGAGAATGCGTCCGCGATCGAGCAGGCCGCCGGGCCGAGGATGACCACGAAGAGCGTGGGCAGGATGAACAGGATCAGCGGAACGGTCATGATCGCGGGCAGGCGCGCGGCCTTCTCCTCGGCGCGCATCATGCGTTCGTTGCGGAATTCGGCGGAGAGCACGCGCAGCGCCGAGGCGAGCGGGGTGCCATAGCGCTCGGTCTGGATCATGGTGGTGACGACGCCGCGCATCGCGTCGAGATCGACGCGGTAAGCGAGGTTCTCGAACGCCTGCCGACGCTCGGTGAGGAACGAGAGCTCGATCGAGGCGAGCGAGAACTCCTCGCCCAGTTCGGGGTAGGCGCGGCCCAGTTCGCGGGCGACACGGTCGAAGGCGGCGTCGACGGTGAGGCCGGCCTCCGCGCAGATCACCAGCAGGTCGAGCGCGTCGGGCAGGCCCTTGCGGATCGCGTCGGTCCGCTTGGTGATCATGTTCTTGATGAAGACGTCCGGGCCCTTGTAGCCGGCGATCAGCATCGCGGCGAAGCCCATGAACTTCTTGAAGCTGCTCCATTCGGGAAAATAGTCGATCGCGTAGATGACCAGCGCGGCGGTGCCGCCCATCACGATCGGCGCGACGAGGCGGGCGAAGACGACCGCGACGGCCCATTCCTTGTTGCGGATGCCCGCTTGCGCCAGCTTCTGCTCGATGTCGCGAAGCTGGCTGTCCTGAAGCACCTTGAGCGAGCCAAGGAAGGCGCCCATGCGGTCGGTCGTATCGTTGCGGCGGACCACGCTCTGGCGCTTGCGCGGGGCGGTGGCGATCCCGGCCTTGAGCGCTTCGCGGCGCTGGTTCAGCGCTTTCACGCGCTTGGCCATGGGATCGCGCACGGTCACCGCGGCATAGATCGCCAGCAGCACCGAGGCGGCGGCAACGATGGCGAGCAGCGTGCCGACGAAGATCACGTCGAAGCCGAGGAGCGTCGGACCGGCGGGTTGGTTTGGCATCTTGCCTGCTATCCTTCGCTCAGATCTCGAAGCTGACCATCTTGGCCATGATGAAGGCGCCGATCCCCATCCACACCGCGCCGCCCATGCCGGCGACCATCAGGCGCTCGTCGATGAAGAACTTGCCGATGTAGCCGGGGTTGATCCACCATATCATGCCGAAGACGATGAAGGGCAGGGCGCCGACGATATAGGCCGAAGCCTTCGATTCCGAGCTCATCGCGCGGATCTTGAGCTTCATCTGGGCGCGCTTGCGCAGTACGTCGGCAAGGTTCGCAAGGGTTTCGGCGAGGTTGCCGCCGGTTTCCCGCTGGATCGCCAGCGTGATGCAGAAGAAGTTGAATTCTGGGATTTCGAGCCGATCGGCAGTTTCCTGGAGGGCGTCCTCCATGGTCTTGCCGATCTTGATGCGCTCGGTCACGAGCTTGAATTCCTGGCCCACCGGGCCGGGTATTTCCTTGGCGACCACGCCCAGCGTCTCGGTGACGGGCAGGCCGGAGCGCAGGCCGCGCACGAGCAGTTCGATGGCGTCCGCGAACTTGACGATGAAGCCGTTGGTGCGGCGCGCAATCAGCTTGTTCAGCACGAAGTGCGGCACGCCGCCGCCGATGAACAGGCCCACTGCCAGCGCCAGCAGCGGGGCGCCGGACTTCAGAAAGACGAGCGCGGCGACGACCAGGCCCACTCCGGCCGAAACCGAGATGTACTGCTTCAGCGTCCAGCTCCTGCCGGAGCGGTGCAGGCGCAGGGCCAGCGCGTCGATCCGAGAGCCCGAGCCCGCCGTGCGGTGGACCTTGGGCTTGCGGGCCGCCACGGCCTTGCGCATCTGCGCTTCCATCCGGTCCGTCGCGCTCTGCGAATGGCGATAGCGGACGGCCTTCAGCCGGCGTGACGATTCCTTGGCCGGAGACGGGCCGGAGAATGCCGCCAGGATGAGCCCGATCATGTTCAGCAGGCCAACCGCCACCAGCAGAAGCTGCATCATGTTCATCTACGCCCGCCTTCCGTGAACCGCGCGCCTCAGCGGGCGGCGGTTTCCTTCCGGGCGGCCTTGCCCATGAAGGACTTGAGATCGAACTTGCCGAGCAGCGACGTCTTGCCGGCGGTGCTCTTGCCGGGCTGCGCCTTTCCGGCAGAAGCCAGTTCCGCCGCCTCGCCGCCTACCTCGATGATGAGCGCGACAGGTCGCGCATCGCCGCACCCGCCCGGTTCGAGCGGTTGGCGTCGGCAAAAGTCTGGCCGAGCTTGGCTGCCATCGAGGCGGCCTTGAGGTCATAGGGGATCGAAAGCTGGATCGGCGCCTCGATCGAGGCTTCGAAATCGGCGCGGGTGATTTCCGCAAGGCTCGGCTGGACCTTGTTGGCCACCAGGATCACGCGGGCCTGCGGCGCATTCGCCTTGAGCCAGGACAGGATGCGGATCGTGTCGCGCGCCGAGGCGAGGCTGAGTTCGACCACCAGCACCACCACGTTCACATTGGCGACGAGCTGGGGGAAGTTGATCAGCATGTTGCGCGGCATGTCGATCACGGTCATCTCGAAGGCCTGCCGGAACTCTTCCTCAAGCTGGAGGAAGGCGGCGCCGTCGGTCATCAGCGGGGTGCTGATCGGCGCTTCGGCCGAAAGCAGCGCGAGATTGTCGTTGGCCCGGATCATGGCGCGTTCGATGAACAGGCCGTCGATGCGGCTGGGGTTCTCGATCGCGTCGGTCAGGCCGCGGCCCGGTTCGAGATCGAGGCAGAGCGCGCCGGTGCCGAAATGGATGTCGAGGTCGAGCAGGGCGGTCGGCAGCTTGTTGTCGGCGCTGAACAGCCATGCGATCGAAGTGGCCAGCGTGGATGCGCCGACACCGCCGCGCGTGCCGATCACGGCGGTGGAAACATGGCTTCCGGCGGACCCGGCCTCCGACGGGCGCGGTGCGGAGAACACGGCCTGCGCATGGGCCAGCGCATCGCGTACCTGCCCGGGCGAGAGGGGCTTGAGCAGGTAGTCGTGAATGCCGCTGGCGAGCAGGTCGCGGTAGAGGCGCACGTCGTTGACCTGGCCGATGGCGATCACCACCGTGCCCGGCTCGCAGACTTCGGCCAGCGCGTTGATGTCGTTCAGCGGATCGCCGCTTTCCGACAGGTCCACCATCAGGATGTTCGGGCTCGCCGTGATCGACAGGGACTGGACCGCGTTGCGCAGCCCCCCCTTGTTGCACTTCTCCGGCTGCCAGCCCATTTCGAGGGCAATCGGGCGCAGCACGTCGAGCGAGGCCTCGTCGCAGAGATAGGCGGCGAAGGGGTCGCGTCCGCTCGGGCCACCGGATTTCCAGGGTGCGTTCATGACTCAGTTGTCCTTGCTGGAAGTCGCCTTGACGGTGGCCCCGCCGGTGGGCGCCGCGTTACGATAGGCGTCGATCGCCTTGGATGCGCTCATCACCGTGGTCTGGCCGGTCGTCTGCGCGCCGTGGAGCAGGTCCTCCGGGTTGGCGATCATCGCGGCGAGATTGGAATTGGTGGCGCAGCCGTAATTGCTGGTCAGGCCGTTGTTCGGATTGAAGTCGCTCTTGGCAGACCAGTCGGGGCAGCCGGGCACCGACGCCCGGGTACGGGCCACCACGATGCGTGCGCTGCCGGCGGTGACATATCCCTCGGTAACGGGGGTGCCCTCGGCCAGGGTCAGGCCGTAGCGTCCGGCCACGGCTTCCACCGCGCTGCGCACGGCGGGATTGCCCGAGGGATCGTCGATGAAGACGCGGTCGCCGTACTTGAGTCCCATCGCGTCGAACCAGCCGGCAAGACGGCTCTGCTCGCCCTGCGCCAGCCCACTGTCGCCCGCTCCATTGCCGTTCGTGGCGAGGTCGAGCGTGTAGTTCACTTTCTCGACGACCGGCTGGTGCACGCTGTTCATCGAACGGTTGGTGGCCATGCCGCCGCAACCGGCTACGAGCAGGCCGAGCGAGAGGGCGATCGAGCCGGCAACGAGGCGCCCGGACCGCGCAATCTGGATGGACATCGGGTTCATCTTTCTCACTTCAGGCTGAAGCCGGGCTGGGGGGCGGTGCCAGTGGCGGCGGAGCGCTTCGACTTGCCCTGTGCGGGAGCGGACCCGTCGGCATCGCCGATCCCGGGCGCGGCGGCGGCGGGGGCGGGCTGGCCGCCCTTGCCCTTGCTCACCCCATCGCTCTCCATGTTGCCGAGGAGGCGTTGCAGGTCGTTCGGCGCGTTGAAGCCGTCTGTCGGCAGCACGATCTGCGAGGCGTCCACCGGGTTGACGAGGTAGGGCGTGACGATGATGACCAGTTCGGTCTCGCCGCGTTTGTAGCTGGTCGAGCGGAACAGCGAGCCGAGGATCGGCAGGTCGCCCGCGCCCGGCAGCTTCTGGATGGTGTTCTGCGAATTGTTGCTCAGCAGGCCCGCGATCATGAAGCTCTGGCCCGAGCCGAGTTCCACGGTCGTCTCGGTGCGGCGCACGGTGAGTGCCGGCACTTCGTACCCGTTGAAATTGACCGCGCCCTGGCTCGAAAGCTCGGAGACCTCTGGGCGCACGCGCATCGAGATACGGCCGTTGGCCAGCACCGTGGGCGAATAGCTTAGGCTGACACCGTACTTCTTGTATTCGATCGAGGTGGTGCCGAGGGCCTGGCTGATCGGGATCGGATATTCACCGCCCGCCAGGAACTCCGCCGTCTCGCCTGAAAGGGCGGTGAGGTTGGGCTGGGCGAGCGTGGTGACGAGGCCGATGGTCTCGCCCGCGTCGAGCGAACCGAGGATGTTGACCCCGAACAGCTTGCCCGCTGCGGCAAGAGTGGAACCGGTGGTGATCGGATTGACGCCGGAAGCGCCGTCGGGCGGAGTGGCCGTGCCGAGAGATCCGCCGGGGACATGCTGCTCGAACCATCCGCTGCGGCCCTGGCCGACGCCGAACTTGAACCCGCCCGTGCTGTCCACGGTGGTCAGGTTGGTCTGGAGCGACTTCACCAGCGAGCGGCTGACTTCGGCGATGCGGACCTGGAGGTTGACCTGAAGCGGGGTCGCCATGCGCAGGCGGCTGATGACGTTCGAATCCTTGCCCGCGTAGGCCTGGACGAGACGCTCGGCCTCGGCCGCGTCTTCCGGGGTCTTGATCGTTCCCGTAAGCAGGAAGGTGTTCGAGCCCATCGTGGAAACGCCGATCTTCGCCTCGGGCATGGCGAGCCGCAGCATGGCGTCCACGCTGTCGAGGTTGGAGCCGACCCGGACGGTTGCCGACCAGATCACCGCGCCCGCCGAATTGCTGGCGTAGACGGTGGTGGTGCCGCCCGCCTTGCCGAAGACGTAGAGCTGGCGGGCGGATTTGACCTGCACGTCGGCCACCGCGTCATTGGCGACGAAGACGTCGGCCATGGCGCCCGGCACGTTGACGAGTTGGCCGTTGCCGATCGAGAGCGTGAGATCCTGCGCGGGCTGGACGACGGACTGGGCGCTGGCGGGCGTTGCCGCGATCGGCGAGGCCAGCGGCGCAATCGCGCAGGCGGCGACCAGCATGGACTTGAGAAGGCGCGTCTGCATCGTGTGATCCTTCGTCGGATGGATGCGGCCAATGGCGGTGAGGACAGGCATCAGCGGCTGCTCACGGGGACTTCGACGGTTTCCTTGCCGCGCGTGACGCGGACGACGGGCCCCGTGCGGACCGGCGCAGCCGAGGACGGGCCCTGCGGCGCGCTGGCGACAGTGACCGTGCGCGCGGCTACTTCCGTGCTCGTCGCCGGGCGGCTGGAGCGCTGGAAGCGGGAAACGTCGCCGCCGGTCATGTAAGTGGAGATCCCTTCGAGCGGGCGCTCCATGGCCTGCTTCATGATCTTCTCTTCCTGCTCGCGGGTGGCGCCTTCGGGCACCTTGATGTCGCCGCTGGCGAGGATGCGCTCGAACTCTCCCTGGTTGTCGGCGATGGCGCGCAGCGAGAGGCTGAGCGTGCCGATCTCCTGCGCCACGGCGACTTTCTCGGCGATGCGCGGCGTGACTTCGAGCGTGACGGTGCTGAAGGCGTGAACCACGGTCTTGCCGTCCACCACTTCGTTGTCGGTGGCCTGGTCGGTGGCGAGCACGCGCAGGTTGCGCAGGATCGTTTCCGAGGCGCGCAGGGCGTCGCCGCCGTCGCTGCCGCGCACTTCCTGCGTCAGCACGAGGTCTACATGGTCGCCGGGGAAGACGAAACCGCCCACGCCGGTCTTGGCGGAAACGGGAATGGTCACGGCGCGCATGCCGGGGCCGAGCGCGGCGGCAAGGAAGCCGCGATCGCCCGGCGCCACCAGCGCGCCCTGCGTCACCGGCTGGCCGGCGGTGATCTGGAAGCGGACGACGGTGCCGAGCAGCTTCTGCATGTCGGATTCGCCGTCGATGAAATAGGCGTCCTTCACCAGTTCCTTCGGCCAGTCCTGATAGGACACGGCGTCGGCGGTGATGATCGTGCCCACCGGCAGGGCGCGCTGGGCGACGAGGACCTTGGGGCCGGTCGGCTGGGCCTGCTGGGCGGCCTCCGCCTGGGGCGCGGCTGCCCCGGCGAACATCGAGCGGGCTGCCATCGCGGTCACCACTGCAATCAGCAGCGCGGTGGCCAGCAGCACCAGCTTCTTCCTATCCATGCTTATGCGACCCCTTCAGAATACCCGAGTCCCGAAATCCTCGAGCAAGTCCCTGCATTTTCATCCGGATTGGTTAAAATCGGGTTCATCCAACAAGGCTGGTGGAAAGCGCCTGCTCTCCCATCACCCAGAGCGCGGCCGCCGAGATCGCGACTCCGTAGGGAATGGGGAGGCGGGACTTCTGGCGGCGCATGATGTGGCGGAAGCCCGACAGGAACAGCGCAGCCACCGCGAGCGCGGCAAGGGCGAGCATCCAGCCCTGCGGGACCGCCGCATGGATCGCGGAGAGTCGTTCCGGCGAAACCACCGGCCGGTGCACGGCAAGGGCATAGACGATGGCTCCCGCCGCCCAGACCCAGCCGAGCGCGGCGAGCCAGCCCAGTGCGTCCCGCAGCTTCTCGCCGGGAACGCGCTCCATGTTGAAGGCGGCCATGGCGATCGAGGCGCCGCCGCCGATCATCGCCATCAGCACGATGAGCTGCCCGAAACTGGCGGGCACGAACCACAGCGCCAGCGCGGCGAGCAGCTTGACGTCGCCGCCGCCCATCTGGCGCAGCGCGAACAGCACGCAGGCCAGCGCGAAAGTCACGGCGGCAAGGCCGATCTGCCATGCGATGTCGGCCCAGCCGAAACCGGCGGCCCACCACCACAGCGGGGCGGCAAGGGCAATGGCGAGATTGAGCCCGTTGCCGATCTCCCGCCGCCTGATATCGGTGAAGGCGGCGCGCAGCAGGGCGATTGCCAAGGCCAGCAGCAATGCATACGAAAAGGCTGTGCCCGGCATTCGTGAATTCCCCTTTGCCCGTGCCACGATCTAGCGGATACCGCTTACCAAACAGTAACCACTGTGCTGAGGCCGAATTCGCCACGTGACCATTGAAACCCTTGAGAACAAGCCCGTTTCCCCAGAGCCTGCAAGCGCCGCGCGCGCCCGCCGGGCGATCCCGGAAGATGCGGTGGAAAGCCGCTGGAACGGTCCGTCCGGGCCGGAACCGCTGCGCCGGATCGACTGGCCGGCGCCGTCCGCTCCCCGCGGCTCGCTGCTGTTCCTGCCCGGGCGGGCGACACTTACGAGAAATGGCTCGAATCGCTTGATCAGTGGCACCGGGAAGGCTGGGCGGTCAGTTCGATCGACTGGCGCGGACAGTCGCTGAGCGGGCGGTTGGGTTTCGATGCCACAACCGGGCACGTCGGCGATTTCGGCCTCTGGATAGACGACCTTGCCGCTTTCTGGAGCGCCTGGGCGGCGGAGCGGCCGGGGCCTCATGTTCTCGTCGGCCATTCGATGGGCGGTCATCTCGCCATGCGGGCGGTGGCGCAGGGCAAGGTCGCCCCGGACGCGCTCGTGCTGTCCGCGCCGATGCTGGGCATCCATCCTGCATGGCTGCCCGCGAACCTGCTCCATGTCGCCGCGCGCGGGCTTGCGGCGCTGGGCGATCCGCGCCGTCCGGCATGGAAGCATAACGAGAAACCGGGTCTGTTGCCGCAGGCCCGCTCACGCCTGCTCACTCATGATGACGACCGCTATGCCGACGAGGCATGGTGGCGCCGCGAACGGCCGGGAATCGCGATGGGCCCGGCAAGCTGGGGCTGGATCGAACGCGCGCTCGCCTCGATACGCCTGCTGGAGGGCAGGGGCGTGCTTGAGGCGGTGGAGGTGCCGGTGCTGCTGCTGGCGACACGGCATGACGGGCTGGTGTCATGGCCCGCCATTCGCCGTGCCGCGCGGCGTCTGCCGAGGGCCGAACTCGTCGTCTTCGGGGGCGAATCGCGCCACGAAATCCTGCGCGAAAGCGATGTCGTGCGAGACCGGGCGCTCTCTGCCATACGGGACTTCCTGAACCGGACTGCGCCCGCTAGGGGCTGAAACCCTTATGGATGCGAGGTTCGATATCGTCATAGTGGGCGCCGGCATGGCCGGTGCCTCGCTGGCCGCCCGCGTGGGCGCGCAGGCACGGGTGCTGGTGATCGAGGCCGAGGAAAGCCCCGGTTACCACGCCACCGGACGCTCCGCCGCGTTCTGGACCGAAAGCTACGGCGGCCCGCAGGTCAAGCCGCTGACCACCGCCTCCGGCCCGGAACTGCGGGCCCCTTGGCGTCCTCGCGCCGCGCGGCGCACTCACCATCGGGCGCGGGGGGCAAGAGCGCGAGATATCCGATTTCGCCGAGACATATGGCGCGGTCGGCATCGATGTCTCGGTGCTGGGGCGTGCGGAAATCGCGGCGCGCATACCCGATCTGCGGCCGGAATGGACTTGCGGCGTGCTGGAACCGAGCACGTGCGACATCGACGTTGCCCGCCTGCACCAGCACTATCTCGCCGCCGCACGCAGGGCCGGCGTGGACCTGTGGTGCCGCTCCGGCCTCGCCGCTGTCGAGCGCGTTTCCGGTGGCTGGGCGCTCTCACTGGCCGACGGCCGCCACGTGGGCTGCGACCTGCTGGTCGATGCCGCCGGTGCCTGGGCCGATCCGGTGGCGGAGAAGGCGGGGGTGCGCCCGCTCGGTATCGCGGCCTATCGCCGCACGATAGCGCAAGTCGCAATCGAACCTGCCGCGCCTGACAGCCTGCCGCTCGTTCTCGACGTTTCGGGCACGTTCTACTTCAAGCCCGAGAGCGGCCGCCTCTGGCTGAGCCCTCACGATGAGACGCCCAGCACCCCGTGTGACGCCGCGCCCGAGGAACTTGACGTGGCGCTCGCCGTCGACAGGTTCGAGCAGGTCGTGGATCGCCGGGTTCGCCGTGTCGAGCATCGCTGGGCGGGCCTGCGCTCCTTCGCGCCGGATCGCTTGCCGGTCTATGGCTTCGATCCCGATGACGATGCGTTCTTCTGGTTCGCCGGGCAGGGCGGCTTCGGGATACAGACCGCGCCCGCCGCTGCGCAGCTTGGCGCCGCCCTGCTGCTGGGCGCGGCCGGGGGCGCGATCGAGCCCGCTCTGTTCGCGCCGGGCCGGTTTCGGCGGCGATAGTCGGCAGGCCTGTTTTCCCTTTCCACTTCGCCGGGAAACTTGCACAAGTGCGCACAGGGTGTGTTCCTGCAAGGAGACCTGAGATGGCTCATCGCTTTGAAATCCGCCAGAACAAGGCGGGCGAATATGTTGCCTACTTCCTCTACAATTCCGAAACCATGTTCTGGACGGAAGGCTATTCGAGCAAGGCTTCCGCGAAGAACGCGATCGAATCGATCAAAAAGAACGGTCCCCCTGCCGACGTGGTCGATACGACCACAGGCTGATCCTCACTCGTTGTTTTCGGCCTCGGCGCCGCGCTCGGCGGGTTTCCTGCCGGGCGCGACGAAGTGCCATGCCAGCAGCACCGGCTCCAGCACGGCCATGCCGACGAAGATGCTCGCCAGCCGGTGGACGGCGGGCATGATCCGGGCATCGGCGTAGGAATCGGGCACGAGCACGACCAGCACGGCAAGCGTGAACTGCAGGCCCAGGTAAGTGACGTTCGGGAGGCCGTTCTCGATATGGCGGCCGATGACGATGCCAAGGCAGGTGCCCGCGATCAGGACGGGCGTGCTGCCCTGTGCCAGCAGCAGCACTGCAAGCGAAAGGCCGCCGCCCGCCAGGCAGCCGAGCGTGCGCTGGAACAGGCGCCGCGTCACCGGCACGAAGCCGCTCGCGCCGATGCCGGTCACGGGAACGATCATCACCGCCATCACGGTCACGGCGGCCTGCGCCATCTGCGGCATCTGGAACAGGGCGTGGAGCACCGGCAGCACGGCGATGGCGATACCGGCCTGCGCTGCGTGGCGCGCGGCGTGGGGGTGCCATTTCATCCGGTCCGGCGCGGGTTTGCGGCCCGCCAGCCACTTCCTGCCCGAAAGCGTTGCGGCGGAAAGGCTGACGATCACGCAGGCCACGGTGCCCGCGATCACCTCGAGCATCCGGGTCTGCGCGAAGTGGATGGTGTCGAGGTCGGGATGTTCGAGCTTGTCCAGCAGGATCATCTCGAACGTCAGTCCGAACAGCAGCCATGCATAGGCGCGCCGGGCGGTAATCATGCCGTAGAGGCCCACCGCGCCCACCAGCGCCGCGCTCGCCATGGCGAGCGGCAGGGAGTGGGCGGCATAGGGCACGATCGCCAGGGCCAATAGCGATCCGATCGCGGTTCCCGCAATGCGCAGCACGCCGCGCAGCAGGGTTTCCGCAGTCTCGCTCTTGAGCAGGACGAAGGCCGTGAAGGCGGCCCACGCAACCATCTGCGCACCTATCAGGTGCGCGATGAGGATAGCCAGCATGACCGAGGCCACGCAGGCCCATTCGTCCGCCATGCGCGGACCCGGCGTCACCAGCGCGCGGGCTTCCCGCTTGAGCGCGTCCGCAAAGCCGCGAGGCGCTGTAAGCCGGTGGTCGAAGGCATGTGGCACGCGCCGGGATTAGCCGCGCTTCACGGCGCTGACAACCATTCGACGGGGAGCGCTATCTTCGTTCAGCAGGGAACTGGGACTGGCAGGCATATGCCGGATTGTCGACGGCCTTGCGAACCTCGAAGACAAGGTTGGTGAAGGCGACCGGATCGGTAACCGGATTTCCGCCTTGCGGCACCGAGACGGAACCCCCGCTGCACGCCATCTGGAGCCGGAGCCGCTGTGCTTCGTCGCTTTGCTCCATGGTGATGATGGAGGCGAGGATGGAGGGAAGCTTCGAGGACTGCTTCAGCCCGTTCATGGTGAATTCGGCATAGTGGTCATTGTTCTGATCGAACAGGACCAGCTGCGCGGCTGTCGCCGTTGCCGCCTCCGGCGCCTTGCTCCTGGATGTGGCAGACCCCGTTCCCTCGGCGCTGATCGTGGCGAGATGCGATTTCGTGCGATAGTAGCCTTCGGCGACCAGCGATTGTGCGGCCGATGCTCCGCCGTCGCCCAGATTGAGCTTCACGTTGCCGTTGATCGCCTTCAATTCCGGCAGGCCCGACTTGTAGCTGATGCGGGCGTTGGGGCGTGGATTGAGACACGCTGCGGCGAGCATGTCGTTCATCTCCTTCGCTGCCGCGAGGATCGCGGGCGAAGGTCGATTTTGCCTTCCTTTACGGAGCGGTCGACCTTGCGAAAATTGATGACTTGCGGGCATATGGCGGGGGGCGTGACCGGTCTCTTGGCGAGGCTTCGGCGCCAGCGCTCGAACGCGGCCGACATGCGGCCCGAGGCCGTCTGATAGTAGGCCTGAGTGACAGTGGGTTGCATGTCCAGAGCGCAGAGCAGTGCGCTCTCGGGGTCGAGATCGTCGGTCTTGCAATTGGCCGGTCTTCCATTGGCATCTTTCAGACTGTCAGGTGCGATGCCGATGATGGATGCGGAGAATTGCGTGATCCCGGCCTGGCCGGCGGCGTTGGCGGGCAGGCCGAACAGTACGCCGTTGCCGTCGATCCGTGCGTCGCGCTGCTTGGCGAAGAGCACGTAACCGAAACCGATCTGATACTCGAGCTGGACACTGTCGACCTTGCGGATCACTTCGGTGTAGTGGAGTTCTTCGCCGGTTCCCCAGAACGTCAATCCGCTGCCGACGCCGAGGAATCCGGCGCTGGCCGACCGTTCCCGGTTGCTTCTCGCATAGCGCTCGAAATGATCGAGGCATGTCTGGCCGGAATTCGCGTAATCGCGCCTGATCGCGGCGATTTCCAACTGCCAGCCGTTTTCGGGACCTGCTTCCTCCAGCGTGGTGGGCGAGGCATCACGGGCCACTGCCGGAGCGGTTGCAAACGTCAGGCCCAGCGCGAAAACGCCGCGCGGCAGCCAGCGTACAGATTTACGATTCATGATTCGATCCCCCCTCAGAGACTGGGAGGATCATATGGAGAATAGAGACAAGCGCCAGTCATAAGCGCTTTGTCGATGCTGCCTAAGGGGGTTATTCAGTATTATCCGGCCATGCGTGCTTGTGCGCTACGGGACTATTCGCTTTTTTCGGACCTGCGCGAACATCGAGCTACTTGCCTGCGGCGACCGCCGCGTCACTGGCGAGCTTGTCCACGCGCTCGTTCTCGGCGTGGCCGGAGTGGCCGCGGACCCATTCCCACTGGACCTTGTGGCGGGCGACCGCCTCGATCAGGTCATGCCAGAGGTCGGCATTGCGGACCGGCTGCTTGCTGGCGTTCACCCAGCCCTTCTTCTTCCAGCCGTGGACCCACTTGGTGATACCGTCGATCACGTATTTGCTGTCGGTCTGCAGCGTGACTTCGCATGGCTCGGTCAGGGCGTTCAGGCCCTTGATGACGGCGGTCATCTCCATCCGGTTGTTGGTGGTGTCGGGTTCGCCGCCGGACATTTCCTTCTCGTGCTGGCCCATGCGCAGCAGCACGCCCCAGCCGCCGGGGCCGGGATTGCCCTTGCAGGCGCCATCCGTGAAAATCTGTACTTGCTTCATGCGCCGAATATCCCGGAATTGGCCGGATCTGCATAGAACTGAAGTCGCCGTGCGAAGGCCATCGGGTCCTTCGGGGTGACAAGGGCGTCTTCCGGCGTGTTCAGCCAGTCGTAGGCGCGGGTGGCGAGGAAGCGCACCGCCGCGCCGCGGGCCAGCACCGGCAGGCTTTCGCGCTCTGCCGGGGTGAGCGGCCGGACGGCCTCGTAACCCTCGATCAGCGCAACGGACAGGTCGGGGCGGAACTGCGTGCCGTCAGTGCTGAAGCACCAGGCCGCATGAGTAACGGCAACATCGTAGGCGAGCAGGTCGGTGCAGGCGAAGTAGAAGTCGATAAGGCCCGTCACCTTGTTGCCCAGCATCAGCACGTTGTCGGGGAACAGGTCGGCATGGATCACGCCGGCCGGAAGGTCCGCCGGCCATTCGCGCGCCAGCACGCCGAGTTCGCGTTCGACGAGGCGGCCGAGTTCGGGGTGGATCGATTCGAGCCCTTCGGCGCCGCAGTCTCCCAACAGCTGCTGCCAGGCCGGCAGGTCGAGCGAGTTGGCGCGGGTCTGGCCGAAGTCCGCCGAGGCGAGGTGGATCTGCGCCAGCGCCGCGCCGACCGCGCGGGCCTGTTCCGCCGTCGGTTCCGACACAGAGACGCCGGGCAGGAACTCGATCAGGGCCAGCGCCTTGCGGCCTTCGCCTTCGCCGATGAAGCGGTGGCTCGCGCCGTCGCGGTCATGCATGGTGCGGGGCACCGGGCAATCGCGGGCGGCCAGATGGTCGAGCAGGTCGAGGAAGAAGGGCAGGTCGGAAATGTCCGTCCGGCTTTCGTATACGGTGAGGATGAAGCGGCGGGCGCTTTCGCCGTGCTGAGTCTCGATCAGCCAGTTGCTGTTGGACACGCCCTCGGCAATGCCTTTTGCGGAGATCAGCGTGCCGACGTCAAAGGTCTCGACGATCGCGGACATTTCTTCCGCGCCGAGTCGGGTATAGACAGCCATTGATGTGGATCCTTCAGCGGGCGAGCTGGCGCGGCAGCTTGAACGTGATGGTTTCCTCTGCGGTCACCCGTTCCTCGGATTCGACCGTGCGCAGTTCCTTGATGCGCGCGATCACTTCGTTCACCAGCGCTTCCGGCGCCGAGGCCCCGGCGGTGAGGCCCAGCGTGGCTATGCCCGTCAGCCATTCCGGCGCGATGTCGCTCGCGCGCTGGATCATCTGGCCGCGCGAACCGGCCCGCTCCGCCACTTCGACGAGGCGCAGGGAGTTCGAGCTCTTGGGCGAGCCGATCACCAGCACCATCTCGCAGTCCGGCGCGATCTGTTTCACCGCGGTCTGGCGGTTGGACGTGGCGTAGCAGATGTCTTCCTGCTTGGGCGCAACGACATCCGGGAAGCGCGACTCGATGGCGGCGATGATCGCTGCGGTATCGTCCACCGAAAGCGTGGTCTGTGACAGATACGCGAGTTCGACGCCTTCCGGCACCCTGACCGTGGCGACATCTTCCACCGTCTCGATCAGCGACATGGTGCCTTCGGGAACCTGCCCGAAGGTGCCGATGACCTCGGGGTGGCCGGCATGGCCGATGAAGAGGATATGACGGCCGTCCGCGATCTGGCGTTCGGCCTGGCGTGCACCTTGCTGACCAGTGGGCAGGTCGCATCCAGCCATTCGAGGCCGCGCGCGGTGGCTTTGCCGGCACCGACTTGGGCACGCCGTGGGCCGAGAAGATCACCGGCACGCCGTCCGGCACCTGGTCCACGCTCTCGACGAAGACGGCGCCCTTGTCCTTGAGATTGTCCACCACGAACTTGTTGTGAACGATCTCGTGGCGCACGTAGACCGGCGCGCCGTAGATTTCGAGCGCACGCTCGACGATCTCGATGGCGCGATCGACCCCGGCGCAGAACCCGCGCGGGGCGGCGATTAGGAGGCGCAGGGGCTGCTCCGAACCGGACGGCACGGGCGCGGACGTAGGCGATGGAAAGGGCGCGTTCATGAATGGGCCTCTAGCGCTTTGCCGCTTGCGCCGCTAGGGCAAGCCGACGTCTTCGAGGAACCTCACGATGAATGCACGCCGCCTGACTGCCACTATCCTCTGCTCCGCCGTCGCGGTGACCGCGCTCAGCGGCTGCGCCAAGAAGGGCGAGATCGTGGTCGATTCGGGTGTGGGCATCACGGCGGTCCGCTCGACCTGCCCGGCGGTCGGCATTCCCGAATATACCGGCGATATCACGCTGTTCCGCGCTCCGAACGATCGCACCGCAGCCAATATCGACGTGGTTGCCGCGATGACCAACGTGCGCACCCAGTGCAACGAACAGAGCGGGGACAAGGTTTTCGCCAAGGTGGACTTCGACATTCTCGCCCGCCGCAACGACACGCAGGGCGCGCGTCAGGTGACGCTGCCCTATTTCGTCTCGGTGCTTCAGGGCGGCACTGCCGTCATTTCGAAGCGCGTCGGCCAGGTGACGGTGAACTTCGCTGACGGCCAGGACCGCGCGCAGGCGCACACCACCGCTTCAGCCTATATCGACCGTGCCGCAGCAACGCTGCCCGCCGATATCCGCGAGCGTATCACCCGCAAGCGCAAGGCCGGCGATACCGACGCGGCCGTCGATCCGCTGTCGGATCCCACCGTGAAGGCCGCCGTTGCGCGCTCCAGCTTCGAAGTCCTGGTGGGCTTCCAGCTTGACGAAAAGCAGCTCGCCTACAACGCCACCCGTTGATCCGGGGCTGATGACCGCCGGGGGCATTGTCTCCCGGCCGGCCATTCAAACTCTATGGAAAACGCCCTTCGCGGCGTTATTAGGCCGGCTCAGTCCGGATCGAGCCCCATGGCCCGTGCGATCGCCCGCCGTGCGCCGTGCGCCATGGTCTTGCGGTTCGTCCGTTCTTCCCCGGTCAGCGGCGGCAGGAAATGCAGGGTGAGCGGAATCGGCCGCCAGCGGGCGAGGATGTGCAGCGCATTGTCGATGCCGGGTTCGTCTCCCACCCAGGCGATCTCGCGCGCTTCCGGGCCATAGTCGAGCCAGACCGGCTGCACGGCGACGTGCCGGTCGTGGCCTTCTATCGCGGAGAGCAGCGAGGATTTGAAGGGCAGCAGTTCGACGCCGCCCGATGTCGTGCCTTCGGGGAACACAGCCAGCGCGCCGGTTTCGTGCATGGCGGCGCGAATTTGCTCGATCTGGATGGACACCGTTGCGCGCTGGTGGCGGGCGATGAACACGGTGTCGTTAAGTTCGCAGAGCCAGCGGAGCGGGCCGAACCCGGCGAGGCCGTCATGCGCGACGAATGCGGTGCCGGTAGCGCCTGCAAGCGCGGGAATATCCAGCCAGCTCACATGATTGGCGATGAAGAAGCTGCCGGGGACGGGCAGCGCGCCCAGTTTCCTGATGCGCAGCCCGCAGATCGTGCCGACCGTGCGCAGGAACAGGCGCGGCACCGGATTGTGTCGGGTGACAGGGGCAAGGGCGTAATAGGCGGGAATGCAGAGCGTGAGCAGCAGCAACAACGCAAAAAGGCGGACCGCGACCAAGGCCCAGCCCCGGGGTGCGATCCGCCTTTTTGAAAGCAGGTCCGGGGCCGGAGCTCGGCCGTCACTTGCGGGTTTCGCCGTCCTCGCGCTCGATACGGACGCCGAAGAGTTCCATGCGGTGGTCGACGAGGCGGAAGCCGAGCTTTTCGGCGATCTGGCGCTGGAGCGATTCCAGTTCCGGGTCGACGAATTCGATGACCTGGCCGGTTTCCACGTCGATCATGTGATCGTGGTGTGCTTCGGGCGCGGCTTCGTAGCGGGCGCGGCCGTCGCCGAAGTCGTGACGGTCAAGAATGCCGGCTTCCTCGAAGAGGCGCACGGTGCGGTAGACCGTGGCGATCGAGATGCCCGGGTCCAGCGCGGTTGCGCGTTCGTGGAGCTTCTCGACATCGGGGTGGTCGGTACTCTCGGAAAGAACCTTCGCGATGATGCGGCGTTGTTCGGTAATCCGAAGGCCGCGTTCAGCGCAGAGGGCTTCGATGTCGATTGGTTGATGCACGTTTGACCTGTATCAATGAAAAGGCACGGCCACCTAGATAGGCGGCCGTGCCCTTAATCACAACCTTCGAACGCCCGTTTGCCGGGCGTAAGTCGGCGCGGCCTGAAATCAGGCGGCAGCCTTGGGCTTGCGGCCGCGGCGCGCGTTGGGCTTGCGGCCCAGGCCGATCTTCTTGGCCAGTTCGCGACGCTTCTCGGCGTAGTTGGGGGCAACCATCGGATAGTCGGCGGGCAGGTTCCAGCGCGCGCGATATTCTTCCGGGGTCATGTTGTAATGGGTCATGAGGTGACGCTTGAGCATTTTCAGCTTCTTGCCGTCCTCAAGGCAGACGATGTAGTCGGGCTTCACCGAAGCGCGCACCGAAACGGCGGGCTCGGGCTTTTCTTCCTCGACGACGGGCGTACCGCCAAGTCCGGCGAGAGCGCCGTAGACATTGGTGATGAGCGTGGGCAGGTCTTCTACGTTGACGTTGTTGTTGCTGACATGAGCTGCAACGATGTCGGACGTGAGCGTGATCAACGTCTCGTTGGCATCAGCCTGAATGATTTCCATTTTACGACCTCTTTTTTTGCGACCATTACTGGATCGGGCGAGCCTTTTAGGCCTGCCGTTTCGCCTTGGACCATTTCAATCTGGAATACAAGATCAATTACAAGTCGTCCCTAATTGTGACAATTGTAACGAAATCAATCCGATTAATACTGTTAGATTCCGTCAGTCTATGTCGCAAGCAAAGGTCAGTGCATCGATTCTCTCGCCGTTCGGTGTACGGTAGTAATCTTTCCGTTCGCCGATGGCATAGAATCCGAAGGTTGCGTAAAGAGACTCTGCCGAGTTTCCTCTTCTCATTTCAAGTAGAAGTCGTTTAGCGCCCCGTGCTCCTGCGGCAAATCTAAGTGCGTCCAATATGGATCGCCCAAGTCCTTTCCGGCGGAACTGCGGATCTACTGCGAGAAGCAGCAACTCTTCTTCTTCGTAGCCCGTTCGCGACAGTGAAAATCCGGCCGCGATTTCCCCTTCCGTCAGGGGTTTTCCTTCGGGCGAAACGAGGAAATAGTGACAATTTCCCAAGGTGAGCGCGTCTTCGACTTGGCGCCTGTTCCATGCCTCGCCCCAGGCCGGGTCGAACGCCGTGGCCATCACGGCCATGATCTGGTCGAGATCGTCAAGCATCCGGGATTATCCTTGCGGTCCGGGAAGGCCGCCGGGCAGCTTGGCGTCGGGCGCGCGGCCATAGAGGGGGCGGGTGTCGGCGGTCAGGGCATGGGCGGGCAGGAGCGGGAAGGCGCGGGCATCCGGCCAGATGGCGAGGGCGGTTCCGTTTCCGCGCGCGGCGACAAGGGCCTGCGCCTGCGTGCCGGCAACCACTTCCTCGGTGACTGCGGCAGCCGCAGCGTCGGGACGCAGGGAGGTGAGGGGCCGGGTCACGCTGCCGTCTTTAGCGAAGCCTTCGATGAACCATTCGCCGTGGCCGCCGGTCATCGCCGTGGCCACCGGAACGGCCCCGGCCTGATCGCGCGCTATCGCCGAGACCATGGCGAGGGTCGAGTATCCGATCACCTCGGAGCCCCAGGCAAGCGCCAGCGCGCGGGCGGCGGCAAGGCCGACGCGCACGCCGGTGAAGCTGCCGGGGCCGAGCGCCACCACGATGCGGGCGGCGCGGCCGCGATCGGGAAGCTGTGCGATCATCGGCACGAGCGCTTCGGCATGGCCGCGCCCGAGCATCCGAAAGTCTCCCGCGAGAAGCGCGTCGTTCTCGAACAGCGCGACCGAACAGGCTTCGGTAGCGCTGTCGATCACCAGTGTGCGGCCGTGGAACGGCTCTGCGGTCGTCTCCGTCGTCACGCCTTCGTCATCCCTTTGGGGTCAGGCGGCGCGGACTTCGGTGACTTCGGGAACGTAGTGCTTGAGCAGGCTCTCGATCCCGTGCTTGAGCGTGGCGCTGGACGAAGGACAGCCCGAGCAGGCGCCCTGCATGGCGAGATAGACCACGCCGTCGCGGTAGCCGCGATAGACGATGTCGCCGCCGTCGTTGGCCACGGCCGGGCGCACGCGGGTCTCGATCAGTTCCTTGATCTGCTCGACGATATCGGCATCGGCGGGATCGTCGCCATAGTCAGCCTCGTCCTCGGCGGGGACCGAGAAGCCGCTGGCGTTGCCGCCTGCGAACAGCGGGGCTTCCGACACGAAATGATCGAGCAGGATCGAGACGACCTGCGGCTTGAGATCAGACCATTCCGAGCCCGGCGCTGCCGTGACCGAAACGAAGCCCTGGCCGAAGAATACGCCGGTCACGTCGCCAAGGTCGAACAGGGCCTGCGCCAGCGGCGAGACTTCTGCGTCCTCGGGCGAGGTGAACTCGCGGGTGCCTGCCGCCATGACCTGCCGGCCGGGCAGGAACTTGAGCGTGGCGGGATTGGGCGTGGCTTCGGTTTCGATATACATGATGCACGCGATTTAGGTGTTGCTGGCAGAGGGTCAAGTCCACAAGCAGCAATTGACTTTGAATGAGGCGGGAACAACGCTGCGACTTGGCGCTTTCTAGGCCGCTACTTTGCACCCCTGCGGGGCCGGGGAACAGTCTCGCGCTATTCACTGGCCCTTAATCGAACCGGAACCTATACCCCTCCCGATGACGAAATCTTCGCGCGCCGCCCGCTCGCTCGCCTGCCTGCTCCTGCTGGCTCCCCTCCCGGTTCAGTCCGTTCTTGCGCAAGTGCCCGGCGCAGCCGCGCCCGCGCCGGAAACCCTGCCGGGCGACAGCGATCCGTGGCTCTATCGCGGCAGCGACATTCCCCGCGATCCCGAATGGCATTTCGGCGAGCTTTCCAACGGCTTGAAGTATGCGGTGCGCCGCAACGGGGTGCCGCCGGGGCAGGTCTCGATCCGTATCCGCGTCGATGCCGGCTCGCTTTACGAGACCGATTCGGAGCGCGGTTACGCGCACTTGCTGGAGCACATGCTGTTCCGCCAGTCGAAGTACATTCCCGAGGGGACGGCGATTGCCGCCTTCCAGCGCCTCGGCGCGACTTTCGGCAGTGATACCAATGCGGTGACCTCCACCACGCAGACCGTGTTCAAGCTCGATCTGCCCAATGCCACGCCCACTTCGCTGGACGAGACCTTCAAGCTGATGAGCGGCATGGTGACCGCGCCCACGCTTTCGGCCTCCAACCTCAAGTCCGACCTGCCGATCGTGCTGGCCGAGATGCGCGAGCGCGGCGGCGCCGCCAAGCGCGTTCAGGACGCCATGCAGAAGACGCTCTACGCCGGGCAGCCGCTTTCGGCGCGTGAGCCGATCGGCACTGTCGAAACGCTGACTTCGGCAACCCCGGATTCGGTGCGTGCCTTCTATTCGCGCTGGTATCGACCGGACAACGTCGCGGTGATCGTTGCAGGCGATGCCGATCCGGCGACGCTGGAAGGCTATGTGAAGAAGTGGTTCGCCGACTGGAAGGCGACCGGCAAGCTGAGCGCCGCGCCCAGCTTCGGCGATCCGGCGGCGCCCGCAGGGGCCGATCCGAAGAACCCGGTGGGCGAGACCAAGGTCCTGATCGAGCCCGATCTGCCGCCTTCGCTGATGTATGCGATCCTGCGCCCCTGGCGGCAGGTGACGGACAACGTGGTCTACAACCAGGGCTTGATGGTCGATTCGATCGCGCAGGCCATCATCAACCGCCGCCTGGAATCCAAGGCCCGCGCGGGTGGCAGCTTCCTGTCGGCTTCGGTCAACCAGGATGACGTCTCGCGCTCGGCGGACGCCACGTTCGTTTCGGTCACGCCGCTGGGCGAGGATTGGCAGGCGGCGCTGCGCGATGTGCGCGGGGTGATCGCCGATGCGATGACCAAGCCGCCGACGCAGGCCGAGATCGACCGCGAGGTCGCCGAACTCGACGTTGCGTTCCAGGTCCCGGTCGAACAGCAGCGCATCCTGCCCGGTTCGAAGCTGGCGGACGACATGGTCAACGCGCTGGACATTCGCGAAACCGTGGCGGCGCCGAACGACGTGCTGCGCATCTTCCGCGAATCGAAGCCGCTGTTCACGCCGGCAGACGTGCTGAAGCACACGCAGCAGCTCTTCAGCGGCTCGGTGACGCGGGCGATCTTCACCACGCAGAAGCAGGGCGGCGCCACTGACGATGGGCTGCGCACCGCGCTGCTCCAGCCGATCCGGCCCGACGCCTCGATCCGCACCGCGGTAAACGAGAAGCCGGTGTCGTTCGAGAAGCTGCCCGCCATCGGCGCGCCCCACAAGGCGACCGCACTGGCGCCGACCGGCCTGCTCGACATCGAGCAGCTCACTTTCGCGAACGGCGTGAAGGCGCTGCTCTGGCCGGTTCAGGAAGAGCCGGGCCGTGCCACCGTGAAGGTCCGCTTCGGCGGCGGCAAGCGGTCGATCGCGCCGCAGGATGCCCCCTATATCGCGCTTGGCGAATTCGCGCTGGTCGGTTCGGGCCTTGCCACGCTGGGCCAGGAGGACCTCGACCGCATCTCGACCGGGCGCAAGCTGGGCTTCGATTTCGAGGTGCAGGACGCCAGCTTCCAGTTCCAGGCGGAAACCCGCCCGCAGGACCTGGCCGACCAGCTCTATCTTTTCGCCGCCAAGCTCGACCTGCCGCGCTGGGACCCGCAGCCGCTCGTTCGCGCCAAGGCCGCGGCGAAGATCCAGTATGCAACTTATTCCACTTCCCCGCAGGGCGTGCTGAACCGCGATCTGGAATTCTACCAGCGCGGCAAGGACGCCCGCTTCGCGACGCCCACGCCGGGCGAGATCGAGAAGACCACGGCGGCCGGCTTCAGGAAGGTCTGGAGCAAGGCGCTGGCGAGCGGCCCGGTCGAAGTGCAGATCTATGGCGACTTCGACAAGGCCTCCACCATCACCGCGCTGGAGAAGACGTTCGGCGCGCTCAAGGCCCGCACGCCCGCGCGTCGACGGCCAATCTCGCCGAAGTCTCGGTGCCCAAGCCTTCGGACGTACCGGTGGTGCTGCATCACCACGGCGACCCGGACCAGGCCGCGGCGGTGATCTCGTGGCCTACCGGCGGCGGCGCCATGGGCATTCGCGAATCGCGCCAGCTCGAAATCCTGACGCAGCTCTTCACCAACCGCCTGCTCGATGCCGTGCGCGAGAAGCTGGGCGTGGCCTATGCGCCTTACGTCTATTCGCAGTGGCCGGTGGACATGGCGGCGGGCGGTTCGATCACGGCCATGGCGCAGCTCGATCCCAAGTCGGCGACGGTGTTCTTCCAGACCGCGGACGAGATCGCCCAGGACCTCATCAACAATCCGCCCACCGCGCAGGAACTGGCGCTGGTCACCGAACCGATGCGCCAGCAGGTGACGCGCGCGGCTTCGAGCACCTCGTTCTTCATGGGCCAGCTCGAAGGTGCGACTTACGATCCCTCGCGGATCGGCACGGTCCGCACGATCCTCTACGACTATACCGCCACCACGCCGCAGCAGATGCAGGCGCTTGCCGCGCGCTACCTCGGCAAGAACAACTCGTGGCGGCTTGAGGTCATGCCGGAAGGCAAGAGCTCGGGAACGGTCGCGGTAAAGTAGGAAAAGCGGGGCGGGATTGTTCGCAAGTTACGCGGGCAATCCTGCCGCCTGTAACATTGTTCCGTTACGCCGGGGCGCTGTGGCGCAATCGATCACCGTGATCGCCTAAACCGGCTTTGCAAAAATTACCGGGGGAGGCTATGGCGCGCCTCTTGTTTGCGGTTCTTGCCGGTTTGGCCCCATGCATTCGGCGCGGGGAGAGAAGGCAAAGGAACCGCCAGGAGTACGTGACGTGGCTAGCAATTGGACCCCGGAAAGCTGGAAGGCTAAGGAAGCCCGCCATCTTCCGGTATATGGCGATGCGGAGAAGCTGGGCGAGGTAGAGGCCACGCTTGCGAAGTTTCCGCCGCTGGTCTTTGCGGGCGAGGCGCGCGAACTCAAGAAGGACCTGGCCGAAGTGGCTGCCGGTCGCGGTTTCCTGCTTCAGGGCGGAGACTGTGCGGAAAGCTTCGCCGAGTTCAGCGCCGACAATATCCGCGACACGTTCCGCGTGCTGCTCCAGATGGCGGTGGTGCTGACTTTCGCCAGCAAGCAGCCGGTGGTGAAGCTGGGCCGCATGGCGGGCCAGTTCGCCAAGCCGCGTTCGGCGCCGACCGAGACGATCGGCGGACTGGAACTGCCCAGCTACTTCGGCGACATCATCAACGGCATCGAGTTCGAGCCGGAGACCCGCCGCAACGATCCCGAACGGATGCTCAAGGCCTATGGCCAGTCGTCCGCCACGCTCAACCTGCTGCGCGCTTTCGCGCATGGCGGCTATGCGAACCTGCGTCAGGTCCACCAGTGGACCATGGAGCACATCGGCCGCAGCCCCTGGGGCGAGCGTTTCTCGCAGATGGCCGACCGCATCAGCGAAGCGCTGGACTTCATGGCCGCCTGCGGCGTGGACCCGACCTCGGTTCCGCAGCTTCAGGGCACCGATTTCTACACCAGCCACGAGGCGCTGCTGCTTCCTTACGAGGAAGCGCTGACCCGGCGCGATTCGCTGACCGGTGACTGGTACGACTGCTCGGCCCACATGCTGTGGATCGGCGACCGTACCCGCTTCGAAGGATCGGCCCATGTCGAATATCTGCGCGGCGTCGGCAATCCGATCGGCATGAAGTGTGGCCCCAGCCTCGAGCCCGACGCGCTGCTGCGCATGCTCGACACGCTGAACCCGGCGCGTGAACCCGGCCGCATGACCCTCATCAGCCGTTACGGCTATGACAAGGTCGAGGCCGGGCTGCCCAAGCTGGTGCGCGCGGTGAAGGCGGAAGGTCATCCGGTGGTGTGGTCGTGCGATCCGATGCACGGCAACGTCATCAAGGCCGACAGCGGCTTCAAGACCCGCCCGTTCGACCGCATCCTGGCCGAAGTGCGCGGCTTCTTCGCCGTTCACCGTGCCGAGGGCACCCATGCGGGCGGCATCCATATCGAGATGACCGGCCAGGACGTGACCGAATGCACCGGCGGCGCCATCGCCATCACCGACGAGGCGCTGAAGGACCGTTATCACACCCACTGCGACCCGCGCCTCAACGGTGCGCAGTCGATCGAACTCGCGTTCGAGCTGGCGGACCTGCTCAACCTCGAAGCGACCGAACGGCAGAAGCAGGCGGCGTAAGGCAGCCGCTCAGGACAAGATCGAAAGGGCAGGGGAGCCGGGGCTCTCCTGCCCTTTTGCTTGTCCGCAGGCCGTTACTTCGGGGCTGCGGCTGCCGCTTTCGCATCGGCGGATGCGTGGGCCAGGCAGGGAACGCTGTCAGCCGTCCAGTCTATCTCGTAAGTGGCGGGCACGTTCTTCGTGCCGCTTTCCACGGTTCGCGATGTTTCGGGGTTATAGAAGATCCACGCCATGCTGTTGTCGAAGGCGGCGATGCGCGCATTGTCCTTCTTCGCGGTCGCCGCGTCGATTTCCTTCTGCTCCACGCGCGAGCCGCGGATCATGCGAATGGCGCCGTCACGCTGTTCGAAGGCGCGGTAATAGGTCCGGCCGAACAGCTGCGTGTCATAGCCTTTCTTGAACGTCCATCCTGCCGGACGGGCCGTGGAGGGCAGCCGAACGGTCGTTACCCGGCAGTCGAATTCGGGCTTGTTGGCGTAAGGCAGTTCCTGATCCTGATCGGCCGAGCGCGTGCGCCGTTCGGGCGGGCTGAAGCCGCCTCCGGGCAGGGCGAGCGACCTTGATCCGTCCCCGTCGTCATCCCAGTCCACCGAACCGGTGCCGCTGATGGTCAGCACGCTGGCCTGCGCCTTCTGGTCGTAGCGCCACTGGACATCCTCGATCGCCTGCCAGGTGCTGCCGACCAGTTGCTGGCGGAAGCTGCCGAGCATCTGGTCGTGCGCGAGGCCGGAAAGCTGCATTTCCTGCTGCAGGCCCTCGATCCCGCGGGTGATCGTGGTGTTGGTGATCCGGGCGGGTTCATCGAAACCGGCCCTTGCGTCGATCTCGTAGAGAGTGATCTGGTCGGGCCTTTGGGCGGGCTGCCATGCGAGCTGCTCGATCGAGCTGCCCTGTTCCGTAAGCGGCAGCACCCACTGGTAAGGCATGATCGGCGTGGCGGAGGGCGGCACCACCGGCGGCAGCGTGCCGTCCAGCCAGTAGACCGCGCCGTCTATGTGCGCGCGCACGATGACGTGATCGAACAGGCGCGGGCTCGGCAGGCGCTGGTCGAACCCGTCGTCCCCGCCGCCGGTGTTGACCAGCACGGCTTCCGCCTGGATGCCCAGCTGGCCCAGGAGCGCCAGCAGCAGCGCCGTCTTGCCCTTGCAGTCGCCATAGCGGCGCTGCCAGGTCTCGTCCGCGGTGGCGGGCACGAGGTTCCCGTTGCCGAGGCCGACGTAGATATAGCGCACGTCCTGCTGCACCAGCTTCAGCGCCGCGCTCGCGCGGTCCAGCGGCTGTGCGTGGGCGGCGGCGATGCGGCTCGCCTCGCGCCGGAGCGGCGAAGCATCGGGCAGCTTCGCGGCCTTGGCATAGAACGGGGCGAAACGCCTTGAAATTCCTGCCCAATCGGCAAAGTCGCTATATTCGACCACACGCTGCCAGAGATAGCGGGCCGGCGCATCCTTGGGCGGGACGATGGTGGCCGGATTGTCCAGCCGGACTTCGAGCGCGTGTTCGCTCTTGCGGGCGAAGGCGTTCATGTCGGGCGTCATGCGCAGTTGCGGTTCTGCCCGGTCTTCCCAGCTGAGGCCCAGCAGGAAGCGGCCCGGCACCGGGCTGGGCGCGATCAGCAGCATTCCCGCGTCGCTGGCGCCCAGCGTGGGATCGGTCGTGCGGATGGTGAGGGCGACTTCCAGTTCATCGCCCACGCGCAAGTCGGCAATGCGCAGCACCGCGGTCAGGGTGCCGTCCAGCTTGGCCGCTTCGAGCTGGTCTTCCCGGCGCAGGATCTCGAACGCGGCGGTTTTCAGCACGTCGATGACTTCGCCATCGCGGTGGATCCGGATGGCGTGCACGGTGGGCGCGCCCGCCGCCGGGTTCCAGGCGATGGACAGGTTGCCGAGTTGCAGGGCGCTGGGGTGCAGGATCCTGATGCGATAGCCGGTGTATTGCGCCTGCCCCTGCTTATCGAGATGGATCAGGGTATCCTGATGGCGCACGAAGACGGCGCCGGTGGCGTTTTCGGGCACCGGCAGGTCTTCGGAGGGTGAAACCCAGCGAGGAACGGGGCCGCGCTGGACCTGATCGTCGCGAGCGAAAGCCGGGCCGCAGATAAGCGCGGACGCCAGAAATACCGAAATCGGAAAACGCACATCAACCCCCGTGATTACACCTCATAATGTCCGGTATTTTCGGCAAGGCAAGACTATTGCCGGATGAAAATTCGTTTTTTAATTCAATTGGATCGCCTTGTTTCATGGGCTGTTGCAGTTCTTGCCGAAAACGTCGCGCGCGCCTGCACCTCGCGGCCGGGCGCGCAGGGCGGGGGCAGGGCAGGCCCGGCGCTGCTGTTTCGCGCGGCCGCTCGTCTTCACGCTTGACCGCCGGAAATGCACGGGCCACCAATCGGGCCCATGACAAAAAGCCTTCGGATCGCCGCGTGCCTTGCAGCCGCGCCGCTTGCACTCGCCGCCGCCCAGCTTTCCGCACAGGACAGCGCCCGCGCGCCCACCGGCACCATGATGAACGAGCAGGTCGAATCGTACGACTGGGTACGCCCGCAGGCAGACTACATCCGCCGCGAGGTGATGATCCCCATGCGGGACGGCAAGAAGCTCTTCACCGTCATCGTCATGCGCAAGGGCACGAAGGACGGTCCGATCCTGCTCAGCCGCACGCCCTACAACGCCGGCGGCATGACCAGCCGCAACCGCAGCCAGAAGATCGAGGAAATCCTGCCCGTCATGGACGCGGATTTCGTCAACGACGGTTATATCCGGGTCTATCAGGACGTGCGCGGGCTTGACGGTTCCGAGGGCGACTACGTGATGAACCGGCCGCTGCGAGGCCCCCTCAACAAGACCAAGGTCGATCACGCCACCGACGCTTACGACACCATCGACTGGCTGGTGAAGAACGTGAAGGAGAGCAACGGCAAGGTCGGCATCACCGGCTCGTCCTATCTCGGCTTCACCTCGCTCATGGCGCTGATCGATCCGCACCCCGCGCTCAAGGCGGCCGTGCCGCAGAGCCCGATGGTGGACGGCTGGATGGGCGACGACTGGTTCCACAACGGCGCCTTCCGCATGTTCGGGTTCGACTACGACCTTGGCCAGACGGTCAAGAAGGGAGGCGGCGCGGTGCCCAAGGGCACGGGGGACGAGTACCAGGCCTATCTCGATGCCGGTTCGGCCATGGAATATGCCAAGGCATACGGCCTCATCGACCTGCCGGTGGTGCGCAAGGTGCTGGAGTATCCCGGCTACGATGCCTGGTGGCAGGGGCAGGCGGTGGACAAGCTGCTCGGCGCGCGCAAGCTGACGGTGCCGACCATGCTCGTGGTGGGACAGTGGGACCAGGAGGACAGCTACGGCGCCCCGGCGGTCTACCAGGCGCTCAAGGCGAACGGCACGCCGGACGACATGGTGAGCCTTGCCATCGGCCCCTGGCGCCACTCCCAGGTCAACTACGAAGCGCGTGAGCTTGGTCCGCTCAAGTGGGAAGGCGATACCGGCGGCCAGTTCCGCCAGCGCTACATGAAGCCCTTCCTCGACTGTCACCTGAAAACCGTGGCACCGGCCTGCAACACGCCGCCGGTGATCACCTATGCCACCGGCGCCAAGGGCGACAAGGGCGGCTGGGAAGTGTCGCAGAAGTGGCCGGCGGGCGATTACACGCCGCTCTACCTTGCGGGGAACTACGGCCTCTCGTGGAGCAAGCCGGTGGCGGGCAGCGACAGCTACGTCTCCGACCCCGCCAAGCCGGTGCCGATGCTGCCGCGCCCGGTGCACATGCAGGGCGAGGAGTGGAAGACCTGGCTCGTCCACGACCAGCGCTTCGTCGACGGCCGCCCGGACGTGCTGAGCTATACCACCGGTACGCTGGACAAGGCGGTCCACATCAAGGGTGCGCCCAAGGTGGAACTTCACGCCTCCACCAGCGGGCGGGACAGCGACTATGTGGTCAAGCTGATCGACGTCTATCCGCAGGAAAACTCGGCCAATCCGGAACTGGCTGGCTACCAGCTCGGCATCGGCATCGAGATATTCCGCGGCCGCTACGTCCACGGCTTCGACAAGCCGCAGCCGCTGGAGCCGGGCAAGGGCTATACCTTCCAGTGGTCGCTGCCGAACGTCGATCACGTGTTCCTGCCGGGCCACAGGATCATGGTGCAGGTGCAGTCCAGCCTGTTCCCGCTCTATGACCGCAATCCGCAGTCCTGGGTGCCCTCGATCATGGAGGCCAGGGCGAGCGACTATGTGAAGGCGACCGAGACGGTGACTTATGGCGGCGATGCGGCCAGCGCCGTGTGGCTGCCGGTGGCTAGGGACTAGGAGCAGGTTCCGGGGTGCGGGGGCGATGGCCCCTGCATTCCTCCTGCTTCAGCTTTCGCCGAACAGTTCCCGCTGCGAGGCCTCGATCTCCTCGAAGTAGCGGCGGCGCGCGTGGCGTTCGGTCACGACGCCGACGACATTGCCGATACCGTCCACCACCGCCAGTTCGTCGGCCACGGCCACGTCGAAGGCCTTGATCATCGCGCGGATGTCGGTGGTGGGGGAAAGCGTGGTGCCCTTCAGCGTCGCCAGCCCGCCCACCGCGCTGTCCTGCGCCAGTTCGGGGTTGTAGGCGGCGGAGGTGGTGACGATCCCGGCGTAGTGTTCCTCCTCGTCCAGCAGGATCGCCTTGCTGGCCGAGCCGAGCGGCACGCGGGCGCGGAAGTCGGCGATGGAAAGGGTTGCGGGCACCGAGATCCAGTCCTTGCGCATGATGCGCCCGGCGGTGAGGCTGAGCATCCAGCCGATATCGCGCGGGGAACGGATGATCGAGCCGCGAATGTGCAGGCGCCAGGTGGAGAACGAATAGCCGAACATCTCGCGCGTGAAGGCGCTGGATACGAGCGAGGCGGTCAGCACCACGCCCATCAGCGCGAAGTCGTGCGTGGTTTCCAGCATGAGCATCGCCAGCGTCATCGGGCCGCCGACGATGGAGACGGCCAGCGCGCTCATGCCGACGAGGGCGGCTTGGGTGGGGTCCAGCTCGATGCCCAGCGGCAGCATCTGCACGGCGGCGGCGAAGATCAGGCCGACCAGCGATCCCAGGAACAGCGAGGCGAAGAACAGGCCGCCGCGAAAGCCGAAGCTGAGCGAGATCACCGAGGCGGCGATCTTGAGCGCGAGAACCACGAGCAGGAACTGGATCGCCGGCTGCATCACGAGATTGAGATGCATCGCCCCGTGCCCCGCCGAAAGCGATTGCGGCGATACCCATGCGAGCGGCATCAGCAGCAGTCCGCCGACCAGCGGTTTCCAGCGCGTGAAGCGGGTGAAGCGCTGGACGTGAAGCTCGGTAAACGTCACCAGCCGCATCACGAGGATGCCCACCAGGGCGCAGACCAGCCCGAGCACGGCATAGATGAAATAGTCCCCGGTGGTCAGCTCGTGCGTGCTCGATGCGGCGATCAGGTAGGGTTCCACGCCGAGCTGGCGCGTGATGAACGCAGCGCCCAGGGCGGCGGCGATGACCGGGGCGATGGCGGCGGGGGTATAAGTGCCGATCACGATCTCGAAGGCATAGAAGGCGCCCGCCAGCGGTGCGCCGAAGGCGGCGCCCACCGCCGCGCCCGCGCCTGCGCCCACCAGCGTCCGCATGTCGGCGCGGCGCAGCTTGAACCACTGGCCCAGCACCGAGGCCACGCCGCCGCCCATCTGCGCATAGGCCGCCTCCAGCCCGACCGATGCCCCGGCGCCGTTCGAGATGATCGTCTGTGCCGAGATGATGAGATTGTCGATGAAGGGAATCCGGCCGCTGTGCAGGGCATTGGCCTCCACCACGTCGATCGGCGCGCGGCGGCGGCGGCGCAGCAGATAGCCGATGCCGATCAGCACGAGTCCGCCGAAGGGGAGTGCCAGCAGGCGCCAGGGATGGCGGATTTCGCCGATCGCGCTCAGCCGGTTGCCGGTGACGCCGTAGAAGAGCTGTTGGAGGGCGTGGGCGAGGAACCCTTGCAGGTTGGTCAGCCAGCCCGCCGCGATCCCGGCCAGAACGGCCAGCACGATGAATGCCAGTTCGCTTTCGCGCATGCGCTGCCGCTGGCGGATGACCAGGGCTTTCAGGGCGTTAACGGCGGGACGTCGCATCGATCGTCGATTGGGCCTGCGCGCGCGGCGCTGTCAAGGCGGGTATCGGGAGGGGAAGGAAGAAAACGCGAAGGTGGCGGGCAGCCGGGCGGCCTCACGCCTCGAAGTAGCCCCTGGCCCGCGCCGTCTCCAGTTCCGCTTCGAGATAGTCCCACAGCGCGGGCGCGCCGCGGCTGATCTGCGGCTTCAGGCGCTTCACCACCCGCTCGTGGCTGATCCCGTTCTCGCGCCAGCTCTGCCCCTCGTTGCGCAAGTTGAGCAGGGCGGGCATCGCGCGGTCGATGGCATGGGCGAAGCGGGCCTCGTCGGTCCGTTCTTCCTCGAACTCGGTCCAGAGGCCGCGCAGGTAATCCGCCTCGGCATCGGGCAGGATGCCGAAGATCCGGTCTATGGCCGCGCGCTCGGCCGCCTTGCGGTCCGCCAGGCCTTCCTCGAAGAACACCATGACATCGCCGGTCTCGATCTCGCCGATATCGTGGACCAGCAGCATCGCCATGACCCGCGAGATGTCCGGCGTTCCCGAGGCATGGGGTGCGAGCGCCACGGCAAAGAGCGCGATCTGCCAGCTATGCTCGGCCGAATTCTCGTAACGGTCTAGGCCGATGGGCTTCACCTTGCGGGTGACGGCCTTGAGCCGGTCCAGCTCCATCACGAAATCGATGACGTTCTGCATTGTCGCTGGCCTCCCTTGCCGACCGGATGGCCGCTCTGGAGGCTTGTCCGGCGATTCTCAAGCGGAAGCGGTCATTTCGGCGGCATGCGGATGCCGCCGTCAAGACGGATGCACTGGCCGTTGAAATAGGTGTTGCGGGCCAGTTCCATCACCAGCGAGGCGAATTCCTCGGGATTGCCGAGCCGCTTGGGGAAGGGCACGGCCTTGCCGAGGCCATCGTAGACCGCCTCGTTCATTTCCTTGACCCGCAGCATCGGCGGCGTGGCGAAAGTGCCGGGAAGGATGGCGTTCACCCGGATGCCGAGGTCCATGAGATCGCGGGCCATCGGCAGGACCATGGCGTTCACCGCGCCCTTGGCGCCGCCGTAGGCGACTTGCCCGACCTGTCCGTCCTGCGATGCGGCCGACGAGGTGAACACGATGCAGCCGCGTTCGCCGTCCTCATTGAGCGGGTCGGCGCCCGCCATGCCCAGCGCGGCGATCGAGGCGACGCGGTAGGACGCGGTGAACACGCCTTCGGCCGTCCTGGCGATCTGCTCGGTGGCGGCGCGCTTGTAGCCGCCGGTGGTCTTGTCGAACGAGACGGTCTTGCCGCCGCCGGCCACGACGGCGCAGTGGACGACGATCCGTTCCTGCCCGTGAGCGGCGCGGGCCCTTGCAAAGCCGGCTTCCACGCTTTCCTCGTCAAGGATGTTCACCTTGCAGAACACGCCGCCGATCTCGGCCGCGAAAGCTTCGCCCGCTTCCTCGCTGATGTCGAACACGGCCACTTTCACGCCGGCATCGGCAAGGGCCTGAGCGCTGGCGCGGCCGAGGCCCGAAGCGCCGCCGGTGACGACTGCGGCGAGGGTATTGTCGATCTTCATGAAGCAGGCTCTCCCGAGCGGGTTTGATTCGTGTTTGGCCCAAGGGCTAGCGCAATTCACGGCCGGAAAGGTGCGATCGAATGCGGTCGGCGCGCAAGTATCGCCCCTGCGCACTTGATGGGCGCGGCGCGGCGGCGCCTTGCGTCCACTGCCGATGCGGCTGCACCTACGGACAGGCGCCCGCCGCGTCGCGGGTGAAGATCGGACGGGACGGGTTCGGCACTGCCGCAAAGGGCAGGCCGCGAGAGATCGGAGAGAGAAATGGCCGAAGGCGATGTGTTCCTCGACACCAGCGATGTCGATCGGTGGGTCGGCAAGCCGGTGATCTTCGCCGAGTTCTGGGACCCGTGCAACGCCACGGACATCCGCCGCTGGGCACAGGCGATGGATTACGCCAATCCCCTGCACTGGGACGAGAATTTCGCGCGGGCCAGCCGCTTCGGCGGTATCGTCGCCCCGCAGAGCTTCACCGTCGCCATGGACTACGGCCACGGCTGCCATCCTTCCTGCGTCGGCCGGATTCCGGGATCGCACCTGATCTTCGCGGGGGAGGAATGGTGGTTCTACGGCAATCCCGTCCGCCCCGGCGACAAGCTCGTGCAGGAGCGCAGTTTCGCGGGCTATCGCATTGCCGAGACAGGCTTTGCCGGGCCGACGATGTTCGCCGATGGCGATACGGTCCACCGTAACCAGCACGGCGCGCTCGTCGCCAAGGAGCGGGCGACCTCGATCCGCTACCTCGTGGAGGAGGCGAACAAGCGGAAAGTCTACGACAAGGAGAATCGCGCGCCCAGGTCCTGGACAAGGGAGGAACTGGACGAAGTGGCGAAAGTGCGGCTGGACTGGATCAGGTCGGGCCGCGAAGGCATCTCGCCGCGCTGGAGCACGGTCAAGGTGGGCGATACTTTGCCGCGCCGGGTGATCGGGCCGCACAGCCGCGTCACTTTCGCGCTCGAATGCCGTGCGCACCGGCAGAACATCTGGGGCACCTGGCGCTGGAACGCACCTGAAGGCGTGCACGATCCCGCCCAGGAAGACGCAGGCTTCGGCGGCGACATGAGCTACGACTTCGAAGCCCGCAAGATCGATCCGCGCCAGGGTGACGGCCTGTTTCACGGGCCCAGCTCCGGGCACATCAATCCCGAGAAGGCCGAGAAGGTCGGCATGGGCGGTGCTTATGGCTACGGCTCGTCGATGAATGCCTGGCACCTCGATACGGTGGCCTACTGGGCCGGGCACGAAGGCTATATCTGGCACTCGAAGACCCAGTTCCGCAGCCCCGCTTTCGAAGGGGACGTGACTTACGTGGACGCCGCCGTGATCGACAGGCAGGAGACTTCCGAATTCGGGATGCCGGTGGTCACGGTCGAGACGCGGATGACCACGCAGGACGGCGCCACCATCCTCAAGGGCACCGCGACGGTATCGTTGCCGCTCTGACCGGGAGGACGACCATGGCGGACCGTGAGGACATCGTCGAAGTGCTCAATCTCTACGGTCTCGCCATGGACACCCGGCGCTGGGATCTGTTCGGGCGGGTGTTCACGGCGGACTGTGCGGTCGATTACGGGCCCGGTTCGTGCTGGAACGACCTAGGTGCCTTTCAGCATGCTTTCGGTGCCTTTCACGAAATGTTCGATGCAACCCAGCATGTGATGAGCAATCACCTCGTTCGAGTGGAGGAAGATAGAGCTTTTACAGTAACATATGGCCAGTGGCGGCTCATCCGTCATGCCGCTGGACAGCCGCCGGTGTGGGACGGCAGCGGCTACTACGACGATGAACTGGTCCGCACCGAAAACGGCTGGCGCATCGCCCGGCGGAGCTGCCGGGTGCTCTACTGGACGGGCAATCCCCGCGTCCAGATGCCCGAGGGCGACATCGCCTTCGAACTGGACCTCGCCGCGCTCCACGAGGAGGAACGGGCAGGCCGGATCGGCTATCTGCCGACCTGACAAGGGGGGCGGGCGGAGCCCCTCGCGTATCGCCGGGCCGGATTCGACCTCCGCAAATTGGCGTCCTGCCGGCGATCGGGCTATCCAGCGCAGACAAGAGAAATGTGAGAGGAACGCTGCCCGCAGGGGCGCGTAAGCTGGGATGTGGGCTAGATCGCACGATGCTCAAAACAGCGGGTACAGCCCCCTGAAGGCGCAGTCCGTGCAGGCTGACGGCCGGATCATGCCTCACCAATTCCGGCGCATTTTCGACCGCCTTTCGAAAAGCCATGGGCGAAAGCCCGCGGCGGTTTCGAACGCGCAAGACGCTTTCGTGGCATGGGGGCCTGGGCCTTCGAACGCAGGGATGCCGGGTGCGGAATATGTTCGCAAAGGTGCCGGTTCTTTGCGGATGTGACGTGAACCACGCCTGGCATGTCCCGAACCGGCAGCAGCGATGGACAGGCGATGTCGTCTGCGCGAACTGCCGGTCGGGGACTGCCCGGGAACCAGAACAATTGCCATCAGGCACGAACGGGAAGGAGCCACGGTGACGTATCTTGCGGAGTTGAGATCGAATTGGCGACCGTTGCTTGCCGCAACGGTCGGCGTGGGCACGGGTATGTCGCTGGCGGGAACCGTCACCAGTGCGATCGCGCCCAGCATGATCGCCGCCAACGGGTGGAGCAAGGCGGACTTCGCGATGGTGGGAAGCCTCGGGATCGTCAGTTCCCTGGCATTTCCGTTCATAGGCCGGATCGCCGACGTTCTCGGTGTCCGGTGGACGGCGCTTATCGGGCAGGTGACGCTGCCGCTGATGTATCTGGCATACAGCCTGATGGGCGGCTCTCTACAGACCTATATCGTGATCTTCCTGATCCACAGCGTGGTGTGCCTTACCACGACCTCGACCGTGTATACCCGGTTGCCGGTCCAGTGCATTTCCGCTGCGAGAGGGGCTGCCCTTGCCATCGTGGCATCCGGTCCCGCGCTCGTGAGTGCGATCGGCGGCCCCCTGCTCAACGCTTACGTCGAGGCGAACGGGTGGCGCGCCGCTTATCAGTTGCTGGCGATCTTCGCCGTGGTGGCGGGCACGATCACATTCCTCCTCATTCCCGCGGAAGCGGACCGGCAGGCAGGTGCGCGCGCGCCCCGGCGGCCTGCGCGCGAGGATTATCCGGCGATCTTTCGTGCACCCGCATTCTGGATCCTGCTGGCGGCCATGCTTCTTTGCAACATTCCCCAGGTCATCATGCTGACGCAGCTCAAGCTCGTGCTGCTCGACAACGGCGTGACAGGTCGCGGGGCGTCGGTGATGATCAGCGCGCTGTCCATCGGGATGCTTGCGGGCCGCCTGATCACGGGTGTTGCGCTGGACCGGTTCAATCCGTTCGCGATCTCGTTCTTTACCCTTGCCCTGCCGAGCCTTGGACTGTTCATCATCGCCTCAAGCCTTGATGCCCCCGCGGTGTTGACGGGGGCGGTCTTCTTCCTGGGCTTCGCCTTCGGTGCCGAGGGCGACATCATCGCCTTCCTCGTAGCGCTGTGCTTCCCGATTCGGATCTATGGTTCCGTCATGGGGCTGATGACCGCGACCATGTCGGCTTCCGCTGCGATCGGCGCCGTGGGGCTGAGCATCATCCTGGCACGGACCGGTGGCTACAGCACCTTCCTGGTGGTTGCCGGTACTGCCGTGCTGGTGGGCGCGTTTCTGCTTTTGACCCTGGCGCGGGCTCCGCGACCGCTAGATCTGGAAGGATGCCCGGCATGACGAAAGTGATGGAGGGCGTTCGCGTTCTCGAAGTTGCCCAGCACACGTTCGTGCCGGCAGGCGGGGCCATTCTCGCCGACTGGGGCGCGGATGTCATCAAGATCGAACATCCCACGCGCGGGGATGCGATGCGCGGCTTTATCAACATGGGGGGGATGAAGATCAACCCGCTGCGCCATACGATGATGGAGCATCCCAATCGGGGCAAGCGTTCGGTCGGCGTCGACATCTCGACGCCCGAAGGGCAGGAGGTCATCTACGAACTGGCCCGAAGCTGCGACGTCTTCCTGACCAATTATCTGCCCTATCTGCGGCAGAAGCTGAAAATCGATATCGAGCACATTCGCGCGGCCAATCCCGATATCATCTACGCCCGTGGCAGCGCCTATGGCGACAAGGGCCCGGAGCGCGACGTCGGCGGTTTTGACGGCACCGCGTTCTGGACCCGAAGCGGGGTGGGCTGGTCGATGAGCCCGGGAGAGCTTGAGGGGCCGCTGTCCCAGGGCATTCCGGCCTTTGGCGATTCCACGGGCGGCATGAATCTCGCCGGCGGGATCGCCGGTGCGCTGTTCCATCGGGAACGAACCGGCAAGCCCAGCGAAATCGACGTCTCGCTGCTGTCCACCGCCTGGTGGTCGGCGGGCAGCGCGCTCGATATCCAGCTTGAGAACAAGCGGGCGATGCGTGTCGGAATGCCGCGTTCGGGTTCCAATCCGGGCAATCCCTTCATGGGTAACTTCGCCACGTCCGACGGCGGGACCATCAATTTGTGCACGCTCATTCCGGGGCCGCATATCCGCAGCCTGTTCGAACATGTCGGCGTGCCGGAAGCCGCGGACGATCCCCGCTTCTCGACGGCGGAAAAGCTGCTTGAAAACTGGGAGGCCGCCGGCGAGATCATCAACGCCCGGTTCAATGCCATGCCGTTCGCCTACTGGCGCGAGCATCTGAAGACCTACACGGGCCAATGGGCGCCCTACCAGAGCCTGCTGGACCTCGCGCATGACGAGCAGGCGCTGGCCAACGACATGCTCTTCGAGGTCGAGGCCATGGACGGCGGCGATCCCATCAAGCTCGTTCGAGGGCCGGTGCAGTTCGATCATGCTCCCGTCGACACGACCCGGGCTCCGCAGGCTTCCGAACATACCGAACTGGTGCTGATGGAGATCGGACTGCCGTGGGACCGGATAGAGGAGCTCAAGGCATGCGGCACCATCGCATGACGGCCGGTGCAGCCGTGCTTTCAAGCTGAACGGCTGCCGTGAGCGAAGCGGACTTCGAGAGGCTGTACACCCCGCTGTTGCGGCACTTCACGGCGCTTTTCGGCGAACTGGGAGGCGATCTCCCCGCGCTACTCGAGGAAGTGGAGATTGCGCCTCGGGATTTTTCGGAAGGTTCCGGAAGGCTGACTTATCGGCAGGCGATCCGCTTGCTCGACACGGCGGCGAGGAGGCTGGATTGCCCGGATCTGGGCATGCGACTTGCGCTTCGCCAGCGCGGCGGAGCGGTTTTCGGCCCTCTCGGCAACGTAATGCGCACTTCCAGAACGTTCGGCGATGCAGTGCGGTCCGCCTGCGAGCACAGCGGGGCGCACAGCCGGGCCGTGCGGGTCTGGCTCAGCACCCATGCGGAGCCCTCGGCCACCTTCGCGGGCCATGAACTGTTGCTTGGCGACACGGCAAATCGCGCGCAGGCCATCGAGCAGGTCCTGCTGATCGGGCATCTCGAAGCGATGGAAATGACGGGCGGCCTATCGCGGGCGCGGCGCGTTTGCTTCCGCCACGAACCGGTATCCACGCGCTCCGCCTATCGCCGGAATTTCGGCTGCGACGTGCTGTTCGGGGAGCCGGCCGACGGTCTTGTGTTCTTCGACGAAGACCTGACACGCCCCATCCTCAGCCAGGATGAATATGTCTATCGGGACATGCTGCGCTACCTTGAGGAGCATTTCCCCAAGCGCCAGCTTCCCGTCGATGCGGAAGTTCGCGGACTGGTGCTGCGATCGCTCGCCCTGGGAGACAGTTCGACGGACAGCGTGGCCCATGCGCTCAATCTTCACGCCCGCACGCTCCGCCGCCGGCTTCGCGAGGAAGGCCTTGGTTTCCAGCAAGTAAAGGACAGCGTCCGGCGCGAATTGACCTGCTACTACCTGGAGCGGACGGACCTCGATTTTCGGGGCATTTCGGAAAAGCTGGGTTTTGCGGAACAGTCCATCTTCTCGCGAAGCTGCCGGCGCTGGTTCGGCAAATCGCCCACCGGATTGAAGGACGAGTTGTGCCGGCGCGAGAGGCTGTCCGGATAGGTCAAGCCAAACGCCGCCAAGTTGGCGCATGAACCGTTACACAAAAAGACGGGACACGCTGCCGGCCTTCACGGGCATGGCGGCGAATGGAAGGGGGGAAGCCGGGGGCTGCCTGAGAAGCAGCCGATATCCCGACCATCCCGAAATGCGGAGGCGCAACCGCAAGTCTCGATCAAGACGTTTCGTTGCCTCGATCGGCCGCAAAGGCCGACGGGTTTGATTGTACCAGGGGAGGATGAGGAATTGGCAATCAATTACAAGTGTTCGGTCGGTCGTCTCGCGCTCTGCGCGGCTTCGGTCGCTGTCATGCCGGCAGCGGCAATGGCCCAGGCCGACGCGCCGCCGCCTGCGCAGGACCAGTCGGCTGCCGACCAGGTGACCAGCGAACCGATCGTCGTGATCGGTACTCTCATCCGCGGCATCGCCCCGGCCGGCAACAATGTCATCGACATGAGCGCGGAACAAATCGCGGCCACCGGCGCTGCCACGACGAGCCAGGTTCTCAGCTCCATTCCGCAAGTCGGCAATTTCTTCAACGGACTGCCGGCCGGCGTTTCGCAGCAGCCGGGCGCCAATGGAAGCAACCCGATCAATCGCCCCAACCTTCGTAGCCTTCCCGGCGCGAACACCAGCGGCGGCGCCCAGACGCTCGTGCTGTTCGACGGCCAGCGCGTTGTTGGCGCGGGCATCCAGCAGGTTGCCGTCGATCCCGACATCATCGCGCCGGGCGTGATCCAGCGCGTGGAGGCGATGACGGACGGCGGTTCTGCCGTCTATGGCTCGGACGCGCTCGGCGGCGTGATAAACTTCGTGTCGCGCGATCGTTTCGACGGCGTCCAGATGGATGCGCGATACGGGATCGGTGACGATTTCCAGTCGGTCGAGGCGAGCGGGATGGCCGGCAAGGACTGGGGCTCGGGCGGCTTCTATGTGGCCTACGGCTATTCCCACCATGACAGCGTCTTTGGCGCCGACCGGGACTGGGTGAAGCAGGTCGACTGGAACACCGGTGTACCCACCGGCCGCAACTGTGCGCGCCCAACGTGACCATCGGAACGACCTCCTATGTGGCCTTCGGGAGGCGGGATCACCGCCGGCGGTCCCAATTCCTGCGATTTCTCCGACCCTGTCGCCATCTATCCGACCACGACTTTGCACACCGTGTTCGCCCGTCTCAACCAGCGCCTCTCGGGCGGGGTGCGCTTCGATGTGACCGCGCTTTACGCCAATCGTTCGATCGAGCAGATCGGCGGGACGCTGGGAACGGGAGCGCTGGGCACCGGCGCTGCGGGTCAGGCCACGCTCGCGGCAAGCTCTCCCTTCTACCGTCCGACCGGCGACGCCAATGACGGGCTGCCTCAGGTTGTCCGGTATGACTACAGCCCGCTGTTCGGAACCGCTTCGTCCACGCAGAATACCGACCTCGAAACATGGCGGGTTGCTCCTCGATCTCGGTCGAGCTGGGCTCCGATTGGGAATTCAGCGGGCTGTTCAGCTATGGCCTTGCCACGACGTCGTTCTCGAATGCGCAGATCAGCGCGGCGGCACAGTCTGCCGCTCTGGCCGGGGGGACGCTGAATCCCTACGATGTGGCTGCAACAGCGCCCAGCGTGGCTTCGGGCCTGCTTCGCTACAACAAAGGCACGGCCGGAACGAACTGTTCGATTATAGGGCCATCGTCAACGGGCCGCTGTTCGAGCTTCCTGGCGGCACGCTGCGCGCGGCGGCCGGCTACGAGCACATGCAGGACAACTTCAACAGGCGGTCGACGAATGCATCGACGTATCTGTTGCAGGACCCGACGAGCTACACCCAGAAGGTGGATTCGGTCTTCGGCGAGCTTTCGATCCCGATCGTCGGCGATGAAAACGCCATGTCGTTCATCAACGAACTGACGCTTTCTGCCTCGGCACGTTACGACAAGTACAACGACTTCGGCGACACCTTCAATCCGAAGTTCGCCGCAACCCTGCGCCCGGTCGAATGGATCGCGATCGGGGGAACTGGGGCAAGTCCTTCACGGCTCCGTCGCCGGTGGACCAGCTTGGCGTCATGGCCTCGGCCGTGGCCACGGTGCCCGCGGCATTCCTGCGCACGCCGCCCGGCGTAACCGCCGCTCCCGGCGAAATCGGGCTCTTCGTGTCGGGTACCGCTCCCGGAATTCAGCCGCAGAAGGCGACGAACTGGTCTGTCGGCGCGGAGATCGAGCCGCCGTTCCTGCCGGGGCTGACGCTGAACGCGAGCTATTACAACATTGACCTCACGGGAACGATCGGGAGGCCGGTAACCGGAGCGGACCTCAGCGACTACTATGCGAACTTCCCGCAGCTCTATTCGGTTCGCCCGAGCGGCCAGGAACTGGCGGCCTACCTGACGCAGTTCGATCCGGCCAACTTCAACTTCACGGTGGCGAACCGACCTCGACCGGTCAGGCGATCATCACTTCGGGCGGTACGAATTCGCCTGTGCTGGTCTCGCTGGACACCCGCGCAAGGAACCTGGGCACCGCGAAGCTCGACGGCCTGGATTTCTCGGCCAACTACGTGCTCGATACCCGCTTCGCTTCCTTCGATGCGAGCGTCACGGGGAACTACCGACTTTCGCAGAAATCGCGCGCCTTGCCTTCGCTGCCTGTCGCCGACGATCTGGCCTTCAACACCCCGGTGTTCCGCATCCAGGGTACGCTGGGAACGCGGGTCGGCGGGCTGCGCGCGCAGGTCATCTGGAACCACACCTCGGGATACAAGCGGGGCACGGTCGAATTCGGCCAGACCCGGGTTTCGGCCTTCGATGCGATCAACCTGTTCTTCAAATATGACGTGAAGTCCAAGTCCGCCTGGGGGAGCGACCTGTCGTTCACCCTGAACGTGCAGAACCTGTTCGATGTGTCGCCGCCCGAATTCCGTTCGGCAGCCGGTCTGGGCTTCGATACCACGCAGGGAAGCGCCTTCAGCATCGGGCGTATCGTCCAGTTCGGCGTCAGCAAGAAGTTCTGACCCTCACAGGGCCGCTCGGGCACTTTGCCCGGGCGGCCCGAAGGTCGATGCCCCGACCTTGCGGGTTCATCGCTGTTTGCAGTCGTTGCTGTGGAAGCAATAAGTGACGACGTAGCCGATGTGATCCGAAAGCGCATCGGCCCCGGGATGGGCGCCGAACGGTACGTCCATGGCCCCGAAGGCGAGCTTCGTGGCAGTGCCGGAACGGTAATATTGCTTGTCCTTGCCGCGCTTCACGATTGCCGCAAGTTCCGGCCGCAAGGTCGTTTCCGCGCCGGGCAGCCGGGACGAGGCTTCAGCGGTGCCCAGTGCATCGCCGATCAGGCTTTTCGCTCCGGAGATGCGGTCCGGGTCGTGGCCGACATTGAAATCCCCGGCGAAAACCAATGCCTGGCTCGCAGGAACCTGGGCGTGGATAAATGAGAAGGCAGCGGCCAGTTGCAGCTTGTAGGCCTGGTTGGCCCGATCGACCGAGACACCTGAGGCGCGGCGGGAGTTGAGGTGGGTATTCGCAACCGCGACGGGTTGCGCCTGCCCCGGAACCCTGACCCAGGCCACCAGCAGTCCCTTGGAGGCGAGACAGTCGAAACCCGCGCAGAGGGACGCGGGAAAGGCCATCCGTCTTGCAGCGATAATCGGGTAGTCCGACATGATGACGAGGCCGCTGTCCACCCATTTGCCCTCGGTCTCGCCCCTGGTCCACGACGCGCCGTTCGCAAGATTGGCGGAGGCGAGCCTCTCGGAGCGATCCGATGGCGTGCCGAGGGCTTCCGAGGGCTGCGGTCCGATCGCGATCCACTTGTAACCGGCGCGAGCGGCGATCGCCTTGGCTTCGGGGACGAATGCTTCCTGCAAGGCCACGACATCCGGCTGGCGGCCGCTTAGCCTGAGGCTTCCAAGCTGCTCCGCGATCTTTTCCAGCGCGGCCGGGCGGCCCAGCGCGGCGGGGAAGGGCAGGCCCTTCACATTGTAGGTCATGACGGAAAGTGTGCCCGGCGTTCCCGAAGCAGCTTTGGCTCGCGGCTGGTAGACAGCGGCCGGAAGGGGGCGGGCGATGTTGGAAGCGGAAAGACCGGCAACCATGGCAAGGGTGATGAAACCAAGTCGGTACACGCAGGAGAACTCCAGCTTCGATCTCGCCTAGACGCCGGGAACCCGCATTTCCCGCATCACGCATTTTCAGGTGCGGGTTCGGGCTCGCACCGGAGTCTCTCCCAGGTCCCGCCGCTCGGGACGGGGAACGGAGCTCCAGCCATGAGGCGATCCAGGATGACCGGCGTTGCATGCGCATTGCTTGCGATGGGGCCGAACATTGCCGAGGCGCGGACCGAGAAGGTCTGGGGCATGAGCGGCGCGCGCTATCTGCCGCAACTCGTCGAGTGGTCGCTGTCCGATATGTCCATGCCGGATCAGGTGAAGGTCATGCGCCTTGAAAACGATTCCGGCGATGCGGGCTGGCGTTTCGACCTGCTGGCGATCCGTTCGCTCGATCCGGTAGAGCTTCCCGGCGATCCGGACGGGGCGCGGTTCCGGGGCCGGCACATGAGCTTCAGCGCCTGGCATTCGCTGGGAGACAGCAGTATTCTGCGGCTGAACGGCGTTGCCGGCCGTGTAAGCCGGCGAAGCGGTTCCGGCATTCTGCTTCCCGCCAAGACCCGCGCCGGATATGCGGCGGCGGAACTTTCGCTGGATCATGGGCGCGACTGGTGGGTTTCGGCCGGCGTCTACCGGCAGGGCGGCTGGGGCGGGCGTTCGCTCGAAAACGACCTCCTTCGCATGACCAACGGCGAGCCCGCGGCAGCCATGGGTGTTCACGCTGCCGCCCGCGTCGCCGTTTTCAACGGCTCGGGCGAGCCGCGGACCTGGCTCGGGCTCGACGTGCATTCCGGTAGAAGGGCGGCGGGCCTCGGGCAGGCACTGCGAGCCGGCAGCGATGTCAGCCTCGTGCTGACGTCCAGCTTCTGAGGGTGCCATGACGGTCGCTGGAAGATCACCGGAACATCTGCTTTACCTGAGAGAGGAAAGAGCGCTTGCGCAGGAAGGACGGGCTATGACGTCGCTCGGGCAGGAGGTGCCTGCCGATGGAGGACTACGGCAGGTATGCCTCGCCATGCGGGGCGAACTGCGGCGCTTCCTGCTGGCCCGCCGGGTAAGCGAGGCGGATGTCGAGGACTTGTTGCAGGATCTGTTCCTTCGCCTTGAAACCACGGTGACGGGGCCGGTCCGCGCACCGCGCGCCTATCTCTACCAGATGGTCAACAACATGGCTCACACCCGGCGGCGCACGGAAACCCGCCGTCAGTCCCGCGATGCGGGCTGGATCGACGCGCGGGACGGCGAGGAACAGGCCGATGCCGCGCCCGACGCCGAAGCCACGCTCGTGGCCCGTGACCAGCTGGCCCGCGTGGAAGCCCGGCTTGCCCAGTTGCCGGAGCGGACCGCCTACGTCTTCCGCCAGTTCAGGATCGAAGGCGCGTCGCAGAAGGAAATCGCGGGGCATCTCGGGATAAGCCTGAGCGCGGTGGAAAAGCATTTGCAGCGCGCCTATCGCGCGGTGCTCGAAATTCGCGCCCGGCTGGACGATGCAGCCGGCGGGGCCGGAAGAACAGGAGGGTTCGATGATTCGTCCCGATGACGAGGGCATTCATGGGCAGGCAATCGCCTGGCATGTGCGGCTCGCCGATGCGAGCGAGGAGGACTGGGGCGAGTTCGCCGCCTGGCTCGAGGCGGATGCGCGCCACAACGATGCCTACGAGGCCGTCTGCGACGAGGATCTGGCGCTCTCTCCCGCCGTGGCTTTGGCGAGGCAGGAGAATTTCCGGACAGAGGCGGAAGCCGGGCATCGGGATGCTGCCGTCTCGCCGATCGGCGCGCGGCGGCCCGGACGCTGGATGTGGCCGGCCATGGCGGCGACCGTGGCGCTTGTCGCCGCCGGGTCATGGATGGCCGTGGGAGGATGGGACCGGTCCTACACCGTGACGACGGCGCCCGGTGAAGCGCGGACGATCGCGCTATCCGACGGCAGCAGGATCATGCTGAACGGCGGCACCGAACTGGTGCTGCGCCAGTCCGACCCGCGCGTTGCCGAACTCAAGGCCGGGGAGGCGCAGTTCTCCGTCCGTCACAATGCGGAAAAGCCCTTCACCCTGACCGTCGGTTCGCAGCGCGTGGTCGATGTGGGGACCGTGTTCAACGTTCGCTCCGGCAGCGGCGCGGTGCAGGTGGAAGTGTCCGAAGGGGCGGTCCGGTTCGAGGACGGCATTACGCGCCTTCGCCTCAATGCCGGCGATACCCTGAAGGCGAGCGGCGACAGGCTGGTGGAAGGAAGCAAGGCGGCTGCCGACATCGGCGCATGGACGCGGGGCAAGCTGGTCTACCGCGATGCGCCGCTCGTGGAAGTCGCGGGCGACATTACCCGGGCGCGGGGGATTGCCATCGAACTGGGGCCCGATCTATCGAAGACAAGTTTCACGGGCGTGATACAGCTGGACGGGGACAATGCGGCGCTGCAACGGCGTGTCGAGGTCCTGATTGGTGCGAAGGTGACCGAAACTGCCGATGGTTGGTCGATCACACGTTAACCGGTTCCTTCCCGCTCTATTGGCGGTCGCCGTCAACACGATGCAGGCCGCTCCGGCGCTGGCAGCGGAGACGCATGTCTTCGCGGTGCCGGCGGGGCGGCTTTCGGACGCCTTGCTGGCCCTTGCGCAGCAGGCGGGAATCTCGATCGCGCTCGGCGATCCCAGACTGGATACCTTGCGTTCGCGCGGGATTTCGGGTCGCCACGATGTAGCCGAGGCGTTGCGGCGAATTCTCGCCGGAAGCGGGTACGACTTCGTCTTCGTCGATTCCCGTACCGTGCGGCTGGTGAAGCGCGCCGCTGCGCCCGCCATCGCTCCCAGGGCGCCGCGCATGGGGGCGGCTCCTGCTATCCGGCCAGTGCCTGTCCCGGAGGTGGCGGGGCCGGACATTCTCGTCACGGCAACCAAGCAGCGCCTCGGCCTTGCCGACTATCCCGCCAGCCTGGCGGTGGTGGAGCCTGACCGCGAGGAACTGGCACGGGCAGGCGGGCGCGGAACCGGCTATATCCTGGGCAAGCTGCCGGAGCTGTCCTCTACCAATCTGGGGCCGGGCCGGAACAAGATATTCATCCGCGGCATCGCCGACAGCAGCTTCAACGGCACCAGCCAGTCTACGATCAGCCAGTATCTGGGCGAGATGCGGCTGATCTACTCCGCGCCTGACCCCGATCTTGCCTTGCATGACATCGCCCGCGTCGAAGTGCTGGAAGGGCCGCAGGGCACGCTTTACGGGGCGGGAACCCTTGGCGGCATCATCCGCCTTGTCCCGACGCCGCCCGATCCGGGAAAGACTTCGCTGGAAGGGGCGTTCGGCGTCCGCCTCACGCAGGACGGCGCGCCGGGCGGCGATGGGGCGCTCGTGGCGAACCTGCCGCTGGCAAGGGATCGACTGGCCCTGCGCGCCGTGGTCTACCGCACCGTCGACGGCGGCTATATCGACGATGCCGCGCGCGGCCTGAGGGACATCAACCGCAACGTCATGACGGGGTTTCGCGCGGCGCTTCGCTGGCAGCCGGATGCGGCATGGACGGTGGACGTCACTCTGGCCGGACAGGACCTCAATTCCCGCGACGGGCAATATACCCTGCGCGGAGAGCCCGATCTGGTTCGTTCGTCCGCGATCGCGCAGCCATTCGACAACGACTATCGCCTGGCCGGCGTGACCCTGTCCCGCGACTGGGGCGAAACCCGGCTGACTTCTGCCACCGGCTATGCCCGGCAGAGCATCGACACCGTGTTCGATGCCACCACCTCCGCATCGCCGCAGATCCGGCAGTACGAGGAGGATGTCGCGGTAAAGCTGCTCTCGCACGAGACGCGGCTGAGCGGGAACTGGGGCAACGGCGGAACATGGCTCGTGGGTCTGGGGCTGGTCAACAATATCGACCGTGCGGTGCGCAGGCTTGGCGCGCCCGGTGCGCTGGACACGCTCTCCAATCTCGCCAACACGACACTGGATGCGGCAGCTTTCGGCGAGTTCGGCATTCCGCTGCGGCGCAATGTCCAGCTCACGCTCGGGGGGCGGTTCAGCTACGTGCGCCAGACCAGCGAATTCATGGGGCAGGGTGGCCTCGATTTCGAGCCGGTGCGCCGCCAGCAGCGTTTTCTGCCCTCCGTTGCGCTGTCATGGAAGCCGGGAGCAGGGGTGCTGGCCTATGGCCGATATCAGCAGGGCTATCGCCCCGGGGGTCTTCAGGTAACCGGCTCCGCGGCCGATCCCAGCGCGGATCGCTTCGTGTCCGACCGCATCCAGACGGTTGAGCTGGGCCTGCGCTTCGGCATGGAGAAGGGCGCCCGCCTGTCCGGCAGCCTGGCCGCTTCGCTGGCACGCTGGCGGAATATCCAGGCCGATCTCGTTGCCATAGACGGGCTGCCCTATGTGGCGAACATCGGTTCGGGCCGGGTAGGAAATCTGGCCTTTTCGCTGGCCTGGCGCCCGGTGGACGCCCTGTCGCTGGAGGCGGCGGGTTTCCTCAATTCCAGCAGCCTGTCCGATCCCGCCCCGGGCTTCGACAACATCAGCGACCGCGACTTGCCCAACGTCGCCGACCAGGGATGGCGCACGGCGGCCAAGTTCGTCCATTCGCTTGGCTGGGCGGACCTCACGCTCGATACGGCGATACGCCATGTCGGGCGTTCGAAACTGGCGATCCTTTCCCCCTTCGCGCTGACACAGGGGCGTTACTACGACCTCTCGGCGGGCGGCCGGCTGTCATTCGGCCGCTGGAGGCTGTCGCTCGACCTTGCGAACATTCTCAACGACCGGGGCAACACTTTTGCCTTCGGCAATCCCTTCACGGTGGCTCAGGGTCTGCAGCAGACACCGATGCGCCCGCGTTCCCTGAGGATCGGTGTCGATGCCCAGTTCTGAACTCCGCATTAGCGCTGAGACCCGGCGCCTGCTTGTCTCGATCCACGATGTCGCCCCTTGCTTCGAAAGCGAGGTGGACCGGCTTGTCGAGATTCTGGAGGCCCGGCTGGGCGCGGCGCGTTTCGCCATGCTGGTCGTGCCCGACCACTGGGGGCGGGCGTCGCTTGCGCAAGCGCCGCGTTTCCAGGCACGGCTAAGGGGCTGGGCCGAGGCCGGGGTCGAGATGTTCGTTCACGGCTGGTACCATCGCGACGATGCCGTCCACGGCGGCGGGGCCGGTTTCAAGGCGCGCCACATGACGGCGGGAGAGGGCGAATTCCTTGGCCTTTCCCAAGCCGAAGTCTTGCGGCGAATGCGCGACGGCAAGGCCTTGCTGGAAGACATCGTGGGCATGCCTGCAGCCGGTTTCATCGCTCCGGCCTGGCTTTACGGGCCGGGCGCGATGGCGGCGCTGGAAGAATGCGGTTTCGCGCTGGCGGAAGACCATTTCCGCGTCTGGCAGCCGGGCAACGCGGACCGGCCGCTCGCACGTGGCCCGGTCATCACCTGGGCAAGCCGCAGCACCATGCGCACGGCCTCTTCGCTGTTCTTTGCCGCGCTCGCCCGGCGGGCCATGCAGCGCCAGCGCGTGGTGCGCATCGCCGTCCATCCCGGAGACGTGACGAAGGCGTCATTGGTGCGCAGTATCGATCGTACCCTTGCCGCATTCTCCGCCGGGCACGTTCCGGGCCGCTACGCCGAACTGCTCGCCTGAAAAAATCCTCCGGGGCGCAGTGTGGGTCCGGAGGAATGCCGGAGTCATACCGGCATGACCGAACCTCTCAGGATCGTCCTTCCCATTCACAGCTTCGAGCCGGGCGGGGTTGAGCGCGTCGCGCTGAACCTGGCGCGGCACTGGCAGGACGCCGGGCACGACGTGGTCGTCGTACTGGGGCGAAACGAGGGCCCGGACCGCGCCTGCGCGCCGCCCGGCCTGCGGTACTGGAGCTGTCGAAGCTTCATCCCCACCGCGCCTTTCGAAACGATCTGGATGATGTGGTGCCTGTGCCTCTATCTGGCGCGGGGCCGGGCCGATGTGCTGTTCTGCCCCGGCAACACCTACACCGTGGTCTGCGTGGTGATGAAGCTGCTGCTGGGCGATCGCTGCCCGCCGGTTGTGGTGAAAGTGAGCAACGACCTTGTTCGCGCTGACAAGCCGCTGCTCCGCCGGCTGTGGTACCGGCTCTGGCTGCGCCTGAACGGACTGTTCCTCGATCGCTTCGTGGCGCTGGCCGAGCCGATGTTCGACGAAGTCGTCAAGGGCATGGGCGTCGCCGCGCATCGGGTGACGACGATCCACGATCCGGCGCTGGACCGGCGCCGCTTCGAACGGTTGCAGGCGATGCCGCGAGAACGCGCGGCGGGCCGGGCGCTGCGCTACCTCGCGGTAGGGCGGCTGGCGGCGCAGAAGAATGTCGAGATGCTGCTGATGGCTTTCGCCTCGGGGTTCAGGCCGGGTGACCGGCTCACCATCGTCGGCGCGGGGCCGGAGCTTGGTGCGTTACGGCGGGTCGTGCGGACCATGGCGCTGCGGGGTATCGTGACGTTCACCGGCCACCTTCCGTCTCCAGACGAGCATTTCCGGACCTCGGACTGCCTGCTGCTCTCCTCGAACTACGAAGGGGTGCCCGCCGTCGTGATCGAGGCCATCGCCGCGGGCCTGCCGGTCATCGCCACCGATTGCTGCGCCAGCATGAAGAGCTTGCTGGGGGGCGGCACGCGGGGGGTGCTGGTGCCTGTCGGCGACGTGCACGCCATGGCGCAGGCCATTGCCCGCCCGGAACGGCTGCCGCAGCCGGGCCCCGGCGAACGGGCATATGCCGCACGGTTCTCGCTCGAACTGGCCGCAACTTCGTATCTTGCGGTCATGCGCGAGGCCGTTGCCGTGTCCGATCAGGTGCGCACCGCGCTCCTCCCGGAGCTGCTGCGTTAGGTCGCGGCCCCACTCCCTTCACAAGACCCGAGGACTATCCGTTTGCTCCCATCTGCCATGCCTGCTGCGCCGTCGCCGCGCTTTCCCCCGCTCCAGGCCCAGGACAGGGCTTCGCGGTTTCGCATGGCGGCCTTGTTGCCGCTGCTGTTCTCGGTGCTCGTGGCGCTGGCCGTGGTGCTGGCGATGAGAGGCATGGACCCGGCGCGGATTTACGCCATGGTCCCGCGCGCGCCGTCCTTCTGGATCGTGTTCGCCGTGTTCTACCTTGCCGGACCGCTCAGCGAATGGGCGATCTTCCACCGGCTCTGGAACCTGCCCGCAGGCGGACTGGTGCCGCTGCTGCGCAAGCTCGTGTGCAACGAACTGCTCTTCGGCTATCTGGGAGAGGCCTATTTCTACACGTGGGCGCGCGCCGCCGCGCGATGACCGCGGCGCCGTTCGGCGCGATCAAGGACGTGGCGATTCTTTCCGCCATGGCCGGCAACGGGGTGACGCTGTTCCTGCTTCTGGCGGTGGTGCCGTTCGTTTCCGCCGGCGATCTCGGGCTGGAGAACGATTCCGTCCTCGTCTCGCTGGGCGTGGTGCTCGTCACCTCGATCGCGGCGATGTTCCTGCGCCGACGCATCTTTTCCCTGCCGCGAGAGGAACTGGGCGCGATCCTGGGCATCCATCTGCTGCGCATCGCCGCAACCACGATCCTGTCCGCGGTGCTCTGGCACATGGTGCTGCCGCATGTGCCGGTGGCCTCATGGCTCCTGCTTTCGACCCTGCGCCTGCTGGTTTCCCGGCTGCCCTTCGTGCCCAACAAGGACGTGGCTTTTGCGGGGCTCGCGGTCTTCACGCTCGGGCATGAGACCAGCATCGCCGCCCTGATGACGATGATGGCCTCAGTGATCCTGCTGGTCCACGTGCTGCTCGGCCTCGCGTTGGTGGCCCTGGATGTCCTGCGCCATGTCTCGGGCCCCGCCGGAGCGGAGGAAGCAGGGCGGGCATAAAAAATCGAGGGGGCGGGATGCGGGTGTGCTGGCGGCGCGGAGTCCATGCACCATGCGCATAGGATTCCTGTTCAACCACGACCAGATTCACCAGGTCGCCCACAGCCTGCCGATTGCCATGGCCATGGCCGATCAGGGTTTCCCGGGCGAATTGATCGTTGCGACCACGAACGCGGCCCTCGCCGCCGAAGTGCGCCGCCTGGCCGGTGACTATCTCGGCAGCACGATCCGGCATGTCGAACTGGGCCCTTCCACGCTGTCGCGCAGCATGGATGCCTTGCTGGGGCGCGTCGTGCCTGCCGCCAAACTGCTCATCTACCGCGACAATCTCCCGTTTTTCCGCAGTCTCGACGTACTTGTCGTGGCGGAGAAGACCTCGCTCATCCTCAAGAAGCGCTATGGCCTGCACGATCTCGCGATCGTTCATACAAGACACGGCGCCGGAGACCGGGCGATCGGCTTCGACAAGGCCAGTGCCTGTTTCGATCATGTGCTCTGTTCGGGCACGAAAGTCCGCGACCGCCTGGTGTCCGAAGCCCGGGTCGATCCCGCGCGGATCAGCATCGTCGGCTATCCCAAGTTCGACGTCCTGCCCAGCCGGATCGCCAGGCGCTTCCTGCCGGCGGGGGAGCGGGTGGTGCTCTACAACCCGCATTGCTCGCCGCATCTGTCCTCGTGGTATCGGCACGGGCACTCCGTTTTCGAGCATTTCCTGAACGACGAGGGCAGCGGGCTGGTCTTTGCGCCGCACGTCATGCTGTTCCAGCGGCAGTTCGTCGTGGCCATCGACAAGCTCAGCATCGAAAAGGCGGGGGCCATTCCGCAGCGCTTCCTGCGGGGCGAGAATATCAAGATCGACCTCGGCAGCCGCGCCTCGACCGACATGACCTATACGCTGTCCTCCGATATCTACCTCGGCGATGCCAGCAGCCAGGTCTACGAATTCATGCTGCGCCCGAGGCCCTGCATCTTCCTCAACAGCCACGGCCACGAATGGCGCGGCGATCCCAATTTCCTCCACTGGACAGCGGGCGAGGTCATCCGCAAACCGGACGAGCTGCCGGCCGCGATCGACCGTGCCGAGCAACTGCACGAGGAGCACTATCGCGCGGTGCAGGAGCAACTTTTCGCCAGCAGTTTCGATCTGCAGGACACGCCGTCCTCGGTTCGCGCCGCCATCGCCATCGCGACTTTCGCAGAGCATCGGTCGCCGTCCTTCCGCCCCATGAACCGTCTTTCGGCATGAAGCCGCTCGACGCATTCTTCTGGCGCCGCGCGGCCGGTGAAGGGCCGATCCGCAGGCAGGACAGCCCGGTTCGGCCGGAGGCGTTGCCCGGCGGCATAGTGGGCCGCATCTTCGCCTCGCTCGGCATGGTCCTGGGCGGGAAGGCCGGCGCGGGGCTGGTCAGCCTGGCCTATCTGCTGCTGGCGACGCGTTTCCTGGGGCCGACCGAATATGGCGTGCTCGTGCTGGTCCATGCCTATATCACCACGGTTTGCGGCATCGTCGAGTTTCCTTCGTGGCAGGCCGTCGTGCGGTATGGAGCCGAGGCCCAGCGGCAGGAAGATCCGCATCGCCTCGTCCGCCTGCTGCGCTTCGGGGCGAAGGTTGAGCTGGTCGGCGGCGTGCTGGCAATACTTTCCGCGGCTCTGCTGGTGCCGCTGGTGGGCGGGCATCTCGGCTGGCCGCCGAAAGCCATGGCCTTCGCACCGTTCTATGCCCTGGCCGTGCTGGGATCGGTGCGCTCTACTCCGGCGGGATATCTCCAGCTCTGCGGGCGTTTCGACCTGCTGGGACTGCACAATCTGGTGCAGCCGCTCTTCCGACTTGGCGGCGCGCTGATCGTCATTGCCTGCGGCTGGGGTATCCGCTCCTTCCTGTTCGCATGGCTGGTCGCCGCGCTGGCCGAGTTCGCGGTCATGTGGGGCATGGGGATATGGCTCGCCGCCCGCAATCTCGGCGCGGCCTTGCGGCATCCTGCGGGTACGCCGCGCCCGGCGGCGCGGCGCAGGAGAACCCGAGAATCTGGCGCTTTCTCATCGCCAGCAATGCCGACGTGACTCTAAGCGAACTGGCGGGAAGAGTGGCGCCGCTGGTGGTGGGCTGGGTGCTGGGACCGGCGATGGCGGGGCTCTATTCGGTCGCGCAGCGCGCAACCGTCATCATCGCGCAGCCCGCCCAGATACTGGGCAATACCGCATATGCAGAACTGGCCCATGTGGTTGCCGATGGCCGGGGCGCGAAGCGCTGCGCCGGATATTGCGAAAGATCGTGACGGTCGGTTTGGTCGCGGCAACGCCGGTGGTGCTGGTCGTGGCGGTGTTCCCGCAGCAAATCCTCCAGCTCCTTGCGGGCCGGGCCTTCACCGAGGCTGCCGGCGTGATGATCGTGCTGGTACTGGCCCGGGCGATAGCGCTGATCGGACCGCCGTGCAGTTCGGCCATTTCCGCGCTGGGCCATCCTTCGCGGTCGATGGCCGCGAACCTTTTCGCAAGCCTCGTATTCCTCTCGGCCATGCCCTGGCTGCTCCAGCGCTACGGGCTGATGGGGGCAGGTATCCAGGCACTGGGACAGGCCATTCTTGCCAGTGGGCTGCTCGTGCTGCTCGTCTGGCGCAGCAGCATGGGCCGCTAGGACGATGCGGATCGCCTATATCATCAATTCGGTGGAAGGCGGCGGCGCGGCGCTGCCGGTGCCGTCGATCGCGCGGGTGCTGGCAGAGGCCGGGGCCACGGTTCGCGTCTTCGCGCTGACCCGGCGGGACGGCAGGGCGCTTGCCGCGATGGAAGCCGCCGGGCTCGCCCCCTGCGTGCGTGACGGCGGCGACAAGGACCACGCACAGGCGCTGCGCTGGCTCCTGCGCGAGTTGCGGGCATGGCACGCCACGCACTTGTGGACCTCGCTGAGCCGGGCGACGGCGCTGGGCCTGCTGGCCGGCCCGAGGCTGGGCCTGCCGGTCGTCTGCTGGCAGCACGCAGCCTTCCTCAAGCCGTGGAACCTCCGCCTGCTGCGCGCGCTGCAACCGCGGGCGAGGCTGTGGGTCGCGGATTCGCAGACCGTTGCCGGGTTCATGAAGGACCGGCTCGGGATAAGGCCGGAACGGATCGCGACCTGGCCGATCTACGCCGTCGATCCGCGAATGCCGGTCGCCCGCGCCTGGCAGCCGGGGCAGGTGCTGCGGATCGGCAGCCTCGGCCGGCTTCATCCGGTAAAGGGCTACGATGTCCTGATCGAGGCGCTGGCGCGGTTGCGGCAGAACGGCTTTACGGCGCCGGTGCCCTGGACGCTGGACATCGCCGGCGAGGGAAGCGAGCGCGGCGCGCTGGAGGCACAGGCGAAGGCGGCGAGGATCGGCGACATTCGCTTGCCGGGCTATGCCGAGGATCCGAAGCGATTTCTGGCAACGCGGCACCTCTACGTGCAGCCTTCACGCTCGGAAGGGTTCTGCATCGCGGCGCATGAGGGGCTTACCGCTGGCCTTCCCGTCATCGCCTCCAGCGTGGGCGAACTGGTCCATTCGGTAAGGCCTTTCGAGACAGGCTGGCTCTGTCCGCCGGAAAGCCCTGCCGCGCTAGCCGAGAACCTGCGTCAGGCGCTGAGCTATCCCAGCAGGCTGGCCGACATGGGGCAGGCAAGCCGCCGGGATATGCTCGCCCGCTTTTCTCCGGCGAACTTCGCGCGCGCGGGGACTGCTATCTGCGAGCGTATCGCCCCGCCGCCCGTTTGAGATCGAGCGCCATGCCCGCCAGCGAGCGGTCGATGGTCTTCACATCGATGAGGGTGACGGCGCCGCATGCGCTCAGGGTGTGCATGCCTTCGTACCGGCCCGAAGGACCGGAGGGGATCGCCATCGCATCGCCTGCTTCGGACGAGAATCCGGTCTCGTCGAGGCGATCGATCCAGAGCGGACGGATCGCGCCGCCGTAAGTCCGCATGCAGTCCTGCGTCGGGAGCATGATGCGCCCCTCCACGACCAGCGGGGTTCCGCCGGGGCGCGAGGATTGCCGCCCGCGTCGCACCGGATTGCCGGGGTGCGGCGTCCACCGGCCCGTGAGTGTATCCGCCCAGGCGACGTGAAGCGTGCCCAGCTTGGTGTCGCGACTTTCGGCTGACGAATAGAACAGCCACCAGCGGCCGCCATGTCGCAGGATCGATGCGTCGACCGGCAGGCAGTCCACCTCGATCGTGCATTCCGGGCTCCAGCGGTCCAGCGCGTCATCGCCGCGATAGAGCGTCAACTTGCCCGAGCGATGCGCCTCCGGCAGCATCCAGACCGCGCCTTCGCCCTGAAAGACTTGCGGATAGGACAAGTGCCAGGGCTCCTCCAGCACCAGTCGGCGATCGATCAGCGTGAAGCTCCGGTCGAACGTCAGCCGTTCGATCACCCCGTGACGTGTGCGGTAATCGTATTGCTCGGCAAAGACGTGAAGCCGGTTGCCGTCGTCGAAGCCGAAAGGGTCGGCCAGGAAGGTGAACGCGGGTTCCTGCGGGAACCACACGATGTCCGCTGCGGCATAGTCCGCCGCGAGCACCCGGCTTGCCGGGTGCGGCAGCAATCCGCACTGCCAGATGTCCTTGCGTCTAGGCATGGGCCCTCATAGCTCGCTGCCCGGCTTCGGCAACCGTGCATGTTCCATCAGAATTTCACCGGAACCGCCGGAAAGCTGGAACCTCACGCTTATTCGCAGGCCGGGCCGATTGTCCTCCAGCAGAAGCGGGGCGTCATGCAGGGCCGCGATGGCGCGCACCAGCGACAGGCCGAGGCCGGAACCCGGTGTGCTGCGGCTCGCGTCCAGGCGGTAGAACCGGACCAGCACCTTGTCGCGCTCCTCGGGCGGGATGCCGGGGCCGTCGTCCGCCACTTCGGCAAGCACCGATCCGCCGCGATGCGCGACGCGCAGGGTCAGCCGCGTTCCCGGCGGTGTGTGGATCAGCGCGTTTTCCACCAGGTTGGTGAACATCTGGGCCAGCAACTCGCCGTCGCCCAGCACCGCAAGTCCCGGCTCGATGCAGGTCTCCAGACGCTTGCCGGCATCTTCCGCGACCGGCTCGTAAGCCAGCCCCACCCGTTCCACGATCTCGCTGATGTCCACGGGGGCGAGCCTGCCGCGTCCGGCGCCGCCCTCCAGCGTGCCGATGCGCAGCAAGGCCCTGAAGATGGCGAGGATTTCGTCGGTCTGCTCCAGCGAAACGTCGATGCCGGCATCGTAGGCATCGATCGTCTGCTGGCCGCGCAGGGCCTCCAGCTGCTGGCGGAGACGGGTGAGAGGGGTTCTCAGGTCGTGCGCGATGTCGGTCGAAACCTGGCGCAGGCCCTCCATCAGGCCCTGGATGCGGTCGAGCATGAGATTGAGGTTGCTGGACAATTCGTCGAACTCGGGCCCCATGCCGATGGCCGGAAGCCGCTCGTCCATGGCCCCGGCCATGATCCTGCTCACCGAAGTGTTGACCCCGTGCAGACGGCGCACGAACAGACTGCCGACGAAGTAGCCTCCGACCAGCGCGAACAGGGTAATGCCGACCCCGCAGGCCAGCGTGAACGCCCGCAGCCGCGCCATCAGCGCGCGGACATCGAACGTGTCCGTGGCAACCACAAGATGGAGCCCGTCCGGCAAGGCTGTGCCGAGGGTCTGGAAGGTTTCCATCGCCTCGCCCCGCACGGCCACGTTGACTTCCCTGACGCTGAGCGTGCCGCGCCCGTCGAGCCGGACGCCGGAGGGCAGGTCGCCCGCGATCCGGATGCCGTCGCCGCGCACCAGGCGGAACCGGAACTGGGGATCCTTGCCGGTGTGGGAATGGCGGCGGATGGCGTCGGTGAGGCCGGAGAGGCCGAGTGCCCGATATTCCGATGCCAGCACCTTGGCCTCATTGCTGAGAGTCCCGTCCGTTGCCGCGACGGCATAGCCTTCGATCTGGCGCTGCACCGCCACGAGCACGAGCAGCGAGCCCACCGCGAAGACGGCGGCAAACAGCACGGCGAAGCGGAACGCCCCGCTGCGCAGGACATTGCGGCTAAGCGGCTCAGCCACCGTCGATCCGATATCCCGCCCCCCGGACCGTCTGGATCAATTCGCGATCGAAGCCGCGATCCACCTTGGTGCGCAGCCGGCTCATGTGGCTCTCTATGATGTTGCTGCGCGGATCGAAGTGGAACGACCAGACGTTCTCCAGCAACATCGTGCGCGTCACCAGTTCGCCGGCGTGGCGCATGAGGTATTCGAGCAGCTTGAACTCCTGCGCCTGCAGTTCGATCTTTCCGCCCGCGCGCATCACGGTGCGGCGGATCAGGTCCACTTCCAGATCGGCGACTTTCAGGACCGCTACGGCGTCGGGAATCGGAGGGCGCCGCAGCAGCGCATTGAGGCGCGCCACCAGTTCGGAGACGGCAAACGGCTTCACGAGATAGTCGTCGGCGCCCGCTTCGAGGCCCTGGACCCGTCGTCCACGCCATCCATCGCCGTCAGCAGCAGGACCGGCGTGCGAATGCCGGCGGCACGCACGCCTTCATCACGCTGAGGCCGTCAACGCCCGGGACCATGCGATCGAGCACCAGCACATCGTACTGGCCGCTCGTCGCCATGAACAGCGCGTCGGCGCCAGAGCTGCAGCCGTCGATCACATGGCCCGCGGATTCGAGCGATCGTCCGACGTGCCTTTGCAGCTCTTCATCATCCTCAAGCAAGAGGATTTTCATCTCGGCCCGTTCTCCGCGGCAGGTACTTGTATCGCCTCCATTATGGCGCACACTCGGCATCGCCATGCAAGTTGGGAATTCCTAACATTCGGCTCACCTTGGGCGAATGTACCTGCTCTTATTACGCGTCCGAAGGTCTTGCCGGAGGTGATTGGCGATAATGGCATGCAGCGCATCGAAGATCGTCCTTGCGGAACAGGCATAGCGCCGTGGCACGCTCTTTCGCCGCCATGCGTCCGCATCCCCTTGGTCCCGTCCTGATCCGGCCCGCGATGAAGGCTCTGATCGGCATCGCCGTGGCCACGGTCAGCGGCTGCGCGCATTACACGCCTCTTCCGCTGCCGACTTCGGCGCCGCTGGCAAGCGATGTGCATGGCCTGTCCGGCGAGGCGCCGTCCGCGCCGCTTTCGGTGAACGAGGTGGCGTTGCTGGCGCTGGCGAACAATCCCGATCTCCAGGCCGTCCGGGCGGGCAGGGCGGTCGCCTTGGGGCAGACGAGGCAGGCGGGCCTGCTGCCCAATCCGTCGTTGTCTGCCGCCTTTCTTCCGCTTCTGTCCGGTTCGGGCACGGTGCCGGGCTGGAACATCGGCATCGCGCAGGACATCAAGGCGCTGATCACCTACAAGTCGCGGCGCCGCGCCGCATCGGACAGCGAGCGGCAGGTCGCCGCAGACGTGGTCTGGCAGGAGTGGCAGGTCGCCGGAAAGGCCCGCCAACTCGCGGCGAGCCTGATAATGGGCGCGCGCGGCCGCCCGGTCTACGTCGAGGCCTATGAACTGCTCCGCAGCAGGAACGCCCGGCTGGAGACCGCGCTGGCCGCGCGGACCGTGACCTTGAGCACCGTCGCTCCCGATCGCGTGGCGCTGCAATCGGCCCGCGCCGCGCTCGATGCGCTCGATCAGAACCAGCTTGCCCTGCGCCATCAGCTCAATGCCCTGCTCGGGCTCCGGCCCGATGCGGTGATCGCGCTGGCGGACAAGGCCGAACTACCGCCTTTCGATCCTGCGCAAATCAGGGCGACCCTTGCCGACCTGCCAGGCCGGCGCCCCGATCTGCTCGCCCTGCGCATGGGCTATGCTTCTGCTGACGAGTCCGTCCGGCAAGCCATCCTGTCGCAGTTCCCGGACTTCGTGCTGGGCGGCAGCGCGGCGAGCGACAATTCCAAAGTGGTCAGCGGCGGCCCCAACGTCACCCTCGGCCTGCCGATCTTCGACCGTGGGCAGGGCAACATCGCCATCGCCAATGCGACGCGGGCCAGGCTTCATGCCGAGTATGCCGCGCGTCTGTCGGCAACTGTCGGCGAAGTCGGCGCTTTGCTGGCGGAAACCGAACAACTCGCGGCCCAGCTCGAAAATGTGCGCCGCGACCTTCCTGCCGCCCGCATGGCTGCGGAACGGGCAAGGACCGCTTTCTCCGCATCGAACCTCGATGAGCGCGCCTACCTCGATCTCGCCGCGAACCGCTTCGCCAAGGAACAGGAAGCGATGACGCTGGAAGCTGCCCTGCTGGACCGCAAGATCGCGATCCTGACGCTTACGGGGGCCGGGCTGCCCACTGCCGACCTTCCCTCGGAGCCCGCCCCGGAACCCGGAGTGAACCCTTGAAAATCATGCATTTCCCGATTGCCGCTACCCTGCTGGCCCTCAGCGCCTGCGGAAGCGGCCCTTCGGAGCCCGACAGGACGCCAAGCGTCCTCGTCACGGTCGTGCGGCCGGTGCGCGGGGCGCTTCCAGCCACGATCACCGCCTATGGCTCCGCCTCGCCGTCCGAGGCGGGTACATCCTCCATCAGCATGGCGCAGCCCGGACAGCTCACTTCACTGGCGGTGACGCAGGGCACTGCGGTGCGGGCGGGGCAGGTGCTGGGCACCTTCGCCGTCGCGCCTTCCGCACGGAGCGCCTACCTGCAAGCCGCCGATGCGCTTGCGGCGGCAGAGAAGCAGCGCCGCTCGGCCGCGCAGCTCCTGTCCCAGCAACTTGCGACGTCCGACCAGCTCGTCCAGGTAGACAAGGCAGTTGCCGATGCGCGCACCGCGCTGGCCGCGCTTGCGGCTGAAGGCGCTGGCAGGTCGGTTCAGACGCTCACGGCGCCGTTCGCCGGTATCGTCACTTCGGTTACGGCCGCGAGCGGCGATCGCTTGCAGCCCGGCGCCGCGATCATGACCCTTGCCCGTCAGGGCGGAATAGTCGTGACCGTCGGCATCGATCCCGCGGAGCGGGGCGGCGTGGCTCCCGGACAGGCGGCCAGCATGAAACGCCTTTCGGGCGGCGGCGGCATCGCCGGAAAGGTGGTGCGGGTGGACGGCATGCTCAACCCGAAGACACGGATGGTCGATGTAGACCTCAGCTTCCCGGCCGGTGCGCTGCTGCCGGGAGAGGGCATGGAAGTTGCCATCCGCACCGGCGACGTGGCGGGATGGGTCGTGCCTCATGCGGCGGTCGTCACGGCAGGAGGCCCCGCGCGCATCTTCCAGGAGGCCGGTGGCAAGGCCAAGGCCGTGCCGGTGCAGGTCCGGCTTTCCTCCCCCGAGGGCGATGTGGTGGACGGGCCGGTAGATCCCCGTCGGCCGATCATCGTCGAGGGGGCCTATCAGGTGAACGACGGCGATGCCGTGCGGTGGGGGCGTTGATGCTCGAACGTCTGCTGCGCTCGCAATCGCGCGCCTTCGTGCTGGTTGCGCTGGCGATGGCGCTGGCCGGGCTGATCGCGGCGTTCTCGCTGCCGATCGGGTTGTTTCCGCAAGTCTCGTTTCCCCGCGTCGTCGTCGATCTCGATGCAGGCAGCCGTCCCGCCGACCAGACCGCGCTGACGGTGACCCGTCCGGTGGAGGAAGCCATTCGCGCGGTGCCCGGTGTGCAGGACGTGCGCTCGGAAACCAGTCGCGGTTCGGCGCAGATCTCCATCGACTTCGGCTGGGGCCGCGACATGGTGTCGAGCACGCTGATGGTCGATTCCGCCATCGCCCGCATCCTGCCGACCTTGCCCGCCGGAACGCAGTACGACGTGCGGCGGATGGACCCGACGGTGTTCCCGATCATCTCCTATGCGCTGGTTTCCGACGCCGCCGATCCGGTCGCCCTGCAGGACTTCGCGCGCTATCAGGTCACGCCGCTGCTGTCCTCCATCCCCGGCCTTGCCCGCGTGGGCGTGCAGGGCGGCGAGACTGCCGAAGTCCAGGTTCTGGCCGATCCGCAGCGCCTTGCCGATCACAACCTCGCCATGGCGACCTTGCAGCCGCGATCCGGGGCGGCAACGTGCTCAGCGCGGTGGGCCAGGTGCAGGATCGCGGCCGCCTGTCACTGGTGATCGCCGACCGCAGCGTGCCGGGCGCGGATCAGGTCGGCAATATCGTCGTCCAGTCGGACCCCGCCGGAATCGTCCGCGTGCGCGACGTGGCGACCGTCCAGAACGGCACCGTGCCGCAATGGCAGCGCATCGTCGAGGATGGACGGCCGGCGGTGCTCTTCAACATCTATGAGCAGCCGGACGGCAATGCCGTGCAGATCGCGCGGGAAGTGCAGGCCAAGCTGGCGACTCTGAAGCTGCCTGCAGGCGTCAGGCTGGTGAACTGGTACGACCAGAGCGAACTGGTCACGCAATCCGTGGCGAGCGTTCGCGACGCGGTGCTGATCGGCCTGGTCCTTGCCGGGCTGGTGCTGCTCTGGTTCCTGCGCAGCTGGCGCGTGACGCTGGTGGCCGCGATCGTGGTTCCCGCCACGCTGGCGGCCACGGTGCTGGTGCTCAGTGCGCTCGGAATGTCGTTCAACATCATGACGCTGGGCGGCATCGCGGCGGCTGTCGGCCTGCTGATCGACGACGTGATCGTCATGGTCGAGCACATCGCCCGGCGCGCCGGTGCCAGCGGCAAGGACGGCGCGGTGGCGGGCAAGGATGCAGTGTTCCCCGCCGCGCGCGAATTCATGGCGCCGCTCACCGGATCGAGCCTGGCAACGCTGATCGTGTTCCTGCCACTCTCGTTCCTGACGGGCGTGACCGGGGCCTTCTCCAAGGCGCTTTCGGTGACCATGGCCGCCGCGCTTGCAATCTCATGGGCGATGACGGCCTTTGTCGTGCCGGTGCTGGTCCACCGGCTGGTGGACTTCGGCAAGTGGCGCGATCCGGGCGAGGCGGGAGAGGGGCGCCTGGGACGCGCGCACGACCGGACGCTCGATGCGCTGGGGCGCAGGCCGTGGCTGCTGGCCGCTATCCTCGTGCCGCTGCTGATCGTGGGATATCTCGGCTACAGCAATGTGCCCACCGGCTTCATGCCCCGGGTCGACGAGGGCGGTTTCGTCATGGATTACTACACCGCGCCGGGAACCTCGCTTGATGAAAGCACGCGGCAGATCGCGCAAGTCGACCGTATCCTGAGCGGCAATCCGCAAGTGCTCACGTTTTCCCGCCGCCTCGGCACCGGGCTGGGCGGGGACCTTGGCCAGAGCTACCACGGAGACTATTTCGTCCGCCTGAAGCCCGGCCATGCCACGCCGACCGAGGAACTGGCCGCCGCCGTCGCGGACGAAGTTTCCATGAAAGTCCCCGGTGTCGAGGTCGAAGTGGCGCAGCTCATGGAAGACCTCATCGGCGACCTGACCGCCGTGCCGCAGCCCATCGAGGTGAAGCTGTTCTCGTCCGATCCGTCGGTGCTCGACGATCAGGCGAAGAAGGTGGCCAAAGTCGTCTCCGGGATTTCCGGCGTGGTCGAGGTCAAGGACGGCGTACAGCTTGCGGGCGATGCCATCGATGTGGCCGTCGATCCGGTCCGTGCCGGAATGGAAGGCGTCTTGCCCGCCGACGTCGAGACCCAGCTAGCAGACGCGCTCAGCGGTACCGTCGCCACAACGCTGCCCCAGGCGAGCAAGACGGTCGACGTGCGGGTGCGCCTGCCGAATGCCACGACCATGAGCGAAACCGAACTCGCCCGCCTGCCGATCCGGGCGAGCGATGGACACCTGTTTCCGCTGTCGCGCGTGGCCAGCTTGACATCGGTCGCCGGCCAGCCACAGATCGCGCGTGAGAATCTGGAACCGATGGTGGCGGTGACGGGCCGCATCCAGGGACGCGGCATCGGCGCGGCGGTTGCCGACGTTACCGCCGCGCTCGACAGGCCCGGTGCTCTCGCGCCCGGCGTGCGCTACGAGATGGGCGGGCTCTATCAGCAACAGCAGATCGCTTTCTCCGGGCTTCTGCATGTCTTCGGTGCCGCTCTGGTCGCCGAATTCATCCTTCTGCTCGTGCTTTACCGGCGCATTTGGCTGCCGGTCATCATCATCGGCTGCTCGCTGCTCTCGACGACAGCGGTCTTCACCGGGCTGTGGCTTGCCGGGGTGGATCTCAACATCACCGCGCTGATGGGCATGACCATGATCATCGGTATCGGCACGGAAATGGCGATCTTCTACGTTTCCGAGTTCGAGGAGATGTCCCGCCACATGCCGCCCGCAGAAGCCGCGCGCGAGGCGAGCCGCAACCGCGTGCGCCCGATCACGATGACGACGCTGGCCGCCATTCTCACGCTGCTGCCGCTTGCGCTGGCGATCGGTCAGGGCTCCGGCATCCAGCAGCCGCTTGCCATCGCGATCGTCTCCGGCCTGCTGCTGCAATATCCGCTGGTCCTGCTGGCCATGCCGCTCCTCGTGCGGCTGACCTTGCCGAAGGCAGGAAACGGGCCGGGACGCAAACATTGGGAATTTGTATAGGGACGTCCAGCGCCGCCCAATGCGCGCCGGGTAAGCGCCGGCCATGCGCCAGCTTGCCTATCTGACCCTGCCGATCGCCCTTGCGGCCTGTAGCAAAACGGATTCGCGGAGCTCCGCGCCGCCATCCCATGCCGAACTGATCGCTCATGAAAGCGAATTGCTGAAGTTGACGTTGACGCCGGAGGCGCAGCGCCGGCTCGGCATTGTCACGGCGCGGCCGGGAGGCGGCGCGGCCGGGCAAGTCCGGCAGGTAACCGGCGAGATCGTGGTTCCTCCCACCACGGCCAACGGGGTGCCGACCAACTCACTCACCAACCTCCAGCAGGTCGGCGCGCAGCAGGCGGCGGCCGATGGCGAAGTGGCGCGAACCGAGGCTCAGGCGCGACTGGCGCGGATCGCCCTGACCCGCGCCGAAAACCTCGTGCGGGAGGAAGCAGGAAGCATCCGGGCACGTGACGAAGCGGCGGCGGCCTTCGCGGCAGCGCAGGCCGCGCTTGGCGCCGCAAGGCAGCAGAGAGCGCTGCTGGGGCCGGCGATAGGATCGCTCGGCAATCAGTCCGTTCTCTGGGTGAGGGCCTCGGTCTTCGCTAGCGATGTCGGCGCGATCCAGCGGGGTGGCTCCGCCACGGTTCGGGCGCTCGGCGCGGATGCGGTGTCGCACAGCGCACGCCCCGTACAGGCCCCGCCCTCCGCCGACGGAACGGCCGGCACCGTGGATATCTATTACGCGCTCGGCAACGACGGGCGCAGCTTCCGTGTCGGGCAGCGCGTGGCGGTGGACCTGCCGCTTTCCGGCAGAACCCAGGGTCTTTCGGTTGCCTCCTCTGCTATCGTGCGGGACATCTACGGCGGGGAATGGCTCTATCGGCGGACAGGCAAGGACACTTTCGTCCGGCAGCGCGTCGAAGTGGCAAGTGAAACCGGCGGCACCGCATTGCTCGCGCGGGGGCTGGAGTCGGGCGCCGAAGTCGTGACGGTAGGCGCGGCAGAGCTGTTCGGCACCGAATTCGGGGCGGCTCACTGATGCTGGCCGGTCTTGTCCGTTTCGCGCTGGTCCAGCGCGTGCTCGTGCTTGCCCTGGGCGCATTGCTTGTCGTGCTGGGCGTAAGGGCGGGCCGCGATGTCCCGCTTGACGTCTTTCCAGAATTTGCGCCGCCCATGGTCGAAATCCAGACCGAGGCGCCCGGCCTGTCCACTGAAGAAGTGGAAAGCCTTGTCACCGTACCTATCGAAACCGCGGTCAATGGCGTGCCCGACCTGATGACGCTGCGCTCGAAGTCCGTGCTTGGGTTGTCCTCGGTGCAGATCCTTTTCGCGCGCGGGACCGATGTGATGCGCGCGCGCCAGATGGTGGGGGAACGCATCGCGCAGGTCCAGCCCCGCCTGCCGGTGGCTGCGCGCCAACCGGTGCTCATGCCGCCGCTCTCTTCCACCAGTCGCGCGATGAAGATCGGGATCACCTCGGCCAGGCTGGATCAGATGAAGCTTTCGGAACTGGTTCGCTGGACCATCCGCCCCCGGCTGATGGCGGTCCCCGGCGTTGCCAATGTCGCCGTCTGGGGCCAGCGCGACCGCCAGCTTCAGGTCCTCGTCGATCCGGACCGGCTTCGCGCCGCGGGCGTCACCCTTGCCGAAGTGCGGGCTGCAGCAGGAGACGCGGTTCTGGTGGGCGGCGGCGGCTTCATCGACACGCCGAACCAGCGTCTTGCCGTTCAGCAGGGCGGCATGGTGCAGGACGCCGCGCAACTGGGGCAGGCCATCGTGCGCCAGTCTGGCAATGCACCGGTGAGGATTGCCGATGTCGCCCGCGTGGTGGACGGTCACGCACCGCCCATCGGCAACGCCATCATAGACGACGTTCCCGGCATCATGCTGATTGTCGAGAAGCAGCCGACCGCCAATACACTGGAACTGACCCACGCGGTCGAAGCCGCTCTTGATGAACTGAAGCCGGGTCTGACGGACGTGAAGGTCGACACGACCATCTTCCGTCCCGCCACGTTCATCGAGCGTTCGATCGACAACCTGACACGGGCGCTGCTGATCGGCTGCGCACTGGTGGCGGCGGTCCTGTTCCTTTTCACCAGGGACTGGCGGCAGGCGGTGATCAGCCTCACGGCGATTCCGCTTTCGCTGCTTGGCGCGGGGCTGGTGCTGCTGTGGAGCGGGGCGACGATCAACGTCATGGTGATCGCCGGGCTGGTCATCGCGCTGGGCGAAGTGGTGGATGATGCGATCATCGACGTGGAGAACATCGCCCGGCGGCTACGGCTCAACCGCGAGGCGGAAGATGTCAGGCCCGCCTTTGCGGTGGTGCTCGCCGCCTCGCTGGAAGTGCGCTCGGCGGTCGTTTTCGCCTCGCTGATAGTGATGCTCGTGTTCCTGCCGATCTTCTTCCTCGGCGGCGTGGCGGGCACCTTCTTCCAGCCCCTGGCGGTCGCCTATGTACTTGCGATCGCGGCCTCCCTGCTCGTTGCGCTGACGGTGACACCGGCGCTCTGCCTTTTGATCCTTCCCAACGCTCCGGTGACGCAGGAACGCGATACCCGCTTCGTACGCTGGCTGAAGCGCGGCTATTCCGGCGCCTTGCCCCGGGTCTTGATGCGCTCGCGCATGGCAGGGGGTGTCGTTGCAGGAGGACTGGTGCTCGCGGGGCTGGGCTATGCGGGGTTCAAGGACCAGTTCCTTCCCGATTTTCGCGAGACAGACTTCCTCATGCATTTCGTGGAGAAGCCGGGCACTTCGATCGAGGCGATGGACCGCATCACCATGCGTGCCTCGAAGGAACTGCGCGCGATACCCGGTGTGCGCAATTTCGGAGCGCATATCGGCCGTGCCGAACAGGCTGACGAGGTCGTCGGGCCGAACTTCACCGAATTGTGGATCAGCCTTGACGAACAGGCCGACTATGATGCGTCCGTTGCCCGCATCAAGCGCGTGATCGACGGCTACCCCGGCCTGTTCCGCGACGTGCTCACCTATCTGCGCGAGCGTATCAAGGAAGTGCTCACAGGCGCGGGTGCCACTGTGGTCGTGCGGATATACGGGCCCGATCAGGCGGAACTGCGCGCCGCAGGTGAGCGCGTTCGCGATGCCGTGGCGGGGGTGGGCGGTGTTTCCGATCTCAAATTGGAAAGCCAGGTGCTCGTGCCTCAATTGCGCATCCGACCGCGCCCGGAGGAGCTGGCCCGTCTGGGGCTGACCGCCGGCGAGGTGCGCCGTCAGGCCCAGACGCTTGTGGCGCAGCAGAAAGTGGGCGAGATCTACCGCGACCAGAAATCGTTCGACGTCACGCTCTGGGGCGAGCCCGGATTCGTGGCACTATCCACGCCTTGCGTGACCTGATGATCCAGTCGCCCGCCGGAGCACCCGTGCGCCTTTCGGACGTCGCCGAGGTGGAAGTGGTTCCCGCGCCTAACGAGGTGAAGCGTGAAAACGGCCAGCGCCGCCTCGACGTGACCATGAACGTTGCCGGAGCGGACCTTGGAACGGTGGCGCGCGGGGTGGAGGCTGCCGTTGCCAAAGTGCCCTTCGCCGCGGGTTATCATCCCGAAGTGCTGGGCGAATACGCTGCCTTGAAGGAATCGCGCCAGCGGCTCTGGACGACCGGCGCGCTCTGCCTTCTCGGCGTGCTGCTGCTGGTCTGGATCGAGTTCCGCTCGCGCCGGATCACGGCGCTGGTCGGCGTCAGCCTGCCTTTCGCGCTTGTCGGGGGCGTCGTCGCGGTCGCGCTCACTGGCGGGGTGCTGTCGCTGGGCTCGCTCGTGGGCTTCGTAACGGTGATCGGCATAGCGGCGCGCAACGGCATCATGCTGCTTTCGCATTACCGGCATCTTGAACGTGAGGAGGGCATGGCATTCGGCCGCGAACTCGTGCTGCGCGGCGCCGAGGAAAGGCTGGTGCCGATCCTGATGACCGCCGCCTGCGCCGGTCTGGCGCTGGTTCCACTGATTGCGGCGGGCAATGCCCCGGGCCACGAGATCGAACATCCCATGGCCATCGTCATTCTTGGCGGGCTGGTATCGTCGACCTTGCTCAATCTCTTCCTGATGCCCGCGCTCTACGCAAGGTACGGCCAGGAACGCGCAGAAGGACCGGTCCGGGGCGCGGAGGTATCGGCATGATCTTGCGCCTTCCACTATGGGCCGGTCCGCTCGCCGCGCTGGCCGTGACCGGATGCATGGCCCCTCCCGCGCCGATCAAGCCGGAAATTCCGCCAGCGGCTGCCGGCCGCTTCGCCGATCTTCCGGTCGCGACGCTCGACCCGGTGCCCGAAGACTGGTGGCGCCTCTACGAGGATCCCGCACTGGATTCCCTCGTCGAAGCCAGTCTCCTGGCCAATGCCGATCTGCGCGTCGCTTATGCCAATCTCGAAGGTGCGCGCGCGGCGTCGAGATTGGCGCGGGCGGCGCGGCTTCCCACCACGACGATCGAAAGCGCGCTCACCGTCGACGATCCCGGCAACCAGCCCGGTGCGGTGTCCGTTCCGGCGAGCGACTGGGATATCGCGGCGACCGCAAGCTGGGATATCGACCTGTTCGGTCGGCTCCGGTCCGGCGCGCTCGCCGCCAGCGCCGATGCCGAAGCGCAGGCGGCGGCGCTTGATGGAGTCAGGGTTGCGGTCGTGGCCGATACGGTTCAGGCCTATCTCGAATCCTGCGCCGCCTCGCAGGCGATCGCAGAGGCTCGGGCGGTGGCAGCAGCGCAGGAGCGCTCGCTTGCGCTGGTTCGCGAACAGTTGCTGGCCGGGGAAGTCTCGCCGCTGGAAGTTTCGCAGGCCGCGACCCTGGCGGCCTCGACCAGAGCGGGTATCGCGCCGTTCGAGGCGGCGCGCGCGAATGCGCTCTATCGGCTCACCACGCTGAGAGGCCGTCCCCCCGCCGAGGTGCGCGTCGATGGGCCGGGCTGCACGATGATCCCCGCGCCTGAAGGTGCGGGCGCGGCCGGCGACGGCACTGCACTGCTGCTCCGCCGGCCCGATGTGCGCGAGGCCGAACGCAGGCTGCAGCCTCTGCCGCCCGGATCGGCGTGGCGCGCGCCGACCTCTATCCCCGCGTCAATCTGGGCGGGGCGCTGGGCCTGCTCTCGGGCGGTTTCGACGCGGCCGTATCGCCGCTGATAACCTGGGCCTTTCCCAATCAAGGGCCGGCACGGGCGAAGCTTGCTCAAGCCCGGGCTGCGGAGCAGGCCGCCCTTGCCGGCTGGGATGTAGCGGTCCTGAAGGCGCTCCGGGAGGTCGAGACCGCGCTTGCCGCCTACGATGCCGAACTGCGACGCAATCGCGATCTCGGGGCTGCGGCAGATGAGGCACGCGCTTATGCCCGCCGGTCCGCGGCGCGCGTCCGGCTGGGCGATGCGGCAAGCCTGCTCCAGATCGATGCCGAGCGCACCCTGGCTGCCGCGCGCCTTGCGAAAATCCAGAGCGATCTTGCGGTCGCCCAGGCGGAAGTCGCGCTCTTTCGCGCGCTCGGTGGCGGCTGGCGTAGCGGGTCGCAGGCGCGCTAGGCTGCGTCCATGCGAATCCTGATAGTGGAAGATGACGAAGAAACCGCCTGCTTCATCGCGAAGGGACTTGAGGAAGCCGGGCAAGCCGTCGTCCTGAGCCGCGATGGGCGCGATGGGCTGTTTCAGGCGACCGGTGGCGGATTCGATGTCATTGTGCTCGATCGCATGCTGCCGGGGCTCGACGGGCTTTCGTTGCTCAAGGCGCTGCGCGCGGCGGCGGACGCAACGCCGGTCCTGATGTTGACCGCGATCGGCGGAATTGCCGACAGGGTGGACGGGCTGGAGGCCGGGGCTGACGATTATCTGGTGAAGCCCTTTGCCTTTTCCGAACTCGCCGCGCGGATCAATGCTCTGGGCAGGCGGCCGCAGGCCCGGATGGAGGGGCACTTGCTCGCTGTGGGCGACATCCTGCTCGACCTCCATCGCCGCACGGTCGAACGGCGGGGAAGCCGCATTGCCTTGCAGCCGCGCGAGTTCGCGCTGCTGGCCGAATTGATGCGCAATCCCCGGCGAGTGATGACGCGCACGATGCTGCTTGAACGGGTGTGGGATTTCGATTTTGATCCCAAGACGAACATTGTCGAGACCCACCTCAGCCGCTTGCGATCCAAGCTCAACGCCGGGTTCGAAGAGGATGCCATCGAGACGATACGCGGGGCCGGCTACATGATCCGGGGCGGATAGATGCTGCGGAACCTCTGGCGAACCACTTCGGGGCTGGTCGGGATCGTCGCCGTCGCGTTTGCGCTGGCCACGCTTGCGATCGGCCTCGCTGCTTACGAAGTCACTCACGAGGCGCTGGAGCAGCAGCTCGACCATCGTATCGCCACTGAAACCGCCGGGTTGCTGGCGGAAGCACATTCCAGCGGACTCCCGGCGCTCGCCGCTGCCATCGGTCGCCGAGAAGCCGCGCGGTCGACCTCCAGCCTAGAGTACCTGCTGGTCGACGAAGCTGGTGAAAGACTGGCGGGCTCTCTCGATGCCCCGGTTCCCGGAAAACAGGGCTTCGAGGAGTTTCTCCACTATCGGCGGCAAGGGCAGGGCTACCTTAGCGAGGATGCCATCGCACAGGCCCTGACAACCGCGGTTCCGGGCGGCACGCTCGTGATTGCAGCAGATCGCTCCGACCTCGACGAGATCGACCGGACGCTTGCCGCGTTGTTTGTAAGCTCGCTCGCGGCCATGCTCATCCTCGGGTTGGCGGCGGCGGTCCTGATCGGTTGGATTACCCGGAGACGCCTGAGCCGGATCGATGCGACGGCACAGGCGATCATCGGCGGCGATCTGGCCCGGCGCATTCCGCGAGATAATTCCGGAAGCGAGTTCGATCGGCTGGCCGGCACGCTCAACCGGATGCTCGACAGGATAGAGAGCCTGATGGAAAACCTGCGACAGGTATCGAGCGATGTCGCTCACGATCTGCGGACGCCGCTTACGAGGCTCTGCAACAAGCTCGATGAAGCGGCGCGCGAACCGGAAGCGCGAACGCGCGCAGATATCCTCGATACAGCGCGTGCGCAGGCGGGCGAATTGCTCGAACTGTTTTCAGCCTTGCTGCGGCTGGCGGAAATCGAGGGCTTGTCCGACCGGCTTCCGCACCGCCGCGTGGATATGTCGGCGCTGCTCGACCAGATGGCAGAGAGCTACCGCCCCGACATCGAGGACAGCGGCCGCACTCTCCAGGTTGATTTCCCCGCCGGACTGGAAATCGAAGGCGACCGCCGCCTTGTGAGCCAGGCAATCGCCAACCTTCTCGACAATGCCTTGCGTCACACGCCGGGCGGCACCGCAATCTGCATGACGGCCAGTTCCGGCGACGAGGGCGTAAGCGTCGAGGTTGCGGATAACGGTCCCGGTGTGGACGAGGTCGAAGGACAGCGCCTGTTCGAGCGGTTCGCCCGCAGCGAGCAGGCGCGGTCCAGTCCGGGGCATGGGCTGGGTCTGAGCATCGTTCGCGCCATCGCGCAGGCACATGGCGGGCGGGCCGAGTTGAGGAACGGCGCTCCCGGTCTTGCCGTGATCCTCCATTTCCCGCCGATATGAACGATCTTAGCCTGTTTTCGGGGCAGGAATTTCCGGCGAAGCATTCATGCCCCGCCGGAGAAAACCGGGTGAGGGTCGGCCCTAGAAGCGGGTCGAAAGGCTTAGCTTGACGCTCGGCGGGAGCCCCTGGGCAAGAAGGCTCGAGCCGGTCGACGCCCAGTAGCGCTTGCCTGTCACGTTATCCGCATAGACGCGGATCGTCGTCGGGCTTCCGGCAAGGTCGAAGTTGTAGCTCGCTCCGAGGTCGAAGGTCACGTAGCCCGGCACGAAAGCCTGGTTGAGCGCATTGACCGCGCGGCGGCCGACATGGAACATACCGGCCGAGACCCGCAGGCCCTCGATCACGGGGACGCGGTATTCGGCGAAGATCGAACCCGAATACTTCGAGACATTCTCGATCAGCTTCCCGACAACAGTAGCGTTCCCGGACTTCTGCTGGGCGTCGAGATAGAGGGCGCTGGCGGAGATCGACAGGCGCGGAAGCACTTCACCGACTGCGCTTACCTCGATGCCCTCGTACACGGCCTCGGCATCCTGGACGAAGTAGTTCGCGCTGTTGAGGTAGGCCGAGGGACGCTTGATGTGGAAATAGGCGGCCGTCATCAACATGCCCCGGATCGGCTCGACCTTGAGGCCCACTTCCTTCTGCTTGCTGACCGCCGCCGGGAGGATTTCACCCGCATTGTTGGCGATCTGCTGCGCGATCGGTCCGGGTTCGAGGCCTTCGATATAGTTGGCATAGACATTCGCCCAGGCCACCGGCTTTACCATCAGCCCGTAGGACCAGGTTCCCGGCTTGATCTTGTAGTCCGAGGTGCGGCTGATATCGCTGTAGTCGGTCTTGCGATAGCCGATGGTCGCCTGAAGCCAGTCGCCGAGCGAGGCCCTGTCGAAGATGTAGACGCCAAGGTCCTCGACCCGCGACGGGTTGGGAATGATACGTGGCGGCTTCGGCTGCTGCGGAATGGCAACTGGGTCGTATAGGTTCTGGGCAAAGCTGTATCGCACCGCCGTCGGCACGTTGCTGTCGCGCGTGTAGTACGATACGCCGACCATGACATTGTGCGTGATCGGTCCGGTCTGGAACGAGCCGGAAATATCGCTGCGATAGATATTGTTCTTGTAGTCGTTGCCGCTGGTCATCGCCACCGATACGGTTCCGTCCCCGGTGTCGAGATTGTAGCCGCCGAAGGAGGAATAATAACGGCTTCGCGTCAGGTAGGATTGGCCGACGGCGAAGGCGATGCGCCAGTTCTGCGCAAAATCGTAATTCACGCGCGCAAGCAGGTTCGTCGAATGCCCGCGACCCTGCATCCATGACGCGCCCAGGTTTTTCGAAGGGGACTGGAGGGGCGGAAGCGCGATGGTTCCGTTCACGGCGGCGGGCAGGCTGAACTCCGTCGGCTCGGTCACGGACTTGTAGTTGTATTCGGCGTCGAGCAGGATTTCGAGGCCATCGAGGGGGCGCCAGTCGAACGCTCCCGAAATGAAGCGTCTGGCGCCGGAACTGCGCTTGATCCCGGTTTCGATCGAGGATGTCCCGGCATTTACCCGCAGGCCCGCCGATCCGAAGCTGCGGCTGACATCGAAGTTCGCGCCGACGGATCCGTTGGAATCGCCCATGAAGTCGATACGGTTGATCGGTGCATCCTCAGGGCGTTCGGTCACAAGATTGACGATGCCGGAAGGGGTTGCGAAGCCGTAGTAGAGCCCCGCCGCACCCTTGAGGACTTCGATGCGGTCCTTGCTCTCGATCGGTTGCTCGATCAGGTTGACGATCGGCAGGACGCCGTTCCAGCGCACGTTCGTGAAGTTGTTGAGAGTGATGCCGCGGATCGCCAGGTTGCTGTAGATGGCACTGTTGATCTGGGCCTGCGTGACGCCGGGGGTGTTCCGCACGGCGTCGATCAGGGACCGGGCCTGCTGTGCTTCCAGCAAGTCCTTGGTCATGACTGCAATCGTCAGCGGCGTATCGCGCAGGCGTGCGTCGCGGAAGGTGCCGGCCTGCACGAAATCCGCGCTGAAGCTGTCTCTGCGGTCTGCCGTGACGACGATATCCTGGGCGGGAGCGCTAGTTTCCTCACTGCCTTGAGCCGCTGCGACACCGGGCATCGCAGCGAGGGCAATCGCCGGAATCGATGCGCCGACAAGGGCCATGCAGATCCCGGGCCGAGCACGCGTGACTGATGACAAAACTAATCTCCCTGAACATCAAACTTATGGTCGCGCAAATACGCAAATGCGAAACATTTGCAATAGTGCCGTCGCGAAACGTCTCGGCATTTCGCGGTCGGCGGTGTTCGGGAAGGTGGTTGCGCCGGTCGGCAGTCCGAGGGTGCGCGGATATGAGCCCGGCCTTGTCTGGCCGGTGCAGGGCAGCAGTTTGCTGTGGGCGCCGCTCGCATTCTGAAACGCGATCAGGTGATGGGGCGCGAGGGTTTGATTTGGGGAGACGGAACTTAAAGCTCAACGCCGCTAATGCCGAATGGAGGACATGCCGCATGATTGGCATATCATAACTTCAGCAGAACTACCTGGCTGGGGCGGCAGGATTCGAACCTGCGAATGCCGGTACCAAAAACCGGTGCCTTACCACTTGGCGACGCCCCAGCAGGGAATGCGCGCTTAGCGGCTAATGCAGGGCGCTGAAAAGCCCTTTGAAGAGAGTTTTCCAGCGCCGGCATTTCAGCAGGCTCAAGCCTTGAGAACAATGTCGATATCGGCGGCGGAATGCCGTTCGCGGACCATGCCTTCACCGTTGCGGTTTACGATCCGGCCGCGTTGAACCGGCGTGCGGGCGCGACTTCCTCGCCCCAGCGCATCAGGTGTTCGTAGCTGGCAACGTCAAGGAAAGTCGCCGCATCGCCATAGGCGTCGCCGCGCACGAAGCCGCCGAACCAGCCATAGGCGGCTATGTCAGCGATAGAATATTCGCTTCCCGCCAGATAGCGCGACTCGCCGAGGCGCTTGTCCGCCACGTCGAGGATGCGCTTCGTTTCCATGGCATAGCGATTGATCGGATATTCGAACTTCTCGGGTGCATAGGCGTAGAAATGTCCGAAACCGCCGCCGATCAGCGGAGCCGTCGACATCTGCCACATCAGCCAGGACAGGCACTCCGCGCGCTCGGGATAGTTGGCCGGCACGAACTTACCGAACTTTTCCGCAAGATAGAGCAGGATAGCGCCCGATTCGAAAATCCGCACCGGCTTGTCTGCGGAATAGTCCAGCAGGGCGGGGATCTTCGAGTTCGGATTCACCGAAACGAAGCCCGAACCGAACTGGTCGCCTTCGCCGATATTAATGAGCCAGGCGTCGTATTCCGCCTCCGCTACCCCTGCGGCAATCAGTTCTTCCAGCAGGATCGTGACCTTTTGCCCATTGGGAGTACCTAGCGAGTAGAGTTGCAGGGGGTGCTCTCCGCGTGGCAGTTCCTTGTCGTGCGTCGCCCCGGAAACCGGACGATTGATGCTCGCCCATTCGCCGCCGTTCCCCTTGTCCCAGGTCCAGACTTTCGGCGGCGTGTAAGTGGGATCGGACATGAGCAACTCCTTGATGTCGTGGGGGCTGATCTAGGAATGGCCTTCTCGGGCGGCAACCCCGATGCGGCTGATTGCGACCTTTGTGCTGTGGGCGACACAATAGTCCGAAGAGATACTCGACTGTCGGTGATTTCGATTGTAAATCAATCAGCTAGTGGTTTTATACGGCACTCGGCAAAACGGCGCCGGCAAACTGGCAGGAGGCGAATGACTAAACCGATCGACGCACCGGGAACTCCGGCGGGCCGGCGGCAGCCTTCGCGCCGCCGCAACAAGGGCTTCGAGGAAACCCATGGGGTACTGATCGACACGGCTGTGCGGCTGATGTCGGAAAAAGGGACCGAAGCGCTTTCGCTGTCCGAAGTTGCGCGCGAAGCGGGTGTTAACCGCACCACCGTCTATTACCATTTCGACAGCCGCGATGCCTTGTTGGTGGCGGTTCGGGAATGGTCGGCAAACCAGTTGGCGGCCGCATTCGCACCGTCCGACACGGCAGAGAACCGCACCCGCTTCATCACCCGCTTCGTGCTCGAAAATCCCGAGGTGATCGCGCTCTGGACCGAGGAATTCCTCGCGCCGGGCCGTATCGGCAATCGCTACCCCCATTGGGATGCCCTTGTGGACGGGTTGCGCGAGCAGTTCGCGGAGATGGGAGAAACGGACATCGACGCGGAATCGTTCAGCACATTGCTGCTGACATGGGCGATGATCGGGCCGCGCGTCTATCGCAACAGCGTCCGGCCTGACCTGCCGCTGGACGATGTCGTCGAACGGCTGGCGAAGAGCCAACTCGCCATGCTGCGCCTGATAGGCGTTACGCCAGGCCGCGATATTACGACAGATGTGTTGTAAGAATCGATAGGCCACCATATCCTGCTCCCGACAAAAGCAAGGGAGAGGATGCAATGAACGGGCAGGACGCGGCCTTCGAGCCGGTGGGCAAGGACGAACTGGCGTGGCTTGGCACAGGGCCTGTGCCCGCCGCACCCTACCACGATCCGGACTGGTTCGAACTGGAGCGAGAGGCGGTGTTTCGCCGTAATTGGCTCCAGATCGGCCATGTCTGCGAGGTTCCCGATCGTGGCAGCTTCATCCGCCGCGAGGTCGAGGTGCTCACGGCGTCCATCCTCGTCACGCACGGCAAGGACGGGGTGATCCGGGCTTTCCACAATGTCTGCACGCATCGCGGCACCCAGTTGGTCGATGCCTGCGAGGGAAAGCAGAGCACCTTCAGTTGCCCCTATCACATGTGGACTTTCGGGCTGGACGGCGGTCTGATCTCCGCGCCGGATTTCGAATCCTTCCACGTTTCCAAGTCGGATTGCGCTTTGCCCGGTCTGGCCTGCGAGGTGATCGGCGGCCTCATCTTCGTTCACTTCGGAACGCCCGCGATGAGCCTGCGTGAGGAACTGGGACCGCTTGCGGAAAAGCTGGAGCAGATGCCGGTGGGCCGCGCCACCACCTTCTCGGAATATGTCTACGAGATCGACGCGAACTGGAAGCTGACGTTCGATAATTTCCAGGAAAACTATCATCTGCGCTTCATTCACCCTGCTGCCGCGCAACCGGTTTGCAGCGCGGACAATCCGTTCGGTTATCCGGTCTCCTACGATTTTCATGGGGCCCACCGAGCGCAACGGATCTGGACGAACCCGAATATGCCTCCCCCGGCGCCGATACAGGGCGAGGCTTTCAGGCGCGGCGGGGCATCCGCCATGGCGGATGGTTTGTTCGGCGCCGAAACCGTGAAGGACTATCTGGCGCTGTTCCCGAACTTCTTCCTGTTCGGCTCACCGGTGCAGCATTTCTCGCACATGGTCATGCCGCTCGCCCATGACCGTTCTCGTGGGGTTATCCGGCTTTACTGGGTGGGGGAAGACGAGAGCGCCAGCGAGCGGTTCGCCCGCGAATATGTCATGGCGACGGCCCGTGATGTTCATGCCGAGGATAGATCGGTGATCGAACGCGGGCACAAGGGGCTCGCCAGCGGGGCCTTGCGGCATATCCATTTCCAGTCTCAGGAATCGCTTTGCCGGCACATGTTCAACGAGGTCGAGCGTATGGTGCAGGCCTTTCGCGCCGAGCGGCTGGAGGTGGTGCGATGAGCGTATCGCTTCCGGCGAGATTCGCGGTGCTGGAACCCTTCGTTTCGCAATGGGCCATCGGTGGATCAGCCGCGCGTGCCGAGCAACGTGGCCGTTCTTCGAAAGAGCAGCGTGAAGCGTTCTACGTGGCGGCCAGCGAGCATCTTGGCGCCGCTCTCGATCATCTCGATGCGCGCGGGCTGCACGAGTTCGATCAGGCGGATGACAGGCTGATGAACCTCATGCTGAGCCTTGCGCACGTTGCGCTGGCGGAAGAGCTTCAGAAGGACGCCGAGGCGACACACGCCACTTTTCGCAAGTTCATGGAGATCATGCGGACACCGGCAGGGGCTTGAACGCCGAGGCCGACGATGCCCGATGCAATCGGCGCGCCAACCGCGAGAGCGGGGCGCGCCGGAAAGGTAGAAGTAAAGCATCAGGGAGAATGCTCCCCGATGCTTGCTTCATGTTCAGGAGACCTTGCGGATCCAGCCGTGCGTATCGGCAGCTTCGCCGCGCTGGATCGAGACCAGGCGGTTCTTGAGCTTGGCGGTAAGCTGGCCGGGGCCGCCCGAACCGATGGTGAATTCACCGTCGCGGCCCGAAACCTTGCCGACCGAGGTGACCACGGCGGCGGTGCCGCAGGCAAAGGTTTCGATCAGCTTGCCTGAATTCGCATCGTCGCGCCACTGATCGAGGCTGTACTTGCCTTCCTCGACCTTGAGGCCTTCCTCGCGGGCGAGCTGCAGCAGGCTGTCGCGGGTGATGCCGGGCAGGATCGTGCCGGTCAGCGCAGGCGTGAGCAGGGTGCCATCCTCAAACACGAAGTAGAGGTTCATGCCGCCCAGTTCCTCGATCCACTTGTGCTCGGCAGCATCAAGGAAGACGACCTGGTCGTGCCCGCGAGCGATGGCTTCGGCCTGGGGGACGAGGCTGGCAGCGTAGTTGCCGCCGCACTTGGCCGCGCCGGTGCCGCCGGGGGCGGCGCGCGTGTAGTCGGAAACCCAGATCGAGACGGCAGGCGCGCCCGACTTGAAGTAATTGCCCGCCGGGCTGGCAATGACGATGAACTTGTACTGCTTGGCCGGGCGCACGCCGAGGAACGCCTCGGTGGCAATCATGAAGGGGCGCAGGTAGAGCGAGGCGCCTTCGCCGTCCGGAATCCAGCTGCGATCGATCTTCACGAGGCGTTCGATGGCTTCGACGAAAAGGGCCTCGGGTAGCTCGGGCATGGCGAGGCGCTGGGCCGACTGGTTGAAGCGTGCGGCGTTCGCCTCGGGGCGGAACAGCGCCACCGAACCGTCGGTCTGGACATAGGCCTTGAGGCCTTCGAAGATTTCCTGCGCGTAGTGCAACACTGCTGCCGCGGGATCGAGCGCAATCGGCTGGCGCGGGCCGATGACCGCGTCATGCCAGCCCTGGCCTTCGGTCCATTCGATGACCACCATGTGATCGGAGAAGTTCGTGCCGAAACCGGGGTTGGCAAGTACGGCCTCACGCTGTTCCGCGCTGGCGGGCGAAGGGTGGGGCAGGGTGGTGAAGGTCAGGCCGGCATCGGCGAGAGTCGCCATCGAACGAAATCCTCTTGTAGACGTCCCGGCTCCGTTGAATGAAAATTACACTCAAAGCAACCGAAAAGTAATTTTGATACTCAATTTTATAGTATTACCACGCTGCAGCGGGCGGAGCCATGGCATGGGCCGTCCGCAGATCTGTGGGAAAACTGTCGCGGAACGGCCTTAGCCCCGGAAAACCCGCAAGTGCCAGTGCGAAATTCGCTTGCCGCGATGCGGGGAGGATAAGCCGGAGGCGTGACCTTGCGAGGCGACAGCCCGAGAAACCCTGCCCGGAGACGGCGTTCGACCTGCGGAAATCAATTCGCGCCATGCAAATGAGAAGGGCCGCCCCGGTTGCCCGGTGCGGCCCTTCGCATGGTCAGCGGCCGGGAAGTGCCGCCAGCGAAAGCCTTTATCGCTTCATCAAAATTTAGCGATAATGCCTCGCGACGGAAATTGCCGACCTCTCTGCTGAACCATGAGACATCGGATCACCTCCTTTCGCGCTGTTGAGCCAAGGTTGCCGCACTGAAGCGGCCGGACTTCGGTAACTCTCGGGCGCGTTTCCCGGGGCCCGTCGTCCTGAGAAAATTTGTGTCCGATTCCGCACCGCACAACAAGTCTTGAATTCATATTTTTTGCGGTCATTATCGACGCTTCGGGTGAGTTTTCCCCAGCCTTCGCGCCGCTTTGACGGCTCGATTTCGGGGACTGGAAAGTGCGGCCCGAATGCCCTTGAAATGACGTGAAAACATTCCGGAAGGGCGAGAAGTTACGGACTGTTTGTTCGCCTTCTCGCCTCGATTCCTGTTCAATTTTGCACGTTGCGCTCTCAGCGACAGTCCTCGATGACGCGCGAGATTTCGGTCCAGCTCGGGATGTAGAGCGGCGCCATGCCCTGGACTTCGGCGGCAAAGCGACCGCGGCTGAAGGCCATGGCGTCAAGCAGGCGGTCCCGTGCCGGCAGGTCCACCTGAACGCCGCCGTTCACGGGCGATGCCGTGAGCACGCGGCTGGTGTCCGAGGTGGAGATGGAAAGCGCTACCGGGCCGTTCGCCGCGCCGCTGCGGAACAGTGATACCGTGGCCGATCCTCGATTGCAGCGTATTCCGAAAGTGCCATTGGCGAAGCTGGCGATACCTGGCGAGGCGATGCTCCAGTCGCCCGGTGTCTGCGGGGCGTCTCGCCAGTCTGCGGCAGGCGGGGCTGTCGGAGCGGGAGGCGCGACGGGGGCAGGCGCCGGGCGCGGTGCGGGCGGCGGGCTGCTCGGCGCTACGCAGCCGGCGACCATCGCCAGCGCGGCGAGCGGGGCGAAAGCGAGTTTCTGGGGGAACGCGGAGAGAGCCGGGCGTCGGCGCGGATTTGCCTTCATGAGCCCGGTATGGAATGAGGCGCGCTTCATCTCAAGTATGCAAAGCCATGACTGACCCGTCCGAACCCCGCTCCGTCGAAAAGAAAGCACCGCATTCCAAGGGGGCATCCGCAAAATTGCGTGTCGATCAGGCGTTGGTGGACCGCGGGCTTGCCGAAAGCCGCACGCGTGCGCAGGCGCTGGTGCTGGCAGGGCTGGTGTTTTCCGGCGAGACCAAGATCGCCAAGCCCGGGCAGAGCCTGAAGGCCGACGAGCCGCTTGAAGTGCGCGGGCGCGATCACCCCTGGGTTTCGCGTGGGGGCATCAAGCTGGCTCATGCGATCGAGCATTTCGGCCTCGACCCGGCGGGGGCTGTCGCCATGGACATCGGCAGTTCCACGGGCGGGTTCACCGACGTGCTGCTCAGCAATGGCGCTGAGCGCGTGTTTGCGGTGGATTCGGGCACCAATCAGCTCGCCTGGAAGCTGCGTCAGGACCCGCGCGTAACCGTGCTGGAACAGACCAGCGCCCGCGTGCTCACGGCGCAGCAGATCGATGCATCGTGCAACTGGGTCGTCTGCGATGCGAGCTTCATCGGGCTCGCAAAGGTTCTCGAAGTACCGCTCCGCCTTGCCGCACCCGAATGCAGGCTGGTTGCGCTTATCAAGCCGCAGTTCGAAGTCGGACGGGGCGAGGTGGGGAAGGGCGGAGTCGTGCGAGACCCCCTGTTGCACGAGCGGGTCTGCAGCGAGGTGCGGGACTGGCTCGAAGGCGATGGCTGGGCGATCCAGGGGATCGTCGAAAGTCCGATCAAGGGCCCGGAAGGTAACGTCGAGTTTCTCGTTTCGGCGCAACGTGGATGAATTTCGGGATATCAGGTGATTGCGCGCCGGGCAGGCTCGTTACACAACTTGCCGGAATCCACCGCCTGATGTCGCGGTTTTCCTGATTCGGGAGTTGCTAGGGGAATGAACCTGATCGCTTCGTCGGGCCAGTTGCGCGCCAGCCTGCTGCGCTGGTCGCTTGTGCTCGTCCCGCTGGTCGTGCTGCTGGGCTTCATCTCGGGCAAGGTTTCGCAGAGCGGGCCCGGCAATGCCTGGTTCGATGCATTGGCAAAGCCTGCCACTTATCCGCCGCCCATCGCCTTCCCGATCGTCTGGACGCTACTCTATGTGTTGATGGGCGTGGCGCTGGCGATGGTCTGTTCGGCGCGCGGCGCGCGCGGACGCGGGCTGGCGGTGGCTGCGTTCGTCCTGCAGTTCGCGCTCAACCTGGCGTGGAGCCCGGTGTTCTTCGGCGCCCATCAGATGACCATCGGACTCGCGGTGATCGCGGCGATGGATTTCGCGGTGCTTCTGACGATAGCGCTGTTCTGGCGGATTCGCCCCGTCGCGGCGCTGCTGCTCGTGCCCTATCTCGTGTGGATCTGCTTCGCGACATACCTGAACTACGCGTTTCTTGAGGCGAATCCCTCTCTCGATGGTGCTGAAGGGCCGCGGGCGGTGGAACGCTTCGAGATTTGAGCAAAGGGCTCTTGCGCGGCTTCGCGCAACATACCAAATAGGCTCCCATGCAAAGCGAAAACCCTTTCGTCGCCGATTTCGTCAAGATGATGAACAGTGCCGCCGGCACGCTCGCCGGCGTGGGCCGGGAAGCCCGCGACAATGCGCGTGAGCGCTTCAAGGAATTCATGGGCGACATGGACTATGTCACCCGTGAGGAATTCGAAGCGGTAAAGGAACTTGCCGCCACCTCGCGTGCCGAAGTGGAAACGCTCAAGGACCGGATCGCCGCACTCGAAGCCAAGTCCGGTTCGTAGTTCCGGCCCCGCGAAGGCCGGGTCTTCCCACGCCTTCTCGCGTTTCGTTTCCTTGATCGTGCGTCGCTGTAGCTGAGGCCCTGCAAGCCGCATCATGCAGCTTCGCGCTTCCGCCATCGTTTGTGCCTCCCGGCCTCACGGCGAAACAGCCGCCATCGTTCGCCTGTTGACGGCGGAAGCGGGTCTCGTCGCTGCCTATGTCGCCGGGGGAAGGGGGCGTGAACTGCGGCCGGTGCTGATTCCCGGCAACGGTGTCGAGGCGGAAATCCGCTCGAAAAGCGATAGTCAGCTTCCCTTCGCCCGCATCGAACTGGTTTCCAGTCGAGGCCCATGGCTGGGTGAACCGCTCCCTGCCGCCGCTATCGCCTGGGTCACGGCGCTTACCGCCACCTGCCTGCCCGAGCGCCATCCCTATCCCGCGCTTTACCAGGCGCTTGGCGCGCTGCTGGAGGCGATCTGCGTTGCCCCCTCCGCCCGGGGCTGGGCGCTGCCGCTCCTGTCCTACGAAGTCCTCCTGCTGCGCGAGCTTGGCTACGGCGTGCCGGTTGCGCGTCCCGAGGATGACGACTGGGGGGCGATACTCACTACTTTCGACCTGCTCGGCCGCGAACTGGCGCGCTATCCGCTTGCCGATCGGCGTGGAGACGCTATGGGGGCGCGCGTCCTGCTGCGTGAGCGGCTGGGGCGGATTCACGGTTGACGCCAAGCGGAGAACGACATGCGCATTGCGGTATTTGCAGGAGACGGGATCGGTCCCGAGGTCACCGAGCAGGCAGTGCGCGTGCTTCAGAAGCTCGATCTTCCAGGCCTCGAACTCGTCGAAGGCGATGTCGGCGGCGTCGCCTATCGCAAGCATGGCCATCCGCTTCCGGCCGAAACCCTGGAAATCGCGCGTTCGTCGCAGGCGATCCTGTTCGGCGCGGTGGGCGATTTCTCGTGCGATCATCTGGAGCGTCACTTGCGCCCGGAGCAGGCCATTCTTGGCCTGCGCAAGGAGCTCGGCCTCTTCGCCAACTTGCGCCCGGCGCAGGTTTTCGCGGGCCTCGAGGATCTGACCACGCTTCGTCCCGAAGTCGCCAGCAAGATCGACCTGCTGATCGTGCGCGAACTCAACGGCGATGTGTACTTCGGCGAGAAGGGCATGCGCACGCTGGAAGACGGCCGCCGCCAGGGCTGGGACATGATGTCCTACGCCGAGGATGAAGTGCGCCGCATCGCGCATGTCGGCTTCACGGCGGCAATGGGGCGTTCGAAGAAGCTTTGCTCGGTCGACAAGGCGAACGTCCTCGAGACCTCGCAGCTCTGGCGCGATGTCGTGATCGAGGTCGCCAAGGAATATCCCGAGGTCGAACTCAGCCACATGTACGTCGACAATGCGGCGATGCAGCTGGTGAAGAACCCCGGCCAGTTCGACGTGATCGTCACCGGCAATCTGTTCGGTGACATTCTTTCCGACCAGGCCTCGATGTGCGTGGGCTCGATCGGGCTGCTGGCTTCGGCCAGCCTTGCCGAGGGTACTTACGGCCTTTATGAGCCGATCCACGGTTCGGCGCCGGACATCGCGGGCAAGGGCCTTGCCAATCCGATGGCAACGATCCTCTCGGCGGCGATGCTGCTGCGCCATTCGCTTGGCCTCGAAGCCGAAGCAGCCCGTATCGAGGCGGCCGTGGCGAAGACCCTGGCGGACGGCATCAAGGGCGGCGATCTGGGCGGTTCCGCGGGAACGCGGGAAATCGGTGACGCGGTCGTCGAACGCCTGTAAGGTCCCGCGACCTTAACTGACGATAGATTTTTATTCAGGTTTTCCACCTAGTACGGGGCGCATGAACATTACTCGTTCGGATCTCGCAGAGGCGCTCGACGTCGCAGCCAAGCCGCTTGAGCTGGCCATCGTCCTGCCCACCTACAACGAGCGCAAGAACATCGCGACGATGATCGAGCGGCTCGACGCCGCGCTCAAGGGCGTGGTGTGGGAGGCTGTCTTCGTCGATGACAACAGCCCCGACGGCACCTCGGACGAGGCGCGCCGCCTGTCGCTGGAAGATCCGCGTGTACGCTGCATCCAGCGCATCGGTCGGCGCGGTCTTGCCAGCGCCGCCATCGAGGGCATGTGCTCCACCGCCGCGCCAATCGTCGCGGTGATGGATGCCGACCACCAGCATGATCCCGAATTGCTGCCGCAGATGCTGAAGGCCGTAACTTCGGGCGAGTACGACCTTGCCTATGCCTCGCGCTTCGCAGAAGGCGCCAGCACCGAGGCATGGGGTCGTCCCGATCGCGTCAAGGCGTCGGGCCTTGCCAACCGGATCGCCAACAAGGTGACCGGCGTCGAGCTGACCGACCCGATGAGCGGCTTCTTCATGCTGCGCACCGAGACGCTGCGTGCGGATGCCCACCGCCTGTCGGGGGTGGGCTTCAAGATTCTTCTCGATATCCTCGCAACTGTCGATCGTCCGCTTCGCGTCAAGGAGTTTCCGCTCCATTTCGCGGCGCGAGCCGAAGGCGAAAGCAAACTGGACCAGACCGTCGTGTTCGAATTCCTCGTGGGCCTTTACGACAAATGGCTGGGCCGGATCATTCCGACCCGTTTCGCGCTGTTCGGCACCGTTGGCGCCTTGGGCGTGCTGGTGCAACTGAGCGCGCTGTGGATCATGCTCCACCTCGTGTTCGCCGAGCGCTTCGTCTACGGAAACTGGTCGGAGAGCGCGACATTCAACATCGCGAACACCATTGCTGCGGTCGTGGCGATGACGTTCAACTTCGTGTTGAACAACGAACTGACTTATTCTGACAAGCGCCTGCGCGGCTTCGGCCCGCTGATGCGCGGTTGGGCGCAGTTCGCGGTGACCTGCTCGCTGGGCCTGTTGACCAACATCGGTTCGGCGGCTGTGCTCAAGACCATCGGCATCCATGCCGTGGTGGCAGTCATCACCGGCATCGTGCTGGGTTCGGTGTGGAACTTCGCACTGTCCTCCAAGTTCGTCTGGGGCAAGTACTGAGCGTGAATATGCCGCGGCACGCGGTGCCGCGCATTCAGGTTCTGTGGCTCGTGCTCACGGGCGTAGCGGCGTTGTTCAGCTTGCTGGACACGCCGTTTCCGCGTCTGGCGCCGATGCAGAATCTTCCCACTCTGGCGATTCTCGGCGCGATCTTCTGGTCGTTGCGGCGATGGCCTCTACCGACCAGCGCCGTCGCCTTCATCTGCCTGTTTCTTGTGCTGCACACGATCGGTGGGCGTTACGTCTACTCCCATGTCCCCTACGAGGATTGGGCGCGGGCGCTCGGTCTGCCGTCGCCGGCGGCGACGCTGGGCCTGGAGCGCAACGCCTGGGACCGGCTCGTCCATTTCAGTTTCGGTGCGCTGTGGGTCCATCCGATCTCGGTATGGCTTGTCCGGCACAAGGGGCTGTCGCTGTCCCTTGCCACTTATATCTCAGTCGAGTTCGTGCTGGCGGGCAGCGCTCTCTACGAAATATTCGAATGGCTGCTGACGGTGTTCATGGCCGGCCCCGATGCGCTGGCCTACAATGGTCAGCAGGGCGATCCCTGGGACCCGCAGAAGGACATGGCCATGGCAGGGCTCGGGGCGGTGGTCAGCGCTTCGGCCCAAGCCATCCGGTTGCGGCTGCGGGCCGATCTCTGAGGATCAGCGCCAGTTCGGCAGCCACATCCAGAAATTGTAGAATTCCTTGGTGGGCAGCGGGGCGCCTGAAATGATCGGGTAGAACAGGACGAACATGCCGACGGAGCCCCACATGGCTATCGTTCCGGCACGGCGCCACTTGTCGGGGCGATCCCACAGGGCATCCAGAGCGAATGCCAGAATGGCCATGAGGAAAGCGCCAGGCAGCAGATAGTGATAGTAGAACTGGATGGGCTTGCCGTTGATGATCCACATGCCCAGCGTCCCGGCATAGAGCGCGATGAGCACCGTGAGCTCCGATCGGCGGCGGAACATCGCGGCCCAGATGCTCCAGATCAGGGCGAAAAGTCCCGCGATCATGGAGAACGGGTTGCCGAGCATGACGATGCCATGCTGACGCCCGTCGATACTCTCGAACTGGTACCAGATCGGCCGCCAGTCGACCATCCACTGGTACCACTGGCTGCGATAGGGGTGGAGCTTCTTCACGCTGTCCTGCAGCGCTATCATGTGGCGGTGCTGTTCGATGAAGCCCCAGGGTGAGACGGGACGAACGCTATAGAACATCGCGGGCAGGTAGGTCGCCCAATAGACCGCCAGGGGTAGCAGGCCGAGCCAGAACCCCGCCTCGATCAGCGATATCCCGGGAATCGGGCCTGCTTTCCTGCGGCCGACGATCTTCCAGCCGTTCTCCCGGATGCGCAGGGTCAGGAACCAGAGCCCGGGAATGGCGAGCGCCGGTGCGCTGCTCCACTTGGCGCCCAGAGACAGCCCCAGCGCGATCCCCGTCATCGCCAGCCGCGCCCTTGCGGCTCCTGCCGAACCCGATCGAAGCGCGGCGGCGAACTGCCAGAGGCCGACCATGCAGAGCGACGCCTCCACCATGTCGAGCATCGCGATCCGGCTTTGCACGAACCATGTGAAATTGGTCGCGAGAAGCACCGTGGCGGTGATCGCGGCGCGGCGGCGGCCGGAAATGAGCCAGATGAAGCGCGAAAAGGCCAGCAGGCCGAACGTTCCGAAGAGCACCGGGCCGATGCGCCATGCAAAGGGCCGGTCGCCGATGAGGGCGATGAACCCGGCGATCACTTCCTTGGCGAACATCGGATGCTCGCGATTGGCGGGAGCCATGTCCAGCAGCTTGAGCGCTGCGGGAACGTAATGGATCTCGTCGAAGTAGTACCGTCCCGGCTCGGAAATGCGGAACAGGGTGAGGGCCAGGAACAGGCCCGTCACGATCAGGCTCCAGCCGATCGGGTCTCGGTCATTACGGGAAACGGTCGGCATCGGCTCGGCGGAATAGGGAGGAAAGCGAGCGACTGCAAGGCCGGCTGAGATGGGGTTGAACGGCACCTAGACTTGCACTGCGTCGCTCACGATCCTAGAGGCATGGCCCATGAAACGCACCACCGGACAGGACCGCACCAAGACCCGCAACTGGCGCCCTGCCACCCGCGCGATCCGCGGGGGCACCTGGCGCTCCGAAATGGGGGAGACCAGCGAAGCGCTGTTCCTCACTTCGGGCTACAGCTACGACGACGCAGCCACGGTCGCCGCCCGCTTCATGGGCGAGGACGACGGCATGACGTACTCGCGGTTGCAGAACCCGACGGTGCAGATGCTGGAAGAGCGCATCGCGCTGCTTGAGGGTGCCGATGCCTGCCGCACGCAGGCTTCCGGCATGGCCGCGATGACGGCGGCGCTGCTGTGCCAGCTTTCGGCCGGCGACCACATGGTTTCCGCGCGCGCCGCTTTCGGTTCGTGCCGCTGGCTGGGCGATAGCCTGCTGCCGCGTTTCGGCATCGACGTCACCGTGATCGACGCGACCGATACGGCTGCATGGGAAGCGGCGATCCGGCCTAACACCAAGGTGTTCTTCTTCGAATCGCCCGCCAATCCGACGATGGACATTGCCGACATCGAAGGCATCTGCGCGATCGCCAAGGCGCACGGCATCACCACCGTGGTCGACAATGCGTTCTGTTCGCCGGTTCTCCAGCGTCCGATGGAGTTCGGCGTGGATGTCGTTGCCTATTCGGCCACCAAGCTGATGGACGGGCAGGGCCGCGTTCTGGCGGGCGCCGTTTGCGGCACCGAGGAATTCATCAACGACAAGCTCCTGCCGTTCCAGCGCAACACCGGCCCCAATCTTTCGCCGTTCAATGCCTGGGTCGTGCTCAAGGGTCTCGAAACGCTTGACCTGCGGGCGAAGAAGCAGAGCGAGAACGCGCTGAAGGTCGGTGAGTTCGTTGCTGGCCGGGTGCCGCGGATCCTGCATCCCTGGCTCGACAGCCATCCGCAGCAGGCGCTGGCCCGCAAGCAGATGGATGCCTGCGGCCCGATCTTCAGCTTCATCGTCGATGGCGGACGCGAGCAGGCCCATGCCTTGCTCGACGCGCTGGAACTGGTCGACATCTCGAACAACATCGGCGACTCGCGCTCGCTGATGTGCCACCCGGCATCCACCACGCACCACAACATGGGGCCGGAAGGCCGCGAGGCCATGGGCATCTCCGAGGGGATGCTGCGCATCAACGTGGGCCTGGAAGATGCCGACGACATCATCGAGGATCTCGACCAGGCACTGACCAGGGCGGGGCTCTGAGGCCTGCAATACCTTGCTTTTCGGGCGGTGAATCGGCCGGATATGGATGTTGTTTCCTGTCCGGCCGGCGCTTCGCCGGAATGTGGCCAAAGGTGATCGCATCCGGGACAGGCGTGGCCGCCTAGCCTGTTGTAGGCATCCCGATTCGTCGTTAGGCTGGCGGGTGTTATGAAGGAACTGTTCCAGCATACCGCACTGACCGACGGCGTGACTGTCAGGGTCGCCGTGAATTTCCTGCCCGAGCAATCTCGGATTGAGGCGGGCAAGTGGTTCTGGGTCTATCACATCCGCATCGAGAATGATTCGGACGATACGCTCCAGCTTCTCACCCGGCACTGGCGCATCACGGACGGAAAAGGCGATGTCAGCATCGTCGAGGGTGAAGGCATCGTCGGCGAACAGCCGGTCATTCGCCCCGGCGCCAGCCACGATTACGTGTCGGGCTGCCCGCTTTCGACCCCGCAGGGCTCGATGGAGGGGTACTATACCTTCACGCGAAGCGACGGCGAGCAGGTGGAGGCGGCAATTCCCTTCTTCCCGCTGGCCGCTCCCGCAACGGCGGGTTGAGGCATCGCCTTCGCCGGGATTGCGGCATCGCACTCGCCGGGGTTGCGGCAGAACCTTCCCGACGGCCAATACATTCCAGATGCCCATTGCCCGCTATGGCGACTGCGCATAGGGAACTTCCATGAAGCGCACGCACCTGCCCCTCAATGCCCTGCGCGTTTTCGATGCAGCGGCACGCCACCTTTCCTTCACCCGCGCGGCCGACGAACTGGCGGTGACTCCCGCCGCCGTCGGTCAGCAGATTCGCGCCCTTGAGGATCTCCTCGGCGTGGTCCTGTTCCGCCGCACCAGCAAGGGTCTGGAACTGACCGAGGAAGCGGGGGCGGGGCTGGCCGCGCTGAGGACCGGTTTCCTGCATTTCGAGGATGCCGTGCAGGCCATGCAAGCCGGGCAATCCAGCCATGTCTATACCATCGCCGCGCCGCGCGAATTCTTCGCCGCATGGCTGGCGCCGCGCCTTGCGCAGTTCCGTGCCGACAATCCGCAGGTGCGCTACGTGATCGTCGATGGCGAACTGACCGATTTCACCGAGGCCAACCTCGATCTCGCCGTCCGCTGGACCGATGGGCCCGGCGAACTGGAAGGCGCTGCACTGGGCGCGGCCGAATGGGTCGAAGTCGGTGTGGGAGACTGGATCGGCTGGCCGGGCGATCCCACGCCCGGCGGCGAACTGGGCCAGGAGAACGAGGAGGCCAAGCCCGCGATCGCCGTCAGCGATGCCGGTCAGGCGATTGCGGCGGCGCGTTCCGGGCTGGGCCGCGCGCGCGTTCCGGGGCTGCTGGCGCGGGGCTTGATGGGGGCGGACGAACGCGCCGCCATTCAGGCCACCGTTCCGTCCCGGCGCGGATACTGGCTGGTGGCGCCGCTGCCGCAATGGCGGCAGAAGAAGGTCAAGGCGCTGGTCGCGGCGCTGACCGGCGAAGCCGGGGCCGACTGAGCAGGCCGATCCGCATTCCGGTGATGGCGGTCAGGGCCATCCTGCCGGAACGCGGGATCAAGGGGAGGGAGCCCCGCCCGGACGGGCAGGGCTCCGGCCGCTATCAGAAGCCGAGATCCTCGATCTTCCCGTCGAAGTTGCCGCCGAGCTTGTGGATGGCTTTGGCGAGCTTGTCCTGCGGCACGCCTTTCAGATAGCCGTCCACGATCCGCTGGTAATTGCTGATCATGCCTTCGACGTCCTTGGACAGGCGCATGAATTCGAACCCGGTGGCGTGCAGCCCCTTCTGCTGGATGGGGATGTTGCCATAGTCCTGCCGCGGGATCGGCGGGAATTCGGGGCTGTTGTAAGGCAGGTCGACCGGCTCCATGATGGGTTCCGGCTCTTTGCCTTCCGGGCAGTAAGTGAGCGACCAGATTTCGAAGTAGCAGCTTTCCGGGCCCAGCGGGCGAATGCGGTAGGCCGACATCGAGGTGAAGTACGGCAGCAGGAAGTAGTGCGGGAAGAGGAATTCCACCGCATTGACGGGGTGCGTCTGCGACAGCGTGCAAAGATCGGGCACCGGCTCGCCGCGTGCTTTGAGCTGCTCCGTGATCTGGTGCATGACGATGCCGAGCCAGTGGAACATCGCCATGTTCTGGTCTTCGGGCAGGCCTTCCTCGATGCCGATGAGGCCGCGGGCGATTTCCACTTCCTTTTCGTGGACCATGCCCGCCATGCCTTCGCTGAGGAGCGCCATCGAGTTGACCTGCAACTCCTGGTTCTCGCGATAGGAGAGGTGGGCTTCGGCCATGATCGGAACCGGGCCGCGCGGGGTCTTGTACATGGAATCGTACATCATCGGCGCGGCGTGCTGTAGCTGCGGATGCGTCTGCATCACGTGGTAGCCTTCCATGAAGGCTTCCATCGCGATCTTCCAGTTGGCCGGCAGCACGGCGCCGTAGCACCATTCGGCCCGCATCTTGTCGAGCCCGCGCGCTTCGAGGTTTTCGGCGATCGGGCCGAGCGATTCCCGCACGGAAGGTGCGTCATGGTCATGATTGATCCATACGCAGCCGATGAAAGTCTCGGCGCGGCAGGGGATCAGGTTGATGTCGTCTTCCTGGAGCTGACGCTCCGAGAACATGTGCTTGCCGTAGACCTGCGTGGATTCGCCGTCCATGTTCCAGCGCCAGCCGTGGAACGGGCAGACGAAGCCTGACTTCGAGCAGTTGCCATGGGCATTGCCGGTGCCGCCCGCGAACGGCACGCCGCGATGGCGGCAGGCGTTATGGAACGCCTTCACGCCGCTGGCGGTGCGCACGATGATGACGGACTTGCCGACGTTCTCGTACTCGATCCAGTCGCCTACTTCGGGGATCTGTTCCTCGCGGCAGGCCATCTGCCAGACGTGAGGCCACAGATGATCAAGCTCCGCCTGGTAGAACTCGGCGTCGTAGTAGCGCTTGACCGGGATCCGTTCGGGATCATCGATCGGAAACGGGACGGACCGCAGCCCGCCGTCGACAGATTTAAGCACTCCGACACCTCTCAGATGGTTCTTCATTCGTGTTGAACGAATGTACAACCGTGGGCGAGGCAGGCAATGGCCGGGCGCGTCCCGAGCATCGTGGACGCGCTTTTTGAAACGAGGGATCGGGGGCGGTCGGGAGGAAGGGGCGGGCGCTCCTTGCTGGCGGCGCCTGCCCCGGTTTCGCTGGCCTCTTGCGCTAGCTCCGGTTCGGATCGAGCGCAGAGGCGGAGCGCCGTGACGGCGAAGCCGCGCCGCGGTTCTCCATCGCCATGAGCGCGGCGATGCGCTTCTCGGTTGCCGGGTGGGTCGAGAACAGGTCCGATACCGAAGTCGGCACGATATAGAGCTGGGCGGCCGCCGGGTTGCGCTCGGACGCGGCGTTCGGGACGGCTTGTGCAGGGCCTGCGATCCTGGCCAACGCCGAGGCGAGGGCGCGCGGGTTGCCGCTGATTTCGGCGCCGGCCTTGTCCGCTCCGAATTCGCGGGTGCGGCTGATCGCCATCTGCACGATCATCGCCGCGAAAGGCGCCATGAACACCGCTGCCATGGCGGCGAGCGGATTGGGCCGATTCTCGCCGCTGCCTCCACCAAGGTGGCCGCCGAAGAACAGGCCGAAGTTGGCGATCATCGAGATGGCGCCGGCAATCGTCGCCACCATGGTCATGATGAGGGTGTCGCGGTTCTTCACATGGCCAAGCTCGTGAGCCATGACCGCGGCCACTTCCTCGCGGTCCAGCATGTCGAGCAGGCCGGTCGTCGCGGCTACGGCGGCGTTCCGGGGATTGCGGCCGGTGGCGAAGGCGTTCGGGTTGGGGCTCTCGACCAGATAGACGCGCGGCATCGGCAACTGCGCGCGGCGGGCCAGCCCGGCGACGAGGTTGTAGAACTCCGGCGCGGTGCGTTCGTCCACTTCGCGCGCGTTGTGCATCCTGAGCACGATGCTGTCGGCGTTCCAGAAGGTGAACAGGTTCATCCCCGCCGCCACGACCAGCGCGATCGCCGCGCCGCCGCTGCCGCCGAAGATATAGCCCAGCCCCATGAACAGCGCCGTGAGCGCCGCCAGCAGCATGGCCGTCTTGAAACCGTTCACTTCGTCAAACTCCCTGAAATCGTGGAATGCGGGATCTGGGTATCAGATGCCGGCTTTCAATATCCGGAACGCGTCCTGCATCGCCCGCGCGAATTGCTTCGTCCTTTACGCCTTGGGTGTCCCCAACGCGGCAATCCCCCCTAGGACTGCCGGAAAGAGGCTTTTTGGGAGTTCACAGGCAATGGCGTTCAAGACCCGCGTCACCGAGATGCTCGGTATCGAGCATCCGATCGTGCAGGGCGGCATGCAGGGGGTGGGTCTGGCCGAACTTGCCAGCGCCGTGTCCAATGCAGGCGGCCTCGGCACGCTGACCGCGCTCACCCAGCCCAGCCCGCATGCCCTGCGCGAGGAGATCGAGCGTTGCCGGTCGATGACCGACAAGCCGTTCGCCGTGAACATCACCGTGTTCCCGACCATCCTTCCGCCCGATTACAAGGCCTATGCCCAGGCCGCGATCGACGGCGGCGTGAAAATCATCGAGACCGCCGGCACGCAGCAGGTTCGCGAAATCTGGGAGATGGTGAAGCCGCACGGGATCACCGTGCTTCACAAGTGCACCGCCGTGCGCCACGCGCTTTCGGCCGAGAAGCACGGCTGCGACATCATCTCGATTGATGGTTTCGAATGCGCCGGCCATCCGGGCGAGGATGACATTCCCGGCCTGATCCTGATCCCCTCGGCGGCGGACAAGGTGAAGATCCCGATGCTGGCCAGCGGCGGTTTCGGCGATGGGCGCGGTCTCGTCGCGGCGCTGGCACTGGGGGCGGAGGGCATCAACATGGGCACCCGCTTCTGCGCCACGCGGGAAGCGCCGATCCATGACAACGTGAAGGCCAAGTACGTCGAGAACGACGAGCGGGGCACCAACCTCATCTTCCGCAAGTTCAAGAACACCGCGCGCGTCGGCAAGAACGACGTATCCGACGAGGTCGTCGAGATTTCGGCGCGGCCCGATGCGGTCTTCGACGATATCCGCCACCTCGTGGCAGGCGCGGTCGGGCGCGAACTGCTCCAGAGCGGCGATCTCACGAAGGGCATCTTCTGGGCCGGAATGGTGCAGGGCCTGATCCACGATGTTCCCACCTGCAAGGAACTGATCGACAGGATCGTTGCCGAGGCCGAGGAAATCGTGAATGGCCGTCTCGGAAAGATGCTGGCCTGAGCCGGTACGGATTACGGAGCGATGCCTGAAATGACCTACGAGAAAGTCCTCTACAGCCTCGAAAACGGTGTCGCGCGGGTTTCGATGAACGATCCCGCCACCCGCAATGCCGGCTCCGCGCAGATGGGCGAGGAATTGTTCGACGCCATGACCCGCGCCTCGTTCGAGGCACGGGCGGTGGTGCTGACGGGCGAGGGCAAGGCGTTCTGCTCGGGCGCGAATCTCGGCGATGCGTCCGACATGCTGGCCGATCCGCGCCGCGACGTGGGCACGCTGCTGGATCGTCACTTCAATCCGGTCATCATCGCCATGCGCAACATGGAGCAACCGGTCGTCACCGCCGTTCGCGGCGCGGCAGCGGGCGTGGGCGCGGGCCTCGCCATGGCGGGCGACCTGATCCTCTGCGCCGAAAGCGGCTTCTTCCTTCAGGCCTTCCGCCACGTCGGCCTTGTGCCCGATGGCGGTTCCTCGTGGCTGCTGACCCGCGCGGTGGGCCGCGTGCGCGCCATGGAAATGATGCTGCTGGGCGAGCGTCTCCCCGCCGCCAGGGCGCTGGAATGGGGCCTCGTCAACCGCGTGGTGCCTGACGAAGACCTCGATGCCGCTGCCCTCGCGCTGGCGGGCGAACTGGCGCAAGGCCCATGGTCGCTGCGCCGGATCAAGCAGGTCGCCTGGGCGGCGACCGACTGCACGTTGGAACAGGCGCTCACCAACGAACGCCTCGGCCAGCGCGACGCCTCCCGCACGGAGGATTTCGTGGAGGGCGTCACGGCCTTTGCCGAAAAGCGCAGTCCGGTGTTCAAGGGGCGCTGAACGCGGGCATCGTTTATTGGCCGTTGTTTCAGCTTGCGCTGGGATGGCGGCTTACGCCGGTGGGTTCAACGGGTGGTGGCAACACTTTAATCTTTTGAGGAAGATGGAGTGTCGCGATGAAGCAGCGTCGTCGGATATATTACACGGCCAGCCAGCG
>NZ_LGJH01000098.1 GCF_001298105.1 Novosphingobium sp. ST904 | reverse complement strand
CCCGCTCGCGGACTTCAGGTGAAAATTTGTTGGTTGTCTTGCTCATAACGGATGCTCCTTCTCACAAGTTGGAGCCTCCTGGAAACCCGGGGCGCTTCACATCATGGCGTGATCCTCAGCATGCGTAGTATCCCTTTTGTGCAAGATGCCGGGCAAGGACCGGTCCAAAGCTCGGGTCGCGACGTGCCACCATTACCGCGAGGGTGTGTCCGAGCGCCCACACGCCAAGCCCAGCGATCCATTGCTGCAGCCCGAGGCCAACGGCTGCCGCCAGCGTGCCGTTGACTATGGCGATACCGCGAGGCGCTCCGCCAAGCAGCAGCGGGCTGCCCAGCGAACCGTGGATCGGCACCTCGAAGCCTTCGATGTGTCCGGCATCGTAGTGTGCGGCGCGTATCACGAGACCAGCGCCCCGCCGCCGAAGCTGAAGAACGAGAGGAAGAAGCTCGAGGCGGCAAAGGCGATCGACAGGCCGAAGACGATCTGGATCAGGCGGCGAAAGCCACCGCCTGTCTCACCGAATGCCAGCGTCAGGCCGGTGGTGATGATGATGATCACCGCGACGATCTTGGCGACCGGGCCCTGGACCGATTCCAGTACCTGCTGCAGTGGTTCCTCCCACGGCATGCCGGACCCTGCAGCATGGGCGGGCGAAGCAAGTGCCAGGAAGAGACCAAGAGCCAGGCTCGACTGGATTGCAAAGCGGATGCGCTTGTGGGGATGGGACTGGGGCATGGGTCAGGTCTCCTTCGTGGCAGGTGGGACGATGTCTGAGAGCGAGTAGGAGCCGGTGCCGGCATCGAGGCCGGTTACCCGCACCGGCGCCGAAATGCGGCGCTCGAGGCCGCGGCCGGCAATGAAAACGATCATGTCGATAGCCTCGGCGATGAGGTGGCGCGGCACGGTGACGACCGCCTCCTGGCAGAGCTGCTCGATCCGGTGCAGCGCAGCTAGCGCACTGTTCGCGTGGATCGTCGCGATCCCGCCGGGATGGCCGGTGTTCCAGGCCTTCAGCATGTCGAGGGCTTCGGGACCGCGCACTTCGCCGACGATGATGCGGTCGGGGCGAAGCCGCAGGGTCGATCGAACGAGATCGGACATCGTCACGAGCGGCGGCCGGGTACGCAGCGCCACCGTATCGGGAAGCGGAGACTGGAGTTCTCGCGTGTCCTCGATCTGGACGATGCGCGTGTCCAGCCCTTCCATCTCTGCTAGCAGCGCGTTGGCAAGCGTCGTCTTTCCCGAACTCGTCCCGCCGGCCACGAGAATGTTGTCTCGCTGGGCGATCGCCGCGCGCAGGGCATGCGCGGTTGGCAGCGACATCAGCCCATCGACCAGGTAATCGTCGATGGAATAGAGGCGCTGGGCCGGTTTGCGGATCGAGAAGCACGGGGCGGCCGAGACTGGGGGAAGTACGCCTTCGAAGCGCTCCCCGGCGCGCCCATCAGCGTGGGGAGGCAATTCCGCCGAGATGATGGGGTGCTCGCGATCGACTTCGCCCTGTGCATGCGAGGCGACCAGGCGAATGATGCGTTCTGCTTGCGCCGGCTCCAGCCTGGTACCGGTATCGAAACAGCCTTCACCGAGCCGGTCGAGTCGAAGCGCGCCATCCGGGTTGAGCATGATTTCAACGACGCATGGATCGCGCATCGCTTTGCCGATTTCGTCACCGAGCGCGGTGACGAGCATTCGCCGCTGCCGGTCGGAGGTGAGGGACGAGTTCATGGCCGGTCGTCCGAGGAGGTGTGAAGTGTGCGTCGTCCGCTGGCGACCTGGCGCCCGACCTGCTGGACGAAGGCTTCGAACCGCTTGGCAGCCAGGGCGCGTCCGGCCTGGTCGCTCTCGGCAAGCGGTACCTGGATCGAAAGTTCGAACCGGATGAACAACGCCAGGGTTTCGAGCAGGACGTCGGTGTCGCGATCGATCCGCCCTATCGCCTGCGACATCCGGTCGAGGCGATGCGAGAAGCGATCCTCGAGTTCCGAGGCACCACGCCGGTTGAGCCAGGCCGTGACTGCGTCAGCCAGGATGGCCGACTTCGAGGCACCGGGCTTGGCGGCCAAGCCCTCCAGTCGATCGCTTACCGGCCGAGGCAAAAAGAGTTGGTGGCGGATCCTTTCGACCATGCTCAGAACTCCATCTGGAGGTCGTCGGGACGACCTGAGCCGGCATCGAGCGCGTAGACCGAGCGCGCTGCACGCACTGCCTCGACCCGGTCCATCGCCCGGCGTTCGAGAGCATCGTCAGCTTCATCCTCGACACCGGGACCGAGACCCAGTGGGTCGGGTTCAGTAGAGGGCTGAGATCCTGCCTCGATTTCTCTGGCGGGATGGCGTGCCTGTTCGAGGCCCCCTGTTTCGTCGTTGCCGTTTTCGGTAGTGTTGGCGGCTAGCCGCTGATCCGTGGTGCGGACATGGCCTGCCCAGTCATCGTCTCGCGCGGGCGGAAGGTCTCCATAGGGGCCTTGCTTGAGTTCAGGGGCAGGCAGCACCCGTGAGGCGAACGCACGGTCCTCGTAATAGCGAAGTTTCCTCGCGCGGATCGGTGGCTGTCCCGACACCAGCACGAGTTCGTCAGCGGCGTTCAGTTGCATGACTTCGCCCGGTGTCAGCAGGGGGCGGGCCGTCTCCTGACGGCTGACCATGACATGAGCGAGCCAGGGGGCGAGGCGATGTCCGGCATAATTGCGCATCGCGCGCTGCTCGGTGGCCGTGCCCAGCGAGTCCGATATACGCTTGGCGGTCCGTTCGTCATTGCTGGCGAAGGCGATGCGCACGTGGCAGTTGTCGAGAATGGCGTTGTATTCCCCGTAGGCCTTCTCGATCTGGTTGAGGCTTTGCGCGATCAGGAAGGCGCGCACGCCGTAGCCTGCGAGGAAGGCGAGGCTGGTCTCGAAGAAGTCGAGGCGTCCGAGGGCAGGGAACTCGTCGAGCATCATCAACAGGCGGTGGCGCCCCGCTTCGCCGGCCTGGCTCGGGCCCGTGTCGCCCAGTTTCTCGGTGAGGCGTCGGCCTACCTGGTTCAGGATCAGGCGGATCAGCGGCTTGGTGCGACTGATGTCCGAGGGGGGCACGACGAGGTAGAGCGAAACCGGGTGGCTTGCCTCGACGAGATCGGCGATGCGCCAGTCACTCGCAGAGGTGACCGCCGCCACGGTTGGATCACGGTAGAGCCCGAGAAAGGACATCGCCGTCGACAGCACGCCGGACCGTTCGTTCTCGCTCTTATTGAGCAACTCGCGCGCTGCCGATGCGACGACAGGATGGACGAGCGGCGCTTCGGCGGTTCCGAGGTGGTTCGTCGTCATCATGCGCCGCAGCGTCGCGGTGAACGGGCGCTGCGGGTCGGAAAGGAACGTGGCGACCCTTGCCAGCGTCTTTTCCTCTTCGGCATGTAGAACGTGGAGGATCACGCCCACGAGCAGCGAATGGCTGGTCTTTTCCCAATGGCTGCGCCGTTCCAGCGCGCCTTCGGGATCGACCAGGATGTCGGCGATGTTCTGGGCGTCACGCACTTCGTCGATGCCGCGGCGGACTTCGAGCAGGGGATTGTATCGTGCCGAGCGCATGTCGGTCGGGTCGAACAGCAGGCAGTGCGAGAAACGGGCGCGCCAGCCGGCGGTCAGTTGCCAGTTCTCCCCCTTGATGTCGTGAACGATTGTCGAACCGGTCCACGATAGCAGCGTGGGCACGACGAGCCCGACGCCTTTGCCTGACCGGGTGGGGGCGAAGGCCATGACGTGCTCGGGGCCGTCATGGCGCAAATAGTCTCTGTCGATCCGGCCGAGCGATACGCCGCGGTCGCCGAAGAGGCCCGCAGCCGCGATGTCTTTGCGGGTGGCCCATCGCGCCGAACCGTAAGTGGTGACCGCACCGGACTGGCGTGCGCGCCAGATCGACCCGGCGATCGCCGCGCCGCAGCCCAGGAAACCGCCCGCTGCTGCGATTGCGCCTGCCTCGTCGAACACGACCGGCGCATAGGCATCGAAGGAGAACCACCATGGAAAGATCGACCATGGGTGATACACCGGTTTTCCGAGCACCACGAACCAGGCCGGGCCGAGCTCGCTTTGATAGGCGAGACTGGCGGCTGCCCATTGCGTGGCCGTCCAGATGCTCAGCGCTATGATCGCGAGCACGACAAGGATTTGTCCTATGAGCAGCTTGGTCGGGGTCATGCGTGCCTCCACCCGCGCTCCATCCAGCGGCACCGGGCATGGGCTCAAGGATGAGGCATGCTGCGTTTCGTCGTGAGGTCCCCTGCGGTATCCTGAGGTATGTTTTCAGTATCGCCAGGAGCCGGAAATCGGCTTTGCGGTCCTATCGATCGTGCAGAATGTGCGCGGGGATTCACGGCTGTTTTACAGGATTAGCGCAACAGACGCAGGCTCCCGCGCGTTAGCGCCGACATGAAGATGATCTGCTTTCCGGATGGCACGACGGTGCCGGCGCTCGGACAAGGCACGTGGATGATGGGTGAGATCGCGGACCGACGCGTTAGCGAGATCGCGGCGCTGAAAGAGGGCCTCGATCTGGGTCTTATGCTCATCGATACCGCCGAGATGTATGCCGATGGCGAGGCGGAGCGCGTGGTCGGCGAGGCGATTGCGGGGCGACGCGACGAGGTGTTCCTGGTCAGCAAGGCCTATCCGCAAAATGCCTCGCATCGAAACTTGCGCCGGGCCTGCGAAGCGAGCCTGCAGCGGTTGGGCATCGACCACTTGGATATGTACCTGCTGCATTGGCGCGGCAGCATTCCCCTCGGCGAAACGGTGGACGCGATGGAATCGCTGGTTGCGGCTGGGCTCATCGTTCGGTGGGGTGTCAGCAATCTCGATACGAATGACATGATCGAGTTGGTTGACGCCGGCGGCCGCGCATGTGCGACCAACCAGATCCTCTACAACCTCGGGCGGCGAGGGCCGGAGAGGGGCGTTCTACCCTGGCTCGAATCCCGCTCGATACCGATCATGGCCTACAGTCCCGTCGAGCAGGGCAGATTGCTTGGACGTCCCGCACTGACCGAGATCGCCGGCGAGCACGGTGTATCTGCGGCACAGGTCGCACTGGCCTGGTTGCTACACCAAGACGGAGTGCTCCCGATCCCGAAGGCAGGTTCCGTAGTGCATGTCCGGGACAATCGCGCGGCTCTCGACCTGCGACTGACCGAGCAAGACCTGGTTCGGCTGGACCGGGCATCTCCTTGCCCGGCGACACCTGGCCCACTCGAAATGCTCTAGGCGCCGGCCGCTATTTCTTGGCGGCTCCCTTGGCCGGCGCTGCACTTTCAAAAACCCAGTTCAGGTATGCGGCAATACGGACGCCGGCGCGTTTGAGCCGATCGTCTACTTCGGCGCGATGCTGGTAGGCATAGTCCCAGGAGAGTGCCGGATCGGCAGGATAGATCGTCTTGCGCAAGGCAATGCTCTCGCGGATCCAGATGGAAGGATCGATCTGGTTCCAAGCGATCACCTCCTGGGGGGTAATCGATCGCGACAACCAATGCGCATATTCCGAATAAGAAAGCGCGCGCTGCTCGATAAGAGCGGAATCCCAAACCGAGTGCAGGTTCGTCGGCTTGCCGAACCATGTAACGGAAACGGCATTGCCGCCGCGATCGTCGCCAGCACCATCGTGAAGTGGTTGGTGCAGGTCGCCGATAATGTGGACTATGAAGCGCAGCGCAAGGCGCTTGTCAGCGAGTGAAGCCTTGGGATCGCGTAGAGTTGCCGTAAAGCGCGAAAGCGCTGTCATCGCGTCCCCCGATGCAGGCGCGTCCGACGGTTGGTAGTCATCGCCCTTGACAGTGACATAGTGCCATGGGCTGGCCTGCTTCTGCCAGAACGGAGCCGGATCGGACTTCATGTCGTCAGGCCAGGTCGCGGCTTCGGCAAGATCTTCGGTGCCGAGGAGCAGGTGAACGTTGGCGCGGGCTAGGCCGCTCAGTTCTTCGTCTGCGATTGCGCCAGTAATACGGTGACCGATCGGCCCCCAGGCGTAGGCAGGAGACGTGATAGCGAGCGAGAGGGCGATCAGGATGGATTTGCGCATGGCTCTCTCCATAATGCAGATGCCACGCTGCGAAACCCTGCTTTGCGGCGTAGCAGGTCTTCAGCGATATCGGTCGCAGGCAGATTGCGGGTGAAAGGCCGGCTCGCCGTGACCGGTGTAGATTTCGCGAAGAAGCCATTCCCGCTCGCTTTCGACCTCTTCACCGGGAATTGTTTTCCACCAGAAGCGCAGGGCGGCATCCCAGCGGTAACCCCGTGCCTTGAGTGAATCTTTGCCTTCGAACGGCGCATCGACGGCATTGACGCGAAAACTCGTGCGTTCGGCGCTCTCGATGAGCTTGGTCAGGATGGTTCCGCCGTCCGAAGCAGTGTGGCCAAGCAAGTAGATGAGTGCGAGGATGTCGTTTTCGGCGCGGTGGCCCTCATAGAACCAGCCACACTGGGAAAGCAGGTAGCCGAGCGCTCGCCCGTCGAAGCCAAGCTCTAGCCAATCCAGTTCTGCCATTGAACAGGCCCACGGCCGGCCCGCGATTCCTGGTAGCCTGCGGTCGACGAAGGGGCGATCGAAAGCCGCATTATGGGCAATGATGATGTCGCTGGAGGCCAGGATCTCGATTGCTGCCGCCTCGTCGATGGCTTGGCCTTCAAGGTCTATGCTTGTAAGGCCCGTCAGCTTGGTGATGTGCGGGTCGATGGGCGCGTGCGGGTCTTCGCGCCAGGTGCGCGGCGTTCCGACCTGGACGATATGGCCGAGTTCGTCGAAGCGAAACCGCTGCACGGCGAGTTCGATGATCTTGTCGGTCTCGCGATCAAGGCCGGTCGTCTCGACGTCGAGGGCAACGCCAATACGAGTTTTCCCCACTGCGGGACCTGCGTGAAGCCGGTTGACGGGGGCGAGGCGGCGCAAAACGCGAAAGTTCGGATCTGCGTTGAGAGTTCGGGCCGCTCGGGCGAGGTCTTCTGGGAGATGGCCATGCATCTGTAGCGCGTTAGTGCGAGGATATCCGCGTGCAAAGTTCGATGGGCGTATTTCCTGCACATCAACTTCCAGGTGGCCCGGCCTACAGGAGCAAACATCGCGAAATCCGTTAGAATCAGGCGGCAAAGGGCGTGTGCGGGCATTTGCTTCCAAGGCGAACGACAGGATATCGCCATAACAGGATAAATGTCTATTTTTATGTCTACTTCCTGAGGAGTAATTCCATAAATCGAAGGAATCCCGCCTCTATAAGACGAAAAATGTCATCTACTAATGTCTATTTTTCTGATGCAAATTGCTCCCACAGCAAACGTAAGGAGCTATCGCAATGGCCTTCAGGGCAGACCTGCTTCGCAAGAAGTTGAAGGATGAAAATCGGACGCAGAAATTTCTCGCGGGCGAATTGAAGACGACGCAACGGACTGTCAGTCGCTGGCTCAGCGGGGCCAATGCCCCCAAGGGCAAGGACTTGGAGCGTATTGCAAATGTGCTGAACTGCGATGCGCGGGAGTTTGATCCAAGCCATGCCGATGAAGGCGCGGGGATCCTGGTTTCGGCCCGCGTATCGGTAGCGTCGCACAATGCCTACGAGGTCATGGGACACCGATACGGAGTCAGTCAGAAGGCCATAGTCGAACTGGCGCCGATCCTTTTCTCCATCGTCGCGGCGCGTGCGTTGAACATTCCTGGCGAGGACCTCCTTCTTCATGATGAAGCGACCCGCAGGGGACTGACATCGCCGCTGCTGGGCGACAATTACCAGGACCAGTCAGGTTTCGAGATGGACCGACGCGCTGCCTCGAATGGGCTGTGCTTCGGTTTGAAAGCCGGCAACCCGCTCGAGGAAAACCCTCGCAATCTCTTCGTGGAAGCTATGCACAGATTGACGTTCGGCCTTGCCGATACCGTCAACCTGGACGGCCTGGTGACAACCGAGGCTGGCGAGGTACCGACCGCAAGTGGTTCTGTTGTTGATGTCGACGTGCTACGGTCGATGACGGGCGATAGCCCTGAACTGATGCAGGCCTTGGCATCGGGACAATTGCGGCTCTCCAAGTGCATGGATGAATTTCGTGCGGGCGGGAGCGACAAGGTCGAAAGCCTGGCGGCCATCTTGCAGCGCCATTTGGAGGCAGACACCGCCGTACATAGGACGGCCCTAGAGGCACGACGTGAGGCCAGCCTCGGTAAGCTGGCTGCGTGGCATGCGGCCTACGCACAAGATTACCCGGAAATGTCTGCTGAATACGACGAACTGATGCAGGCCTATTGCCACGAGGCAGGCTGGTGCCCGGACTGGTTCACCGATGACCAGAAGGATGAGCTTTGGGCGGACCCGTTCGGTGAAAGACGCTTCATCGACGAGGATATCCTTCCCAGCTTCTTGTTGGTCAGAACGAGCAGCGCACTCACGATGCCGCAGATTACCAGCATCAAGAACCGTATTCGGAAAATCGAAGCCCATCGCAGCACGAGCAAGGCGGCGTTCGAGGAGGCTGGAGAATGATGGGCCCGGAAAATCTGAACTCGGCACCTTATACGGGTGGCCGGCGGGCGACATTCACTCGGCACGGCGCCGTGCGAAGCCAGCAACGATCCGTCCCTCACGCGGTGGTCGATGCGCTCATCGATTTCGGGGAGGCAGAGCACGATGGGCGCGGCGCTGTTCGGCACTTCTTTTCTCGGCGGGCATGGAAAACCTACAGCGCCTACCTCGGGACGGAAGCCAGGCATTACGAACGCTATCGCGCCGCATACGTGGTTCTTGGTGAGGATGGCGCTGTTGTCACGACCGGATGGCGCCATTGAACACCTCTTTGGTCTGTCGGCTGCATCCGTAATATATTTGCTTGCCCGGTTTTCCGCGTGAACCATTTCAATTGGTCAGGCGGAAATTGTTAAAGGGGTTGCGATAGTCCTTGGGGATGAATCGCTTTCGCGAGATTTATTGCATGTCCAGAATTGTTCATCCGCCCGTGCACGAGCATGATAACTTGCGTCAGCCGATGCAACCCGGTGAGCAGATGCTGTTCAATCTGTTGGATCGTGAACTGGATCCTGCTTGGGAAATCTACATCCAGCCGCATCTTAATGGCCTTCGTCCTGATTTCGTTCTGTTGAATCCCGGGATCGGCGTGTGCGTGATAGAGGTGAAGGACTGGAACCTCGATGCGATGCCGTATTTCGTCAAGGAACATGCCAGCGGACGAAAGGAGCTATACGCAAACAAGGACGGCCGTGATTTTCGGGTCGATAATCCTTTCAGGAAGATCAAGCGATACAAGGACGCTATTTTCAATATTTATTGCCCCCGCCTGCAGCAACGGGCCGGTTATGCCGCTATCGTTGGCAGCGTCGTGTTTCCGTTCGCCTCGCGTGATCGTCTTTTGCCGTTGCAGGAAGCGTTCCTGACCACAGAGGAACGGGCCAAGGCGTTTGAATGGTGGCCGGTTGGTGGCCGAGGAGAACTCTCGAGCCAAGGATTGCCCGCCATACTGCCAATCCTGTCCAGGGACCGCCACACCTTGATGACGCGTGCCTTGGCGGATGATCTTCGAGGGTGGCTGGTCGAACCCGATTTTGCCAGCACACAGAGGAAGCCGCTCGAACTGGACAGGAACCAGAGGATGCTGGCGGATAGCAGGACTGCTTCTGGCTATCGCCGCATAAAAGGTCCGGCGGGATCGGGAAAGTCCTTGGTCTTGGCTGCGCGCGCTGCAAAGCTCGCGAGCGAGGGCAAGAGCGTCCTCATCGTCACCTACAACATGACGCTATGGCATTATCTGCGGGACCTGGTCGTGCGTGCGGGCGCTGCGCCGGGATGGATGGCGCGCGTCACGTTCGTTCACTTCCATGAATGGTGCAAGGAAGTCTGCTTCGAGGCAGGCCTTGATGATGAGTACGCGCACATGATGCGACCGGTTGCCGAGATCATGGATCTCGACCTTGACCCGCGCGAGGAGCAAAGAAGACTTGCCCCCATACTGAAGCCGATCATGGACGTGGCCCTACCTGCGCTTGCTCGCAAGGCAGCCTTATCCGATGCGACGGAGAAGTACGATGCAGTTTTGGTCGATGAGGGCCAGGACTACCTGCCGTTATGGTGGAATGCACTTCGCGGCATTTGCAAGACTGGTGGGGAGATGCTGCTCGCTGCGGACGCGACGCAGGATGTCTACGGCACGGCCGGAAACTGGACGGAAGAGGCAATGACAGGCGCCGGGTTCCAGGGCGGCCGCTGGGCACAACTCTCCATAGGCTATCGCCTCCCGCCCGACATCTTGCGGTTGGCACAGGACTTCGCGGAAAGGTTCCTACCAGACGAGACGAGGGATATTCCCCAGCAGGAACAGGGGGCTCTCGAACTCTTTCCAAGCGAGGTGCGCTGGATCCAGTGCGAGGAACGGGGTGCCATGCGGCACTGCGTCAATGCGGTGCTGGCAATGATGCGCGCTACCGGCAAATCGGGGACTGCAAATGCGGACATCACCTTTCTCGCCAACGACATCGATTTTGGTGTCCAGGTCGTCGAGGAACTAGCGACCTATGGCGTCAAGTCGGCGCATACGTTCGCTCGGGACAAGAAGGTCCAGAACCGCCTCAAGATGGCGTTTTACCTGGGCGATGCCAGGCTCAAGGCGACGACTTTCCATAGCTTCAAGGGTTGGGAGGCTCGACTGATCGTCATGCATGTGCGCCGCGCTACCGGACCGGAAGGGTTGGCGGCGATCTACGCTGCGCTGACGCGGTTGAAGCGCAGTGAACTTGGGAGCCATATCGCCGTAGTCTGTTCCGCCCCGGAACTGGCGCAGTTCGGTGCTGCATGGGGTGCCGGCAAGGAGGGGATCGGCAGGAGGGTTTCGGACGATCGCTCGGCGTGTCTTTCGGCAAGCAACTGAGTCCGCCGGGGCTGGCCGAGCGATATTCGTCATCCGCGTCGGCCTGGGGGCGGTGACGGACGCCGCGAACTTGGGCGGGCAAGGACGATTGGACACCCTGATTTACCCGGCTTGGGTATCGGTCTGAGGGTATCAGACGCAGTCTTGGGCATGGCGCGCGCGGCTATGGGGTGTTTTCTGCCAACCGGTGGCGCTCTGTGGAGGCATCAGCGCGGTGCCGGCGTGCATCATGCCGAGTTCGGCCGACATTCCCAGTAGAGGAAGCGTTTGAAGTTGAAAGCGATGTTGGCGAGACCGATCTTTGCCTTGGCACGCTCTATGCCGATGGTACGGATGAACAGGCCCATTCGGTGCTTCTGGGTGGCGAAGACATGCTCGACGGCGGAGCGGACCCTGGACCGGGCGGCATTGGCGCGCTGGCGCTGCCCGGGGAGCGGCTTGCCGGGCGCTCTGCGGAAGTGGATCTTCGAGATGAGCCCGGCGCGCAGAATGGCGCGTTCATTTTTCTGGCTGCGATAGGCCGTGTCTGCCCAGATTGCGCTGCCGGTGTTGGCCGGATCAATCAATTCCGGCAATTCCCGGCCGTCGTAACGGGCGGCGTCACTGGCCGACCAGGTACGAATGAAGCCATGGCGCTGGTCGATGCCGATATGCGACTTTTACCCGAACATGGGCGTGGCGATTTCCGCCAGGAATTTTCCATCCGCACCCTTCTTGCGCCGCCCCCGCTTGAGCGTCCAGCGCGCATCACGGTCTTTCTGTGCGAGCCTCGCCGGCTTCGCCGCCCAGGCCTGGGGAATGCCACCCTCCCTGACAACGGCGCGCTCTTCGTCTGTCATGCGCTGGCGCGGAGCCGAGATGATGCTGGCATCCACGATCTGCCCGCCCATGGCCAGATAACCCAGCGACTTGAGGTGAGCGTCGAACGGGCGAACAAAGTCTCGATCGCATTCGCCCGGACCAGAGCTTCGCGAAAACGCCAGATCGTCGTCTCATCCGGTGTGTTATCGCCATCGTCGAGCCCCAGGAAGCGACCGAAGCTGCGGCGGTCCAGGATCTGGAACTCGGCTTGCGCGTCCGACAATCCGTAGAGTGTCTGCAGGATCAGCGTCTTGAACATCATGACTGCGTCAAGCGGCGGGCGACCGCCCCTGCTACCATCAGAACGCTGCAAGGCCGCATCCAGCGCGGGCCGGAATATCTCGAAGTCGATCAGACCGGCCAGCTTCTCCAGCGGATCGCCCGCCGCGGACAAGGCTGCATACCGCTCGTCGAGATCGAAAAAGCCACGCTGTGCCGACACTTCACGCCTCCATCGCCCAGCTCGATGGAATCACAATCCCGCACACACCGCTACAGGTAAATCAGGGTGTCCGATTGCCTTGCATGACACCTTGCCGATGTTCTATATTTGTCCTTGGCTTTTGGCAGCCGGCCATGGCCTGCGACAAGCGTCAAACCTTTGGAGTTTTAGCACATTGCGCATTGCCTTTCGTGGCGTTGGCAGCTTACCCCGTACCTGAACCATGCGAACCGATATCGATCATCTTCCCCCGCACAAGCAGCGCGAACTCGACCTGGTCGTCGAGATGCTGTTCCAGGGGTTGCGTGATGCCACCGGCAAGGCGACGGGCCGGCGTAAGTCAGGCCGCATCCTGAAGATCATCCTGTTCGGTTCCTATGCGCGCGGCGACTGGGTGGATGCGCCGCTCGATGCCAACCAGTACAAGTCTGACTACGACTTGCTGGTTATCGTCAACCAGAAGGATCTCACCGACCGGGCCGCCTACTGGGATGAGACCGAGCAGCGGATCGTCACCGCGTACAATTACGAAAAGACCCTGCGTACCCCGGCGAATTTCGTCGTCCATTCGTTGCAGGAAGTGAACGATGCGCTGGCGCACGGACGCCTGTTCTTCATGAACATCTTGTCTGACGGGGCTTTGCTGTACGAATCCGACGACAAGCCGTTGAAGGCCCCCGTGCCCAAGTCACCGGAAACGGCGCTAACGGCGGCCGAGGAATATTTCGCTGAATATATGGCCGATGCTGCCGAGTTTTTTGGCGGATATCAGGATGCTTTTGCGAGAGAACATTATCGGAAAGCTGCGTTCGATCTCCATCAAACCGTCGAAAACCTGTACCAAGGCCTGCTGCTGACCTTCACGTTCTACACGCCCTACGACCATAATATCCTGTTCTTGCGCGACATGGCCGAGGAAATCGATCACAGCCTGTTCGATGTCTGGCCGCGCGGGACCCGCCGGGAGAAGGCGCTCTACCAAAAGCTCAAGGATGCGTATCGAAAGGCCCGCTACTCGCGGCACTACAAGATTTCGCGCGAGGACCTGGAGTGGCTGGCAGGGCATGCGGAAGTCCTTGGCCAGCGGGTTCACGCCCTGTGCCAAGCGCGTATCGAAGAGATGCGCAGGGCCGTGACGGGATAAGATAGGCGCCCGGCACGTCTTGCGTGCCGGTTATGTTTCAGTATCATGACGCGTGGAGGCGCTGATCGCCGGCACGCGCCTTCCTCCTGTCTTGCCAGGCATCACTACGCCCGCACCGCTGGTCGGGTGGCGGGGATCCTTCGATCCCGAGCGTCGCTAGCCCCTCGCTAACCTCGGACCATTCCGGGGCGCGATGTCTGTCGGCACGACGAGGTCGTGCGTTTCCATGCCTATGCGACATGCCCGGGCGCTCGCCAGCGAGCGCCGAGCAGACCCGTCCGCGCCCGAAGATCCGGGTGGTAGCGATGGCGCCAACCTGGATCGTCTCTACCGGGACGAGGCGCCTCGCCTCGCGCGCTTTTTTCGGCGGCGCCTGCGCGAAACAGACGACGCTCCAGACCTCGTGCAGGAGGCATTTGCCCGGCTGGCATCGTTCATGGCGCGCGAAGCACTGGCTAATCCTGCTCCGTATCTCCAGCGCATCGCGCGCAACCTGCTGTTCGAGAAGACCCGGCGTCGCAAGCGCAGCCTAGCTCCCTTCCACCTGCCGATCGGCGAGGGCGACGAACCCGCGATTGCTCCCGAGCAGGAGCATCGCATCGAGGAGCGCGATGTCATGCGGATCTACCAGCGTGCGCTCGACGAATTGCCGGAAAAGACCCGGGCGATCTTCCTGCTTCACCGCGTCGACGACCTCACCTACCGCGAAATCGGCGAGCGACTTGGCATCTCCATCCCGACCGTCCAGTACCACATCGCGCGCAGCCTCGCGCATATCGACGCGGCCCTCGAAAGCGAATGAGCAACCATACCCGATCCAGCAGGCCGAGCCTGCGCGACGAAGCAGCCGACTGGTTCGCACTCATGCGCGGCCCTGACGCTCCCGCGAAGCGTTCCGAATTCGAGGCATGGCTGGCTGCCGATGCCCTGCACCGTGACGCCTATAATCGCATCGGCGAGACATTCAGCCTGGGCAAGGGGCTGAAGGAAGATCGAGCTGCTAATTACGCAACGATCCAGGATGCCGGAACTGTCACGGCCGTGTCGTCATCGCGGGGAAAATTCGTCGGTACGATGGCGCTTGCCAGCGTGCTGCTGATTGCAGTCGTAATCTCGACCGCCATGCTCATGCGCACGATGGGCGGCAGCGGGATCGTGGCTGCTCCCGCCGAGGGCCTGCAGACCCGTGACATCGTGACTTCACGCGGGGAAATCCGCACGTTCGCGTTGGCGGACGGATCGCATGTCACGCTTGATACGGGCAGCGAGGTCACAGTGTCGCTGTCCCCGACGCGGCGCGATCTTCGCCTGGTACGGGGCCGGGCGCGATTTGCAGTCGCACATGAGGGAAGGCCTTTCGTCGTCGCTGCTGCTGGCGGTTCGGTGATAGCGCGTGGCACCGTCTTCGATGTTACCCTACATCAGCACGGCGGCGCGGTCGTCGACCTGATCGAAGGCAAGGTCGATGTTCTTGAAGGCCCGGACCGGCCTCGCGGTAGTGGTTCGCGGGAGGCGCGAACTTCCGTCAGGCAACTGGTGTCAGGACATTCGCTGGCGTTCGGGGACAGCGCAAGACGCCCTGCGGCCGTGCCGTTCACGAAGGCCGACTGGCCTGAGGGCCTTCGGGACTTCCGGGCTGTGCGGCTTGGCGACCTGGTGGCCGATGCCAATCGTTACGGTTCCCGGCCGATCGTGCTGGCATCTAGTGATCTTTCCGCGCTCCAGGTGTCCGGGACTTTTCGCCTTCAGGATGCCAGAAGGCTGGCGTTCAATCTTGCGGACTTGCTTGACCTGACCGTGCAGGATGAGCCGGAAAGGATCGTGCTTTCGAGGCGTTAGCGCTGGTCCTGTAAAAAATTTCGCGAGCCCCTCATAAAATCCGCGCGAGCGGCATGGAAGCCCCTGAACAGCCCGTACGAGGCAATGGGGGTACCATGGACACCAAGATCGTAAGCACGTTCCTTCTGACCGCGAGCTTGCTCGCGCTGGCCGTGCCGGCCAGCGCGCAGGAAGCGAGGCAGCAAGTGCATATCGAGGCACAGCCCCTTGGGGATGCGCTTCGTGCACTGGCCAGGATCAAGGGCCGCGAAATCCTTTTCTCGCCGCAGTCCGTCGGGGGCAGGGCTGCGCCTGCGATCGATGGCCAGTTTACGATGGCACAAGCGTTGGACGCCTTGCTGGAGGGTAGCGGCCTGGTGGCGCTCGATCGCAATGGGAGCATCCTCGTCGTGGGGCGATCGGATCCGGCGATTGCCGGGGCCGAAGCGGCGCCCGTCATCGACGACACCATCCTCGTGACCGGTTCTCGGATCAAGGGCTCACCGGTCGCTTCCCGGGTATTGCAGGTTACGCGCGATGATATCGTCGAAGGCGGATTTACCGATATCGGGGCCGCCATGCGCGCCTTGCCCCAGAACTTTGCGGGCGGCCAGAACCCTGGGGTCGGCTCGGGTGCAAATGCAGGTGGACAGGCCAACCAGAATATCACCGGCGGCTCGGCGGTGAACCTGCGCGGCCTGGGCGGTGACGCGACCCTTACTCTACTCAATGGCAGCCGCATGTCCTACGGCGGCTTCTCCCAGGGCGTTGATATCTCCAGCATCCCTATCGACGCGATCGAGCGCATCGACGTCGTCCCCGATGGCGCGTCCGCGATCTATGGTTCCGACGCGGTCGCCGGCGTGGTCAACGTCGTGCTGCGCTCGCCTTTCGACGGCCTGACTACACGCGCCAGGCTGGGCAAGGCAACGCAAGGGGGCGACTTCCTCCAGGATTATTCGCTGACCGGCGGGAAGACCTGGGGCAGCGGTTCGATCATCGCCGCCTATGATTTCCGGCATAACAGCACAATCCAGGCGAGGCAGCGCGATTTTGCAGCAAACCTGGGTGACGAGCCCTACATGCTCTACCCTCGGCAGGGAGTGCATTCGGGCCTGGTGCGGGTCACGCAGGATCTCGGCGATCGCGTGCACCTCAGTCTCGATGGGCTCTACGATTCCCGAAGGGTGGACCGCGAGATCACGAGTTACGGGCGGTTGGGCGTCACGCGGGTCAAGGACCGGAGTTTATCGGTCGCGCCCGGACTCGATGCCGAACTGGGGGGCGGCTGGACGGCTTCGATCCGCGGGGTCCATTCCCGCGATCGGGCCGTCAGCCGTGCGCAGCAGTTCGTGGCTGGAACCAAGACCTACGAATCCATCGTATGCTACTGCAACTCGCTGCGCAGTATCGACGCCTACGTCGAGGGCTCTCTGCTCGACCTGCCGGGAGGGGCGATCAAGCTCGTCGCCGGCGGTGGATACCGGACCAACCGGTTCCGGAACACCAACGTGGCTACTGGAAGCGGGTTTGGCGGTAGCCAACACGATGCCTATGGTTATGGCGAACTGTTCGTGCCGCTGGTCTCGCAGGTTAACGCCCGCCCGCTGCTGCGGGGGCTCTCGCTATCGCTGGCAGGTCGATACGACCGCTACAATGGCTTTGGCGGCATCGCCAATCCCAAGCTGGGTGTCATCTACAGCCCCGTGGACGCGGTGGACCTCAAGTTCTCCTGGGGACGGTCGTTCAAGGCGCCGACCTTGCTGCAACAATTGCAGGCAAGATCAGCCACGCTTGTCGAAGCCGCGACCCTTATCGGGTCCGATGCGCCCGCCGGTGCGAGCGCCCTTTACACAGAGGGCGGGGCTCCGGGGCTGGAGGCGGAGCGTGCTACCAGTCTCAGTTGGACGGCGACAATCCGGCCGGCTGCGGATCCCGGGCTTTCAATAGACCTGACCTACTTTCGGGTTCGATATAACGATCGGGTACTCAAGCCGATCGGCAACTACCTGAACGCATTGAACCCGGTCTATGCCGATTTCGTCATCCGCAATCCTACGTTGCAGCAGGTCCAGGATGCCGTCGCAGCCTCCGACACCGGTTTGCAGACGTACGGGAATGTCACCGGCGATCTTGGGCAGGTCGCCTATATCATCGACAATCATTTTACCAATGTCGCAGGCCAGCGAATCCAGGGTATCGACGCCAGTGTATCCTATCGCACCGCGCTTGGCTCGGGCCAGGTCTCGACCTCGCTCAATGCAAGCTGGTTGCAATCGCGCCAGCAGAACAATGCCTACTCGGCGTACTTCGACCTGGCAGGCACGATCTGGAACCCGGCGAAATATCGGGCCCGCGCGAGCCTCGGCTGGGAAGGCGTACACCTCAAGGCCTTCGGCTACCTAAATTACACGGGCATGCTCGAGGATCGCCGCACCACGCAGGTCGCAACCTTGCCCTCGACCGTCACGGCGGACCTATTCATCGGTTACCGGGTCGGTGAAGATCGTGGCGCCTTCAGCAACGTCGAACTCAGCCTCTCGGTTGAGAACCTGTTCGATACCCGGCCTCCCCATCTGAAGGCTGCGGCTTACGTCGAAGCCTACGATTCCACCAATTACTCGCCGGTTGGCCGCTTTGTCGCGGTATCCGTCGCCAAGTCGCTCTAAGGGCGGGACGAGATCGAGTCCGTGGCTATTGTACGTGTGATCAAAGCCCTGCTGGGGCTTTGCATTTTGAGCGCACCAAGCCTGTATGGGGTGGCGTGGGCAGGCGACTTGCCTGCCCGCGAAAGCGACGCGAGCGAAGTGCCATCGATCGCCCAGTCGGAGGTGGCAGGAGAGGCCGCGCCGCGGCGATGCGAGCGGCTGGCATTTCGGGTTCCGAAACGTGCAGGCCTTCATCCGGTCGGTGTCGATGACTTGCTCCACCTTCGTGACTTTGGGGCGAGAGGGCTGGACATGGCTGCGCCGCCGGGGTTCGCCATCTCTCCTGATGGCTTGAGGCTGGCGGTGCAAGTCCGGCAGGCCGAACCGGAAAGCAACAGCTATTGCCAGGCGCTTCTCGTATTCGACTTGCGGCATCCTGCCGCGCCGATCGTCACCGTGATGATGAGTGACGAGCTCGCCAGAAGCGAGACCACGCTTTACGGGATGAACGGCTTTCCATCCGGCAATGCCAGGCCGCTGACGCCGCAGTGGTCACCCAACGGGAAGCGATTGGCATTCATTCAGCGCAGTCATGGGCATGATGGGCTGTTCGTGGTTCCGTCGGCGGGAGGGCGAGCGATTCCAGTCGCTCGTCCCACCGCCAACGTCCTGTCGTTTTCGTGGGTGGCTGGCGGGAAAGAGTTACGCTTCGAAACCGATGCGCCGCTGCGCCAGGCCGAGGCGCGGCTCGTCGAACAAGGCCGCGAGGGGTATCGTTACGACGACAGGTTCTGGATGCTGGCAGAGCCGGTTCCTTTCACGCGCGGGGAGGTTGGCACCGAGCATTTCCGGGTAGCAGTGTCTGCGACAGGTGAATGGGGAACACCGGAGCCGATATCACCTGAGCCATCGCGCGAGGATAGCGACCATGCTTGGGTGGAGATGGACAAGCAGCCGCTTTTTGCCTTTCGCTCGCGGGTACACGTCGCAGTCGGTGGCACGCCGATTCCCTGCCAATTCGAAACCTGCGAAAATGCCGGGGGCGCCTGGTGGTCGTCCCGTGGCAGGGAAGTTGTCTTCCTGCGCCGGGAGGGGTTCGCCTCGTCGCGCACCGGGATCTATCGCTGGCGCCCCGGCGGCAGCGCTCCGCCACTACGCATTGCCGAGACCGATGATGCGCTGACCGGCTGCTCCCTGGTGCTCGATACGCTGCTGTGCGGCCGCGAGCGCTCGGCGTCGCCACGGGACATCGTCGCGATCGACAGCCGATCCGGCAGGACCCGGCAACTCGTCGATCTCAATCCGGAGTGGCGGGACGTAGCGCCGGCCCGGATCACGCGCCTGCATTGGACCAATCGGTTCGGCATTCCCGCGATCGGCGACCTCGTGTTGCCCAAACATTTGCCTGCGGGTGCGCGACTGCCACTGGTCGTCGTGCAATACGAGACACGCGGGTTCCTGCGCGGGGGTACTGGAGACGAGTATCCTATCAGGGCCATGACAGCGTCTGGCTTCGCGGTTCTCAGCATCAGTCGGCCTTTGGACTATAATACCTGGCTGGCGCGCAGGGGAGAATCCGTCGACCAGAAGGACCTGATGGAACACTGGACTGACCGCCAGAGTGCGCACGATTCCCTGCTCAAGGCGCTTGGCGAAGTGAGGAGCCGCGTGCCGCTCGACCTGGACCATCTGGCGATTACCGGCCTCAGCGACGGGGCATCGACGGCGACCTATGCACTGATCCATTCGCGCATGTTCAGCCTCGCTTTGCTCAGTACTTGCTGCGAGGATCCTGGCGTCACGACCAGCGCGATCGGCCCGGCCTACGAGGAAATGCAGCAGGAGTATCACTATCCGCTGCCTTGGCAGGAACATCGCGAAAGCTGGCTCGAAATGAGCCCTGCCATGAACGCACAACGGATATGCGCGCGAATACAAGTGCAGGCAGCCGACCGCGAGGCCCGCATGGCACTGAGTTCGGTCAAGGTCCTGCGCGAGGCAGGTGTTCCTATCGAGATGTATGTGTTTCCGGACGAATACCACGTAAAATGGCAGCCTGCCCATCGCGCTGCGATCTATCGGCGCAATCTCTACACGCTGCGTGAATGGCACTCTGGGCCACCAATGCCATGCTTTTCTAGCAGACTAGCGCCATAAATCTGCGGTCGCCGATAGCAATGCCGGTGGACGAAATCGAGAATGACCAGCCCGCCGAGGATTGGCATCGGCTCGCGGACCTTATCCGTGGACAATGCAGCGGCATGAAGTCTTGGATGACATCGAGCGTGGGAGCTTCGACTTTTGTTTTCTGTTTGGAATCTTGTTGGTATGAAAGAATTTAACTTTTTAGGCGGATGGTCCTTGCCGCATTGGGAGGAGCAGTGATGTCTTTTATCGGTAACCTCGGTAGAGCGTTTCGGGCAGTCAACGAAGGCCGAGCCACTGCACATGCGCATCGAACGGCGGAGGCATTTCTTGGTGCGCCTCTGCCGTCTGGGGTTGCGGAGGAAGGGTTCCGGATTGTGGGACCGATGGCGGATTTCTCAAGCGTCGAGGAAATGGCGATGATCTACGTGATCATCTACGCAGAACAGCGAAAAGCCTACCTCGATGGAGTCAACGCTACGAAGGAATTCCGCGGGAAGATCGCCCGTCAGGTGGCAAATGCCTGCATCGCATTGGCGAACCTTCAACGCGGAGGTGAGCGTTTCAATTCCATGTGGACGATCCGTCTCATCAATGCCGCGCGCGGGTGCGGCGTGAAGGTTGACCACCCGAAAATCGCGTTCAAGGTTTAAATGCGTTGATGGTGGTTGACGAATTGAAGGAATTTTGAAGGATTTCTCCATGGCGTTTGGATCGCCTGCTGCCTCCGCGTTTCGTCGCCGAGTCGAAGACGAAACCCGTTTTCTTGAGACTTGCGAAGGCGGTGACCAAGGTTCGCCGGATCGACGGTCTATCTGGCTCCTCGGCATTGAGCCTGGTTGGAGTTTAGCCGATCAAGCGCTCGATGAAGTTGGTCTCCGTAAAAAGGCGGAGGCGCTACACCATTACGGCATCGAAATGCAGTTGCAATGGCCATATAATCGAAACGCGTTCAAGTTTCTTGCGGCGCTGAAAGGGCGCCCCGTTGAAACCTATCGAGAATTCGCGAGAACAGTGCGACCGTTCGAGCGCGGGTCGCTCGGGTATTTCAAGGCGAACTTGTTCCCAGAACCGTTCAACAATACCGGCGAATGGACCAATGAGGCAGTCGAAAAAACGGGTTTCGTATCAAAAGCCGCTTATCAGACGTGGCTGCGGGAAGCGCGCTTTCCTGTGTTTCGCGCGTGGATCGAAAAGTGTTACCCCAAGTTGGTGATCGGCACCGGACTTACCCATCTCGCGGACTTCCTTGCTATTACCGGGACGGTTGAAAGTCCGTCTCCCCGATTTTTCGAGGTAAACGGTCACCCAAAAACGCCTTCATATCGCGACTTCGGGCATAGTGCCGGTTGCGATCCTACCGCATTTGAGCGGCGGCTCGCATTCATTGAACAGTTATGAGGCAACACGCATCGCGGCCGATATGGTCAGGACTGTGCTTCTCGACTGACATACAGCAATAAGCAAATGATGCGTTACTGCGCTCTAACGCCCGATCGCGACTGCCATCCAACACGCCTCCGACGTGCGAAAGGTGGGTTGCAGCGAAGCCTGTCATTTGAGCGGTGCGCGTCTAATGGCCGCACTGTCCCACGACGCGGCTTTCGGCAGCACGCGACCAGCTTACGACGTTCCGACGCACGACTTGCTGCGTCAGATTAGGACAATGCCAGCTATTCCAACCAGTTTACCCATTCGACGGCTGCCGCTGACATAGGTGACCTTCGAAGGTCCAAATCGGCTCTTTAAAACCTGCCGCACGGCCAGGTGAAGCGCCCCGGGTTTCCAGGAGGCTCCAACTTGTGAGAAGGAGCATCCGTTATGAGCAAGACAACCAACAAATTTTCACCTGAAGTCCGCGAGCGGG
>NZ_LGJH01000099.1 GCF_001298105.1 Novosphingobium sp. ST904 | reverse complement strand
CCACGACCTCCGACTGGCAGCCGGAGGCGAGGGAAACATGGGTCAATTCTCAATGGTAATTTATACGCCCCCCGGTTCACATCTCAGTGGCAATCAACAGTGGTTTGACCAATTGCACCCTCAGCCTCCAATTTCAGAAGATGGGCATATATCCAGCAGAATGAGTGAGCATCTATGAGCCTGACATTGCGGATGCCGGCCGCAGCCTCAATCAGGGGGACGAACTCCAACAGGATCTCATTGAACCTCCTGTAGTTGTCCCAGGAACACTGCTGTCGTGTCGAAAACCCAAGATTCATCGCCGCAAAGGCGCGATCGAAGCCCGTTGGCTGGATCGGCATGAAGCGGGTCATATCCTTCAGAAAGTAGAGATAGGCGATCAGCGGGTATTTATGTCCGGTGAGTTCGGCCAGTTCTTCGAAGACCACGCCCTCGTGACGGTCTCCCCGGTAGAGATCGAACAGCAGAGCATCAAGTGCGTGCTTCAAACTGCGGTTCGTCCGGGCTTCAAGCAAGATGCGGTGATCCCGATTGGCGTGCCCGAAGCGGTTTTGCCAGAAGACAAGGTTGTTGACGAAATTGGCCTTGTTGTCCTGTATCTCGATGCTGTCGATGGCATGCTCAACAATAGAGCCGGACCCGATGCTTTCGCGAGACCATGTATCGGGGGAAAGCCGTGCAAGGGCAGCCTGACGCAGCGTTGGCTTGTAGCCTTCCCACGCGGCGATTTTGCCCTCCGTGAAATCGATAAACGAGTGCCCTTTGCTCTCGGCAGTAATGAGCTCCTGGAACCGATCAAAGTGTGGCTGAAAATCGGATGCGCTGATTATTGTCATAGCTTCTCAAACAACCCGTTCGCAGTTCAATCTTCATGCATTCGGCTGCTGCCCGCGTCCGATTGTCAGCTCGCCGGTTTCCGTCCAAAAAATAGCCGCACCATCAACAGCCTTTGCGCCTTTAGTGCCGACTTCATCGATGTAGGCTGCCAATTGCGGCCAGTAGCGTTCGAAGCGCAGCGCGTGGTCTGTGACCGCGCCACTCTTGTGATCGACGATCATGAAGCCATTGGGACCTTCAGCGATGAGATCCAAGATGATGCTCTGGCTCCCACCATCTGAAAGAGGAACCTCGATCGGTTGCTCGACATGCAGTCGCGGATAGCCAAGGTCCGCGAGAGCCTGACGTAGGGCATCTGCCTGCTGCGATAGAAATTCGACCTCGGCATCGAGAATGCGGCAATGCTCCCGAACCCTGTGGCGTAGATCAGGACGGCAGAGGAGAATGCGCAGTGCTTCGTGGATCGCCGTGCCCCTATCGGTCGCCTGCACGAGGTCGGCTCCGGCGAGCTTGACACCTGGTGCGATCGCACGCGTCTCGATCTGAGAAGGAAGTGGTCGTGATGTAGCGATTGCTTGAGATGGGCTTACCACGGATGTCAGTGCGTCGATTGGGCGTCGCTCCAGGGCAAATCGCAGCTCGAGGTCGGACGCGTCGAGATGAACCTTGCTCTCAGCCTCGAACGAAGCCGGCAACTCCTTGCTGCAGATCGTCATGCGGGCAGGAAAATCCTCATCGCCGACGCTGATCTGGTTACCCTGAAATCTTATGCCGCAGACGTCGTTCAGAAGCCGGCGGCCAGTGATAGGCAGAGGCGGTTCAACCTTCTCATCGTCCTGTGGCCATTCGATGATGAGGCGATCCCGCGCACGGGTCAGGGCCACGTAAAGCAGCCGCCTCGCTGTTTCTTCGGACTCTGGATGCAGTTCATGGAGAAAGCGATCGGTCGCTTCAGGCGCGGCAAATTCGGGAGCATAGGCGAGCGTTGCTTCCTCGATCACATGATCGAGGTCGTCGAACCCCGGAAACTTGGTGCTGAAGGTCCCGGCACGGGGGTTGAGTCTGTGGTCGAGCCCGCAGACAACGACGATTGGCCATTCACGTCCCTTGGATGCGTGCCAGGTGACGATCTCGACGCCGTCGGCCTCGCTGCCTGAAGGGTTAGGCCGCAGATCTTCGACTTTGAGACCGACCTTGTTCTCAAGCCAGCCGAGAAAAACGTTGGCGCTCTGCCCATAGAAGCCGGATGCTTCGCGCATATCGCGGTGAGCATCCATGAATGCTGCCGCTTCCGCTTCGAACCGCAGCAGGTCGGCTCTCATCTGGGCTGGGTCATCGAGCCTGTCGCACCATTCGCGAAGGCCCGCGACTTCGATAACCTGGTGGACCAGGCGATCTACCGGGATCGCAAGCGCGTCGGGCCAAAGTTGCTGCAGCGCAGACAATTCAGGCGTTTCGATTCGGCCTTGTTGGGCGAGCGCCCTGATCGCGTCCGGAAGTGCTGTGGCTCCAGGACCAAGCGTGGCCGTACAGATCGCGGCATGGCTGTCCGCAGGATCGACAGCGAATCGCAGGGCGAAGCAGGCGGCCTGAACGATTTTGCTCTGCCACCAGCCACCTTCCGCCACGCGAACCGGCAGGCCAAGTGATCGCAGCGCGCTGGCATAGCTCGCGCAATGGCTATGGGTTGGGCACAGGACCGCGATGTCTCTGGGCTCCAGCGGTCGCAAATTCTTCGTATGCCTGTCGACGATCGTTACCTCATCGTCGGACAGCAGGGAGAGAAGGCGATCCGCGACGAAATGCTGTGGCTTCCCGCCCGAGCGCGCGCGCGCTTGTTAGCTAGTTCTATGATCTCAAGCGCGGCGTCATGTCCGGTGGGGTTCTGCGCGGTGAGCGAAGTGTAGTCATCGCCGAAAAGGCATGGGCCGAGCGCGTTGACGAAATCCATGATCCGCGGATCGGAACGCCAGTTCCGGTTGAGCGGGCTGGTTTCGAACTGCTGGGTAAGCGCGACCGTCAGCCTTGGGTCTGCGCCTTGAAATCCCATGATCGCCTGCTTGGTATCGCCGACGATGAGCGAGCGCTTCGCTTGCCGCGCCAGGGCCCACAGGAATGTGAACTGGATCGGGTTGGTGTCCTGGAACTCGTCGACAATGACGCAGTCTACCTCGTCCATGATCGCGGCAAGCACGCCTGGCTTGTCATCGAGGATCCGCGCGGCGTTGGTGACCATGTCACTGAAGTCGATGACGCCAAGTTCCCGCTTGCGGGTCTCGTAGTCCGACATAGCTGATTGCGCGCCTCCCACGAGCGCGCGTGCATGGGAAACCGCATCTTCGAGCGGGCCCGGATGATAGACCAGCGTGTCGGCCGCCGTCATGACCGCAGCGGCCAGGTCATCGTAACCATCAGGCGTCGGACTGCGCGCTTGGACTGGCGGAGATCACGCAGCCGCTGCCAGAGCTTCCAGTCCTTCCCGCCGGTCGAGAGGAGTTGTTCGGCTTGCTTCAACGCGCGGAAATTATCCCGAAACGCCGTCTTGGCCGCGGCACTTCCAGCGTCGTCCGCCAGCGATCTCGGAAAGGCGAGAAGCAGCGCGTCGACGGCCTGTTTCAAGCCAGCCGCCAGGGTCTCTGGCGTCCCGACCGGCTGGCGATATCCCTGCCTGATCGACGCATCAACAAAGTCGGCCATCGTCGGATCACCGCCCCGCGGTCCAAGCGTTCGCAGGAGTGCGATCACGCCGAGCAACGTCCTGCGGAAGCTGTCTTCAGCCGTGTCGTCCGAGGTGAAGCTTCCCCGGTAGCCATAGGCCCCGAGGTTACGGGAGAGCTCGTTTAGCGCCTGGTTCTCCTCGATCGAACGGCGGATAAGCAGGTCCTGCTCGTCCTCCGCGATGAGACGTTGCTGCGGCGAAGAGCCTGCCGCAAAGGCGTGCTCAATCAGCAACCGGCGACCAAGTCCATGGATTGTGGACACATAGGCTCGCTCTACGGCCAAAGCCGCTTGCAGATTGCCGTCTGCAATCAGTGCTCCACGGATCCTCTGGCGAAGTTCTCCAGCCGCGGCCTCCGTGAAAGTGACGGCCAGTATCCGCTCGGGCCGAACTTTGCCGTCGCGCACCCACTGGGTGAGGGTTTCCTGGATGTGATGGGTCTTGCCAGCCCCTGCACCGGCTGGAACGATCGAAAGCTCAGTCATCTTCATTGTCCGTAAGGGCCACCGAGGGGTTGATGTCATCTCGCATGAAAGCGGCGATCAACGGACTGTCTTCCAGCGCATAGGTGCCGAGCGCGGCAGAGCGCTGGAAGAACTTCTCATCGGCTGTAGTGTTGGTATCGAGGCGGCCTGCCTTGAGGGCATCGAACCGCGCCGAAATGAGCGCCAGCGCATGCTCGGCAATATCGCCCGCAACAAGTTCGACCTCAGCGCTATCGAACTCGTCGATCCCGTTGAGCAGGACATTCCCGTCGTTGAGCGTGTGATAGGCGACTGCCGGGAGCTTCGTCCACCCGCTCAACGCCTCGGCAATACGAACCACGCTTTCGTTGCTGCGCTCGTCGAGCCGAACGCTCATCCGCCGGTAGAGATCAACCTGCAGATCCCATCCCTTCTGGAGACGCTGGCGACGCGTGCCGGAACTGCTCTTCTTGTAATCCACGACGATCGGCTGCCCATCGGGAAGCCGCAGCAGGCAATCGGCCTTGCCGTGCACGGGATGACCGAACAGCTCTCCCGACAGCCAGAACTCATTGCCTACGATCTCGGCATCCAGAGATTTGAGGACCAACGACCAATGCTTCGCGGACTTGGTGATTTCTGCCTCAAGCGTGTTGCGCTCGACCGCCCAAGCCGAAGTCTGGAGAAACGGCGCCAATGCGCGAATGCGATCCAGCAAAGTTCGGGGACCTTTTCTTCGATCTCCTCGCTGGACGGATGCGCCTTGCCCGGCACAAACAGGCGCTCGAAAACCTCGTGCGCCAGGGATCCGCGAAGCATGACGTCAAGCGCCTCGGGCTGCCAGGAAACATGTTCGGCGCCCAGCTCAGCAAGGAGCCAGGCCAGAGGACTGACCAGAAGCTTTTCAAGCCGGCTCGGGCTCTGCGCTCGCGCACTGCCGTCTTCTTTCTGGCGCAGCCCCAGAAGATTGAAGTCGAACGCATAGTGAGTCGGCACCTCCGACATCAGCGCCGGTTCGATCACTGGTCTGGGCTTCCACGCCACCAGCCTGTCCCAGATCGTTCCCTCACAATGGCTCAAAGGCACGATCAGATCCTCTGGGTCCTCGATCCCTTCCACAAGCCGCGAGATCAGCGGCAGGCTCGACGACACCGAAAGCGAGCTGCCGCTCCGATCACGCTCTGACAGGATGAGGATAACCTGCTCGCTCGCTGCACCAATCTGGCGCGTGAAGAGCTCGAGCGCGGCAGCGAGCCCTAGCGCCTGAGATGGCAGCTGGATGCCGCAATCTTCGGCAATCGATGCAACTTCGCTGTCGAGAAAAAACGGATTGCCCGTGGGCGGCGACGGATAGGCACCATCATTGAAGCCCAGGATGAGAAGCTTGCTAAACGGCCGTTTGGGTGTTTCGTGAGCCATCATCACCGAGACGCCACCGAGGAAGTAAGCCCCTCTCGCCGGTGGCACAGCCTGGTAGGCCGCTGCCATCTGAATGGCTTTCTCCAGTTCCGCTTCGGCAGCGTCGTTGGCATTGCCAAGGGCAGCGATCAGACGCGATGCCTGTTGCTTCGCTTCTGCTACGTCTTCAGCGATTTCCTCGTTGTCGCTGAGCAGCCTCTGGAAAGATCGAATCTGCTCCTTGAGTTGCCCGTTGGTCGAAGGCGAGGCCGAGCGGATCAGGGCGAAGAGAGATGCCTGTCTGCCTGCAAAGTCACGAGCCTCTTTTGGCTGAAAGTCGCCACCCATGACGGCAGCCGCCAGGGCTGTTCCCACTTCTTCGGGCCAGCACAGAACTGGTGAACAGTAGAGCGACGCGAGCGCCATGGCGGGAGCTGGCCGGCGCCGACATTGAAGGAAATGCAGAAGAACCTCACCGCCAATGTTCCTCCGCTGACCAACCCCAGGAAGCGATGAGGCAACCAAGCCAGCGTGGGCGAAGGTCTCTGCCAGATAATGGCCATATTCCGCACCCTGCGGGACGATGATGCCGATGTCGCTGGCTGCGAGACTTGCATCATCAGCCAGCCATCGCTGCACGATGGCCGCCGCGGCCTCGCATTCGGTCAGGGAGTCTCGGACGGACAGTATGGACAGGCTGTCATCGAGCTGCATGACCGGGACATTCGGATCCAGAAGATGGCGTTGTACATGGCCTGCCAGACACGATCCGGGTGCACGTGCCAGCTTCCGGTCAGAAATCAGACGAACGACGTCATCATCTTCTTCGCTCAGCTGGCCATGATGGGTTTCGATGTGCTCGAGCACCGCGCGCTCCAGCGGGGTCAGCTGAACGCAGTCTCGATCCCAGACAACCTGCAACGGCTGCAGAGCATCACCTGCGTCACTCGCAAGGAAAGCCTTGAGCGTCGCAAGATCGGACGGAACAAGGGCATCGCTGCTGATCCAGAGATTGCGCAGGGCATCCAAATGAAGGCGCGCCCTGCCCTCGCCCGGTAGCGCATCAATCATAACCGATGTCGGTTCGAGATCACGCGTTGCCATCATGATGTGGCGGAGCATCGCCCCCACGGCACCGGTCGTCTGCTCAGGTGCTACCGCGAAGCTTTCCGCCCAAGGGACGCTGTCACCCAAGGTATCAAGGGCCTCGCGCAGCGGCTTCTCGGTGGACTGAGGTAAGGCATAAAGGCTCCCCAGGAGCTGCGCACTGAGGGGCATGCAGCTCGTAAAGGGCGCTTCGCCGATCCGAAGATGGCAGTTCTCAAACATTCAAGATTACCCCTCAGAATTCGCCCTGCGCCACAGTGTCACCCCTTGCCTGCAAATTACGACAAATCTGGTCGCAGCATTGTCTGCGCGGCAGCGATGCGCTTTTCCATTATGTCCTTGAGTGCGTCAGGGCCTTCAATCACCAGTTCGCCGGCCCATCCGAACAAGTGATTGGCGAGTTCAAACAAGCCGCCTGATTGGAAACGAACAAGCAGCTCGTTGCCATCTTCTTCGAACTGTTGATGCGGATGGAAGCGCCAAGCCCGCGCCCGATCAACCGCCGGGGCTAGCACGCGCAGAACGATCTCGTGACCTGCCTCGTGCCAGATGCCGAAGCTGCGGGCCATCCATGCATCGAGGTCCCAATCCTCGGGAGGGCATCCGACAATCCCGCTGTCCCGAACATTGGTCATCCGGTCCAGGCGGAAGGTAAACGGCAGATCGTCCCGGTCAGGCATCTTGCCCACGAGGTAGGTGATCGGTCCATGGATCAGGCCATAGGGAACAACCCTGCGCCATGAAGGCTCATCCGCCCAGTCAGGCTGATAATCGAAGTCAACACAATGAGATGCGAGGATGGCAGACTGGATCGTCGTCAGGTCTTCGGGTGATGCAATGACGGCAGGCCCGGCTGCGACACGCGAGCGTTGGAGGCGGGTGAGCAGGTCAAGATCATTGTCCAGCCGACGCCTTTCCGCGCTGTCGAACGCAATCTTGATCTTGGAGAGCAATTTCTCAAGCGCTTCGCTGTTGACCGTACCTTCGCGGCGTCCGGCATCGACCACGGACTGAAGCGCGGCAACCTCGGACGAACTCGGCCTCGCATAGGCTCGTCCCGGGCTGTCTTTGATCCGAAATCGCTTGATTCGACCGTCGATCGTTTCTTCGAGATCGAAATGAAGCAGAATGACGTTGCGCATACGTTCAACCGTTCGCCGGTTGACTTCAAGCAACGCTGCCATTTCGTCTAGAGTCAGACCTTCGATGCTCTGCGTAAGCGCGTGCACAAGCTTCAATGTGCGGTCGAGATTACTGAGGCGCTTGGTCATCACGGACCATTGCTAACTCCCTGATCGGTAAGAGCAAGTGAGTTCGACCTCGATCCACACATTTTACGACCATTTTTGTCGCATGAATGTGGTTTATGACCAGGAATGGAACCGCACTCAGGGAGATCGCGAAGAAAATGAGACGTCGTCTGACTGCACAAACCGAATTCGGCCCTCACGCGAAGGGCGAAGCAGCGCACTTCGCAAACGCCGCGGCGAAAGTGCTGCGCGCATTGACCACACATCAGCTGAAGCGTTGCGGTGAGGCCCTGATTGAACTGATCGAGCAGGAAGTGCCGGTCGATGCTTTGCGCAAGGTGGCCAATCGCGAGAGGCCCTCTACGACGGAGATGCGGGCGGTCTCAAGGCAATTGGCGCTCAAGCGTCCTGAAACTACCGACCTTGACCGCATCTTTGGCTGGGTCGGAGAGCTGTTTGGTCTCGACGATACCGAAATCACGATCCTCACCATCTTTGCCCGCTGGGGAAAGCTGGAATGCTGGCGCGACCTTGTGCGCCGAGCCCCCTTCTCCTGCAGCAACCTCACTCCGACCGTGGTCGCGCGCCTCTCCGGACTGGAAAGTAACCTTGTCGAGCAGAAGTTGATGCCTGGCGCTCCGCTCTTTTCCTGTCGGCTGCTGCACGACGATCGGGATGGTGAGTATAGTCTGAGCCCACTGCTCAAACGGCTGATCCGCGTGAATGCTGAGACACAAGAGGAGATGCTGCGCTGGCTCATGCCGGATCCGGAAGCAGGCACGTTGCTGTGGGACGATTTTGAGCACATCGATCCGCTGCGCGGCGTGGCACTCAAGGTTCTGGCCACCAAAGAGCCGGTCAGCATTCTGCTGTTTGGCGAGCCCGGCACGGGAAAAACGGAATTTGCACGCACGCTCGCCGCGGAAGCCGGAAGCGGTGCTATCTTCGCAGGCCTTGCCGACGATTTCGGCAACGAACCCGAGCGCTCCGAACGCCTTGATCATCTGATGGTGCTGCGCGCGATGTGCCGTCATCGCCGGAATCGCGTCATTGTTGTCGATGAAGCGGATGACGTGCTCATGATGAGCGAACGCAAGGGCAGCTCGAAGCAGTGGATCAATCGCTTGGTCGAGAACCCGCAAGTGACGACGATCTGGATCGTCAATCAGCGTTCTCGGCTTGACCCGGCAATCCTGCGGCGGATGACCCTTGCCATTGCCTTCGACCGACCGCGTTTCTCTGTGCGCGAACGTGTCGTGAAGAGATCGGCCGAAGCCGCTTCGGTTTCGCTGAGCCCAACAGAGCTGCGCGATATTGCGAGTTTGAAAGCGCCGCCAGCCGTCGTCGCGTCAGGCCTGAAGGCAGCTCAGCTCGCCAGCGGTGGAGCCGATGTTGCGAAGACTGCCATTCACAGCGTGATGCGCATTCTCGGTCAGTCTTGCGCACCCGATAGTCCTGGAAGTTGCGTCTATGACCCGCAGTTGTCGCGAGCGGACACCGATCTTGCTCGACTTTCAGAGCAGCTGGCAAATTCGCCGGACCGTGGGTGGAGCCTGCTGCTTTCGGGGCCATCGGGGACAGGGAAGTCCGCGTTTGCAAGGCACCTCGCCGAGGTCATGGGCATCGAGGTCGAAGAGCGACGGTGCTCGGACCTGATGAGCCCATTTGTCGGCGAGACCGAGCAGAACATCGCCGAGGCATTCGCAAGGGCCGCAGAACGCGGCGCCATGCTGCTTATCGATGAAGCAGACAGTTTCCTCTACAGACGCGAAGCGGGACAGCGGAGCTGGGAAGTGAGCCAGGTTAACGAGATGCTCGCTCAACTCGAACATCTGCGGACACCGTTCGTCGCCACGACGAACCTCGCCGGCAAGCTGGATGCGGCTACGCAGCGGCGCTTCACCATGCGCGCCACCTTCAGGTCGATGACGACGGACCAGGCCCGCAAGCTCTTTCAGGCACACTTTGGCCAGGTCTGGCCGGCGGAGTGGCCAGTCCATGAGGGACAAACGCCGGGTGACTTTGCCGTTGTCGCGCACCGTGCTCGCTTGCTGTCAGAGCGCGAGCCCGCCGTTCTGCTGCGCTGGCTACGCGAGGAAATTGATGCGCGCGGCGATCACAGCCGCGGCGTCATGGGTTTTCACGTTCCTGACGCGAATGTTCCCACCAAACTCATGTCAGCTACCGGGCGGAAGGCAGCGTGACGAAGAATCATCTGATTGCGCGGGGATCAACGGTAGCAGCTATTTAGCTATCCGACCGGAAACCACCGAGACCCCCCACTCCCCCCGATTTCGATCAAACCGGGTCGCCAGTTTTACGTCAAGCACCATACCTTCGGCCAGCGGCGAACCATTAGAGGCTATTGCGGAAAGATGGCAGAATATATCGCGATCAAAATCGGAATGGCTGACAAAACCAAATTGCCCCGCTGAAGGGATTCGCTTGACGGTGACCCGCCAATAGCCTGCGCCCTTCAACTCAGCGTCGACGTCCGATCGAATATTCGTATCGGCAAGATCTGCGGCGTAAAACTTAAAGCCGGGGCGATTGGCCGATTTTTCCTTGTCGCTATTTTTCCTGCCGGATGAAACCTTACTCAATAGTTCGCGCGGCAGATCCTCGTCACAAATCAAACCACACCTAAGCGCTTGCCTAATTTGTTCTTTTTTCGTCTTCTTTTCGAATATGAGGCGATCGCGCGCATCTGTGTCGAGATCCGCAGCCTGAATGACCCCAGCCTTCGCCAAGCGAAGGGCATTCATCATCGACATGTTGGAAAGGATGCTCTGAAGACGCTCTGGATCGCTACGGATTTCGAATGGCTCAATCACATGATTGCGCACGAGGACGTTTAGCAATCGGAGTGACAAATCCGGTTCACCGGCAATCCTGCGCAGGTCTGACCCATATCTCTTGAGAAGTTTACCAACGACTGCGTCGGCTTTGTCCTTCTCCGAGCGCAAGATGTCCACCAGATCCAGTTCGAGCTGGTCTCCGACGGAACGAGTTAATGCTCGCTCGAATTGCGACAGGAATACGTCGGCCGAGATCCGCTTTTGCCTTCTAAGGGCGCACAATTCGGAAACCGTGGCCGTCTCCAGGACTTCGTTGAGCGAAGGTCTTTGCGACGCGCCGCAGATCAACCGAAGAGCCGGGCTCAAGTCTTCTCCCCACCCGTTATTTTCTATCAACGCATCAGGAAGTAACTCAATCCATGGAAACTGGCGCCCGCAGATTAGCTTCTGCAAACGGTCGAGCCGCGCTGCTCCCGCCTCGTGGGCCTGCGCTGCATACCAGAAAGTGCTGCTCCGCAGTGTTGAAACGAGATAGGCAGGGATCGGATACTTGGGTGGCAGTCGTGCTTCAATTGTAATGGTGCGCGCATCCTCGCTCGCATCGCCTCCACACAGCGTTCTCAGGACGCCTCTCGACCATGCATCCATTCCCAGCCGTGTCGATCCAAGATCGCTGACATCCCCTGCGGCGGCCGCGACGATCAGCGGCTCGCTCTGCCAAGACATATCGAGGAACGATGGCGCAGGATCTTCGATGAGTTCGAATGCGAAAGCTAATGGCATAGCCCATCTGCCCTGCCGACTTACCGCTCCAGCAGCCAGTGCGTTGTCGTCCAAATCCTCGTGACGCGCTGCGAGGAATTCAGCGCAGAAATACTCTTGAATAGTTTCGTGCCAGAAGCGGATTGCGCCTGTCGCCTTGCTGCGAGCAAGAATGGTCCCCTGCGCCGTCCAATCGATGAAGCGATCGGCTTCCTCACCCAGGATTGGGATCAAGAGTTCTTGAACCCGATCAACGGTAAGGGTGCTCAAACCACCCTGACGCGTTCGAAACGCCAGTTCGGTCAAGGCATCAAACATCTGATTAAGGCTGCATGGCAAACCTGCACTGCTTAGATTCGCGCTTTCAGCTTCGCGTCGATACCAAGTCTCGACAAAGCGTCGATACAACGCGGCACGACCAAGCGGAATTTCGCTGCCTTCGCGAACAATCTCCGCGGCGATCCTCAAGAGCAGTGGACTGCTGAATATCTTCGCAGCCCCGGGCTGACGATACAGGCGATCCAGGGTATCTTCGGATCGACGATCATCACCAAGAAGTGCCCGCAGAACTTTGAGCTGCTGTTCATGGTCCAAGGGTTGCATCTCGAAAGTTGCGAGGCCGAGATTTTAAGGTGCAGTGCTCGATCGCGAACACAACCGCACGCGCGCATCGGGATATTCGCGCAGCAGGCTCGCCAGATCGACACAGCAACTCTCGTAAAGTGCGTCAGGGCATTCATTTAGCCCGTCCAGATAGAGAGTGACGCGACCTTCGGCGACCAATGGCGCAAGATCCTGCCACTTGATGCCGCTGACGCGTTCGAATTGCCCAGCCAAACCGATATCGGAATATTCCGACAATCGTACGACCAACGGCCACGAACGATCGGGCGCCCAGAGCCTGGCCTCATCAAGCGCAAGCTTCGCAAAGCATCCGCTTTTTCCCGCTCCTCCCTCGCCAATCAACAGCGCGCGACGCTCTTGACTGACCAACTCAGTCGCAAGACCACGGCGCACTTCATCTTCGACGGCGATCAGGTCATCGCCGCCGTTAGCAGAGGCCACTGCACTCTTTGCACTGAGCCATGTTTCCGCGCGAAGCGGATTATGCTCAGTCCGCCTCTTGGCCGCTTGTGTGCCCGTCTTGGTTTGTTCAACATCCAGCGGAACATACACATCCTCTAATGACGAGAAGTCATCCTTGAGGTGGGCTATGTAGCTCTGAATGGCCGGAACCAGTTCCTCTACCGGACGAGCGATTGCTCCGCTTGCCACAAACCGTTCCCAGGTCAGCCCGATCTCTGCGACAGCTTGCTTTCGCTGCTGTTCATGTAGGTCCAGAACGACAAGATCATCTTTCGGCAGATCGATAACCTGCCCGATAGCACCTCGCTTTCGGGCATATATCAGATCATCAGAGGGGTCCTGATCCGCAACCTTTGTCACTTCGACAAACCCGTAGTCGCTTGGCGCAGAATCCACGAAAATGGCCAGCACGGTCTTCCCGTCGCAATGAATTTCCTCAAGCGACAGCAATCGCTCAAGAAACCTGGGCCGCTTGAGCTTGATCGTTCCGCTGCGACCGGTCTTCCAGCCACGCACAGGGAGTAAAACTTCCTGCCAAACCACCTCGCGCCGGAATGCTTCCGCGCCCTTCCTCCCTCGTTTTCCTTTAGGGTCGCTGGCATCGATACCAATTGGCTGACCGGCATCGTTCACCCCAAGTAGAACGACTCCACCGACAGAATTGGCCAATGCAATTGCAGCCTTGGCAACATTCCATCGATAGTCATCTTCGTTCGATCCCTCAGCAAACGCTCCGCCTTCTGGAAACGACGCGGCCTTCAGTTCGAGCCATTCGTTTTCGCCGCCATCCACGAGCTTAAGCAACGCCTGCAAACCACCGCCGGGGTGCTGCAGAACGCGCCGCACCAATTCGCATGCATTCTGAGGCTTTCGAGCCATCGACATCTATATTCCAGTCCGAATAGATCTTTACGTCAAAATGGTAGGCGCGCCCGCCAATGACGATCAATGAAAGTTAAAGGGCAGACAGGCATCAATGTGCGAAAGAAGTTCTGCCCGGGCCATCGGCGGGCCTGCCGCACAGGCTGCAAAAACCGATAGCGCTGCATGCGGAGCGGCTGGGAGCAATTTCCTCAATTCATCGCGCTGGACTAAGGCGTCACGCTCAGCGTCTTCTGGAAACCCGAGGGCCAACACGAGAAGGCGCAGGACTTGGGACATCCACATCAGGGTCGAACCATGACTGGCGTCTTCGCAGGCACTAATGGCTTGTTCGAACCGCTGGCGCGCCGCTTCAGAGTGACCGGCATCGTGCAAGAGCCACCCTCGATATGCGTGGACAAGAGGCCAAGGATGATCCCGACCATCCTGCCACTGGGCCATCTCCTGCACGTAGCTTTCTCGTGCCAAAGCCATTTCATTCGGAAAATAGACCAAGGCACGCAGCCAAAGATGGTGAGCGAACCGCTCATCCTGCCGGCTGGCCGCTAACTGGCGACTGATTTCCTCGGGGTTCCGGCTGTCGAAGTACTGGACAATTTCCGAAAGCGCGAGCTGGACAAGCTCACTACTTTCCCCGGGAGCATCGTGCCGAAACGCGTCATCAATCAGCGCAATCAGGCGATACACATTCGTCTGGTGACTTTCACGCTCTGCCTGCGCAGGGTCGCTTAGGCGTTCGAAGCTCGCAATCGCCAGATCGAAAAAAGGAAGCGCTTCATGGGCTTTCCCTTGGAAAGCAAGCGATTGCCCTCTGCTGGACTGAAGCTTGCCATAATTGAGCAGGCCAGCCACCGCGACGGGATAATCCAACCATTCATCAATGACATGATCTAGCTTTCCGAACTCGAAATTGTTGGTGAGCGCGCTCGCCATGCGCAATATGGCTTCGCAGGCCAGATCGGGCGCCTCATCATGCAGGTCTTTGACCAACCCGATGCAAGCCGCAATTCGTTCCGGGCTCACATCCCCCTGGTGATTGGCGAGCGCAAGGTTGCTGCTCGAAAGCTGCAATTGTAAAATCGCCGGCAAGACCTGCGTCGTTCCGGCAAACCGCTGCAGCCATGCGATGGCGTGGCGCAGTTCCGAGAGAACGTATCGCTTGCTTCGAAGGCGGACCTGCACTTCATCGATATAGCCTTGCCACTGGGCTGGATGCTGCTGCAGTTCCTGTCCAAGGCTTTCCAGACTGCGGCTGAGAAAACTATCCAAGGGCTCACTGGCAGCCGCTGCACATAGTGTGTACCAATCCAGCGGCGCGAGCGGTCCGTGCTGGCTCAAAGCCAGATAAAGATGATGCAAACTCACCTCATCGGCATCGACCAAACAGTGCCCACGAAGCTGTGATCGTTCGAGACGGTCTTTGCTTGCCGGCAACGGGCTGCCCCAAGTGTATGCCACGGCATCGACATACCCGTTCATCGGGTGATCTTTGCCAATGAACTCTATCTTGAGCTTGATGTTAGCAAAGCGCGAAGGGTCTTGCGCTGCCATCTCGCCCGCGAGGGCCTCGCGTACGACTTTCAAATCGGTCCACTGGTCAAACTGACCGCGCTTCTCAATGTGGATATGGATTTGGCAATCACCAGCACCTTCCGGTACCGGCAATTGCAGCAGCGTCCAGCGTATCAGATGCAGTACATGACCGATCCAAGAGTTGTTGCGCGCGGCATCGCTTTGTACACTAACACCAAGAATCCCGACCGATGCGTCGAGAACTCGCTGGACAACGTTATCGACCTGCTCGACCATATTGTCGGTCGCATGAAAATCGCCAAGAGGTTCCAAAACAACCCGTGCAGGCACAGCGAGCGCGACGACCTTGCCGACGGTTCGGTCGGCAGCGGACAATTGTCTTGCGCTCTCGTCAAAAATCCTTCCTGTTTCATCGATGTAGATGTTCCAGTCGGTGGAAGGCTCTTGCAGGCGCAAGCTGTTGGGATGCCGTCCATCTACCAAAGCCACTTGCACCTTCGAGCTTTGCCGCGCCTGCTCGCGGCGGAGATCATCGATCTCGCGGCGCCTAATTGCCTTCTTAAGCTGATCTAAAAGGTGCCCCTCGATACGGGGATCCACTAGACTGGTGCGATCGTTGATCCATGCCCGGGCGCGTGTTTCGCCTTCACTACGAACGACATGAGCAAGGTCGGCGGCCAAGGCGTAAGCTATTTCACCAGCGGCTTTCGCGGAGTTGACCTCAGCGACCAAGCCTCCGTCTCTGCGCGCACTACGAACTTCCTGCTCGATATCCTTCAGTTCGTTCGAGCTGTCGGGTGAAGGTCCCCATGCTGAAAGAAGAAACGCTCTTCTGATCAACCAATCGTCTGACTTCATCCGCACAGAATCACGCCCTCACGGAGCGGAAGTACGCAGTCCAGGCCCGATGCGCGAAACGTCCACGACGTTGCTCGCCTGTCTGAGCCGCCCCCTGTTCACATCGATAGGGTCATGCGTGCCGATGTAAATGGCCCCTCACCCTCATGCCCACAGGACCGAGCGAGATACGAAAAGCTGCAGGGCCGGGATCGCGCCAAAGAAATGAAAGCGGCACGATCTAGTCACAAAAACTGGACGGCATTGTAACGTTATCAATATCCAATCCGAATGGATTCAGGTCCGTGACTGTAAAATTTGTCAACGTTATCGAATACGACGCCTGAAACGACGTTCTTCGCATTATCAATGTCATAATTATAGATATGCGGCGAAGAGACGTATCCAGAAATCACGCCGACCTGACAAGCCAACTCCTCGGCCATCCTGGCCTGCAAGTCAGCCAACGCTGTGAGATTAGCGTATTGGCGTCCAAAAATGTTCTGACTTCTAAAGAAAAAGTGCAGATCCAGACCACCACCTCTCAGTTTTGCATCTAGCGAAACAAGGCATGGAAGATTTTTAGAAGAATCCCCCTCGGATAAGAGTGAAACAGTTGCCGATTTTGTCTCAGGCTTTTCTCGAATTCGATCTATAATCCATGCAAACTGATCAACACCATTTTTATCGTAAATCAGTTCCCCATAGGTGAACGGACGATCTGCCATCTTTGAGTTCCTGGAAAACTTCTTCAGCATCCGTGCCACCACTGCCCGATCCCCCCAACAGTCGATCACGGGATCGACAACACTGGGATTCGTGATGGTGATCGCAAGCCCTTGGCGCAGTTCCAAAATGGCAACATCCTCATCGAAGTGTGCATCCCCGTCGTCGAGGACGCGCTCAATGGATGCAAGCCAAGCAGCGCCTATTGTTTTTACATTTATCGCCAATGCCACCCTGGCCTCCTAGATCAAATCGCCAAGGATGGGCGGATTGTCGGCAAGCATTGCAAAGAAACCCTTGCCATTTACTTTGGAGAACCCATCGTTTTCCAAACGCGTCAAACTACGTCGTACTCCCGCAGCATCATTCGCCGATACAGATCTGTCGGCCGTGAACGCGCCCACCGCCGAAATCTGGATGCCCACCGTGCTAGCGATGGTTACGGCGCGTTCATAAGCCTCGGGCGACATGGCGTACAAAAATTGCCAATCGCCATTGGCCGCGATGAGACTTTCCCGTTCCAATCCCAGATGGCGTTTGGCGAAGCTCTCGACTTCTTCGAGAACCGGCACACGCGCCAAATCCAGCGAGGCCCCAACATCGCTGGCATTGCAGAGATCGTAGACCGCACTCACCAAGCCATCACTGATATCGGTACAGGCATGGGCAATTTCGTTATCGGAAAACGCGAGGGCCAGCGCCACCGGAGGACGCTGGTTGATTAATGCGCTTCGCAATAACTCCGATAGCTCAAAAGGAATGTTGCAGTCGCGCTGATGGGCAAGAGCGGCGGTAAACATGGTCCCCAGATGCCCCGTCACAACGAGCACATCGCCTGGCTTTGCCCCCGACCTTGTTAAACGACTGGAACGCTTCGCCTTGCCAATGACCGTTACCACTAACGCGACGCTGCCGTTCTTCTTGGTGTCCCCCGAAGCAATCACTAGGTCCCAGCGTTCCGCTGCAGCTTGCACGCCGCGCATAACGCCCTTGGCATAGTCGAGAGTCTTGTTCTCGGGCAGCAACAGAGACACGGTCAACAGGCGCGGGTTGCCGCCAGCTGCTGCAATGTCACTTACAGCGTGCGACACCGCCAAGTCGCCGACAGCCTCGGGTCCCGCTAGCCCGAGCTTGTGCGCAAGGTTCTCTCCGCTACGGTCAGTGTTGACCACCAGGATCTCATCTTCGGACAGCGCAAACGGGACGAAACCAGCATCATGCCCCATCCCGTCGAGCAAACGATCGGTTGCCGTCAATTGGCCAACCAACTCGGCAACAACTCGCTTTTCTCCGATTTCTCGGAGCGTTAGCTTGTCGATCATCATGCGCCCTGTTCACTCCTCGAACTATCAGTACCTGGCAAGGAACGCCTCCGCATCGAACTCAACCGATCGCAAAGCCTGCGCGGCGCCCACTTCAGAAACGGCTGCGCTTTTGACGTAACTCGATCCGTCCCGCTGGTAGAAACGACCCTGCGGGTCAAGCATCAGGTATGAACGGTGCATGTGATCGTTGTCCTCCGGAACGACCTGACCGGCCACTCCTTGATGGCGATCGAAGAATGCCCTGAACTGCTCGTCGGTAATCGCGCGCCCCTCTGCCCCGTGGATGGGAATCACCCGAAGCGCTTTCCACCGGTCGGGACGCAACCGCTCCAACGGTCCCGAAAGATCCAGATCGGAATTTTCCAGGCAAACGACCGTGTTGATCTTCAACTGCGTTTGCGGAGACACCTCCCTGAACAACGCGAAAATCTGCTCAAGTCGCTTAAGGTTGACCTGCGCGCCACGATTGGTCTTTCGGCCGATACTCTCATTCGTTGCGGCATCGAAGCTATCAATACTGAAGCCCGCGACGGAAATCATGGCTCCGTACTGCTCGATGAAATCGTCCGACATCAACGAACCATTGCTGATGACAGAGGGGCGCAATCCCAGATCTGACGCCAGCGCAATCGCGGCGCCGAGTTCCTTTGCCAGGAGCGGCTCACCTCCCGCGAAATTGACCCGAACGGATTCGGCCCAGACCGCTCCAGATTGGAGTTCGATCCGCTTCCGGCTAAGTGTGCTCAGTTCGTTCAGAACAACCGAAAAATCGGCCTCGAACCGCGATTTTTGGCCGTATTTTGCATAACAAAAATAGCAACTGAAATTGCATGCTTCAAGCACGTGCCAATTGATCGTGAGCGCGGGGATTGTGTGCATTGTCGGGCCTCATCTGCGACTGTGTCCAAGTCCCGAACCCGCTGATCCCACCCCTTCGCTGCGTTGCAGCCATGCGCCGACAAATGTCGCTAGCGCCCAGCCCCGTGAGCACGGGACGAAAGGATGTGGTAATCATCTGAGTTCGGAAAGTTAGACACTGCGCAGCGAGAATCGCTGTAGGGATAAGGTCCGCAGTGCGGCGGCATATAAGCGCGCCAAATTTGGTTGGCAAGCTCTTTGTGCGACCAGGGTTGCCCTTTGCTATGGTGAGTTTGCTGCCGGCAGATTGCTCAATACGATATCGTCATGAATGAACCTTCTTGGCGAAGTGATCGAAATTGGGCCGTTAGATCGGCAAATTCACAGAGCCTTCGCCCGGCGCGCGGCGCGGTCGAATTCCGCGCCCAATTGCTGCAAAATTGAGGGCGCATGCTCGCTTCCCTGAACTAGCGAAGCCAGGATGAAGCGGCGTACCCGATTTCTTAGTCGTACCAGAGTTCGATCCCGGATCTTGGCCGTATTGATCACGCCCGTCGCGAGCCCCAATCCAGCAACCGCCCCTCCTCCAAGGACTACCGGCCAGCTAATCGCCGTGGTTGTCACCAATCCGAACCATGCCGTGGTCGTAGTGAAAGCAGCGAAGGGTAGCGTCGCGGCGGCCGCGACCCCAGCGGTCAAGGGCACAACTGCCGAAGCAATATCCGCAGCACTGTCGAACAAGCCTTCTGGGCCTTCGCAATGCTCGGGCCTGCGCACCCAGACAGCCTGATCTTCAACCAATTCAAGAAGGGCAATATTCGCCTCTTCAAGAATCTCGATGGCCACGGGCTCAGCCACCTTCCGGACCATCGGCGCAACCCGATCTTGGACAAAGGCAGCCTGTGAAAACAAGCCATCCTTTAATCCAACATTGGCGATTTCCCCTTCAGCGTAGGCAATCAGATCAGCCGCGACTTGGTTGAGCGTTCTCGCGGCAATAATCTTGTAGTCATTCGCCCAAGCGTCGATTTTGCGCGCAAGGAAAATGCGGTTGAACAAACTCATGAAATTTCCCCACCGCCAACCGATTCCACAATCCACCTGATTTGAAACAAATATCGGCGATTACTTCGGTCACGGCAAGCGCCCAACCAGGCGGCCGCTCGACTGACACGGTTGCAATTTGACGACGACACTAACTGAAAGGAAAGACAGAACCTGCTACGGACCTGAAGCCTATGGTTTCGGGCAAGATTCATCGACTGAAGCGCAAGGACAGCAATCTTGATTGAGTGGATACTCCTTGGACTTCTCGGTGCCGGAGCTTTGAGCGGCTCCAAAAAGAAGGATACCCTGGCTTCTCGGCCGTCTCGATCAAGTGGGAGCAGTGCCTATTCGACCAACCATCAAGCTTCTGAAACAGAGCGGAAGCAGAAGATCGAAGCATGGCGGGCCCAATGGGAACCGACCGTAGACCGTAGCGGATGGATCCCCGCCGGCACCGTAGACCGTATTCTTGCAACATTTCCCGCCCCGGAACAGCCGTCCACGTGGCTCAACAGATTCAATCGGACAGACCCTATTCGCGACGAGCTGTCCGCCGAGTACGAAGCGCACAATCAGACGTTTCTGGCTCGCCAAAAGGAAAGGCTGAAAAGCTTCTTCGACACGATTGAGAAAAATCCGCTGACTGATGAACAGGTCAAAGCGTGCGTATGCATGGATGGCCGCGTACAAATTGTTGCTGCCGCCGGATCTGGCAAGACATCGACGATGGTTGCCAAGGCAGGCTACGCGCTTCACGAGGGATTGGCGCAAGGCAGCCAGATCTTGCTACTCGCGTTCAACGCTGATGCCGCAAATGAGCTGGCCGAGCGGACCCAAGATCGCTTGAGCGAGCTTGCGGGCGCAGCCGAACTAACCTCCAAGACATTTCATGGCTTCGGCTTGCACGTCATCGCAAAAGCCACCGGGAAGAAGCCATCATTGGCGCCGTGGGTCGAAAATGCTGGCGAGGACATCAAGATGATTGTCAGCATCATCGATGAGCTCTGCCAGCAGGATCAATCCTTCAAGAACGACTGGCATATGTTCCGGACCGTCCACGGCAGGGATGTGGGGCAATGGAATGTACCGGCTGAGCCTGACGCCTATGCCAATGGAAGACGAGGATTCCGGACAGCCAATGGCGAAATCGTCAAAAGCAAGGAAGAGCGACTGATCGCCGACTGGCTGTTCTACCACCATATTCCCTACGCATACGAGCGCCCTTACGAACACGACACGGCAAGCGAGACGCATCGGCAATATCATCCCGACTTCTTCTATCCCGATGTGGAGCTCTATCACGAGCACTTTGCGCTGAACGCCGCTGGCGAAGCGCCTGAACAGTTCGGGCCGTCATACACCGAAGGCGTGCGGTGGAAGAGGCAGCTCCATGAAACGATGGGCACCAGGCTTTTCGAGACGACCTCGGATCAGATTTCCAGTGGAGCCGCCTTGCCCCTGCTTGAAGCAGAACTGGCCAACAGCGGTGTGACGATCAAGTTCGATCCAGAAAGGGAGGCAACAGGTTCACAGCCCATCACTCCTCAGCAGCTTGCAGGGACAATTCGTGTCTTTCAGCAGCATGTGAAGAGCAATGGGCTGAGCCACGCAGATCTGCAGCAAGCTTTGAATGCTCAGTCGAAGAATGCCCATGTGGATCGGCTAGCCAGATTTGTCAGCATCTACGAACGCGTTGCGGCGGGCTGGGAAAGCAAACTGAAGGATGGTGGCTACATCGACTTCGAAGACATGCTCATCCTCGCTGCAGATCATGTCGAGAGTGGCCGCTACAGCAACCCCTTCACGTTCATCTTGTCGGATGAGTTCCAGGACAGCTCACGTGCTCGCATCCGCCTGCTGAAGGCCTTGGCCGGCCCCCCTGAGGCATCCAGGCACTTGTGTGTGGTTGGCGATGATTGGCAAGGCATCAACCGCTTCGCCGGCGCCGACATCTCTGTGATGCCGGAGTTCGAAAAGATCTTCCCGGCCGCAACACGGCTGACATTGAACCGGACATTCAGGAGCCCGCAAGCGATTTGCGACGTTTCAAGTCAATTCATTCAGGCCAACCCGGCTCAAATCCGCAAAGAGGTGGCGAGTAACAATCATTATGAAACCCGGCAGTATCTCTTTGCCTACGGTTTCGAGGATCAGAGCCGCGGCAACGAGCACCTGGTCGACCAGCTTGCTCAAATGCAGCACTTCCTGAAGGCTGGAAAGCTCGAACCAGGTAAGAACGGAAGGCTGTCGGTCCTGCTGCTTGGTCGGTACCGCAATGATCGGCCCGCGAACTTGCAGCAATGGAAGGAGCGTTTCGCTGACAGCATCGATCTCGACTTCAAGACCGTCCATTCTTCAAAGGGTCTCGAGGCTGACTATGTCATGCTCTTGAATGTCGTCGAAGGAAATCGCGGTTTTCCAAGCCAGATTGAGGATGACCCCGTCCTTCAAATCCCGATGCCCGCGCCAGATCCTTATCCCATGGCTGAAGAGCGGCGGCTATTTTACGTCGCGCTCACACGCGCCAAACGTCAGGTCCGAATTTACACAAGCCTGGCGCAGCCATCCCGCTTCCTGATCGAATTGGTGAAGAATGGTGCCCTTGTCATAGAGCCGGTAGACGCTGCGCCACTTGAGCCATGTCCCGAATGTTCGGTAGGGGTCGTCACACGACGGACTGGCCGCCATGGCGATTTTGAAAGTTGCAGCACGTGGCCCCGATGCGAGTTCAAGCGGAATATCGAAAGCGACGAGAGCAAAAATGGAGCGCCGCCTGTCCGTCTGAGTGGCGATGTCGCACAGGGAAGCACATGCCCTACCTGCGAGCGTGGGCACATGGTCAAGATCGACGGAAAGTACGGAGAATTCTTGGGATGTAGCGAGTTTCCGACCTGCAAAACGACGGCGAAAATCGGGTAGATGACATCATTGGCAGCCGCCAGGACACCAAACCTTGTTGATTGCCACTGAGATGTGACCCGGGGTTTCCATTGAGAATTGACCCGGGTGGGTATGGGTTATGTGCTGCCGTATCCCGGCAGGTTCAAGATGC
>NZ_LGJH01000100.1 GCF_001298105.1 Novosphingobium sp. ST904 | reverse complement strand
TCACTTGGCCTCCTTCTGGAGTCCAGAAAGAGACCCCTTAGCGGAGGTCCATCAGCCCCGAGCCTGAATGCCGCAACACGCCGGAGGGCGGACGCTTACCATCGGTCAGGGGGAGTGTCAATTGGTCGTTTGCCATGGGGTGGCCCTCTCACGAATCGAATGACTCGCTATAGCATGTTCTCTATATGTTCGCATCATGGTAGACGCAGCACCCCCCAATGGAAGGACGACGAATTCGCCTTCCGTCGAAAATTCTGTCAACACCGGAGCATAAACGTCAGAGAATACCGTCCTTCACGAACCTGAGCGGATGGCCTGCTTCTCAAGTTACTTTCCAGGCGAAGTGAAGCCCTCGATCAGCCAATTCACGATAATGTTCGCAATGACAAACACGATCAGCAAGCCTATTGGAATGGCAATCCCACCAAACAATAAGTCCAACCAGTCAGAAGTCGCACACTGGTCGAACGTCATTGGGGCTCCGGTTCGTAGCCAGCAGCCATCTGCGAAGTGGTAAGCGCAACGCAACCACCACCCGACAAGCACGAGAATTAAAATGCGCTTAGCGCCCTTGCGTACATTTACTGCCATGATGGCTTCATACCGCTAAAAATATTTATGAAAAGCAAACTTCTGCGCGCGGACGAATATGGGACAATGCGAACACTGCTCCGCGTTCATGGTGAGAACACTGCGTCACCTAGCGGTAACTCCCCCTCCAGGCGACGGTTGACGTTGGCGCCCACCAAGCGCAGCATCCGGGCGTGTGCAATCTTTACCGGCTGACGAAGCCCGCTGACGCAGTAGCTCGCCTGTTCCGCGCCAAAAGCGCCGGGGCGCCGAACTTCGCCGCCGAGATCTATCCGAAATACACAGGGCTGGTGGTCGCCGAGGGCGAGGTGCGCGCCATGACGTGGGGCTTCCCCCGGCACGCCGTGAGCAAGAAGACCGGCAAACCGCTAAAGCCCACAGCGACGAACAATGCGCGAGACGACAAGCTGCGCGGCAATCCGATGTGGCGGGACAGCTTCCGCGATCGGCGCTGCCTGATTCCTGTAACCGCCTGGGCGGAGGCTGAGGGCGCTACCGGGCAGATGACGCGCACCTGGTACTCCCTGCCCGATCAAGAGCTATTCGCCGTCGCCGGCATCTGGCGGCCGACCGACGAATGGGGCAACGCTTATTCCATGGTCATGGTCGATGGCTGCGATCAGATGGCCGACGTGCACGACCGCATGCCGACGATCCTCGCAGAGGCGGACTGGGCGACGTGGACCAACGGATCGCCAGACGAGGCCTTTGCGCTCTGCCGGACATGGACCGGGCCGTTGATTGTTGATCGGACGCTGGAGCGTTGGTTCATGCGCCAAGGAGAGGCGCCACCGGCTACGCCATCGCTCTTGTGAGTGGTGACGATCATTCTGGGCACCTCCGCGCAGAACTTGCTACGGGCAGATTGCAGGAACTGCGCAAAGGACCTTGACCTCGAGATCCAGAATACAAATATTTTGGGCGGCGGAATCACCGCCAATGTGAGGAGAGTTGGAAGAAAGGAGGCAACGTATGTCCCTCTCCAAATTTCATCATCCATTCGAGTTCATGGAACGCCCCCAGCTTGAGCCGGAAGTCAAACGCGCAATCTTGGCGTCGTGGGCTTCCGACGCCCGTGCAGTCGAAGATCGTCCTGATCTGAGGCGACCGCCTGGCGCGTCCGAACCAATCCGTCTCGTCGACATAATGTCTGCCATGCGCAGCCTTGATGCCCGGGAGGTCTGATCATGCAGGAAAGGCTGTTCACACTTCTGCGCCAAGAGCGCAAGCGCTTGGAGCAGGCGATAGCGAAAGCAGAAGCCGAAAAGGCGCATCCATCCGACGTGAAGCGTCTGAAGGTGCTACATCGGATCGTGAATGAGCAAATTCACAGTTGGATGCGAGAACTTTACGGCGACGATCCGCAACAGCTGATGCGAGCCGCATAAGCTTGGGATGAGCCGGAGCCTGCGCCTCCGGCTCATCATTCCTCTCCCGTGTGTGGGGTGGATTGGCCGGTGCGGGCGCGGAGTGCGGTGGCGATGCTCAGTGCCGCGTCAAGCACACCAGTTTCATACCAAATCGCTTCGGCCTTACCCCAGTCAGCGGCGGGTTTAAGGGCACCCTGGTAGTTGCTAGCCACCTTAGCCGCCTCCTCCAACGCCTCGGCGCGGACCTCGCGGCGGTGGCGGGCGAAGGCTTGCACCATCGTTCCATCGTCGCATTTGCCGTCACGAATGCGCTGTTGCCAATTGTTGTTTTGTGGCCTCGATAGGCTTTCACGGTATCGGCCGCGATCTGCCGATCCGCCTGCGTAACTTCGATCTCGGTCATTTACCGAACCTCCTGCCGAAGAATGCGTAGCGGACTGCCTTGGGTATCTTCGTGATGAAATCCCGTCCCTCAAGCTTCCACCCGATGTAGATCAGGCCGGGGACGAACCAGATGGGGATCGTGAGTAGCATCAGCGCTACGAGCCAACGCGGTTTCATCCTCCATCTCCCGGCGCTGCGAGGGCTTGGCGGGCGATCTCTCCGTTCCTGCCGTCTGGGGTGGGGCAACCGTTTCCAGCCAAGCATTCCGAAGCAAGCCACGTCTCGCACCACGGGCATGGCTCCAACTCGTTTTCAGCAGCCTTCAAGTAGACGGCCAAGGCGTCACTCTGCGCAATCTCGCTCATGCTTTGGGTTCCTTTCCGAGAGCGCGGAGGGCAATCTCGGCGATCCGCGCGCTTCGCTCCAACGCCTTACACAGATGGGCGACCTCGGCTTTCAGTGCGCCGATTTCGACGCTCTGGTCCGTGATCTTGTCCGCGAGGTTGTTGCGGTGATTTTCGCAGCGCTTCCAGTCCTCTGCCATTGCGAGGATGGCGGGGACGGAGTTGCGGAGGTGGACGATGAGGGCGGTATTGGCCTCGCCTATAGCATCCCATGAATGACCGCCATTTTCGTCGCGGTCGTCTTCGATCAACTTGTGATCGCTGTTCACGGTGTCCAGCAGGGTTCGCCACTTGCCGTCAACATCAGCCCCGACGAAGAAATTGTGCCAGCCCGTGGCGCAGCCGTCGCTACTGGTCGCTAGTCCGTCACCATCGTATTCGCTGTCCCGTTCCCAAGGCCCCGGCGTCGCGGCCTTATCCAGCGCGCGCAGCTTGTCAGTGTCGATATCGGTCATAAGCGAGGCTCCCTGTTGAAGGCGCGCCGCAAAACGGGTCGCATCGCGTTTGACTGTTCGGCGATGGCCCTCCGCAATTTCTCGGCCATCGGAAGCCGCATCCAATCCCGCATTCTCATGCCGGTGCCCTCCCAGTTATCGTCGTATGCGGAGTCGCTCATTCCCCCTCTCCCTTCAAAGGCGCGAAATTGCAGAAGCATTCCACAGCTTCCACCAAAGAGGGAAGCGGATCGGTTGCTGGCCGGGGTGTTGGGGTTCTGATGAGAAGCCGGACGGGTTCCACGATTTGTCCCACGTCCGGTACTCGCCTTTGTGCGGGAAGTTTTCAGGGCACGGCCCCCATTCAGGACGCTTTCCCATCAAGCGCCTCCCTTCAAAGGCGCGGAAGAGGAGGGCATCGGCGCCTCACAGTGGAAGCAGTTGTTGGGGCCGCTCTCCATGCTGGTATCGACCTGATGGCGCCCGTTCGGGGCTGAGGCGCATTCGGAGGGTGCGGCGAAGGCCTCGGCCAAATGATGTGGCAGCGGCATCCATCCGACCGGCATTCCTTCGCCTTGAACGTAGTGGTCGTGAGACCAGCACCATCCAGCAAACTCCCAGCCTTTCCCCTCGTCCTCGCCTACATTGTGGTCGTTGTTATGGCCGATGGTTATTGCAAATTGGGCATCGTCGAGCGCGTGGCATCCATCTGAGTAGTCGACCAGCAGCAAGACCGTCCTGTCGCGGCTATCCCACTCGCTCATCGGCCGGAACCCCGCCTCCACCAACCTTTCGGGATTGGTCGGGGTGGCGGGGCGAGCGTAGAGCGGGGTTTCGTCAGTAACCGGGAAGCCGTCATAGTGAGTACGGCGGAACGTGGAGGTTAGAGACTGTCCGAGATGCGTCTTGTACATCCACGCCACCGGCTCCTCGCCCGCAGGTTCGGCGGGCAGCGCGCGGACGCGGGCGATTGCGGCATCCTGAGAACATCCGGCATCAAGTGCCGCATTCCATTCCGCGATTTCGCGCGACACTGGCGCAGGTTCGGCGCTCCGGGCTTGCATTGCGGCGATGGCGGCGCGGGCCTTCTCCAGATAGGTCATCTGAGTTCGTGGGTGGGCGCGCTCCCACTCTTCGTCGGGCGCACATCCCACGGCGTAGATCGCCCTCGCCACCGCCTCCACCTCATCGGCGGCCGGGGTGGGAAAGGAATGAAGACGGTTCCACCAGTCCATGACGTTGTAGGCCCAACCCCCGAGCCGCTGGTCTGAAACCATACAACCCTCGGCAGATCGAAAAGCGCCGCTGTTCTCGCACCGCACATAATACCCCGCACCTGCGCCAGCATCGGTAATTACCGCGCGGCCGCCGCATAGCTTGCAGGGCACGCAGCCAGCTTGCGCATCCGCCATAGCCTCGTGGTCGTTGAGCGATTGCCGGTGCTCTCTCAGCTTCTCAGTCATGGGTAGATTCCTTCCGATAGGCGGCGAGAGCATCCAGCGCCTGTATGCGCACATGGTCGAGCGCCTCAGCCAGTGTGGAGGGCTGCTCAAGGTCCGCGTGAAATCCGCTATCGAACCGATCATCGCTGCCCTGAATTCCGATAATGCCGATATCCATGGTTTCGCTCGTCGGCGCGCATGAGGCATCGCAAGACACCTGGCACTCCCCGACAGAGAACCACCATCCCGGCAGGTCAGCTTTGAAACGGGCGATGGCTTCCTCAAGCCCGGTCGCTGGCGAGGTGATCCAGGTCATGCCCCGCCCTCATTCCGGTAGGCGGCTACACGGCGGCGTAAGATGGCGCGGGATGAATGGCTCCCGCGAAGTCTGCTCACCCCGTCTGCCGCATCGGCAATGGCCTCGCAGTGGGCGCGGAGGCGGGTGATTTCGGTGGCAGCGTCTGCGAAGGTCTGTGCATCCTCATTGTCATCGGAGATCGCGCGGCAGTACAGGGCGGCCATTTCAGTCAGCCGCTCGACAAGATCGCTCTGGGTGGTCTCAGGCATGGTCAGCAATCCTCGCATGTGCCGGTGCGGGGCAAGGTGTCCTCGCCGCAATAGAAGCACCAATGGTCGAATGGGCAGTGGCGGCCGGTCGCAGCAGGCTCATTGTCGCGAAGCTGCGGGCAGTCGACGGCGTTGCATTCGCCGTCCATGCTGCCCCGGCAGCCCTTCTCGCGCTCGCCTTCGCGGAACCGGTAGGGCTCCGTCACCGTCATGGCACAGGCTCCCAAAAAAGCAGTTCTCAGCGCCGCAGCGCGGGCTGATGCGGATCAGGCCATCGCGCTCCATGACGCGCAGGCGACGACGCAACTGCGCGAGCAGAAGGTGCTCGCCCTGCTGCTTGGTCAGCTTCTTCTCGATCCGTTGGAGAATGCGGAAGGTCATGCTGCCGGTGCCGATGGCCTCCAAGATCTCGTTTGTCGTGAGGTTGCGGATCCGGGTCATACCGCCGCCTCCGAAACATCGATCGCGAAGACGGAGACAGGAACGGCCCCGAAGTGCTCATGCTGGATGGTGCGAAGGTCGTAGCCGCGCCACACCCGCGTCAGGCGGGTCACGCCCTCCACGCCACCGCTCTTTGGATAGCCGCGCGTCATCACGACATGGCGATAGGTTCGGCCGTCGAGGCGCTTGGTCCAATGCGGAGTCTGCAAGCGGAACTCGTGCGACTTCGTGCCGGCCGCGATCTGGTCGAAGTAGATGCCTTTGACCGGGATGATGAGGTCGCGGGATGGCGATCCTAGGCGGTTTTCGGTTTTCCCGGAGTTCGCCAAGCTATTGATGCTTTTGAATTCAGTTTTCCCGGCAATTTGCTCGGAAACACAGAAATTGTGCGGTTCCAGTTTTATGCTTTCTTTATGCGGCGGGCACAATTCCCCGTGGAACCTTAACGCCCTTCGCGCCCACTTCGCCTTCCGTCCACCACTGACGGGAGGCCTTGCGCCATGCCACATCGATTGCCGGGAGAGCCCTGGTCCAGAGAACGCCTGGCGCGCCTGCGCGCGGCCAGCGGTGGTGGCCGGCCGAGATCCTGAGCCGGATCGCGGCGCTGGGACTGCTGGCGGCGTTCTGGCGCCTGGCCCTGCTCGAGCACCGGCTGTCGCTGACACCGGCGCCTCACCCACCCTGCGCCGCAGACCTCCTCGCCTGCCTTGGCATGGTCGCGCTTCTCGTGAGCGGCCTCGCGCTCGGCATGGCCGGGCCGGGGCTGCTGCGCGAGGTCGAGCTGCCCGGCCATTTCTCCGCGCGCGCGACTTTTCCATCCCACCGAGGAGCTGATCCGATGAACGATATCGCCTGGCTGGCCATTCTCGCCGGCCTTTTCCTCCTGACGCTGGCCTTCGCGCGCCTTTGCGAAAAAGCCTGAGAGACCCGCCATGAACCTGCCGCTGCTGCTTGCCGGGCTCACCGCCCTGGGCCTGCTGATCTATCTCCTCGCCGCGCTCCTGCGCCCCGAACGCTTCTGACGGAGCCCGCGCCATGACCACCGGAATGACATTGCCGGGCTGGACCCTGATCCTCCTGTTCACCGCGCTGGTCGCGGGCCTCGCCAAGCCGATGGGGCTCTGGCTCTTCGCGCTTTACGAGGGGCGCCGAACCCCGCTTCACCGCGTGCTCGGCCCCGTGGAGAACGGCTTCTACCGGCTTGCCGGGATCGATCCGAATGCCGAGCAGGGCTGGCGCCGTTACGCCCTGCACATGCTGGCGTTCAACCTCGTCCTCCTGCTGTTCACCTACTGTGTCCTGCGCCTTCAGGACGTGCTGCCGATGAACCCGCGCGGCCTTGCCGCGATAGGCGCGGACGGCGCGATGAACACGGCGGTGAGCTTCACCACCAATACCAACTGGCAGTGGTATTCGGGCGAAGTCGCGATGTCGAACCTCAGCCAGATGCTGGGGCTGACCATCCATAACTTCCTGTCCGCCGCCACCGGCATCGCGGTGGCCTTTGCGCTGTTCCGCGGATTTGCGCGGCGCGAGGCGAAGACGCTCGGCAATTTCTGGGCCGACTGCACGCGCGTCACGCTTTACCTGCTGCTGCCCGCCTGCCTGGCCTATGCGCTGTTCCTGATCGCCAGCGGCGTTCCGCAGACGCTGTCGAGCATGGTCGACACCACCTCGCTGGAAGGCCTGCGCCAGTCCATCGCGCTGGGCCCGGTCGCCTCGCAGGAGGCGATCAAGATGCTCGGCACCAACGGCGGCGGCTTCTTCAACGCCAATTCCGCCCACCCGTTCGAGAACCCCACGGCCCTGATCAACCTGGTGCAGATGCTCTCGATCTTCGCGCTGGGCGCCGGCCTGACCTGGTGCTTCGGCAGGGCCGTGGGCGACACCCGCCAGGGCTGGGCGATCCTTGCCGCGATGCTGGCGCTGTTCCTTGTCGGCGCCGGGGTGACATACTGGCAGGAAGCCGCGGGCAACCCGGTGCTCCATCAGCTCGGCCTGCCCGGCGGCAACATGGAAGGCAAGGAACTGCGCTTCGGCATCGCCGCCAGCGCCCTGTTCTCGGTCGTGACCACGGCGGCCTCCTGCGGCGCGGTCAATGCCATGCATGACAGCTTCACCGCGCTGGGCGGGATGGTCCCGCTCATCAACATGCAGCTTGGCGAAGTCGTGGTCGGCGGGGTCGGCGCGGGAATCTACGGCTTCCTGCTGTTCGCGCTGCTCGCGGTCTTCGTGGCGGGCCTGATGGTCGGCCGCACCCCGGAATACCTCGGCAAGAAGATCGAGGCGCGCGAAGTCAAGCTGGCGGTCCTGGCCATCGCCGTCCTGCCGCTCTGCATCCTGGGCCTCACCGCGCTTTCCGCCGTCATGCCGGAAGGGCTGGCCGGGCCGCTGAACAAGGGGCCTCACGGCTTCACCGAGATCCTCTACGCCTTCGCCTCGGGCACCGGCAACAACGGCTCCGCCTTTGCCGGGCTGAGCGCCGGGACGCCGTTCTACAACGGCCTGCTCTCGGCGGCGATGTGGATCGGCCGCTTCTTCGTGATCGTGCCGGTGCTCGCGGTGGCGGGAAGCCTCGCGGCCAAGAAGCATACCCCCGAAACCGCCGGCTCCTTCCCGACCACCGGCCCGCTGTGGATCGGGCTGCTGATCGCCGTGATCCTGATCCTGGGCGGCCTCACCTTCCTGCCGAGCCTCGCGCTCGGGCCCATCGCCGATCATCTCGCGATGATCTCGGGCCAACTGTTCTGAAAGCTCCTGTCATGACGACACCCAACTCGATGTTCTCGGCCCGGCTGGTCGTGCCCGCGATCGGCGATGCCTTCCGCAAGCTGGACCCGCGCGAACTGGTGAGGAACCCGGTGCTTTTCACCACGGCGGTCGTCGCCGTCCTGCTCACCGTGCTGCTGATCCTCGGCGGCGAGCCGCTGCCGCGCGGGTTCCAGATCCAGCTCATCGCCTGGCTCTGGCTGACCGTGCTGTTCGGCACCTTCGCCGAGGCGCTGGCCGAAGGGCGCGGACGGGCGCAGGCAGCCTCGCTGCGCGCCACCAAGTCGGACCTCACCGCCCGCCTGCCTGATGGACGCTCGGTTCCTGCCTCCCAATTGAAGAAGGGCGCCGTGGTGGTGGTGACGGCGGGAGACCTCATCCCCGCCGACGGCGAAGTGATCGAAGGCGTGGCCTCGGTCAACGAAGCCGCCATCACCGGCGAAAGCGCGCCGGTGATCCGGGAGGCCGGCGGAGACCGTTCCGCCGTCACCGCGGGCACCCGCGTCATTTCCGACGAGATCCGGGTGCGGGTCACGCAGGAGCCGGGCCAGGGCTTCCTCGATCGCATGATCGCCCTCGTCGAAGGCGCGGAGCGGCAGAAGACCCCCAACGAGATCGCCCTTACCATCCTGCTGGTGGGCCTGACGATCGTGTTCCTGATCGCGGTCGCCACGATCCCGGCCTTTGCGCACTATGCCGGCGGCGCGATCCCGGTAGCGGTGCTCGCGGCCCTCCTCATCACCCTGATCCCCACCACCATCGCCGCGCTGCTCTCCGCCATCGGCATCGCCGGGATGGACCGCCTCGTGCGCTTCAACGTGCTGGCGAAGTCGGGCCGCGCGGTGGAAGCGGCGGGCGATATCGACGTGCTGCTGCTCGACAAGACCGGCACGATCACCGTGGGAGACCGTCAGGCCGCCGAGTTCCGCCCGGTTTCCGGGGTCGGTGCCGGCATCCTCGCCGAAGCCGCCCTGCTCGCCAGCCTTGCCGACGAAACGCCCGAAGGCCGCTCGATCGTGGTGCTGGCGCGCGACGGCCACGGCCTCGCCGCCGGCACGCTGCCGCAAGACGCCGAAGTCATCCCCTTCACCGCGCAGACCCGGATCTCCGGGCTGAAGAGCACTGCCGGACTGGTCCAGAAGGGTGCGGTAGACGCGATCCTGCGCGCCAATCCGGACGCGGCATCCTCGCCCCAGGCCGCCGAACTGCGCCGCCTCGCCGAGGAAATCGCCCGTTCGGGCCAGACCCCGCTCGCAGTCGCCCTCGACGGGCGCCTGCTCGGGATAATCGCGCTGAAGGACGTGGTGAAGGCGGGCGTGCGCGAACGTTTCATGGAGCTGCGCGGATGGGCATCCGCACGGTGATGATCACGGGCGACAACCCGCTGACCGCCGCCGCCATCGCCGCCGAGGCAGGCGTGGACGATTTCCTCGCCGAAGCCACGCCCGAGGACAAGCTGGCGCTGATCCGCAAGGAACAGCAGGGCGGCAGGCTCGTGGCGATGTGCGGCGACGGCACCAACGACGCCCCCGCCCTTGCCCAGGCCGATGTCGGCGTGGCGATGAACACCGGCACCCAGGCCGCGCGCGAAGCGGGCAACATGGTCGATCTCGACAGTGACCCCACCAAGCTCATCGAGATCGTCGGCCTCGGCAAGCAGCTCCTGATGACACGCGGCGCGCTGACGACGTTCTCGGTCGCCAATGACGTGGCGAAATACTTCGCGATCATCCCCGCCATGTTCCTGGCGCTCTATCCCGGCCTCGGCGTGCTCAACGTGATGCGCCTCGCCTCGCCGGAAAGCGCGATCCTCTCGGCCATCGTGTTCAACGCGCTGATCATTCCCGCGCTGGTGCCCCTGGCGCTGAAGGGCGTGACATACCGGCCGATGGCCGCCGGTCCGCTGCTGGCCCGCAACCTCGCGGTCTACGGCCTCGGCGGCCTGATCGCGCCGTTCATCGGCATCAAGCTCATCGACCTTGCGGTCACCGCGCTCCACCTCGTCTGAGGAAATGCATCCATGCTCAAGGATCTCACCACCGCCGCGCGCCCCGCGCTCGTGCTCACCGCGCTTTTCGCGCTCCTGCTCGGCCTTGCCTATCCGCTGCGCTCACGGGAATCGCGCAGGCCCTGTTCCCCCGGCAGGCGAACGGCAGCCTGATCGAGCGCAACGGACAGGTGATCGGCTCGGCCCTGATCGGCCAGGCCTTCACGCAGGACCGCTACTTCCACGGCCGCCCTTCCGCCGCGGGCGCCGCCGAACAGGGCGGCTACGATGCCATGGCCTCTTCCGGGTCCAACCTCGCCCCCACCAGCCAGGCCCTTGCCGACCGCGTCAAGGCAGACGTTTCCGCGCTTCAGAAATCCCCAGGTTCCCTCGTTCCATCCGACCTGGTGACAACTTCCGCCTCGGGGCTGGACCCCCATGTCAGCCCCGAGGCGGCGCTTTTCCAGACCGATCGCGTGGCCCGGGCGCGCGGCCTTGAAAAGACGCGGGTGGATGCGCTGGTGGCGCGGCATGTCGAACGCCCCCTGCTCGGTTTCCTGGGCGAACCGCGCGTCAACGTCCTCGAACTCAATCTCGCTCTCGACAGCATGGCGGCAGGCGGCGCACAAGCACGCCCGTGAACGATCCCCGGCCCGATCCCGACGCCCTCCTTCGCGCCGCCGCGCGCGAGAACAGAGGCCGCCTCAAAGGTTTTCCTTGGGGCGGCTCCTGGCGTGGGCAAGACTTACGAGATGCTGGCCGAAGGCGCCGCTCTCGCCAGGGCGGGGCTGGATGTCGTGGTCGGCGTTGCCGAGACCCATGGCCGGGCGGAAACGGCGGCGCAGCTTGCCGGGCTCGAGATCGTGCCGCTGCGCCGCATGGCCTATCAGGGCCACGCGCTGGACGAGATGGACATGGACGCCATCCTCGAACGCCGCCCGGCGCTGGTTCTGGTGGATGAACTGGCGCACACCAACGCCCCCGGCAGCCGCCACGACAAGCGCTGGCAGGATGTGGAGGAACTGCTGGCGGCAGGGATCGACGTCCATTCCACGCTCAACATCCAGCACCTCGAAAGCCTGAACGACGTGGTCGCCTCGTTCACGCATGTCCGCGTGCGCGAAACCCTGCCGGACCGGATGCTGGAGGAGGCCGAACTCGAAATCGTCGACATTCCGCCCGACGAACTGATCGAGCGCCTGCGACAAGGCAAGGTCTACGTGCCGGAGGAAGCGACCCGCGCGCTCGGCGCGTTCTTCTCCAAGTCCAACCTTTCGGCCCTGCGCGAACTCGCGCTGCGCCGCGCCGCGCAGGCGGTGGACGCGCAGATGCTCGACTATGTGCGCGCCCACGCCATGGCCGGGACCTGGGCGGCGAGCGACCGGCTGGTGGTGGCCGTCAGCGAACAGCCCGGCTCGCTCGAACTGGTCCGTGCCGCCAAGCGCATGGCAGACGCGCTGCGGGCACCGTGGACCGCCGTCCACATCGAAACCCCGCGCAGCGCCCGCTTCAGCGACGGCGAGAACGCCGCCCTCGCCGATGCGCTGCATCTAGCCACCCAGCTTGGCGGGCAAGTGGCAACCCTGCCGGCCGAGACCGTGCTCGCAGGCCTGCAGCGCTTCGCGGCGGAAGCCCGCGCGACCCAGTTGATCGTCGGGAAATCGTCCCGCTCGCGCTGGTTCGAACTGCGCCACGGCTCGATCGTCGACCGACTGGTGCGCGAAACGCAGGGGCTGGCGGTCCATGTCCTGCCCACCGGCGACAATGCGGCACAAACCCCTGTGCCGCGCCTGACCCGGCCGCGCGGCGAATGGGGCAGCCTCTCCGGCTACCTCGTCTCCTTCGCGCTCACCGCGGCGGTGACGCTGATGGGCACGCAGATCCTGCGCACCGGCAATATCTCGGACCTTGGCCTGCTCTACCTGCTGCCGGTCATGGTCGCCGCCACGCGCTACGGCCTGCGTACCGGCGTCGTCACCGGGCTGCTCTGCTCGATCGGCTACAACTTCTTCTTCATCCCGCCCACCCACACCCTGACCATCGAGGACCCGCGCAACATCCTCACCGTGCTGGTCCTGCTCGGCGTGGCGGTGGTCAGCAGCCAGCTTGCCGCGCGGGTGCGGGCACACGCCTTGCAGGCGCAGGCCAGCGCCGCGCAGAACGGCGCGCTGGCGGGCTTCGCGCGGCTGCTGACCGGGGTGAGGACGGTGGACGACCTGGGGCACCTGCTCTGCGCCGAGATCGGCCGCCTGCTGGCCGGCAATGCGGTTCTCCTGATGCCCGGCGATGACGGCCTCTCGCAGCGCTGGAGCTGGCCGAAGGAAGCCCATCTCGAAACCCTCGACCTTGCCGCCGCGACCTGGGCCTACGACAACAATGCGCCAGCCGGGCGCGGGTCGGACACGCTGACCGCCTCGGAATGGCTGTTCCATCCGCTGGCGGCGGGCGGCGCGGCGATGGGCGTCTTCGGCCTGGCCCGCAGCGATGCCCGCGCGCCGGTGCGGCCGGACCAGTTGCCCCTGCTGCTCAGCCTGCTCGATCAGGCCGCGCTCGCGCTGGACCGGATCCTGCTGGAAGGGCAGATGGCCGAACTGTCGCAAGTGCGCGAACGCGACCGGCTGCGCCATGCGCTGCTGTCTTCGGTCAGCCACGACTTGCGCACGCCGCTGACCACGATCCTCGGCACGCTCGATGCGGTGCGCACCACCGACCCCGAGCAGGAAGAACAGATGGCGGCGGCGCGCGGCGAGGCGGAGCGGCTGCACCGCTTCGTCACTAACCTGCTCGACATGGCCCGGATCGAGGCGGGCGCGCTGCACGGCAAGGCGGAGCCGGTGGACCTGGAGGAAGCGGTATCGGGAGCCCTGCACCAACTGCGCGCGCTGCTGGGCGGACACCGGCTGGATATCACGATCGCGCGGGACGTGCCGATGGTCATGGTGGACCCGCACCTGTTCCACCATTGCCTCACCAACCTGATCGAGAACGCCGCCAAATACGGCGATCCCGGCGGCCCCATCGCCATTGCCGCGCGCCGCATCGGCCCCGGCCTCGAACTGACCGTAGCGGATCGCGGCCCCGGCATCCCGCCCGGCGAGGAAGAACGCATCTTCGAGACTTTCGCCCGGATCGAGGGTTCGGACCGCAAGGGCGGCACCGGCCTCGGCCTTGCCATCGTCAGGGGTTTCGCGCTGGCCATGGGACTCTCGGTCTCGGCGGCGGCCCGCCCGCCCGATGCTGACGGCAAGGGAGGCGCCTGCTTCACGATCCGCTTCGATCCGGCCCATCTCAGGGAATGGCCCACGATATGAACCCCAACGTCAAGATTCTCGTCGTCGATGACGAGCCCGCCATCCGCCGCCTGTTCCACGCAGGGCTCTCCCGCGCGGGCTATCAGGTGGTGGAAGCCGGCACCGCCCGCGAGGCGCTCAATGCGCTTACGATCGACAAGCCCGAAGTGGTCCTCCTGGACCTCGGCCTGCCGGACCGCGACGGGCTGGAACTGATCCCGATCCTCAAGGGGCGCACGGCGATCATCGTCGTCTCCGCGCGCGACGCCACCGAACAGAAAGTGGCCGCGCTGGACCTCGGCGCGGACGACTATGTCGCCAAGCCGTTCGACAGCGAAGAGGTCCTCGCCCGGATCCGCACCGCGCTGCGCCACCGGCTGCCGGTGGAAAGCGCGGAAAAGCCCGTGCGGCATGGCGATATCGAGATCGACCTCACCGCCCGGATCGTTCGCAAGGGGGGCGCGGAAATCCACCTCACGCCAAAGGAATACGGCTTTCTCTCGGAACTTGCGCGCAGTCCGGGCCGGGTCATCACCCACGCCCAGCTCCTGCGCTCGGTGTGGGGGCCGGGCCACGAAAGCGATGTCGAATACCTGCGCGTGGCCGCGCGGGGCATCCGGCGCAAGCTGGAGGACGATCCCTCGCAGCCGGCCATGCTTCGCAACGAGCCCGGCGTCGGCTATCGCCTGGTCGGGCTGGACTGATCGTCCTGCGCGGTGCGGCGGGCGGCGCGCAGCGGGGAAAAGCCCGCATAGCGCCCCGGCCGCAACCACAGTCCGGTAACAAGGCCCATCGAAATCGCGCTCACCGCCGACCATGCCAGCTTGTCCGCCGGCAGGAACAGTGCCGAAGCGCCAAGGATCGCAAAGTCGATCGCGATCTGCGAGCGGCCGATGTTCCAGCCCCGCTTCAGGAACAGCCAGTACGTGACGATGCCGACCCCGCCGACCCCGGCCCCGTGCCGCACCACCGCCAGCGTGCCCATGCCCAGCAGGGTGCCTGCGCCCACGGCTGCGGCGAAGGGATCGTTGACCTCGATCGTCAGCGCGTGCTCGGCCAGCACGGAGGCCAGCGCGATGCCGCCGCTCGCCGCGATCGTGCGCAGGGTGAACAGCGAACCCATCGCCCGCAGCGCCAGCGCCAGGAACGGAACGTTGAGCAGGGCGAACAGCAGGCCCGGCGGCAGGGGCGCGAAATGGCCGACCAGCAGCGCCAGCCCCGCCATGCCGCCTGTCACCAGCCCCGCCGCATGGAGAATGGTCAGCCCAAGGCCGATCAGCACGCTGCCCACGGCGATCGCGTAGATATCCTCGATGCGGCCGTGGCGGACCGTATTGGCGTTCATGGGCGAAATTCGCTTCGTCTGGTGTGGAATCCTGGGAGCCATTTATGCAGGTGCGAACACCGAGTCGAGCCTTGTGATAGTCCCGGAACAATCCGGCTTTCCAGCGGGATTTCGCGCAAGGATGCATGGCGGCGAAAACCCGGCGCGCATGTAATCTTTCGCAGGTGCGAAGACCCGCTTTCGGCGCTCGCACCCATCGCCGAACTCGGCTAGATTCGCGGCCCCTATCGCCAACATTCGACCGAGCCCATGACCGACCCCTCCCACCTCAAGCTGCGCGCCCGCATCTATTGCGGAGACGAAATCGCCATGGGGCCGGGCAAGGCGGACCTGCTGGAAGCCATCGCCAGTCAGGGTTCGATATCCGGCGCCGGCCGCGCGATGGGGATGAGCTATCGCCGGGCGTGGCTCCTGGTCGATGCCATGAACCGCTGCTGGGACCAGCCGCTGGTCGAGACGGTAGCCGGAGGAAGCCACGAACGCGGCGCCCGCCTCACGGAAACCGGACGAACGGTGCTGGAACGCTTCCGGTCCCTGCAGGGCCTCATGGCCGCTCTCGGGAACTCGCCGGAATACGCCGCGCTCGAGGCCAGCTTGCGCAGTACCCCGCTGCCCGCCAAGGGCGAGTGATCAAAGCGCCTTGCCGCAGGCGGTGCGCGGCAAGGCGTGCCGGCGATCGGCCAGAAACGCCGGATCGGTAAGCGCATCGAGGAAAGCGAGCAGCGGCTTCGCCTCGTCCTGCGGCATCGCCTCGAAACCCGCGTGGGCACGCAGCGCCCCGGCGAGCGTGGGAATCGACCCGTCGTGAAGATAGGGCGCCGTCACCCCGACATTGCGCAAGCCCGGCGTGCGAAACCCGCCCCTGTCCGCCGCCACACCGGTCACTTCCGCCAGACCCGCGTCATCTCCCGGAATTTCTCCGGGTGCAGTGATCCGGTGGAAGCGCGCATCGGTAAAGTCGGCCCCGGCATGGCATGAGGCGCAATCTCGCGCAAAAAAGGTCGCGCCCTGCCTCGCCTCGGCGGAAATCGCATCGGCCTCCCCGCGCGAGAACTTGTCCCACGCACTGTCCCGCGACACGAGCGTGCGCTCGAAAGCGGCCAGCGCCTTCGTGACCTTGCCGTAACCGATGCCGCCCGCCTCGCCCGGGAACGCCTTGCGGAACATCGTCCGGTAACACGGATCCCGTCCGAGCCGCTCCGCGATATCGGCTTCCCGCCCCTTCATCCCCATCTCTACCGGATGGTCGCCCAGTACCGGAACCGAGACTTGCGCCTCCAGCGTCGTCTGGCGCGGATCGGCCCATGTCAGCGGGGAAAGCCAGGCGAGGTTGACCAGCGCCGGCACGTTGCGCCGCCCCGGATCGTCCAGCGCGCCGGGGTGCGTGCGATTGCCGTCGGCGAAGGCGTGGTGCTGCTCATGGCAGGTCGCGCAGGACATCGTCCCGTTCACCGAGAGATCGGCGTCGTAGAACAGGCGGCGGCCCAGCTCGACTTTCGCCGCGCTCATCGGATTGTCGGCGGGAACGCGGGGCGCCGGAACGCCCGCGCCCCAGTCCCACCCTGGACGGGACCGTGCCGACAGGCCTGAGAGCGTCGCGGCAAGCAGCGACAGCCCGAGCAGGGCGTATCGCATCCGCCCGCTCAGGGCAGCCGGGCGACGAGCAGGGGAAGCCGGTCATCGGCATTGGCCGAGACCTGCAACAGGTAAGTTCCGGGCTCGAGCGTGAAGTCCACCATCTTGCGGATTCCCGAGCAATCGGGGCCGTGACCATGCGCGGTCGAGGTCATGGCCGTGCCGTCTCCCGCCTTTTTCCCGGCCTTGATGACATCGATCCAGGCCGCCGAACCGAGCGCGACGCGATAGCTGCCTGCCTCCGCGACATCGAACGTGTAAAGGCCGCCGAAACTGACCGAACCGCCCGGCTTTTCCGGCCGCTGGGCATAGCGCATCTCCGGGGTCGGCCGCAGACCGCCCTCGATCCCCTTGCCGATCGCGATCGTGGCGCCCGAAAGCGAGCGCGTGTCACGCGCCGCCAGCAGCCGCGTGCGCTGGTTCCAGGCGGCGAGTTCGGGCGGCAGCTCCACCGGATCGGACGGGCAAGCCATCGGACTGGGCATGCGATCCGCCATAGGCGAAGATTCGCCGCCAGGGGAGCCGGAAGCCGCCGGTCCCGGTGCCTCGGCCGGTGCCTGAGCAGGAGCCTGAACCGGCGACTGCATCGGGATGACCTGGGCCCAGGCCGTTCCGGAAACCGGCAGCGCGGCAAGTATCAGCGCCGTTCCAAGCCCGGCCCAAGGACGCGCACGCCCCATCATCGTGGATGCCCCATTGTTGTAATCGTCTTTCATGTTCGCCCTCGACTATATACCACCAGATATAGCGAATCGCCGGAATGGCGACAGGCCAAAAATATGGGGGTTTCATTCATGCGTTCCGCATCAGCACTTGCGGTTACTTTTTCCTGCGCGCTCGGGCTGCCGGTTCTGGCCTCGCCCGCGCTTGCCGAAACTGCCGCGCCGACCGAACAGGGCAGCGCCTTCACGCTGGGGCAGATCATCGTCACCGCCCCCACGCAGTCCACGCCGACGATCTCCTCCTCCACGCTCGACGCCGACGCCATGCGGCTGTTCCAGCGTGCCAGCCTGGACGATGCGGTCAATCTCATGCCCGGCGTCTCCTCCTCGAACAGCGGCGGTTCTCGCAATGAACGCCTGATCAACGTGCGCGGTTTCGACCGTTACCAGGTGCCGCTCTCGATCGACGGCATCCGCGTCTACCTGCCCGCCGACGGGCGGCTCGATTACGGCCGCTTCCTCACCGGCGATATCGCGCAGGTGCAGGTGGCCAAGGGCTATGCCTCGGTGCTGGACGGCCCCGGTGCGATGGGCGGTGCGATCAACCTCGTCACCCGCAAGCCCGTCCAGCCGATCGAAGCAGAGGCGCGCGGAACCCTGGACCTGGGCCGAAAGGGCGAATACGCAGGCTACAATCTCTTCGCCCTGCTCGGCACCCGGCAGGACAAGTGGTACGCCCAGGCCAGCTACACCCGGCGCTTCACCGACCACTGGGATCTTCCCGGCGGCTACGAACCTGCCGCAGGTTCGGCGGAAAACGGCGGCCACCGGGACTTCTCACGCACCGAGGACTGGCGCGTCAACGCCAAGCTGGGCTTCACCCCCAACGCCACTGACGAATATTCGCTCAGCTATACCCGGCAGGAAGGCTCCAAGAACGCGCCGCTGCACATCTCCGATGCCCCGTCCAGCCAGCGCAACTGGTCGTGGCCCTACTGGAACATCGACAGCATCTACTTCCTCTCCACCACGACGCTCGGCGATGTGGCCACGCTGAAGACGCGCGCCTATCGCAACGGCTTCAACAACCTGCTGCGCGCGTTCGACGATGCGACGCAGACCACCCAGACCAGGGGCCGCGCCTTCAACAGCTACTATGCGGACACCGCCTGGGGCGGTTCGGCCCAGATCGACGTGAACGTCAGCGGGTCTGACCGTTTCAGCCTCGCGGCCCATTACCGGCGCGACAAGCATGTCGAATGGCAGCAGGCCTTCCCTTCCGGCACCACGGAACCCCGGCAAACCAGCATCGAGGAGACCTACAGCATCGCGGCCGAAAACCGCCTTGCCTTCAGCCCCGCCCTGGCGCTGACCACCGGCATCAGCTTCGACTGGCGCAATCTCACGCGGGCGGAGGACTACGCCAGCAATGTCCTGATCGCCTATCCCCTGCATAACGGTAAGGCGCTGAACGGACAGGCGCAGCTCGTCTGGACGCCGGACCCGCTGACCAGCCTTCACGCCGGGATCTCGTCACGCGCGCGCTTCCCCACTATCTTCGAGCGGTTCAGCTCCCGCTTCGGCGGCGCGGTGTCCAGCCCGAACCTCAAGGCCGAACGCGCCACCAATTACGAAATCGGCGGCACGCGCGATTTGGCCCGCTCCACGCCGAAGCCACGTTGTTCTACTCGCACCTGAACGACGTGATCGTCGCCTTCCCGTTCCTCTACCAGGGCCAGTCCGTGACCCAGAGCCGCAACCTGGGCAGCGGCAACTACTACGGCGGCGAGATCGCCCTGACCGCAAGGCTGGCCGAAACGCTGAGCCTCGGCGGCAACTACACCTACACGCACCGCGACCTCGACGACCCGACCAACTCGGCCTTCCAGCCGACCGGCGTTCCCACGCACAAGGCCTTCGTCTGGGCCGACTGGGCGCCGCTGGGCGGCCTGCACATCCTGCCCAACGCCGATATCGCGTCGAACCGCTGGACGGTTAACACGGCCGGAACCGAATACTATCGCACCGGAAGCTATGTGCAGGCCAACCTGACCGTGAACTACGAGGTCCGCGAAGACATCGTCATCGGCGCGGGCGCACGCAACCTGTTCGACGATTATTATGTGCTGGCCGATGGCTTCCCCGAACCGGGCCGCAGCTTCTTCCTGTCGTTCCAGTACAAGTATTGAAAGCGATCCCTGCATCGCACCGACATTGCCCCGGGACGATGCAGGGACGCCCACGTGAATGACCGGGATGGGCAGATGGTGTTGGAAAACTCTGGCTTGAAGTAGCCTGTGTGGTCTGATTCACTGTTCCAGCTGGACGGAGACAGGCTGATGATGGGTGAGCGGACGATGATCCTGATTTTCACCAGATCGCATCCGGGAAGCTTGCTATCGATGGCCAGGTCAAAGAGGGCACGGTCCCGGATCCGCCCATGCTGGTCGAGAAAGAAACGGATCGCCCATATCTGACGGGGCTTGAGCGCTCGCTTTGCTCCAACCTTGCGCCCGGCGTTCAAAGATATCCGCTCGCGAGCGCCGGGATCAAACTCTGATAATCCCATGACACATCTCCTATGGCCCTCACGGCCATAGGTAGAACACTTCTAGAGAGGCCGACCCATTGCGGCCGTTCAGCAGCCAATTTTTCAGTCTTAGCTGCTGCCTATCCGGTTCGGGTACTTGTCGACGAGTCGAGGTCATTCAGATAAGTGCGGGCGAAGGCCCTGATTGCAAATCCTTCTGCAAGCGGACAGTCGTTAACCTTGCGCTTGCGGCGCAGTTGGCTCCTTCCGGGTGAAGTCGATGAAGGCCCTGAGTGGAGGCGGAAGCTGGCGGCGGCCGGAATAATACAGCATCGGCCCCGAGAACGGCTCGTCCCATTCGTCGAGTATCCGTTCCAGGGCCCCCGACTGCATGGCCGGGGCAAGCCAGTCCTCGAAGAGCCTTACGACACCGAGCCCCGCCATTCCGGCCTCGACCAACACGTCGCAAGCCGAACCGGGCTGGATAAGGAGAGGACCGGGCGGGTCGATACGGATCACTTCGTCACCGCGCTCAAATTCCCAGATGGCCAGCGCGCCGCTGGAGAAGCGCAGGCGCAGGCACGCGTGGTGAAGTAGGTCGCGGGGATGCGCGGGGCGGCCATGGACATCGAGATAGGCCGGAGCCGCCGCCGTGATTATCCGCTGCGACCGTGGTCCGATCGGTAACGCGATCATGTCCTGCTCCAGCCGTTCCTCGTAGCGGATGCCGGCGTCGGCCCCGGAGGCGAGAATATCGACGAAGCTGTCTTCCACGGTCACTTCCACCCGGATCTGGGGATGCGCTTTCAGGAATGTCGGCAGGATGCCGGGAAGGACGGTTCTGGCGACATTCGCCGGGACGTTGAGCCGCAGGGTGCCGGCCGGCTGGTCGGTCTCGGCATGGACGGCGTCGAGTGCGGCATCGATCTCGTTAAGGGCGGGGGAGAGGCGCTCGAACAGCAGGTTGCCCGCTTCGGTGGTCGAGATGCTGCGCGTCGTGCGGTGCAGCAGGCGCACGCCCAGCCGCGCCTCCAGCCGCCGAAGCGCTTCGCTGAGACCGGATGCGGAAACGCCCGATACCCGGGCGGCCTCGCGAAAACCGCCTGCGCGGGCCACGGCCACGAAAGCCGATAGATCGTCAAGTTCAGTCGCCATTGTGCATATTCTCGCACAGCCTGTGCTTAACTGCACGGCTTATCGATCGTTGGCAAGCGGTCCATATGCCTAGGTCGTAAACTCAGGAGATTTGCGCATGACCGATCTTGTACCCGCGAAGACCTTCGAACTCGGCGACCGTACCGTCAGCCGGATGGGCTATGGCGCCATGCAGCTTGCAGGGCCTGGCGTATTCGGCCCGCCGCGCGATCGCGCCGCCGCCATTGCGGTCCTGCGCGCCGCAGTAGAGGCCGGGGTCAACCATATCGACACGAGCGACTTCTACGGACCGCACGTCACCAACCAGATCATCCGCGAAGCGCTGCATCCCTATACCGATGATCTGGTCATCGTGACCAAGGTGGTCGCCGTACGTGGCGACGACGCCGCGTGGCTGCCGGCGCAAAGCCCCGCCGAACTGACGCAGGCGGTGCACGACAACCTGCGCAATCTGGGCCTGGAGCAGCTCGAAGTCGTCAACCTGAGGCTGATGGGCGATGTCCACGCACCGAGCGAAGGATCGCTCGAAGTACAGTTCTCCACGCTTGCGCATTTGCGGGAGCAAGGCCTGATCCGGCATCTTGGCCTCAGCAACGTCACACCTTCGCAAGTGGCCGAGGCGCAGAGGATCGCTCCCGTGGTCTGCATCCAGAATCAGTACAATCTCGTCCACCGTGCTGATGATGCACTGTTGGAAGACCTGGCCGGCCAGGGGATCGCCTATGTCCCGTTCTTCCCGCTGGGCGGGTTCAGCCCGATCCAGTCGGATGCGCTTTCCCGGATCGCGGCGCGGCTCGAAGCCAGCCCGTTGCAGGTTGCGCTGGCCTGGCTGCTGGCGCGTTCGCCCAACCTGCTCCTGATCCCCGGCACCTCGAGCGTTGCGCATCTGATCGAGAATCTGGCAGCCGCGAACCTGCGGTTGTCGCAGGATGTTCTCGACGAGATGGACGTCGTGGCGGGCACCTGAAATCTGCCGCCGTCAGAGGGTGGACGCGCGGTGTTCAACCGATCACGGTCCGGGCGAATGCCGCAGCTGCCTCAAGGCCATCCTGCCCGACGCTGTGGCCCAGCCCTGGCGAGACGTGCATCTCGACAGGCACGCCGGCTGCCGTGAGTGCGGCGCTGGCCAGATCCATGGAACGGTACGGCACGACCTCGTCTTCCGTACCGTGGATCAACAGGACCGGAGGGCGGCTGCGGATATCCGCTTCCAGCAAATCCGGTGCGACCAGCATGCCCGAAATCCCGACGATCCCGGCGACGGTTTCTTTCCGGCGCAACCCGACGTGGAGTGCCATCATCGTCCCTTGACTGAACCCGACGAGTAGCAGGCGGTCGCCGGTCAACCCGGCCGCTTCGAGTTCTGCAGTAAGGAAAGCATCGAGAGCCGGCGCCGCAGCCGCCGCGCCGGCCGCGTGTTCCGCCGCCGAGAAGGTCTCGATCGGCCACCACTGGTAAGCGGCTGCCATGTGAGGGATCTGCGAAGGGGCATTCGGCGCTACAAAGGCCGCATCGGGCAAGGTGGGCTGGATCATGCGCGCCAGCGAGATCAGATCTTCGCCATTGGAGCCGTATCCATGAAGCAGGACCACCAGTCCGGTGGGGGCCGTGCCGGAGAGCGTAGCGAGGCGGGGGCCGTCGAGCATCAGGATAATCCTTTTAGATTGGCAATCTCAGCATAAATGCCTGCATTATGAAATTCGAGGATCCGACCCATTGTCGCCTTCCCGCCGTCGACCCTTCCCAGCCATTCCGCACCCAACTTTCCGTTCCAAGTTGCGGCCAGCCCGCTTTCTCGACCTAGACGTTCGGGACAGGCCGGATCCAGATCGGCTGATTTTGTTGCAAACCCGCAAGGAACCTTCCCGACGGGTTTGCGGTTGCCTTGCGCCGGTCCTTTCCTAAGGAGCGGTGTGGCGACCACTGGGGACCGTCGGCTCCAGAAACCCTGGTGCAGATGTCCCCGAGGGTGGCTCAAGCACAAAGCGCGGGTAGGAGAGAACCAATCCTGTATTGGGGAGCGTTATGGATTGCACGCCGCCGGATTGCTGTGTTCGTGCGCTGTTTCCGACCCCCTGAGAGTGCCGAAGCCATAATCACGCACGACATTGCCGAACAACACGGCGGATGAGTACGTCAATGGACCGATCAAAACCTCAACCTTGCCGTTGAAATGCAGCGCTTCGCCAAGGGTTGGGACGGTCGCGGTCTCGATGCTCCCCGATGAAAGCGAGCCATCGCGTTCGCGTTTAACGTAGGTCGAGCCCTGCTTGTAAGGTTTGGTGGCAATGTAGCGGAGGATACCTTCTTTGTACGCATCTGCTGAGCGGCGCCTTGCCGGTGGGATGATGGATCGGTCTTAAGGTCGCAGTTATTTGCGAACTTAGGAGCGGTGTTTGTGGGACGGATC
>NZ_LGJH01000101.1 GCF_001298105.1 Novosphingobium sp. ST904 | reverse complement strand
AGTCCCATCAAGGACCCGCCGACAAAACAACCGGACAACCATCCGTCCCCGATCTTTACCTCGAGGAGCAAGTTGCCCGTAGCTGGTGGCGACCGCTGCGAAACCGTGTGGTCCGCTGCGGTGAGAGGCCCTCTAAGTCCCACCCTTGATTCGGTCAACACCCCTTTTTCAAAAAAATGACACTCAGGGGAAAAAGGGCGCATTCCGCGGCTTTGGCAGCACAGCGGTGCGCCAAAGCTTCCGGCGCGACTGTCCAGCCCCGGCTCAAAGAAGCGAGCGCTCGCACGATATGGATTTTCCGGCAGGGCCATGTCATTGCCCTGCTCAACACCGCCCGGGCACCCGATTGACGGGGAACCGATCGATCCGAGGTTATAGTGCGACACCCCGCAACTCTGCCATCAAGACATCCCGCGCTCATTCCCGGGCTCTTGATCGCCACACTGTTCGTGGCGATTGCTTCGCTCGGCATCGGCCCAGTCTCGCTGGGCCTCGGTCGCCTCGGCCACGCGCTGATTTCAACGGACGACCAGGTTGCCCGCGCAATTCTGTTCGAACTGCGCATGCCACGCACCCTCCTCGGTCTATTGGTAGGCGCGATGCTTGGCCTGGCCGGCGCCGTGCTTCAGGGTTATCTGCGAAACCCACTGGCCGAACCATCGGTACTGGGCGCATCCAATGCTTCGGCGCTCGGCGCAGTGATAGCACTCTACTTCGGCATTTCGGAATGGCACCCCGCCATGCTTCCCCTGCTTGCCATCGCAATGGGCCTCCTTGCGCTCATCCTGCTATTTGCATTGGCAGGTCGTTCGGAAAGCCCGTTGAGCCTGATCCTTGCGGGCATCGCCGTCTCCACCCTGGCAGGTGCCGGAATCAGCCTCGCGCTCAACCTTTCGCCCAATCCTTTCGCGGCCATGGAGATAATGTCCTGGCTGCTCGGTTCGATCGAGAACCGGGCGATGGAGCATGTCTGGATCGCCCTGCCCTGTGTTCTGGCCGGCAGCGCGCTGCTGCTTGCCAATCCCACTGCCCTCGATGCGCTTTCGCTGGGCGAAGACGGAGCGCGGTCGCTTGGTGTCGATCTCGCCCGCACGCGGCTTCGACTGATGCTGGGCATTGCGATCGGTGTCGGCGGGGCAGTGGCCGTTTCGGGCGCGATCGGTTTTGTGGGCCTGATCGTTCCGCATCTTATCCGTCCGCTGACCGACCGAAGCCCTTCCGCTCTTCTCCTGCCCTCGATGCTGGGCGGAGCGGTATTGCTGACGGGCGCAGACATTCTCGTGCGCGTCATTCCAACCGGCGCGGAACTCAAGCTCGGTGTGGTGACGGCCTTCCTTGGCGTTCCGGTCTTTCTCTTCCACCTGCTCAGGGAGCGCCGCCTGTGGTAAATATCTCCATCAAGGGCCTTTCGGTCTCCCTGGGCCGCCGCGAAGTGGTGCGCCGGATTGACGCAAACCTCAAGCCCGGAGAACTGGTTGGCGTCATCGGGCCGAACGGGGCCGGGAAATCAACTTTGGTGCGGGCGATACTGGGGCTTCTCCCGCTGCGCGAAGGTGCAGTCCATATCGACGGCGAAGCACTGACATCGCTGGCCCCGCGCGATATTGCACGGCGGATAGCTTACCTGCCGCAAGGACAGACGCTGCATTGGCCGCTTACGGTCGAGCGGCTTGTTGCATTGGGCAGGCTGCCGCATCTCGGACCGATGTCGAAGATATCGGCACAAGATCAGGCCATCGTGCAAGAGGCCATGGAACGCGCCGACGTAACCCATCTGGCCGGACGGGTCGCTACGGAGTTGTCCGGCGGCGAACGTGCGCGGGCCATGCTCGCCCGCGCGCTCGCCGTAGGAGCGGGAGCACTGGTGGCGGACGAACCCCTCGCCTCGCTCGATCCCGGCCACCAGATCGACGTGATGGAACTGCTCCTCGGCGAAGCGCGGAACGGCAAGCTGGTCGTCGCCGTTCTTCACGACCTCACGATGGCGGCGCGCTATTGCGACCGGCTGCTGCTTGTCGACAAGGGAGAGCTGGTAGCCGAAGGCGCGCCCCGGGAGGTACTGACGGCCGAGCGGCTGCGCACCGTTTACGGGATAAGGAGCCAGTTCGACATGACCGGCCCCGCGCCGTTCGTCGTTCCGCTCGAACGCATACGCGAAGGCGGGGACTGATCCTGAAATTGAAAAAGAGGGGAACGCGGGAAACGCTCCCCTCCTTTTCATTACTTTACCTGGAAACCGGCCCAGAAGGGATCGGCCTGGTCTATCCAGATCGTATTGAAGCCCGTGGCGATCGCCGAGCCCTCGATCGAGGGAATGATCGCAGGCTTGTCGCCAAGCGTGACTTCCTGCTCCACCCGGCCGATGAAACGGCTGCAGATGTAGCTCTCATGCACGAAGCGCTCACCAACCTTGAGGCGGCCGGTTGCATGGAGATGCGCAAGGCGAGCCGAAGTGCCCGTGCCGCAGGGGCTGCGGTCTATAGCCTTGTCACCGTAGAACACCGCGTTGCGGCCATCGGCGCCTTCGTGCTTTGGCTTGTCGGCCCATAGCACGTGGCTGACCCCGCGGATCGTGGGATCGAGCGGGTGGACCGGCTCGTACTTCTCGCGCACGGCTTCGCGGATGCGGCCCGAAAGCTCAACGATGCGCGAGGCGCCAAGATCGTCGAGACCGGTGTAGTTCCCCTGCGGCTCGACGATGGCATAGTAGTTGCCGCCGTAGGACACGTCGATGGTGAGCGGGCCGATGCCCTCCACGTCCACTTCGATGCCGCGCTCGGCGACATAGGCAGGGACGTTGGTGATCCGCACCGAAGTGACCTTCTGGCCTTCGGTTTCATAGGCAATCTCGATCACGCCTGCCGGAACCTCGACGCGCAGCTTGCCCGGCGTTGCGGGCTGGATCAGCCCGTGTTCAAGGCCGAAAGTCACCATGCCGATAGTGCCATGGCCGCACATCGGCAGGCAGCCCGACGTCTCAATGAAAAGGATGCCGATGTCGTTGGCGGCATCGGTCGGCGGATAGAGGAAGCCGCCCGACATCATGTCGTGCCCGCGCGGTTCGAAGCACAGGCCGGTACGAATCCAGTCGAAGCGAGACAGGAAGTCCTGCCGCCGTTCGGACATGGAGGCGCCCTTCAACAGCGGAGCCCCGCCCGCCACGAGGCGAACGGGGTTACCGGCTGTGTGGCCGTCGATGCAGAAGAAAGTGTGCCGCATCGACGCTCCCTTATGCTGCTGCCGCGACGGTCAGGTCGGGGCGGGTTGCAGCGGCCTTTTCGACCATCGCGATCACCTGAGCGCGGCGTTCGCCTTCAAGGACGTAGCGCGGAGGCAGCACGCGCTCCGAACCGCGACCCATGACCTGCTCTGCCAGCTTGATCGACTGGACCAGATCGTGGTCGGCGTCGAGGTGGAGGAGCGGCATGAACCAGCGATAGATTTCCATGGCCTTGGCGTGATCGCCGCGCTCGAACGCCTTGACCAGCTCGACCGATTCCTTCGGGAAAGCGTTGGTAAGACCCGAAACCCAGCCCTGCGCGCCGAGGTAGAGACCTTCGAGAGCCACGTCGTCGAGGCCCGCGAACAGCGTGTAGCGATCGCCGAAGATGTTCTTGAAATCGGTGAAACGACGGGTGTCGGGCGCCGATTCCTTGACCGCGACGATGTTCTTCACGTCGACCAGAGCGGCAAGGACGTCCTTGTCGATCACGGTGCGGTAAGCCGGAGGGTTGTTATAGAGCATGATCGGCAGGGCGGTCTGCTCGGCAACGCCCTTGAAGTGCGCGACGAGTTCGTGCGCCTTGGGCACGTAGACCATCGGCGGCAGCAGCATGAGGCCATCGGCGCCGGCCTTTTCGGCGGCCTGAGCGTAACGCACCGCGCGGCGCGTATCGAATTCGGAAACGCCGGTGACGACGGGAACGCGGCCGTTCACCGCCTCGACGATGGCCGAAAGAACCTGGACCTTCTCGTCATACTCAAGCGAGTTGTTCTCACCCACGGTGCCGAGCGCGATCACACCGGTCACGCCGTCGTTGATGAGATCGTCGACGACGCGCTGGGTGTCGGCGAGGTCGATCGACAGGTCCTCACGGAGCTGCGTGGTGACCGCCGGGAACACGCCCTTCCAACCAATTGCCATGTAAGTTCTTCCTACTCTCTCTGAATTGAAATATCGTATACGATATTACGAAGCGCTCGACAATTGCAATCTTTGCATCGTGGCAGTCTTTTCCGGCACGGTCAGAAGCGCAGCATCAGCGCAGATCAGGCAGCCTTTCCAAATAAAAAGCCGCCCCGGTCCTCCGGGGCGGCTTTCCATCCTAATACATGAACTGCACGAATCAGAAGCGGAAGCGAGCGCTGGTCTGAATTGTTCGTGCCTGAAGGCGGACGCCATACGGCAAGAGACGGTCCTTGCCCCACCACATCTGCGCATTGTTCTTGAGGAGGTTGGTGCCTTCAACGCTAAGCGTGAGAAACTTGACCGGAGTGTAATTGATCGCAGCATCAAGGCGCGACGTCGCATCCATGTACGGCGAAAATTCGGGATAATCGGAGAACACACCGGTACGATAACGCGACCGATAGTTCCAAGCCACGCGCGCGCTGAACTCAGGAGTGTCATAGTAAAGTGCAAGATTATAGGTAATCTTGGACATGCCAATGGCATTATTGTCTGATCCATCGGGATAATCGATATTACCTTTTGCAAGGTACGTCAGGTTTGCGGATGCCCCGAAGTTACGAAGGATGCCAGGCAGGAAATCGAAGAAGGTCTGGCCGGCGATCTCATATCCTTGGAAAGTGCCGCCACCTGCATTGCGATTGGTCCAGACACTTCCGTTGGGGACGCCCACGGCACCCGGGAACTCCGGAACGTATTCCTGCGCCACACTGTAATAGATATAGCCCTTCGGCTTCTTGAGATAGGCCGCGACCGAAATTGATCCTGCACGGCCGAAATAATACTCAAGAGAAGCGTCGAAGCTATTTTCGGTATAAGCTTTGAGATCCGGGTTGCCCGCGTAGACAGTAAGATTGTTGAGCTCAATGACGCGGCTTGGGCGGAGTTCATAGAAGCCGACGCGCTGCACGTTCTTCGTCCAGGCCAGTCGCAATTGAAGCTTCGGGGTAAAGTGCGCAATGGCATTGAAGCTCGGCAACACGTCTACGAAATTACCGCGACCGGACGAGGTCGTAACGGTTGGATTCCAGTTGGCATCAAAACGGGTCTGAACGCTGTCGCTAATCCCCCACGTGTTGACGACACGCGCGCCGAACACGCCATCGACAGGGACACCGGCATCGAAGGCATAATTGAACTGGCCATAGACAGCAAACGTCTGCTCCCTCGAACCGTAACCGTTACCAACCGAGAGATCGGGGTATCTTGTCGACCAATCGGCGCCGGTCGTGCTCGTCGACTGGAGCCATGAGCGAACGGCATCGAAATTGTTCAGCAGGCTGGCGCCGTCAAGATTGAACCAGGTCGGGCCATCAAAGCCCGAAACATGGGCAGTCGTGGAGGTGTAATCGTAGCCCAGGTCGTCCAGCGTCGGCGACGAACCAGCAACGCGAGGCGAACTGTCCCGGTAGCCGTTCGTGAAGCGGATTTTCCTATTGCTGTAGCGAGCCCCCATCTGGAAACTGCGCAACAGCCCCGTCTCGGTCAGCTTTTGCGTCAGGTCCACCTGGCTTGAGAGACTGCGGCTCGTCTCGACACTGCGCTCGTCATGCAGGTTGCTCAACAGATACTCGCTGGGGTCGGTCAGGTCGACACCATTGAAGACCATGTACGGCCCCCGACCGGAGCCCACATCCGTATCCATGTCCAAGGTGGCGCTCTGAGCAGTGGAGAACCGGTAGACGCTGAGGATGCCGTAGTTTTCACGACGCGACTTATTGTACTGCGCCGTGAAATTGATCTGCGTCTGATCGTTGTGCCAGTGCGTCTCGAAATTGCCGCCGTAGTTTTCGGACTTTACCTTCTCGTAGTACGCCTCCGGACCACCAGCCAGAATTCCCGTTGCAGGCGTGACAGTCAGGCCTTGAACGGTCTGATAGTCGGCATTTCCGTTGTCGGCGTAGGTTATATCGGAAAGGTTATAGGTTCCGTTACGGGCGACCAGATGAAGGCGGTCCCTGCTACGCTTCTCACGGCTGCTGAAATAATTACCTTCCAGCACGAAATCGAGTTGGTCACTAGCGCGCCATTGCCAGACTGCGTTGACTGAAGGACGAGAAATGCGGCCTTCTTCGACACCGTAGTTAACCGCGTAAGGAACGATCGTCGTCGTCCGTTGATCTGCAGGAAGGCTGTTCAGATCCGTGCCTGCAAAGACGCCAGGTGTCTCGCTTTCCAGGAACGTCTCATTGTAATGATTGCGTGTGTAGGAAGCGTTGACCAGGAAGCCCATCTCGCCAAGACCGGTGTCGAAGCGATCTCCGACCAGCAAGCTTCCGTAAGGGCTCTTGGTATTACCGATGCTGGAAAATACTTCACGGAAGCTTCCCGCGACGGTCAGGCCCCTGTCAAGATCGAGCGGCCGCCGCAGTTCGACGTTCACGGTTCCCGCAATACCGCCTTCAATCTGGTCAGGGGTGCGGGTCTTGTAGACTTCGACAGACTTCAGCAATTCCGCAGGAATGTCTGACAGGTTCATCGAACGATCGACGCCGCTGGCTGCGTCATTTCCGTTGATGGTGGTAGAGATGTCAGTCATGCCGCGAATAGAAATCTCGGCGCCTTCGCCGTGTTCGCGAGAAATCTGAACACCGGTGACACGGGCAATCGCCTCGGGGACGTTGTTGTCAGGAAGCTTACCGACGTCTTCAGCAACGATGGAGTCCACGATCTGCTTGGACTTGCGCTTCTTCGTCGCGGCAGCCTCTACACTCCCGCGAACGCCCGTGACGACAATACTCTGGTCAGAAGATTCGCTGGCAGAGGAATCCTGCGCCCAGGCAGGAGCGGCCGCCCCCATGGCGACCAGCGAACTCAATGCAGTCGAAAGCTTCAAAATTTTGAGAGAAATCATCGCAAAACCCCCTGTTTGGCTCGCGGTGCCTCCGCCATGACACCTGTTGTTTATATCGTATACGTCTTACGATATCTGAATCGAGTCAAGGTATTTGTGACGGTTCGGAAACATTTTTGTCTGAGTAATTCCTGTTTCGGGAAACATCTGGAAAGCGCATGCCAAAAAGGGCGCAGGTTGATGACCTGCGCCCTTTCAAGATTATCTACCCACAGCCGCCCATGCGGCATGGGTCAGCAGGTTACTGACATGCTGCTGGCGGCGATCCGTCTCCGCGGATAGCGACAGGCTCCGCGGCCGGCGCCAGCACTTCCCATTCCTGCACGGCGAGAGCGGCATGCGTCTTCCCATCCGTGGAAGCGTCCATCACCGCGCGCAGGCATCGCGTGTTCACCTTTGCAAACGACACATCCTGGAATGAACCCGTCCCCGTCCCATAGGAACTGGCGCGCGGAACCGCCTTCCAATTGCCCTTGCCCACCGGGTTCCAGTATTCGAGATGCCACTTCGCCGGCGGAGCGACGCCGACGCCCGAACCTGCGGGCTGGTCGTTCCAGAACCAGATGCGCGAGCCGTCGATCGTCACCGGCTTGTCCCAGCGATACTCGATCCACTGGCGCGGCGGATTGTTCGCAGACCAGCTTCCCCACATGTCGGGGGGCAGCGGGGCCTCTTTCACCGCGCCGTTGTTGAGCGCCTTGATCCAGAACTGCACCGGCACCGGATCGTTCGAGGCGGTCGCCCAGGCCGAACGCGCGATGTTGCGGCTCGGTGCCAGCGGCGGTTGCGGGCGTAGCGTGGGCACGACGGTGCGGATGCGCGCCGGGGTGACGCTGTCGTCCCACTCCATCTTGTCCAGGGCGACGCTGCGGCGGAAGTGCCCGCCACCCCTGGCATCCGCCGTGTGATAGGCAAGATACCACTGCCCCTTGAACTCGACCGCGCCCGGATGGGACGTGGTGGAGGAGACCGGCTTCAACGCCACGCCGCGGTAGGTCCAGGGCCCCATCGGCGAAGGCGCGCTGCCGTAAGCGATGCAGGCGTAATAGACGGCGGGCGTGCAGTCCGAAGTCGGCCCCGCCTTGTTACCCGCATAGAGCATGTAATAGGTGCCCTTGCGTTTCATGATCCACGGCGCCTCGAAGAAGCCGGTGAGACCGGAAATGGTCTGCTCCGGCCCCTTGGGCGTAATCATGTCACGCGCCAGTTCCATGCCGCGAAGCTGGCCGAACGTGCCCCAGTAGATATAGACCCGGCCATCGTCATCAATCAGGATCGTGGGGTCGATGTTCTGGATCTTGTTGGCGACAGGCACTCTCTGCGAGATGATCGGCCCAGAAGGGTGGGCATCGCGCCACGGCCCGAGCGGGCTGTCGGCAACCGCCACGCCGATCGCAAAGCGGTCCTCGGCGCTGCTGTTCTTCTCCAGTACCGGGGCGTAGAGGTAATAGCGCTTATCCGGGCCCTGGATGATCTGCCCGGCATAGGCCCGGGCCTCCTCGGCCCAGGCGAAGACGTTCTCCGGCTTGATGATCGCCGGATAATGGGTCCACTTGCCCGAGGCCGGATCGGCGGTCTTGAGCAGTTGCCATTCGGGCATGATGAAGTCGTTGACGTCGCTGGCCGCTTCATCGCGCCCGGCGAGAATCCAGAGCTGTCCATCGGCAACGAAAGGCGCAGGATCGGTGGAGTAATAGTCCCCATCCGCCAGGATCGGATTACCCGGAACCGTCAGTTCCCGCGCGATCGGCGCGGAGGCCTGCTGCGCCGAAACGCCGACGCGAAAGCGCCGGCCGCAAGCACCAATGCGAGCTTATTCCTCATCGGGATAGGGGCCCTTGCCGCCGTCCTTGATGAGCTGATCGACGCGCTGGTCGATCAGCGGCAGCGGCACGCCGCCCAGTTCCAGCACTGCATCGTGGAAGGCGCGGATGTTGAACTTGGAACCCAGCGCCGTTTCCGCCTTCTTGCGCGCATCGACGAAGGCGAGTTGGCCCATGTAGTAGGACAGCGCCTGTCCCGGCCAGGAGATGTAGCGATCGACTTCTGTCTCGATCTCGTGATCGGACAGCGCGGTATTGTCGCGCAGGTACTGCTGTGCCTGCTCGCGGCTCCAGCCCATGGCATGGACACCGGTATCGACGACGAGGCGCGACGCGCGCCAGGCTTGGTAGCTGAGCATGCCGAACCGGTCGTAGGGCGTCTCATACATGCCCATGTCCTCGCCCAGTGCCTCGCAGTAGAGCGCCCAGCCCTCTCCGTAGGCAGACAGGTAAGTGTCGCGGCGGAAGGCCGGCAGGTCCTTGTTCTCCATGGCCAGCGGCATCTGCATGGCATGGCCCGGCGCGGATTCGTGCAAGGTCAGCGCGACCTGCGAGTAGAACGGACGGCTCGGCAGATCGTAGGTGTTGACGAGATAGATGCCCGGACCGCCGCGACCGCCGGTGTAGAACGGCGCGATGTCGTCCGGCACCGGCTTGATGGCGAAGCGGCTGCGCGGCATGTGGCCGAAGAACTGGTCCGCCTTGCCGTCGAACTGCTTGGCGATCCAGGCCGCGCGGTAAAGCAGCTCGTTCGGGGTCTTGGGATAGAACTGCGGATCGGTGCGCAGGAAGTGCAGGAAGGACTTGAGGTCTCCCTTGAACTCGACCTGGCTCATCACCTCGGCCATCTGCGAGCGGATGCGGGCCATCTCGCTGAGGCCGATCTCGTGGATCTCCTCCGGCGTCTTGTCGAGCGTGACGAACTCGGCGATCTTCGACTGGTAATAGGCCTTTCCGTCCGGCAGGTCATAGGCCGCCAGCGACTTGCGCGCACCGGTTTCGTATTCGCTGCGCATGAAGGTCAGCAGCTTGGCATGGGCCGGCACGACACCATCGGAGATGAGCTTGCGGGCTTCGGCGCGCAGCTTCTCCTGCTCGGCGGCGGGGATCGTCGAAGGCAGTTTGCGGAACGGCTCATAGAACGGCGAGGCTTCCGCCGTCTTGGCCTGAACGACCAGTTCGATGCCCTTGTCGCGTCCGGCAAGCGTCACTTGCGGGCCGGTGAAGCCGCGCTTGAGGCCCGCGCGCATGTTGTCGATCTGCTGGTCGTAGTAGCGCGGAACCTCGCGCAGCATTTCAAGATAGTTGTCGGCCGCAGCCTTGTCCTTCAGCGGATTGCGCGCCCAGTCGGCCAGGTCGCCCCAGAAGCTGGTGTCGGCGTTGAAGGGCTTTTCGTAGTCGCGGAAGCGCTGCGAGGCGAGGAGCGCATCGATCTGGCCCTTGTAGACCGCGAAGTTCACGCGATTGGCGGGCGAGAGCTGCTTCTGGTCGATGGCAGCAAGCTGGCCTTCCACCTTGGTCCAGCAGGCGAGGCGATCTGCCTGGGCCTTGGGGCCGAGGTCGGGCAGGACGATCTTGCTGTCCTTCGGCGTATCCTCGCAAGGGCCGACCTGCTTCTGGCGCCATTCGTATTCGGCGGTGGTGATCGCCTCGAAAGCCTGATCGGCCGTCTGCTTCTTGGAAACTTGAGCAGCGGGAGCGGCGGCGGCCGAAACCGCAGGCGTGGCGACCAGTGCGGCGCCGGCCAGCATCATGGCGCGGCCAACCGAATTCTTCACGTCATTTCCCCTTTCGAGAACCTCGAGAATGTCCTGGTGGAGCTTCGCCGGAATGCGCAGCCCCTCCTTGTCGGAGCGCGCCCGCGCGATCAGACGGCGCGATCCCGGCAGGCGAGCGCCCTGCCCTTCGATCATGTCGAACATGGCTTCCGCGCGCGCAGATGCTCTTCCACGCCCGCCCCGAGAAAGCCCGCCGGATCGATGGCGATAATAAATTCGCCGCCGATGGGCGAGCCGCCGCGATCTGGTCGCGCGCGTCGATTCCGCGCTGGTCATGTCGCCGATCAGCGGCCCTGCAAGCAGTTCGACCATGGCGGCGAGTGCGGAACCCTTGTGTCCGCCGAATGTGCGCATCGCGCGTCGAGCACGGCCTTGGCATCGCTCGACGGATTGCCATCGGCATCGTAGCCCCAGTCGAGCGGGATCGACTTGCCAGCACGGCGATGCAGTTCGATCTCGCCGCGCGCGACCGCGCTGGTGGCGAAGTCGAACACGAACGGCGCGCGGTCAGGACGCGGCCAGCCGAAGGCGATCGGATTGGTGCCGAACACCGGCTTGGTGCCGCCGGCAGGCGCGACCCACGAATGGCTGGGCGTGAAGGCGAAGGCGACAAGCCCCTGCTCTGCCAGCGCCTCGACCTCGGGCCAGAGCGCGGCGAAATGGACCACATTGTTCAACGCCATGGCGGCAATGCCGAACTTGCGCGCCTTCTCGACCAGCAGCGGCATGCCGCGCTCGAACGGCAGTTGGGCGAAGCCGCCCTTGCCGTCGACGCGCACCAGCGCCTGCGCCGGCTCGCTCACTTCGGGCACCGCATCGGGCACCACCACCCCGCGCTCGACCGAATTGGCCGCAACGAGGAGGCGGTAGAGCCCGTGCGAGGTGCAACCGTCCCGCTCGCCCGACACCATGGTGTGGGCGACGGCGGCGGCATGGTCGGGCGCGAGGCCCCAGGCTTCGAGCACCGTGCGGGCGAGTTCGTCCGCTTCGGCAATCGTCAGGGCAACGTCTTCACTCAAGGCAATGCTCACTTCCTGGCGGTAAACAGACGCACGCCGAAGACCGGGCCGGCCGAAGTGCGATCATGCGGCACGAAGCGCACCTTCACGCTGCTCTTGCCCTTGGTCAGCGCCTCGGGCAGCGGATAATCGACGTCGAAGAACTTGCCGGGCGCGTCGTTGTCGAGCTTCTGGGTTGCCACCAGCACGTTGTCGACGAGGATGTCGAATACGCGCGAACGCTCGCTGCCCCAATAACTGGCCTGCAGCAGCAGCGGACCGGACTTCACCTTCATCTTGAACTCGAAGTAACCGCCCGAGCGGGCATCGCGCCCGTTGCGGCCGCGATAGGAGACCGGATAGGAGATTTCCGAGGTCAGTTCATGGTCGCGCTCCGGCTGCATTTCGCCAAGGTGCATGACGTCGATCGAACGGGCTGCCAGGTCCTTCTGGCGGGCCTGTTCGGCAAGGAAGGCGGCTTCCTCGCTCTTCCAGCCGCTTTCCGTGAAGCGCTTGAAGTAGACGGCGCTGCGGCGGTCGTACTGGCTGTAGAACGGCGCGAACATGCGGTCGCCCGGACGGATGATGCCGGTGGTCTGGTAGCGCGGGCGGTCAGAGACCATCGGCGCGAAGGCGGCCAGCGGGTTGTCGCCGACCATCGCCGGCTCGACGCCGGTGAACTCCATTTCGGCCGGGCCGAGATCGGCGGCCATGACCATCGGTCCGCGCACCACGGCCACCACGTCCTGCGAACCTTGCGCGTTTTCAAGGCGCAGTTCGAGCGGCAGGTTAAGCGCGATCACGTCGCCCTTCTTCCAGCGGCGGTCGATCACCACGTAGCCGCCGACCGGGGTCGAAGGCACCGGCGCGCCGTTGACGGCGACGGTCGCCTTGCCGTTCGACCAGCCGGGAATGCGCAGCGCCACCGCGAACTTGCCCTGTTTCACCGCGTCGAGCGTGATCTTCACGTCCGACTTGAACGGATACTCGGTGGCGATGGTGAAGGCAGCGCCCTTGGCCTTCCACTGCCCGGTCGAGGGGATGTAGAGGTTGACGAAGAACGTATCGCCGCCTTCCCAGAAGATGGAGTCGCCGTGCTTGGAATGGCTTTCCATGCCCGAGCCGACGCAGCACCAGAAGGCTTCCTCTCCCGGACCGGAATAGCCGCGCGGGGCGCCGCTCATCATCGGAGTCATGTAAGTGAAGCCCCCGGTTTCCGGATTCTGCGCCGACATGACGTGATTGAGGTGCGCACGCTCGTAATAGTCGAACAGCGCGCCGTCCGGCTGCCACGAGTAGAGCTGACGGGTCAGCTTCAGCATGTTGTAGGTGTTGCAATGCTCACAGGTGGATTCCGTGAGGTGCAGCGCGATATTATCAGGCTCGAAGAAGTATTCGCGGTCCGCATTGCCGCCGATCACGTAGCTGTGATGCTGGGTCACGCGCTCCCAGAAGAAGCGGGCGGCACGGCCCGGTTCGTCCTTGCCGGTCAGCTCATGGATGCGCGCCAGGCCGATCAGCTTGGGCACCTGGGTATTGGCGTGGAAGTTGGAGAGCTTGTCCTCCTGCGCCACCAGCGGGTCGAGCACCTTCTTGTCGTAGATGCGCTCCGCCACCTTGAGCCAGCGCAGATCGCCGGTCTGGGCGTAGAGATCGGCATAGCTCTCGTTCAGGCCGCCATATTCGCAGCCCAGCAGTTCCTGCATCTGCTTGTCGTCAAGCGCGGCGAAAACCTTCTCGAAGTAGCCGCCGAAGCCGATGACGACCTGAAGCGCCTTGGCATTGCCCCAGGCGGCATTGATGTCGAGCAGGCCCTGGAAGTACTTGTGCACGGTATAGAGCGGCGACCACGACCCGTTGAGGTCGAACCCGCCCGACTTGATCTCTCCGCGCATGACTTCGGGGAAGATTTCCTGCCCGTCGACGACCTTGCCGTCCTTGGTCTTGCGGCCCAGCGCACCGATGTAGCCATCCGTGCGCTGCTGCTGGCAAAGCGCCAACTCGTCGACGATATAGTCTGCACGGCGGCGGCATTCGGGGTTGCCAGTCTGCTGCCAGGCCAGCACCAGCGCGGTCATGTAGTGGCCGAGGGTATGCCCGGCGATCGTATCGGATTCCCAGCCGCCGTAGATCGCGGCCTTCGGCTCCAGCCCCGCGTACTTGCGGAAGTTGTGCAGGAAGCGGTCGGGGCTGAGCGACATCAGGTAATCGACATTGACTTCGACGGCCCGCGCATAGTCCGAAGGCGCAAGACGCACGTCGGTCAGCGGCAGCGGCTTCGCCTTGATCGGAAGCTTGGGTGCAATCACGGCTGCGAAGCCCTTGAGGGGGACAGAGCAAATGGCGAGCGCCGCCACGCCAGCCATCCATTCGCGCCGATTGGCCTGCATTCCAATAACTCCTATCGAATATCGTATACTGTATTGATAGAAGTCGGGCCCTCGAAGTCAATCCCCTGTTTGTAAGGCAGCCGCTTGCGGCATGGTCACCCGGCTTCAGCGGCGAAGCGCAACCTGCGTATCGGCATGGGCCAGTTCGATGAGAGTAATCATCGCCTTGCGCGCCTTGGCCGGATTTCGATCGGCGATCTGCGCATAGAGTGCATGATGCTCGGGCATCGGGTCGCGCGGACTGTCCTGCTTGCCATGCTTGATCGCGGTGGTCGAAGCAATGGCAGTGGAGATCGAGTTGGAAAGCGCGAGCAGCATCTCGTTGTGCGTCGCCTCCATCAGGAGTTCGTGAAAACGGATATCCGCCGCCCGCCCCTTGGGGCTGGTGAGCGTATAATGCTCCATCGTGTCGAGCGCGTTGGCCATGTCGAGAAGCTGGCCGTCGTCGCGGCGCAGCGCAGCCATTTCCGCGGCCTGCGGTTCCACTACCATGCGCAGTTCGAACAGGTCGCGCAGGAATTCATCGCTGGCGCCGCACTGAATCTGCCAGGCGAGCACATCAGGATCGAGAAGATTCCACTTGCGGCGCTCGTTCACGCGCGTTCCCGCCTTCGGCCGGCTGCTTACCAACCCCTTGGCGGTGAGCATCCGGAACGCCTCGCGCAGCACCGATCTGGATACTCCGAGTATTTCCGCATGCTCTACCTCGGCCGGGAAGACATGGCCGGTCAGATACTCCCCGCTCACGATCTGAGTCGCCAGCCGCTGCGCCACTGCATGGTGCAAACGGCCGCTCATCAAGGGAAGCGCCTCGGAACCTTCACCCGAACCATTACCGGTCATTGTGTTCTCTTTCGTCATCGCGTCAGGTCTGTATTAAGAATAACGCTCTGGCTAGCCCAGAAAAGCGCAGATCATATATCGTATATTTTTCTTGACGCTTACGCCAGTGGGCGTCATGACGATGAGGTTCTCCCCGAAATAACCGATGGGCCGCAGCCGTGAGCGCTTCGCATTCCTCCGTGTCGAAATCCATCAGCCTGCTCGCCCTTGCCTGGGCCGTAACCGCAGCAGCGATACCGGCAGCCGCCGACGCGCGAGAAGCGCCGACCCGCAGCGCAGCAGCGCAGCCCGGCATCGACCAGCGCTATGCCGCGGCCGACAGCTTCATGGGTTCCGCGCTCGGCGACCTGATCGACAATGCCGACGTTGCCCCGCGCTTTGTCGAAGGCGGGCTGTTCTATCGCACGGGCAACCGGCTCGACCAGCGTTACCAGTTCCTCGATCTGGCTTCGCAGCAGACCCGGCAGGTCACCACGACCGCGGCGCTGCTTGCCGCGCTGACCACAGCGAAGGGCGCTCCGGTAACAGCCGACGATGCGCGTATCGCCGAGGTGGACTTCGATCCCGCCCGGAACGAGGTCCGGTTCCGCGCTTTCGACGGTGCGCTCTGGAGCATGGATGCCGCCGGCAGGGCGACCGAGGTCGAGAAGGCCGACCACAAGGTGTTCGATCTCCTCTCGCCCGACGGCAAGACGAAGATCGTCGCGCGCAGCTATAACCTCTACGCGGTCGATGTCGCCACGGGCCGCGAAGTGGCCCTCACCGCCGACGGCACGCGCGAGCAGCCCTATGGCCGTTCGATCCCGGAACTCTCGGATATCCTGCGCGAAGGCACCGAGGAACCGGCCATGCCGGTTTCCGGCCAGTGGTCGCCGGATGGCCGTTACCTGCTGACATGGCGTCTCGACACGCGCGATGTGAAGAAGCTGTCGATCACCCAGCAGAACCCGCCGGGCAGCTTCTATCCGCGCAGCTTCTCCTACATCTACCCGCTCGCCGGCGCCGAGAAGCTGCCGCAGGCGGCGCGCCTGGTGATCGACGTCAGGGATGCGATGAAGAAGGGCAAGGCACGGATCGTGCCGATGCAGGTGCCTTCGGAATCCATCCTCTACCCGTCCCCGCCGGACATGGGCTGGCTGGACGGCAAGGTCCGCATGCTCTGGACCGAGCGCGGTTACAAGCAGCAGGCCGTCTACCTCGCCGATCCTGAGACCGGCGCCGCGAAGGTCATCGCGCATGAGGCGGTGAAGCCGGTCGTCACCGTCACCTCAAGCATGATCTTCCCCTCGCCCGAACTCGGCGGCGAACTCTCGATCTCCGAGCGGACGGGCTGGGCCCAGCTCTATCTCGTCACGCCCGATGCACCCGACGGCGGCAAGGCGCTGACCACCGGCGAATGGGAAGTCCTCACGGTGGACAACGTGGCCGAGGACAAGTCCTCGCTCATCGTCACCGGCGTCGGCCGCGAGGCCACACGCAACCCTTATTGGCGCGCGCTTTACCGCGTTCCCGCCAAAGGCGGCGCGCTCACCGAACTGACCCCGGAACCGCTCGACCACAACGCCTCGGTCTCACCCGATGGCAAGTGGATCGTCGACCAGATGTCGAACCCGACCTCACCCACCCGCGCAGTGCTGCGCGACGGTGCGAGCGGACGCATCGTCAAGGAACTGGCCAGGGCCGATGACAGCCGCCTGCTCGCCCGGGGCTACACCCCGCCCGAACCGTTCAAGGGACTGGCAGCGGACGGCAAGACGCCGATCTACGGCATGATCTACCGCCCCGCGCACTTCGATCCGAAGCGCAGCTATCCAGTGATCGACAACGTCTACACCGGCCCGACCACGACCGACGTTCCCGCGACATGGAGCGAAGCGCGCCGGGTCGCCGGCAACAGCGTGGCGCAGATCGGCGCGATCGTCGTTATGATCGACGGCACCGGCACATCGCGGCGCGGCCAGGCTTTCCGCCTGCCAGCCTTCCAGAACCTCGGCGAAGTCGGGCTGGACGATCACATTGCCCTGATCCGCCAGATGGCCGCGAGGTACCCCTACATGGACGTCACCCGTGTAGGCGTGTTCGGCGGTTCGGCGGGCGGCTACGACACCGCGCGCTTCGTGCTGCGCCGCCCGGACTTCTTCAAGGTCGGCGTCTCGTCCTCGGGCAACCACGATCTCCGTCTCGACAAGACCTGGTGGCCGGAAGTCTCGATGGGTTATGCCGATGAGGCGACCTGGGAGCGCAACTCCAACATGTCGGTCGCGGGGCAGCTCAAGGGTCATCTGCTGCTCGTTCACGGCGACATCGACGACAACGTTCCCGTCACGGAAAGCTATCGGCTTGCCAAGGCACTGATGGATGCCGGGCGCGATGTCGACCTGATCGTGATGCCCAATGCCACGCACAACGTCTACCGGCCCTTTTTCTGGAAGAAGCTGCGCGACTACTTCACCCAGTATCTGCTTGGCGAAACGCCGCCTGCCCTCGGTCCCGTGAAGGCGGCCGCTCCTGCTGCTCAAGCAGCCACCAAGTAATTCCTGCGAGGACCTGAAATGAAGCGTCTCCTGAAGCCCTTGCCGCTCGTCGCCCTGGTGCTCGGCACTCTCCCGGCCATGCTGCCGACGACCGCGGCCTATGCCGAAGAAGGCGAAGTTCAGAAGCCGAAGCCGGTCTATCCGCCGATCGGCAAGACCGAGATGCAGACCACGGCCTTCGACCTTGCCCTGCGGGCCGACACGCAGACGCTCGCTCACCTCTCGCCCAAGGGCAATACCGCGTTCGACTTCGTACCCGCAGCCCGCGAGCCCGAGCGCGCGGGCGACGGCTACGTGCACATCGGCGACATCCACATCCGCCTGAAGACCGCCGGATCGGACTGGCAGGACTTCTCTTCCGCCCATGCCCGCAAGCAGATCGCCGCGCTCGCGGGCGGCAATGGCGTGCTTGCCGCCGCCGATATCACCGCCTCGATGGGAGCGGGCATACCCCTGCGCGTCGAGCGCCGCTGGGTGAACGAGGCCGGCGTGCTGGCCATGCGCTTCACGCTCGTCAATACCAGCAGCGCCCCCGTCGAGATCGGCGGCCTCGGCATGCCCATGGTGTTCGACAACATCATCCTCGACCGCGATCTCGACCAGGCCCATGCCGAAGCGAGCTTCGTCGACCCCTATATCGGCCGGGATGCGGGCTATCTCCAGGTCACCCGCCTCAACGGTCAGGGCCCGGCCCTGCTCGTCCTGCCGGAAAAGGGCACGCCGCTCGAAGCCTATCGCCCGATCATCGAAGCGCGCGCCGCCAAGGACGGCGACATCTTCACTGACAAGAGCCAGCGCAGCCAGGTCTCGGAAGGGTTCTACGACTGGACCGTCGCCAGCAAGGGCTTCGCCGAGAAGGAATGGGCCAAGGCTGGCCAGCAGTGGAACGAGCCGACCAGCATCACGCTTGCACCGGGCGAGAGCCGCACCATCGGCCTGCGCTTCGTGACCGCGCCCGATATCCGCAAGATCGAGGATACGCTGGTCGCGAACAAGCGCCCGGTGGCCGTGGGCATTCCCGGCTACGTGGTGCCCACCGACCAGACCGCCAGCCTCTTCCTCAAGACCCCGAGCAAGGTCGCGAAGATCGAATCCTTCCCCGCAGGCGCCCTTACCGCCACCTCCGAGAAGAGCGGAACCGGCTGGGCACGCTATCGGGTCAAGGCCTCGGGATGGGGTCAGGCCCGCCTGACGGTGACTTATGCGGACGGCCAGAAGCAGACCGTCAGCTACTACATCACCAAGCCGCTCGATCAGGTCATGGCCGATATCGGCCACTTCACCACGACAACCAGTGGTTCGAAGGCAAGAATGACCCGTTCCATCGCAGCCCCGCGATCCTCTCCTACGACCGCGAGGACAACAAGATCCTCACGCAGGACGGCCGCGTCTGGGTGGCAGGCATGAGCGACGAAGGCGGCGCCGGTTCGTGGGTTGCGGCGATGATGAAGCAGCTCGACAATCCGAGCCCTGAAGAAGTCGCCAAGCTCGAGCGCCTCGTCAACGAAACCGTGCTCGGCACCCTTCAGGTCAAGGACGGCCCGCAGGCCGGCGCAGTCAAGAAGAGCATCTTCTACTACGATCCGGTCGAGTTCCCGAACTACTACGACCCCAAGATCAACTGGAAGAACTGGACCGCCTGGTCGAAGAAGGATTCGGACGATCTTGGCCGTTCCTACAACTACCCGCACGTCGCCATCGGCCACTGGGTGCTCTACCGCCTCGCACGCGACAGCCAGGGGCTGGTCAAGCAGCATGACTGGAAGTTCTACCTCGATTGGGCCTACCGCACTTCCGTCGCGATGATGCGCGATGCGCCTTACTATGCGCAGTTCGGCCAGATGGAAGGCGATGTCTTCCTCGACATCCTCAAGGACCTGAAGCGTGAGGGCCTGACCGCCGAAGCCACCGAGATGGAGGGCCTGATGAAGGGCCGCGCCGATCACTGGCGCACGCTCAAGTTCCCGTTCGGCAGCGAGATGGCCTGGGATTCCACCGGCCAGCCCGAAGTCTACGCATGGATGCGCTACTTCGGCTACCAGCCGCAGGCGGACGAGACGCGCGAGGTCATCCTGGCCTATGACCCCACGATCCCGAGCTGGGGCTACAACGGCAATGCCCGCCGCTACTGGGACTTCCTCTACGGCGGCAAGGTCTCGCGTATCGAGCGGCAGATCCACCACTACGGCTCGGCGCTGAACGCGGTGCCGCTGTTCGACGCCTATCGCCAGAACCCCACCGACCTGCACCTGCTGCGCGTGGCCTACGGCGGCATGATGGGCGGGATCACCAATATCGACCAGCAGGGCTTCGGCTCGGCCGCGTTCCACTCCTGGCCCGACATGATGAAGTGGGACGCCATCACCGGCGACTACGGCATGGGCTTCTACGGCCACGCCATCACCTCGGCGACCTACATGGTCGATGACGCGCAGTTCGGGTGGCTGGGCTTCGGCGGCGACCTGACCGCGAAGGGCACCAGGGTCCATGTCGAACCGAAGGACGGCGCCCGCCGCCGGCTCTTCATCGCCCCCGCCGGCCTCTGGGTCACGCTGGAAGCGGGCCGCATCAAGAGCGCCGACTATGACGCCAGGACCGGCAAGGTCGTGCTCACGCTCGATCCCGCGACGGCGGAGACCCCCGCAGCACGCCTGCTGTTCGAGACCACGACGGCGGGCGGCAAGCCTTACACCGCCGACACCGGCACCGCCGATCGCGGCGGTTACGCCATCCCGCTGGGCACGGGTGCCACCACCGTCACGCTCAGCCCGCGCTGACATGAGGGCCCTTTTTCAGGCATCGGTGCTGGCAGTCCTGCTTTCAGGAGCCGCCATTCCGTCAGCACCGGCGCTTGCCGCCCCGGCCGCCAGCCCCGCCCCGCGTGAGGCTTGCGTGGCCGGGGCCTGGGCCATCGCGGAAACCGACCCTTCGGACACGGTGAATTCCGCCCTCCCTTTGCAGATGCAGAGCGAGCATTTCGCCCTGCACTGGAAGCCCGGCACCGTGGCCCCGGCCGATGCGCAGGCGGCGGTGAAGCATCTCGAATATGTCTGGGACTACTTCATCGCAACGCTGCACTTCCCCGAGCCGCATTGCGGTTCGGCGGCCAAGTTCAAGGTCAACGCCTATATCGGCACCGACTACGGATTGACCGGCGGAGCGGACTCGCTCGGGCACATGGGCATGTGGATCGGCCCCGGCGCGCTAAGGGACCGTTTCGGCCTTGCCCATGAACTGACCCATGCCCTCCAGACCGCGACCGGGCATCTCATGGACTCGCCCTATACCGGCTGGATGTTCGAGAGCCACGCCAACTGGATGACCGTGCAACTCCCGGAATTCCGCGAGAATACGCATTGTTCCGTGCTGCTGAAACAGTACCCGCACCTTTACTACGGCTCGACCCGCAGCCGCTACTGCAACTGGCAGTTCCTCGAATTCCTCAAGGACACCCGCGGCTTCGACGCCGTGAACGACATCTGGCGCAAGGCCCCCGGCAAGGACGATCCGGCCCACCTGACGACCGATCCCTTCACCGTTCTGCGTGACAACCAGAACTGGACACAAAGCCAGTTGAACGACACCTACGGCGACTGGGCGCTGCACAACGCCAACTGGGACTACACCAACCCGGACGGCAGCGATCAGGGCGCGGTCTTCCGCCGCAACTATGGTTCCTACGACCAGTCCACCGGCCCCGATATCCTCTCCGCCACCGTGCTGGACCCCATCGACCTCGAGCATCGCCGCTTCGCCGTGCCGGAGATGTGGGCACCCCAGCGCTGGGCTAGAACGTGGTCAAGCTGCATCCCGATGCCGGCCGCGACCATGTGACCGTGACCTTCCGGGGCGTAGTCCAGCAGGCCAGCGCCGTCGTCTCGCTGCCCGGTCTTGCCGATGAGCCGGAAACGATCCCGCCGCCCGCATCCGACTGGCGCTGGGGCGTCGTCGCCGTCGGGGCGGATGGCAGGAGCCGCTACACCCCGCTTCAGCGCGGCGACAAGGCCGCAGCCTCGATCGCGGTCCGGCCCGGAGACACCGGCCTATACCTCGTGGTCATGGCCACCCCGTCGCAGATGCAGAAGATCCGCTGGGACCAGCCCTGGTATTCGATCTACCGCTATCCGTGGATGGTCCAGCTCGACGGCGCCATGCCCGACCGCTGGCAGGACGGCGCGCCCGGGCCGATCCCCGGCGGGCACCGCCACGGCAACGGCGGGGGCTGGGTCGGACCGCAGGCCAGCGTGGCCGCAAGCGCCTATGTCGGCCCTTATGCGCGGGTGATCTCCGGCACCGTTTCCGGCAAGGCGCGGATCGAGGATCACGCCGTCGTGCTCGATAACGCGCAGGTCCTGGACGAGGCGGTGATCTCCGGCCTCACCGTACTGCGCGGCGACACCGTCCTGAAGGGCAAGGCCCGCGCCGCCACGTCCATGCTCGGCATAGGTGAGTACGAGAAAGGCATCGTTCTTTCGGGAACGGCGCAAAACATCGGCGACGTCGAACAGCGCGGCGGCTCCGCATCGACCGGCGTGTTCTACGGCTTCGTCGATGCGGACACCGTCAAGGACCCGGGCCACGGCGCCGAACTGACCGCCCCTGTTCCCGAAGTCACCGCAAAACCGGCCTATCGCTGGATACCCTAGGGGAGCGTAGACAAGTTCCACTGCCCGCCGTTCCGGTCGTCCGATCAAGTGCGGCGCTTTCAGCCCGTTACGGACGCCGGATCGAGCCGGAACGGCAACCTTGCGCCATTCCAGTCGCACAAGCTTCCAGATGCCTCTCCCGAACCTGCCGTTCAGAAAGTCGTGATCGTCGTACATCCGAAATGGCTAGGCTGGGACATTTCTGCCGCTAGCACTTGACGTTAGGATGGACAGCTTTCAGGTGAAATTCGTCGTCGGGCAGGGCTCGGTGGTTAAAAGTCATAAGTCCGCCCATCGAACTTGACTGGGCCAAGACGATGAAGACGCTTTGGATCGCCGTGCCAACTTTTCTGGCTTAGCTGGATGATCTGGTGGAGAGGACGCTTGAGCGAGGTTCTAGTGAGCGAGATCGGCTGCAAGGCCAGCGACAAGCCAGAAAAGTTGGCATTCGTGGATGCATGGCGTTGGTGGTTGACTTGCGATCACGCATTCTGGTCAGAGGCACAAAAGCGAAAGTGCGTGGATGTCGCGTTTGTGCGTGCAGTTGGCCAGCCCTATCGTGTGAATAGAAACATTCGGGTGGCGAAGTTAGACCATCCCACACAAATTTTCACGAAGGGGAAACGTGAAGGGCAGGCAAAGCAGGTTCGCGACCCCACGGACCCTCACGCGCTAGCTTTTTCTAAAATGATCAACGAGTTGAATTATGAGGAGAATGCTAGCCTAAGCCAGAGGGGAAAGGCTCTTGCAGAGGCTTTGGCAGAAAATCACTCAGCTATTGCTGGAACACCTGCTTCGGCGGCAAGCAAGGTGAACTGGTTTCTGCGTCCTAAAGGTTGGACCATGTTCGATCGGTTCGTTTCGATCGCTGTGCTAGGGTCACATCAGTCATCTGTCGCAGGAATGGCGCAGTTCTTTGATGCGCTGGATAAGCGTGATTTTGCCAAGAAGCTTGCCGAGGTGCGCCAGGCCATCGCTTCACCGTTTCCTGAGATCTTGGCCGAGCGCGTAATCGATAAGTATTTGTTCCTGATGGGACTACGCTACAGTCAACGCAAGTCCTTTGAGGAAGAGGAGGGCGCAGACGACGAAAGTGAAGGGACGAATGATCGCATGTCACTTGTTCTGCTCAATGGCTTTGTTTCCTCATTGCCTTCGCCGCTCGTCGATCAGGTCCGTCAACAGGCTGACAAGCTGGGCCAAACCGTTTGCCTCTCTTCACTTCTCCACCCCGATGTGGCGAAAGCCTAAATCGATCACATCTCGCGAGAACGACCGAAAGTCCCACGACCCGTCAATAAGGTCTGGTAGTTGCCGCCCCCGCCGTTTCACGGTCGGGAACGGCATCTGTGGACGCCCCTTCGGATGCAAGCAGTAAATCGGGGTTTGTTGGCACGTAGTCGGATGCTGTCATCTGTCCGGCCTCGATGAGCAGCGCCATAT
>NZ_LGJH01000102.1 GCF_001298105.1 Novosphingobium sp. ST904 | reverse complement strand
CGGCCGGAAAATCGAGTAGGTCGCGCATGGAGGTCTCCTGGGCTTGGCTGCCCACCGGCAGCTCACCCCTCTCCTCCCCCTCCTCTCTTCATTGCCGCGAGCCGCCCCCGCCCAGTCCCTTGGCCCCCGATGGGAAGTCCGTGCGGATCAACCGCCCGGCCTTGGCATAGGCCACCGACGCGCGGTTGACCGCGCGGCGCCCGGCAAGGTCGTCATCGCCGGCAAGAATCAGTTCGCTCACGCTGTCGGGAATGGTCACCAGGCCGAAGCGGCGCGACCCCAAGCTGGCCCAGCAGGGAAGCCTGTGCAGCAGCGACCATGCCCGTGCGTTTCGAAACCCTCGGCCAGCCCCAGCCGTGGGCCCAATCCCCCCACCCCGCCAGGCGCCGAGGCCCAGCGGGCCAAGCGTGGCTTTCTCGGTGTACATCGCCGTTTCGGGATCGAGGAAGATCCGCTGAAGCGCCACGAGCCGCTGGCCCTCGCGCACGGCCACTAGAAGCGCCGGCTTGAAGACGGTGTGGGGTCTCGCGCCGCGTGGACAGCGCGGATGGTACCGGACATCGCCCGGCGCCGGCAACAGATGGCGCGAAGCGAGATACCGTTCACCAAGCGTCCCCATTAGGGGCATGGCCTGGGACCAGAGGCGCTCGACGTTTGCCCCGCCGCTAACAGGCCTTTTAGGCGGCCCAGGAAAGTGCCCCGATACTTGCACCCGCTGGAGTTCGCTTAGGACATCGGCGGAATTGCAGCCGGCAAAGCAGGTCACAAGGATGCCCCTGTCGCCTTGCCGCAGCGAAAGGCTCGGATCCCGATCGACATGGGCCGGGCAGCGGCACATCGCATAGTTCCCGTGCCATGTCCCCCGCAGTGTCCCCACGAGATCGATCAGGGCTTGCGTGGGCCGCCGCGCTACGACCGCCATGGGGCACTCCTGCCTAGGCGAGTTCCTGCGTATGTATTTGTCTCAGCGTGGCGGGCGACGACGCCCTGCCCGGATGACGTGCACGGAGGCGTGAACGTGAAAAGGACGCCAACAGCGCGCCCGCTCGAAGTGGAAAGATGATGTTCCATCATGGTTCTACCGTGTGACGCGGCCACAAAAAGCCTGGACCAGACGCACGGAGCCGCCCGGCTTCCCGATGTCTCGGACCCACCACCCCGACCTCCCTCTCCGCTCTTGCCTCAATTCTTCCGGACTGCTGCAACTCGAGATGCCGCCTCACGGGATACGGCAAGGGCACACAGAGACTGGAACTCTAGAACTCCAACGCAGCGAGGATCGCCGCCATTGCCGCAGGCTCATCCATGCCGGCTCGCTCGACTGTCACGATTTGGCCGAGATGCTGCATGCGGGGGTGCGTGATTTCCTTGGCCGCGAGATACTCACGGCTGTCGAAACCCATGGCCTCCACAACAACCGTACGGATCTCGCCGGTCATCCTTGAGCGTGCTTCGAGCACGAAATCCGGCCGGCAAGGGCCGTCCGCAGTGAGAACATCGAACAAGGGTTTCTCTATTGCCAGGTCGACGCCCCGGGCATGAAGGAGGTGCTGGCAGCGCAGGATGATCCGCAAGATCGTACGTTCGAACTCGGAGTCTACGGGCAGGAACATTCGGCCACTGAGAACCGGCTGGGCATAAGCGCGCAGCGGTGCATAGCCTCTCGCTTCTGGATACTGGCCCACTACGACGAGCACCAGGAACGGGCCGCTGATGCGGTTGCCCCGGACCGACGGCGACTGGACGCGATTGGCGATCCCGAGCGTATCACCACCTGGCAGCGTGATCTGGTGGCTCTGAATGGCGGGCGCGTAAAGCAACACGAAGCCTTGCGGAGCATGCTCTCTTGGCCACTGCGGCTCCAACGCACGCAAGGCGGCATAGACCGCCCGGGCCTGCAACGGACGGGCATGCGTCCATAGGACGCGCTCGAGGTCGATGCCCGGCGCAGCTTCTATCCGACCTGCCGCGCGAGTTAGCGCCGCGAATTCGTGCCTGATGGAGCGTTGCTCGCCAAAACTAAGCGGCGCGGCGCGATGGACATTGGCTGCCGCCATCAAACGCCAGAGCAAGCGCGCAAGCCTGGGAATGGAGGCGCCGCGTGTGCGGTCGTCGCTGGCGTCGTCTTCGGGGCGCTGGGAAAGCTTTTCCGGGGCGGGTTTCAGGACTTCGAAGAACCCTTCGGGCGGATCAAGGGGCGTCGAGCGTGACCGGACCTCGGTCAGACGATTGGTGACCTGATCGCGGAAAAACGGGCAATCGCCTCGGTGCTCGGGACGTTTGGGGCTGGTGAGGCGGCGCAGATAATACGTCTCGGCCTCGGACAGAAACGCTGGGGTTAGGATCGGCGGAGCGCTTCCGCTTCCAAGGCAGCCGCAAGCGATCCATCGGTGCCCGATCCGCGCATTCTGAACCAATGCGATCCCTGCTTGCTCATCATGTGCATCCCCTTCCCCGATGTACCAGCGCACGAGAGCCTCCTGCAGAACCGCTGGAAGGGGAATTCTGTTTGACGCCTTCCCGTCGGTATCGCGCTCAATCAGCCACATCAGGAAACTCTCCCGAACCGTCGGATGAGAAAGTATTCGGTGCGATTGAGACGTTGACAAATCCAATCGATGCGAACTTCAATCATCACATCGAAGCGAGGGAGCAGCTCATGCATCGGTACTGTCCGGCATTGATCAGCATTATATTGGCGTTTTCCGTCGACTCCGCGTCGGCCCGTCAGTCTAACGTCGTGCGCACCGTCCAGCTCATCGAAATGGGCCGATTGCCGCATGCGAGCCGATCTGAAGTTGCAACTCCGGATCCTGCGCAAGCAGAAGCCGTGTCCTTTCAAGTGTTGGACCTCAATCGCCGTTACGTGGCGGACCGAATGGCACTGGAGTTCGAGGCAGCGAGAAAAACCGCGAAAAGCAGCGCCTCGACGGGCTTTCCCGTCGCCGCTCGATCTTCCATCGCGGTGCCAGATTGGATGACCAGTGCATCCTTCCCCGCCATGTCCGCCTTTAACGCCGCTTGCAGTCCAATAGGCTATCGTCCTTCGGGTATCCTCAAGGCGGCTGCCGAAGCCCGGCGCTCGGCCTGGTACGCGGCGATGAGCGCGATTGCCTGCGAGCAAGGTATACCAACCGGCCTTTTCGATGCGCTGATCATTCGCGAGAGCCGCTACGACCCTGGAGCTGTATCGCCCAAGAGCGCAAAAGGGCTCGTCCAGCTTGTGCCCGGTACCGCGGCTTATCTCGGCATCGATCCGGACGATCCGGTGCAGAACCTCAGAGGCGGCGCGAGATATCTGCGAGAACAGCTCGACCGCTTCGGTCAGGTACATCTCGCTCTTGCCGCTTACAACGCCGGCCCTGCCCGCATCCGTGGCGGAATGGTGCCCCAGATACGCGAAACGCAAGACTACGTTGCCGATATCCTGGCCAACTGGTCTCGCCTGAGCCGCGAGGCCGCGATCGCATCGTTCTGATATCGGGTTTCGAACGGCCGGCGAAAGCTGCGGCGACATCGCGCTATTCGCCGTTATCCCTTAAAAACCGCAGATCCCTGCGCTGCACCATCCGGCTGTAAGTCGCGGTCAACTCTCTGATTATGCAGGCCTGGATGAACTCACCGTGCTCAGGCCGCACGTCATCCCACTCCAAACCATCAAGATCTGAAACGATATCGGGAATAGCGCTGCTGAGCCCCGCGACGATCGTTGCGATCAGACCGACGAGCCTGTCCAGGCCATGTGGTTCGACGCAGTCGCCGGACAGGATTTCCTGCGCGACGGTCGCTTCCAGCTGTGTGATATCGAGCGCGTCGAGCAAGGCATGGATTTCGTCGAGGCGAAGTGGGCGCCGCTTTCCGCAGTCCCTATGCAAGGTGTAATGCATTCTGCTTCTGCGCAGACCGGTTCTCATCGCCAGATCGCGGTAAGTAAGCCGTTCGGCATGCATTCGGTGCAGAATGAAATCTGCCAAGCTGAAGGTTTTTCGGTGCGCATATTGCTGCGGCCCGGCGTCGAACATTGGTGATCCCATAGCCCACCTTTCTGCTGTGTCGCTTATTGGGTAGTCCGGGTACTCGAGATAACAATAAAATTAACCATCGCAATCAATAGGACTTTGCGATCAATCGGTGAGATCAACCTCGTTATAGGTAGAAAGGCGTAGGACTGCGCGCCCATGCACTACGGCGACACAGTTCAAAGCGGTCCCGATGTTTGCGCAGTCGTAGAATCAGACCAACCGGCGGCTTGGTGTCCCTTCTAATGGACAACCGTCCACAATACCGAGTTTCACGTCCATGGAGATGACACTCGGTCCATTTTCATGGACAATACCGATATAACGACTGCAATTACTCTCAGGTACGAGATAAATGCCGCATCGAACCGGTTGCCATCCCAATTCTGATTGAAGTGAACGTGCGCAATTCCTCAACTGTGGGTCGGGCGCAACGAAAGGCGCTCGCTCTCAGGAGAAGCCTTCATGAAATCCCTGCTCACGAAAAGCAGCCGAACCGACTTCACGGTTATCGCTGCAACCGCCGTCGCCCTCGTGGCAGCCACCGTGGCCTTCGCCGGACCGGCGTTCGCTGGCGCCGACACGACATTCGATACCGCGCTCACCCAGTTCACCGGGTTCCTCGAAGGCTCGGGCGGCAAGATCATCACCGTTCTCTCTCTTGCCGGCGGCATCGTCGGCCTCGCCTCCGGCCGCTTCAGCCTTGGCCAGGTCGCCATCCCCGTTGGCGTGGGCGTCGGCGCGGGCACGGGTATTCCGATCGTCACTTCGACCGTCACCGCGACGATCTGATCCCAAACGGCGGCGGAGCGGCAGTTCCACCGTCATGGAAGGCGGCGCGGTATGTCAGTCGACCGATATGTGATCCCTTCTCATCTCGACGATCCTGAGCTGATCGGGTTTTGGACGCTGGATGAGTTCCTGGCCATGGTCATCCCCTTCATCTGGGGGATCCTGTCCCAGCACATCGTCATCGGGATAGGCTTTGCCTTCCTTGGCTGGTGGGTTTTGAGGAAAGCCAAAGCTGGGCGGGCAACATCATGGCTGATCCATCTCGCGTATTGGCATTTGCCCGGCGGGTTCCCCGCGCTGCGCGCCACGCCGCCTTCCTACCTCCGGCTGATGGTGGGCTGACATGGAATTTTCGTACCAGCACGCACAAAGCCAGCGGATCCTGCGACAGCGCAATCTGCTTGGTCTCGTATCGCTCGGCCTCGCCGGCGCGCTCGGCCTCATGCTGCTCTTCGCCGCGACGCGCAGCCGCGAGGTGGTTCTGCAGCCGGTGCTGCGCTCGCCGCTGACGCTTTCGAGCGGCGGCGTCTCGCGTGAGTACCTCGAGCTCATCACCCGCGATACCGCGATCCTGACCCTCGATCGGTCGCCCGGCAGCCTCGACTACTGGATGACCTCGGTCCTCGAGATCGTCGCCCCGCGCGCCCAGGGCAAGATCAAGGCGGATCTTCTGCGCATCGCCAATGAGCAGCGCGGCTCCAGCATCTCGCAGTACTTCCAGATCCAGTCGATGGAGATCGACACCGGGGCCCTGACCTCCTCGGTCACCGGCAAGCTCAACACCGTCGTCGGCCAGAAGGTGATCTCCAGCGACATCCGCACCTTCCAGTTCGCCTGGGAGTACCAAGGCCTCTCGCTGAAGCTGATCGGCTTCGGGATGGTCCACCCCAAGAAGAAAGAAGAGGGCGTGTCATGACATCGACCCCGTATGCGATCGGCGCCTGCGCCATTGGCGCGGTCCTGGCATCGCGCTGCTCCTGCCTCGTCAGTCGCACCTTGGGCGCGCTGCTCGTCGGCACGGCGGCCGTCGTGCTGGCGGCTCCAGCTCATGCCACCGGCGACCAGACGCTGATGGCGTCCGACGGCAGCCAAGTCGACTGCAACGCCTCGGCGCGCGACCTCACCCGCATCAGCCTCGTCGAGGACGAATTCGCCGCAGTCTCCAAGATCAGCACGGGCAATCCGACCGACGATTTCAGCGTCGTCAACGAACCGGTGCGCGGAGACATCTATCTCTCGGTTCCCGACGGCTTTGCGCGGCCCGCCCTCTCTTTTTTCGCGACCTCCAAGCGCGGCTATGTCTACAAGTTCGTCTGCCGCATCGCCGGCGACCAGGCAGTGCAGGTGTTCATCGCCAACCCGGCGATCGCCAAAGCGGATGCAGCGCAGGCGGTGCCTTCCGGCCCCCAGCAGGTCAGCTCGCAAGATCAGGCCATCGCCCTCGTCCAGGCGATGTACGCGAACCGGATTGTCGATGGCTACGAGACGCGCCAGCGCGCGCTGCGGCCGGTCTACGTCGGCGACCTCAAGGTGCAGATGGTCGCCGAGTATCGCGGATCCGAGATGACCGGCCGGGTCCTCAGGATCGAGAACAAGGGTACCCAGGACGCCGCGCTTACCGAGGCCAGCGTCGCGCCCGCCTCTGCGCTGGCCGTCTCGATCGCCGAGCCGCGCCTTGCTCCGGGCAAGGTTACCACCGCCTACCTCGTCACTCGCAGCGGGAACTAAGCCATGGCGCTCAAGGATATCTTCTCGCGGGGCCGCAAGCCTCTCGACGGGCCAGAAACCGGCAGTGATGCGGGCGTATCGCCAGTACCCACCGAGCTCGAAGAAAACGCCGCAGCGCGCAAGAAGCAGCGGATGCTGCTCGCCGGCGCCGCCGGGATCGGCGTCGTCGCCTCCAGCTTCTGGATTTTCGGCGACACCGGCAAGGTCCAGGGCGAGGAGGGCCCCAAGGGCGACAAGATCACCGTCTCCACCAACGACATGCTGAACCGCAACCTTTCCGAGCAGGAATGGATGGCGGCCTCGGAAAATCGCTTCCAAAGCCAGGAAAACCAGCTGCGCAGCGTCGATGGCACCAATGCCAAAGTCGCTCAGCTCTCCGAGCAACTCGAAGCCCTGCGCGCGCAAAACCAGTCGATGACCGCCGATGGTCAGCGCGTGGTGAGCGCCTATCAGTCGGAGAACGAGCAACTGCGCCGGCAGATCAATGACCGCGCCGCGCCGGCAGTGCCGCCGCCAGGGCCCGCGGCGCTCTACGGCGCCGGCATGCCGACCTACCAACGCCCGGATGCGGCGGGCGCCGCCGGGCCGGGCTTGGCCCCTGCCCGTTCCAGCGAGGTCAAGATGGTGTCCTTCACCAGTGGCAACACCGGCACGGCCAGCAAGGTCGAGAAGGGAAACACGGTCTACACCGACAGCCCCAATTATCTGCCGCCCAACAGCTTTGCGACGGCCAAAGTGATTGTCGGCGTCGATGCCGCCGCCGGCGTGCAGAGCCAGACTGACCCGCTGCCGGTGGTGCTGCGCATCACTGGTCCCGCGCGCTCGGTGCTCCAGAACGGCAAGCTCCTCACCACCAAGATACAGGGCTGCCTCATCAACGGTGCCGCGCGCGGCGAACTTTCCAGCGAGAAAGTCTACGTCAAACTGCAGAAGATGACCTGCCCGCAACCTGGCGGCCGTTATGCGGTGTCGGAGGTCAAAGGCTTCATCGCCTTCGGTGGCAAAACCGGCGTGCGCGGCCGCGTTGTCAGCCGCGAAGGCGGACTGGTCAGCCAAGCCTTCATTGCCGGGCTATTTGGCGGGTTCGGCAGGGGCTTTGCCGCCAATTCAAACAATGCCCTCACCCAACCCAGCGTCATCATCGATGGCAAGCGGCAGGACCTCTCGATGGGCGACATTGCCAAGGGCGGCCTCGGCGAAGGCATTTCGCAAACGGGCGACATGGTCTCGAAATACCTGATCGAGCGCGCCGAGCAGTACCAACCCGTGATCGAGATGCCCACCGGCATCGATGTCGAAATCGTCTTCTTGGAGGGTGTCTATGTCCGGAACTGAAACCAGCTGGCGCGTCCATCTCCCGACCAGACAGGTGATGCTGCCGCTCGTCTGCTCCGCGATCGGCATGCTGTCGATCGCCGCCGCGCCTTACGCCGCCGAAATGGCAAGCGGCAGCGGCCAAGTTGAAGAACGGCTGAAGGCCAGGCTTCCCAAGACCAAGGTGACCTCCGTCAACTGCGACAAGGTCGGCGGCCTCTGCGAAGTGACCGCCGGCAGCAACCTCTTCTACATCGACCGCTCGGCGCGCTACCTCGTGATCGGCCGCGTCTACGACATGGAGACGCGCCAGGACCTGACCGCGGTCCGGCTGCTCGAGATGAACCCCGACATGCTGGTCGGCGGGGCAGCGAAAGCCAGCGCCGCCGGCGGCCCGGAGGACGCCGCAGAACTTGCCGCCCATCCCGCGCCGTCCGCCCAGGCCGCACAGGCGCCAATCCGCAAGCTCCCGCTCGATACGCTGCCGAAGGATGGTGCGATCGTCTGGGGCAATCCGGCAGGCAAAACCGTCACGGTCTTCAGCGATTTTCGCTGCGGCTACTGCCGCGCGCTCAGCAACACGCTTGCCGCGATGGATGTGCGGGTGATCGAGCGGCCGATCTCGGTGCTCGGGAGCCGCGATCTCGCGGACAAGGTCTACTGCGCTAAAGACCGCGCCAAGGCGCTCCATGCTGCCTATGCTGGCGAAGCCCTCGCGGCCGGCAAGCCCTGCAACACCTCGGGGCTCGATGCCAATGAGGCCTTCGCGCGCAAATACGGTCTTGGGGGAACCCCGGTCATCGTCCGCGAGGACGGCTCGGTCCTCGAAGGCTATCGTCCAAGGGAGTTCCTTGCGAACTGGCTGTCGGGAGCAGGCTCGTGATCGCCTCGCTCGCTTTTGCCGCCGGTCTCGTCGGCGGCCTGCTCGGCGCCGGTGCTTTGGCGGGATGCACGACGCTCGGTGGCAATATCAAAGGCGACTTTGCCTGCCGGGCACCCGACGGCATTTGCGCGCCCAGCGCGACGATCGACGATCAGGCGCTCGCGCTCATTTCGGGAGAGGACGGCGACCGTCTGGTCGCGCCGCAGGTCCCTACCTCGAACCGCCAGCTGAGGGCCGCGGTTTCCAGAAGGCATCGGCCCCGGTGCGGACGCGCGAGCGCGTGCTGCGGATCGTCTTTCCCGCCCAGATCGACGCCGCCGGGCGGCTTCATGAACAGACAGCCGTCCACGCCGTTGTCGAACAGGGTAATTGGGCGGAAGCCCTTGCCGCCAGTGCGATCGCAACCTCGCGCGAAGACGTCGCTGCCGCCACCGGGGCGGATACGCTGCTGGCCGCCGTCGAACGCGCCGATCCTCCGCTTATCGATATGTTGCCAATCGACAGCGGCGTACCCAGCGCCGAGGCCGTGGCCCTCGCCAGGTCCCAAACCGGCCCCGCCCGGGCCAGCAAGCACCGACCCGGTCGGCGACATCAAGGACCAGGTGACACGCACGCTGCTGACGCCGCGCGGTACGCCGACGGCGCTGCCCCCGGCCAAGCGAGCGCCGACCGCCGCAGCGAACGTTACTCCCGCGCAAGCGGCACAGCCGGCCAGCGGCGCCGCCAGCGCCAGTAGCATCCGATCACAGCAGCCCGCGCCCCGTCGCCAGCACGGCGCCTCCATCGCCGTGCCCAAGTTTGCGACGCCGGAAGGGAAGGCCGCGATCGCCGCCGTCGCTGCCAACCCGGCGATCCGAGCAGGCCTCGATCGCGGGGAAAGCGAAGCCAACATGGCTGCGCAGAATCCAGCGGTTCCAATGCTGCGCGCCGCGCCATTTCCGGGGCTTCAGCCATGAATATGCTGCGCAGCATAATGGCCTCGCTGCTCGGCGATGACAGCGCACCCGAGATGGCCCGACCCGACACCGCAGTGCCGCGGCTCGTCCACTGGCTGCCCTATCGCAGCTTCGATCCGAGGACTCACCTCTTCTACAACAACGCCTCGCGCGGCTTCGTGCTCGAGGCCGCGCCGATGATCGGGGCGAGCGAGCGCTCCGCCGACATCCTGACGCAGTTCCTCTCCGAGGGCATCCCGACGCCGGGCACGCTGCAGATCCATGGATGGATGAGCCCGCGCGTCAGCGAACGGCTCTCGCAGTGGTACCTGCCGCGCTACTCGGCTGCCGGCGTCTACGAGCGAATGGCAAAGCACCGCACCGAATACCTGCTGGGCGGTGTGTGGAATTCGCTCTCGACTTCGGCCCCCTTCTGCCTGCGCAACCACCGCCTCGCGATCTCCTATGCGACGCCGGAGACAAGCCGGGTTTCGGGCGAGGAAATCGTCGCGGTCATGGAGGGGCTGACCTCGGCGCTGGAATCGATCGGCATCGAGGCGCGCCCGATGGATCCGCAGGCGCTGATCGCCTGGATCGACGACATCACCTCGCCGACGACGGCCCCGGGCGACGACACGATCGTCTACAATCCCTTCGACCCGATCGCCGACCAGGCGGTGCGACACGACCTCGAGATCAAGATCGAGCCCGATCGCATCCTGCTGCGCACCGAGCGTTTCCGCCCCACCGGCAAGATGATCGACGAGGCCCCGGAGATCGGCGAGATCTACCCCGACGTCTTCGATGTACGCTCCTTCTCGGTGCGAAACCTGCCGCAGCGCTGGGCGCCTTGGGATATGGCCAAGCTGATCGGCGACATGTTCGCCGACAAGCTGCGCATGCCCTGCCCGGTCTCGACCAACCTCTGCCTCGACTTTCCCGACGCCGAGAGCGAGGGCCTGCGGGCAAGCCGCAAGTTCATGCGCACCACCAGCCTTGCCGATTCCAAGTCGGCGCGCATGCTGCCCCAGCTCAAGGACCAGTCGGCGGAATGGAAGTTCGTGAAGGACGAACTGCGCCAGGGCCGCAAGTTGGTGCAGGCCTTCTTCTCGGTCACGTCCTTTTCGCCCAAGGGCAAGGGCGATGCCAACGAGCGGATCCTAAAGTCGGTGTACCGCGCCGCCGGGTGGGACCTGCTCGACGATCGCTATCTCCAGATCCAGGGCCTGCTCGCGGCGATGCCGATGACGATGGCCAACGGCCTCTCGTTCGACCTCCGGAACATGAAGCGGCTGCGCACGGTGCTCACCACGACCGCCGCCAGCCTCGCGCCGCTGCAGGGCGAATACCTTGGCGGCAACAATCCGCACATGATGCTGATCGGCCGGCGCGGCCAGCCCTTCTTCTGGTCCCCTTTCGAGAACAGCGCCGGCAACCACAATGTCGCGGTGTTCGGCAAGTCGGGCTCGGGCAAATCGGTGGCGCTGCAGGAACTCTGCGCCGCGCTCTGCGGCGCAGGCGCCAAAGTCGTGGTCATCGACGACGGGCGCTCGTTCGAGCACTCGGCCAAGCTCCAGGGCGGTGCCTTCGTCGAGTTCACGATGTCCTCGGGCTTTTGCATCAACCCGTTCTCGATGATCGACCCCGAGATGGCCGCAGCCGACGAGGACTACCTGCTCGACTGCTTCGCGATGCTCAAATCGATCGTCAACCAGATGGCGCGGCACGTCGACAAGCTCAATGACACCGAGCGCGGGCTCATCGACGGCGCGGTCAACGAGGTCTGGAACCGGAAGGGCCGCAGCGGCTCGATCGACGACGTCATCGCCGCTCTCACCGAGACCGGCAACCCGCTCGGCGCCGATCTCGGCATCGCCATGCGCCCGTTCTCGTCGGTCGGCACGTATGGCCGCTTCTTTCAGGGCGAGGTCTCCTTCGAGCTGAAGGCGAACCTCACGGTCTTCGAGCTCTCGGACCTCGCTTCCCGCGAAGAGCTGCGCTCGGTGGTGCTGACCGCGATCATGTTCATGGCCTCGCAGATGATGCGCCGGGTCGACCGCAGCATTCCCAAGGCGCTGTTGCTCGACGAAGCCTGGCAGATGCTCAAGGGCGGCTCGATGGCCGACTTCATCGAGGCTTATGCCCGCACCTGCCGCAAGTACGGCGCTTCGCTGGTAACTGCCACGCAGAGCCTCAATGACTACTACAAGTCGGACGGCTCGCGGGCCGCGCTCGAGAACAGCGACTGGTTCGTCATCCTGCAGCAAAAGGCCGAGACGATCGCGGACTTCAAGAAGCACGACCGCTTCGAGATGGACGACTACACCGACGCCCTGCTGCGCTCGCTGAAACGCAGCGGCACCGAATATTCCGATGTCATGATCAAGGGGCCCGACACGCTCGCGGTGGGCCGCCTGGTGCTCGATCCTTATTCGGCGACAGTCTTCTCCTCCTCGCCCCGCACCTTCGCCCAGATCCACGAACTCCTCGAGCAAGGCTTCACGATGGACGGGGCGATCGAGCGTGTCGCCTTTCCGGATAACCCCGAGAAATGGGGCTGCGATGATGCGGCTACCATTCCCATGGCTGCGGAGTGACCAGCATGGCGATGCGCACCTCGAAACCGAACAGGGATGCCTGGAGCAAGCCCGATATGGGCTACCTCCTCTATGCTGCACTTCACAGTGCCGGCGTGCTGGCAACGACGCTGCTGATGACCTGGGGCGTGTTCGTGCTTTTTTTTGCAGCGATCGGCGGGTTCTCCCTCGCCGGCGTCATGCACCAGCTCGCCAACATGTCGAACCGCTATCTCGCGGCTGACGCGGACCGTATCACGCAGTTCCGGGCGCTGGTCTTTGGTCTCCACCTCATTGTGGGCGGCACAATCCTGTTCTTGCGCCGCGACAACCTTCGCCCGCGCGATCCCCTCCCACGGGAGCACAACGCATGACCGAAGCCAGTCCGACCTTTGACTTCATCGATGAACCCGAACCGGCCGCGCCCCAGGCAAGCAAGCGCCGCACGGTGTTCGCCGGCTACACGGCCGGGCAGCTTTTTGCCGGCATCGGTGTCCTCGGCCTCGTAGTCTGGGGCATGTGGGTGACCCGCACGATCACCGCCGATCCGCCCCAGCGCATCGTCAAAGCCAACCTCTCCGGCATCGTCGGCGACTATGTCCAGGCGCAGGCGCGCAGCACCAACCCGCCCCAGGAAGTCGAGGCGCAGATGCGCCAGTTCATGGCCTCGCTCGACACCGAGCTTCAGCGCCGCAGCGCCGCAGGCCAGGTCGTGCTGGTCGGTGAGGCTGTGCTTTCCAAAGGCGTCCCCGACATCACCCCCGAGGTGGTCAAGGCCGTCTACGCCTCGGGCGTCGGGCGGCCACAGCCCGCATCGGCGCAGCAAATGATGCGCAGCGGCCCGGCAGCATCCCCGATGTCGCAAGGGCTGATCCCGCAAGTGCCCGTGCCCCAACTGCCGACCGGAGCAGCGCCGATGGCCGCCAGCCCATTCGGGCCCTGGCAGGGTTTCGCGCCGGACGATGCCGGCGCGGCCGGACAGGGAGCTAGCGGACAGGGCGCCGCCGGCGCGAGCGTTTCCAGCTTTGGAGGGGGCTATGCCGCAGGCAATCCTTGAGCGCTGCGCCGATCCACACCCCAAAGCGAAGTGGCGCCCGAAGAGCCGCCGCTGGGCCGCGCTCGGCCTCTTCATCGGCTGCGGCATTGCCCATTCGGCGGTCAGCGAATGGCAGGGCAGCCATGCCCTGCTCATCAACACCTCGGAATCGCTGCCGAACTGGGCCTTCGTAATCCACAAGACCTCGGTGCCCCAGCGCGGCGACTTCGTGTTCTTCGTGCCGCCGCCGGGCTCTCTGCTGGTCCGGCATTTCGGGGCGAAGAAGCAGCTCTTCGGCAAGATCGTCTACGGCCTTCCCGGCGAAAGGGTCGAGCATCTCGGCGCCGAGGTCGCCGTGAACGGCCGTGTTGTCGGCCGCATGAAGCCGCGCACACGGCTTGGGGAACCGCTCGCAGAAGGCCCTACCGGCGTGATCCCGCCGCGCTGCTATTACGTCGGCACGCCGCACAAGGACGGCTTCGACAGCCGCTATGCCGCCATCGGCTTTGCCTGCGCGCGGCAGATCGTCGGCGTCGGAAAGGCGATCCTGTGATGCGGCCGGCATGGACCACGCGCCAGGCTCTTGCGCTCGCCGCGCTCTGCACACTGACGCTGTCCTCGGCCGGGCGCGCCAGCGATCACGGCGTGGTTGGGCAGACTTTTCCGATCATCGAGACCGACCTGCTTTCTACGATCGAACAGCGCCTGCAGACCCTTCAGCCTCCGGCGGCATCGAGCGGATGAACGCCGAGTTCGCCCGGCGCACCGAGGCGAAAGTGCGCCGGCCGCCCCCGGTCGCCGGGATCACCGCTGCGACGGAGACCCGCGCCTGGGCTTACGATCCCACGATCGTCATCGACGAGGATGTCCGCGACCAGAAGGGCAATCTCGTGGCCCAGGCCGGGCAGCGGGTGAACCCGCTCGATTTCGTGGCCATGCGCCAGGCGCTGGTCTTCGTCGACGGCGATAGCGCCGAGCAGATGGCCTGGGCCACTGCACGCTATTCCGATCTGGGTGCCAAGATCATCCTCGTCAGTGGCTCACCGATCGAGGAGATGACGAAGCGCCGGCGCCGTTTCTACTTCGACCAGGAAGGCCGGCTCAGCGGCAAGTTCGGGATCCGCCACACCCCGGCGGTCGCCGAGCAAAGCGGCCGGATCGTCAAGCTCACCGAGATCAAGCTGAAGGGAGCCCCGTGATGCCGCTCTGGCTCGATTTGCTGCGCACGCCGATGGCGGCACCGGAAACCACGCGGCTGCGCCGCATGCGGCGCACTTTCCAGCTGCTCTGCGTGAGCACGGCCCTCGCCGTCATGGCCATCAAGCCGCTGGTCGTCGTGCTCGGACTGCGCGCCCCTCTCGTGATCGGCGCCTTGCTTACCTTCTGCGCGCTCCACGCCCTGCGCTATGCGCGCGAAAAACACCGTGCGGACACGGCCTGGATCGCAGCCCTTACTGAGGAGCATCCATGACGGCTCTAGGCAAAATGTGGCGCTGTATGCGGTCACCCATCATGTTTGCGCCGACTGTCGCTTTCGGCCTCGCCATGGTTCCACTGGAACAGGTCGACATCGGCACGATCGCCCTCACTGCCATGTTGCTTTGCGCGTGGGCGCTCTCCGGGTTGCTTATGTCTGCCCTCGTGGAAATCCTGCCCCCTGCCCGTGACAGTTTTTCCGAAGGTGGGCCGACGCCGAGTCGCGAATGGTGGAACCGGGCTCTCGTCGCCGGCTTTCTCGTTCTTCCCATTGCCCCCGGCCGCGCGCTTTTGATCGGGATTTGGCTCGCCGCTCTCCTCTGCCTTGCCTTCGTCAGCGGTGCCCGCGAAGGTGAATCGGGGAACGAGCCATGATGGCTCTGCGAACCCTCATCGCCGCTTTTGCGCTGTTTTATGCGGTGGCGCTATTTCCGCCTTCCGCCCAGGCGCAATCGCGCTGCACCGGCAAATTCGTCAATCCGATCACCGACGTATGCTGGTCCTGCCTGTTCCCGATGTCGATCGGCGGGCTCAGCATCTGGCCCAGCACCCGCCCCGACACCAGTAACCCCTCGCTTCCCATTTGCGCCTGCGGCAGCCCGATCCCGCGCATCGGTATTGCCGCGGGGTTTTGGGAGCCCGTGCGGCTCGCCGATGTGTCGACCAAGCCTTGGTGCTTCGTGAACCTTGGCGGCATGAAAATCGCCCCCGGCTTCGACATCGGCAACGGCTATGTCGAGGGGCCATCCCAGATAGGAGGCAAGGCCCAGAATACGTCCAAGTGGCATGTCCACTGGTACGTCTATCCCCTGCTCTACTGGATGGAGATCCTGACCGATTTCCTCTGCTTCGAGCAGGCGAGCTTCGACATCGCCTACATGACCGAAGTCGATCCGCTCTGGCAGGACGATGCGCTCACCACGATCATCAATCCAGAAGCGGTGATCTTCGCCAATCCGATCGCGCAGGCGGCCTGCGCTGGCGATTGCATTGCCGCAACGCTGCGCCTGCCGCTTGATGTGACGTTCTGGTGCGCGGGCTGCCAGGGCTCGATGTATCCGATGAACGGCAACATCGGCGCCTCGATCGACCACGTCCAGGCCTCGCGGCTCGCGCTCTCGCGCTTCACTTTCAAGATGCACCGGCAAGGCCTCGCCTGGGGGACGATGGGCAGCAAGGGCCTATGCGAGAAGTACCTCATGCCGGTGCTCAAGAAGCAGCAATACCGCGTGCAGATGACCAACCCGACCCCGACGGTCAGCGGCAAGGCCGGCTGCTCGCCGATCGGTGCCTCCACGTTGCCGCCGCAGGCCGGCCGCGCCTTCCCGGTCCAGGGCGAGGACATGGGCTACCTCATGTGGCGCAAGCGCAATTGCTGCGTGCTCTAGGAGAAACGAGATGCGACGCTCCAGCATAGCCCTCGCCGCGCTCCTAGCCGCGCCGGCGCCTACCAGGCCATCGCCCAGACTGTGGACGGTCTCGATCTCGATGCCATCAAGCGGCGTTCGAGCGAGGCGGCCGGAGATGCCGACGCTTTCGTCGCCCAGGTGCAGAACCGCGGGGACGCCTTCCGCGAGGACGCTCTCGCCGCCCAGAGCCAAGGCACCGACAGCCTCTCGGGCCTCACCGCGAAACATGTTCCGCAAAATGGCGAGGGCCCGGTCGATTTCGATGAGATCATCGAGGGCGCGTCGCAGAATGTCGCGGCCAGGAAGGGCGAAGCACCTCAGCTCATCGTCTTTGCCAGCCTGTCGATGCCGCCGCCCGCGCTGCGCCAACTGATTGCCGATACCGGCAAGGCCGGCGGCATCGTGGTGTTCCGGGGCTTTCCGAACAATTCGTTCAAGGCCTTTTCGGCGGCGCTCAGCAAAGTCGTTACCGAGCGGGACCAGCTCTCCAACGTCGGCATCGATCCGCGTCTGTTTCGGGCCTTCGCGGTCACAGCCGTGCCGACGTATGTCGCGGTATCCTCGGATTTCGACCTCTGCTCAGGCTTTCATTGCACGACGCAGGTTCCGCCCCACGACCGCATGACCGGCAACGTCTCGGTCGGCTATGTGCTCGAGACTTTTGCCGGCGGGAATGGACCCGGCGCCGGCGTCGCGGCCGTCGCGCTGCGCAATCTGTCGAGGGCCAGCTGACATGCGCTGCGGCGGGCTCCTTCCGCTGCTGATGCTGGCTTTCGCCAGCCCCGTACTCGCGCAAACGACAGTCCAGGAAGCGCGCGAGGAAGGCAAGGCCTTCGGCAAGGGCAAGAGCGCCAACGACGCGCTGGTCCCGAGCGAGGGCATGCAAAACCAGGTGCCCTTCTACGCCGCACCGACCTGCCGCAGAGCCAGTACTTCGACGATCCCGACAAGCTGGTGGCCGACGGCGGCGCGCAAGCGAGCAGCAGCGAGGCCGTTGCCATCACGACGGACCGGGCGCGCACACGCGCCCAGTTCGATGCGCAGGAGATCCTCGCCACGACCGCGCGGGCCAGCGAGATTGAGAGCAATCCCGATGCCTACCTTCAGGGCGAGCAGCTCGGCGGCGATACCGGGTCCTGCACGCCCCTGCCGCAGGGCGGCGGCAACGTCAGCTACTATGAGGCGACCTGCAACTACGGCGCCGCGATCAAGGAAAGCAGCCCGATGTGCACCGCGCCGTTGGTGGTGGCGACCGAGGGCGGCGAGCCTGCCTATAGCTACAAGTGCGACGACTACTATTACGCGCCCGCCGCCAATCGCAGCCGGCTGTGCTCCAGATTCGATCCCTATCTCGCCTCGGGCCAGTGCAGGGTTGCGGACCCGGACATCCTGACCATCCGGATTTGCCTCCAGTCGGGCCCGAATGGCGGATGTTATGAGCCGGATTTCATGACCGGCCAGCGTCTCGAGTGTTCCAGTCCGGTCATCACGGACCTGGCCTACACCAAAATCGACGAGGGCCATGTCGTCAGCGAGGCAGTAGATGAAGGGCAGTGCAGTAATGCCACGGCGGGTAAGACCTGCGAGCTCGTTTCCGAAACCTGCGTCGATGCCGATCCCTCTACAAGGACGATCAACGGCGTATCGGTCACCCGCGCCTGCTGGGCCTGGCAGCGCAGCTACCAGTGCCATGCCATCTCGCAGGGCAATGACTGCGGCGATCTCGATGCCAATGCGCAGTGCACATATGTGCGTGACGAATGCATCGATGACGAGGACGATCCGAACTACGATCCGGCCGCCTGCAAGGTCAGCCAGAAAGTTTATCGCTGCCCGGTGCCGAGCAGCGCGGAGCCTTCGCCCAAGCAATATGTCTGCGGCGATGATGTCTACTGCATCAATGGCGACTGCGAGCCGATCGAGCGGGAGGCTTCGACTGAGTTCAAGGACGCGCTCGTTGCGCTCCATGCGCTGGGTCAGGCCGGAGACGAGTTCGACGAAGACAACTTCACGGTCTTCTCGGGCGATCGGCAGACCTGCCACAAGCCGGTTTTCGGGCTCATCAACTGCTGTGCGGGCAAGACCTCGGGCCTGTTGACCCTTGCCGCCGGCGGCGCGGCGCTGGCGGGCGGCCCGGCCGCGCTTGCCGCCGTGGCAACGCCCTTCCTCACCCTCTTCGCCTGTTCGAGCGAAGAGAAGATGCTCGATGTGAAGGACCGGATGGGCTTCTGCCACAAGGTCGGAACCTACTGTTCCTCCAGCATTCTCGGCATCTGCCAGAGCAAGAAGACCGCCTACTGCTGCTTTGAAAGCAAGCTCTCGCGCATCCTCCAGGAGCAGGGCCGCCCCCAGATCAACAAGCCTTGGGGCAAGCCGAAGAAGGAGCAATGCGAGGGCTTCACCATCGACGAGTTCGCCCGGCTCGATCTCTCCTTGATGGATTTTACCGAGGTCTACTCGGAATTCACCGACGCCGCGAAGCTGCCCGACGAGGTGAGCACGCTCGCCGATATCCAGACCAGGATCCAGGACTACTATGACCTCCATACCAGCCAATGATGCGGGCGATGGCGAAGGCCTGCTGCTCTCAGCCATCGATATGTCGGTCCTCGATCTCGCGATCTTCCTGCGCGTGCACCGCGCCGACCGGCCGACCCTGGCCGGCGAAGTGTCGGCAACGGTCGAGCACTGGTTCGCGTGCCCGGTCGATCCCCGCGAAGTCGAGCGAGGGTTTCGCCGGATGCTCGAGCGGGGCTGGATCGTGCGCCGAAGCGGCGGCGTGCGGCCCACGGTTGCTGGACGCCGCCATAGCCGCACCCACCTGCGCGGCCTTGTCCGGATGATGGACCAGGGCACCAAGATGCTCGACGTCGCGAGGCTGATGTCGGTCCTGAACCTCGCGATGATCGAACTCGATGGGGAGCATGAAGTCGATGATGACCAAGATGCCTGATGATCGCGCGGCCACCAGCGCCGGAGAGTTCGCCGTTGCTGCAGCCATCCTGCTAGCCCTGACCGCACTCGCGCCCGGGCCCGCAATGGCCGAGGACGAGGCCGCACCGCCGGCCCCTATTGAGGCGGGCGAGGCGGGCGACGACTTCTACTGCCGCGAGCGAAAGCTGGGCCAGTGGTTCTATTGCGAGAAGCCGCGAGCACAGCCGCCCCAACGGCCGGCAGCGCCCGAACCCACACCGAGCGAACGCATGGCGGCAATTGCCAAAGAACTCGACGAGCTCAAGGCCCGCGCAATCCTCGATCCCACCGAGGAAAACGTGATCGCCTATGTGCGATTCCAGCGCGAACAGCTCGACCGTGCATCGCTGTTTGCGGACACCTGGCAGCGCGCGCTCTGGCAGAACCCCGACATTGACTACACGCTGCAGCGACCGGTCTCGACCGTCGCCAAGCGAGCATGGTCTGATAATCGGACCGCCGACCGCGACGAGGTCCTGACGCACCTCAGCCAGCGCTATGGGATGTTCTACTTCTTCGCGCAGAGCTGCGGCGCCTGCGAGATTTTCGCGCCGATCCTGCGCTCGGTCGCGGACTCGCACGGCCTCGCGGTCATGGCCGTCTCGATGGACGGCGGCCCGAGCCGCACCTTCCCGAATTACGTGGTCGATTCCGGGCAGCGCGCCCGGATGGGGGTACCCGGCAATGCCACGCCCGCGCTCGTGCTTTTCGACACCGCGACCCGCAAAGCCGTGCCGATCGGCTTCGGCATCATGTCGGCCGACGAGATCATGGAGCGCATCTTCATGCTCACCAACACCAAGGTCGGGAGTGATTACTGATGAACCCGCTCCAGAGCCCTTCCCTCGCTTCGCCGTGTCCGACTTTGCCTGACCGCACCCTCCCGCGCTTGCGCGCCAAATCCCGGCGGCTTGCCGCCGGCGCCATGATCGTCGCGGCCGCCAACATGGTGCCGACCGGCATTGCCCGCGCCGATGTCGCCGGGCAGATGAACTCGTTCTTCAATGACGCTGGCGGCGCTGCCAATGTCACCGGCCCGACCGCCTACGAGGGTCAGTCGGCCGGCTACTATTCGCTCGGCAATGTCTGGACGCGCTTTCCCCAGAAGAGCGTCTCGCTGTTCAATCTCCAGCTTCCAAGCGCCCGGGCGGGCTGCGGCGGCATCGACCTTTTCACGGGATCGTTCTCGTTCATCAATGCCTCCGAGATGGTCGCGATGCTCAAGGCGACCGCGAACAATGCCCTGGGCTTTGCCTTCAAACTGGCGATCGACAGCGTCTCGCCGATGATCGGCAAGATCATGGGCGAATTCCAGCAGGCCGCCCAGCAGATGAACCAGATGAACATCTCCTCGTGCGAGGCTGCGCAGGGACTAGTGGGCGCGGTCTGGCCCAAGATGCAGGGAGCGCGCTCCACGATCTGCGCCTCGATCGGTAACAGCCAGGGGGTCTTTTCCGACTGGGCGCGCTCGCGGCAGGGCTGCGGGGCCGATGGCCAGCTCGACAGCGTGCTTGAGGGCAACAACGACCCGAAAATGAACGAGCATATCCCGGGCTCGCCGCGCAATTACACCTGGCAGGCGATCAAGCGCTCGAACAAGTTCGGCTCCTTCGACAAGGGCTTTGCCGAATATCTGATGACCGTCGTCGGCACGATCATCACCAACCCCAAGGCCACCGATGGCGCGTCTATCCAGTACATCGGCCCGGCCGAGGACGCGGTGGTGACCGCCCTTCTCGACGGCACCCAAACAGGCAATTCGGTCAAGGTCCTCACCTGCGACGATGAGGACGAATGCCTGAACGTCACGGAATCGAACCTCTCCGTGCCGTCGAGCGTCGCTCTGCGCCCTCGCGTCAAGGCGATGATCGTCTCGATGAACGACAAGATCCGCACCGATGCTGCGCTGAATGCCGCAGAGCAGCAGCTTCTCACGATGACGACGGTGCCGCTTTACAAAATGCTTGCCGTACAGGCGATGGCGCATGCCAGCTTCAGCGACGGCGAGGTCGACGCGCTTGCCGAGATCGTCGCAGTCAACCTTTTGAGCGCGATGATCGAGAACATGCTCGACCGCGTGAGCCAGTCAGAGGTCCACTTCCAACCGGCAGACCAGGCCACCGCCGAAACCTGGCGCAAGCAGCTCTCCGAGGCGCGGGGAAAATACGCCGAACGCGACGTGAAGGTGAAGAACACCCTCAACGTCACGATCGCGCTGATCAACAAGTCGGTGATGCTGGAATCGACGCTGCAGAACACGATGTCGCCGGGCATGGCGGCCGCGCTCAAACTTTTCGCGCGGCCTCAATGCCCAGGGCCTCAACTAGCAGCGCGGGAGAAAGGCGATGGTCGAGGTCTTCACGGTCGGCGGCGGTGAGTACATCGTCAACACCTTCAACGCAGTCGCGGCATGGACCGGAGGCGGCGGCTATCGCTCGCTGATCAAGGTCGTGATGGTGCTTGGGCTCATCTACGCCCTGCTCTGCGTCGCCTTCACCATGAACATCCGCGTCTGGCTGAACTGGTTTCTCGGCTCGACGCTCATCTACATGTGCCTGATGGTGCCGACCGTCGATGTGAAGGTCACCGATCGCATCAATCCATCACTGGCACCGGCAACGGTCGCCAACGTGCCGCTGGGCCTCGGCGTGATCGCCAGCTTCACCAGCCAGGTCGGGGATTGGCTGACCCGCACCGCTGAAACCGTGTTCCTGATGCCGAGCGAGCTCAACTACACGAGCAATGGCATGATCTACGGCGCGCGCTTGTTCGACGCGACGCGCAATTTCCAGATACGCGACGCCGAGTTCGCGACCAATCTCCAGTCCCATTTCAAGAATTGCGTGTTCGGGGACATCCTGCTCAACCACAAATCGCTCACCGACCTCGCTGAAGCGACCGACCTCTGGGCCGCCATCGGGCCGGGCTCGGAAGCCCGCGCGCAGCCTTGGCTCGAAAAGTCCGGCGGCACGGTGAGCACCTACATCGTGACCTGCCGCGCGGCGTATCAGAACCTGACGGCTCAGTGGGCCGAGGTGATCGATGCGGCGACGCCGCTCTGGGGCCGGCAATCATTCCCCAAGCTGACAAATGCCGCAGCTGCCCAGAAGCTCCGGCAAGACGTGCCGATCGTCAACGCGGCCTTCACCGGCGCGAATTCCGACTACGTGACCGTCATGCGGCAGAACACTGCGATCAACGCCTTCATGCAGGCCCGTGATGCGATGTCCGGAAGCGCGGGCGCCGCCTCGATCGACGCATTCGCGACGACGCGCGCGGACATCCAGGCGCGCAATACCTACAATTCGATCGCGCAGCAGGCGATGTCGTGGGTGCCGATCCTCAACATCGTGCTGACCGTCGTCTTCTACGCGATGTTCCCGGTGATCTTCCCACTCTTCCTCATGCCGCAGACCGGGATCGCAGCGCTGAAAGGCTATGTCACCGGCTTCTTCTACCTCGCTGCGTGGGGGCCGCTCTACGTCATCCTCCACATGATCTGCATGACCCGCGCGACGAGCGCCGCCATGGGCGCAGCGCAAGGCGGCACGTCCCTGGCAAACTTCGCCGGCATCGGCGCCGTGAACGCCGAGACCGCCACGATCGCCGGGTTCATGCTCATGAGCGTCCCCTTCATCGCCGGCGGCCTTGCCCGCGGCGCCATGGGGATTTCCGGGCAAGCGACTTCGATCCTGGCGCCGGCCCAGAATGCTGCAGAAGCAGCAGCGCTCGAACAGACAACCGGGAACTATTCCTATGGTAACACGAGCTTTACCAACTCGACGTCGAACATGCGCCAGACCGCGCAGTGGTCGGATGCCCCCAGCTATTCGACCGGGGCCGCTGGTTTCACCACCCGGTTCGACAACGGCGCGACCGAGTCCGGTTTTGGAAATGGCTCGATCGTCACGGACACTACCGGAGCCTTGTCCAGATTGCCGATGGCGCCCTCCGTTAGCTCGGGCTTTGCGGCGGAAACCAGGCAAGCCGCATCAAGTTACATGCGGGCAGCAGAGAGCTTGGAGAATTCGGCAGCTCAAATCCGGACTGCGACCCATACCAATCGCAGCACCAGAGCGACAAGCGCTGACGTATCGAACGGATCCGAAACCGGCAGCCGAACCACCGAGGGAACTAACCGAGAAGAGTTCGATAGAACCTCTTCCGGGAAGTTTGAGGGTCTCGACAATCGCAGCAGTGTCGGGACGCAGTCTCGCGTAAGCAGGGGCGCCGCGCGTACTTCAAGCACTCTCGATACTACCTCAGCATCGCTCGGAGTTGGCGTGGGTGGGGGCGGAGGCGGAGGAGGGAGCGCGAGTGGAGGAAAAGGAGCGAAAGGTATGAAGCGCCCCGGGTTTTCAGGAGGCAGTTTTCATTTGGCTATGCAGCCATATCGAGGTTCTCGAGGGCTGCATAGTAATTGTCTTCGGCCTCAGCGGGCGGGATGTGCCCGATAGGGCCGAAGAGCCGGTGATTATTGTACCAATCGACCCAGCGCAGCGTTGCCATTTCCACGGCCGAAACGCTTGGCCATGATCGCTGCCGCCAGATGACCTCGGCCTTGTAAAGGCCGTTGATCGTCTCGGCTAAGGCGTTGTCGTAGGAATCACCTACGCTACCGACCGAGGGGACGAGTTTG
>NZ_LGJH01000103.1 GCF_001298105.1 Novosphingobium sp. ST904 | reverse complement strand
CGGCACACCCGCCAAGGTCAATGTAACCGCTGGTCTTGCAGCCGGCGAAGGAGTAAACTCGACCAGCGTTTCGGATGGCAGTCATGAGAGGGTGTCATTTCGCCCCCTACCGGAACTGACCCCTTAATGTGCGGGGGCTGCTTGAGGCCTGCGCGGATGATTTGCGGGGGCTGCTTGAGGCCTGCGCGGATGATTTGCCGGGGCTCAGGGATCGGGCTTTGCTGTCGGTCGCCTACGACACGGGCTTGCGCGCCTCCGAGCTGGTCGCGGTCGAGGTCGAGCACATTGTGGACGCCATCGATCCCGAGGCGCGGCTGCTGACGATTTCGCGCAGCAAGGGCGATCAGGAGGGAAAGGGCGCGACCGCGTTCCTCAGCCCGCGCTCGGTGCGGGCGATCGCCGCCTGGACTGCGGCTGCCGACATCGAGGAGGGACCGCTGTTTCGCCGGGTGCAGGTGCGCGCTACAAGGCGCGGGCCGCGGTCAAGGGGCGGCGGATCGAGACGATTTCTGGCCGCGAAAGCTGGGATCTGCGCAAGACGTTGCCGAAGTCGGCGGTGCCGGCGCGCACCGAATATGATGTGGGAGAGGGGGCGTTGCACCCGGGTTCGATCGGGCCGATCTGGCGGGCAATGATCCGGCGCGCCTTCGACAAGGGCGCGCTGAGCGACCTCACCGCCGATGATCTGGCGCAGTTGCTCAAGGGCGTGAGCGCGCATTCGACGCGGGTGGGCTTGAACCAGGATCTGTTTGCGAGCGGCGAGGATCTGGCGGGGATCATGGATGCGCTACGCTGGAAGAGTCCCCGGATGCCGCTCGCCTATAATCGCAATCTGGCGGCTGAGCAGGGTGCCGCCGGCCGCTTGATCGCGAAAATCGGGTGAGTAGATCTTGAGCTGCGCACAATTAGGTATTTGTGACGGTGTTTGAAAATTCCGAGTGCGCCAGATCACGCGGATTAGCGTTCCAGCGAATGTCCGACGGAATCGGAAAAGAAAACCCGCCCGTCTTTTGACGGGCGGGCAAGGAAAGGTGTCTACGTCTTACCGAGACTCCTTCGGGTCGCTGGCTGATGCTATGCCTTCGTGTTTCGGATTCAAGGCTAAACTAGCGGGGCTGAGCAGTTTCTCAGGCTGTGTACATCGCCGCGACCGACGACCTGGAAATATGCGCTAGCCTTGCGTTTATGCGAATCATGATAGATGTATTATATATACATGATTGGAGCGCGAGTCGTGGACGGTGTCTCGAAAATCAGAGAAGAAGAGCTGACTCCTTTGGTGGAGGAATTTTACGCGCGGGTCCGCACCGACCCCGCGCTTGGGCGGATTTTCAACGATGCGATCGATGACTGGCCGGAGCATCTTGGGAAGCTGACTGCGTTCTGGTCCTCCGTCATGCTCACCAGTGGCCGATACAAGGGGCAACCGGTGCCGGCCCATTTGAAGCATAAGGCCAGGATAACGCCCGCGCTGTTCGAGCGGTGGCTCGCACTCTGGGTTCAAACGACCAATGACAGGATGACGCCCGAAGCGGCAGCGGCGCTACAAGCGAAGGCGCGGCGCATCGCCGAGAGCCTGCAACTGGCGATGTTCTTCCAACTGGAGGAACGGAGTGCTGCATCGGTCGCCAACGCGGAACGTAAGGATGCCATCGAGCGACCAGGGCAAACCCATGGGTGAAATATTGCCTTACCGTTCCACGCCGGTGTTCGACCAGGACACTCTGCCGGCTGCCTTGCGCGCGCGACATGACACGAAGGCTGGTGTTTGGGGCGTGATCCGGGTTTTCGAGGGCGAACTCCGGCTAACCTACCTCGAGCCACCTTCGGAGATCGTCCTGACGCCTGACCAGCCTGGCTTGATTCTCCCTCAGCAACCGCATTTCGTAACGCCGACAGGGCCGATGAAGATGCAGGTGGATTTTTACGATCACATTCCCAAGCTCTGACATTCCGGGATTTTCAACGCATTCAAAAAGGAGAAGTTGATGACGCAGCCCCTCAGCGATCAGACCATCGCGCTCGTCAAGGCGACCGTCCCCGCGCTCGAAGCACATGGCCTCGACATCGTGAACGAGATGTATTCCCGGATGTTCCAGAACCCGAACATTCGCGACCTTTTCAACCAATCGCACCATGGTGATGCCGGTTCGCAGCCGCGGGCACTGACCGGCGCCATTCTCGCCTATGCGAGCAACATCGAAAATCTCGGTGCGCTTGCCCCGGCGGTCGAGCGGATCGCGCAGAAGCATGTTGGCCTGCAAATTCTGCCCGAACATTATCCGCACGTTGCCGAGGCGCTCCTGGGGGCGATCAAGGCGGTGCTGGGGGATGCGGCCACCGATGAAATTCTCGCTGCCTGGGGCGAAGCCTACTGGTTCCTGGCCAACATCCTGATCGCCCGCGAGCAGCGAGTCTACTCAGAACAGAAGGACGCGACCGGCGGATGGAATGGCTGGCGCGATTTTCGCGTCGAGGACGTCGTGCGTGAGAGCAGCGTCATCAATTCCTTCGTTCTGCGCCCCGTTGATGGCGGGGCCGTCATGCGGCACAAGCCCGGGCAATATCTGACCTTCTGGCTTGAAATTCCGGGACATCCGCCAGTCAAGCGCAACTATTCGATTTCAGCAGCCCCCAACGGCGAAACCTATCGCATTTCGGTCAAGCGTGAGCCGCTTGGTCTTGCGTCAGGCTGGCTTCATGATGAAGCCAAGCCGGGCACGGTGCTCAAAGTTGCCGCGCCTGCAGGCGAATTCTTCCTGGCAGCGCATGTCGAACGCCCGGTGATCCTCCTGTCGGGCGGCGTGGGGCTGACCCCGATGGTGGCGATGCTCGAAACGCTTGCTGAGGGCGAGGCGGGAGTCCCCGTGCACTATGTCCACGGAACTCATGACCGCGATACCCACGCAATGCGTGATCATGTTCGCGCTGTCGCTGGGCGGGGCAAGTCAATCACCGTCACCGATTTTCATCAGACCCCGCTCGAAGATGAAGTCGCAGGACGGGATTATGACGTCGCCGGCATCATTACCGATGAATGCTGGTCGCCAACACGCCTGTAGGTGAGGCCGATTACTATATCTGCGGACCACGCCCGTTTCTGCGGCACGCCGTCTCGACCTTGTCGCTGGCTGGCGTCCCATCCGACCGCATTCATTACGAATTCTTCGGTCCGGCGGACGAATTGCTCGCCGCCTGACTGAGCGCGGAGAAGGGCGACATCGCCCTTCTCCGCGTCTACTCAAACCGCCATGTCGGCGTGATCTCGGACTTCTGGACGCACTTGGGCGTCAGCGACAGGTTCCTCGACGAGAATCGCGAACTTGGCACCCTTGTAATAGATGCTGGGCCGATGCCAGGCCCGCGTCACGACGACGACCGTTCCGTCGATCTCGATCTCTTCGCCTGCCTGGGGTGACCGCGCGAAGTGAAAACTGCCCCAGGCTGCTGGGGAACTGCTATCGCCAGCCCAAACGTCAACGAGCATTTACTTCTCCTCCTTATTCAACGGGCGGTCTGTGATGGTGGATAGCGCCACGGCTTGCCCTGGCCGATCGCCGCGTCAAACTGCGTTTCGGCGAAGCTCCAATTTGCGAGCCTGTTCCACCAGGACGTGATCCAGCCCGCGCGATCCTGGCGGTAATCGATGTAGTAGGCATGCTCCCACACATCGCAAGCAAGCAGCGGCGTCACCCCTTCCTCAAGGATTGGGCTACCCGCGTCGTGGGTAGAGATCACCTCGAGCTTGTCGCGCTTCGCGATGAGCCAGACCCAACCCGATCCGAAATGGCCCGTTCCTTCAGCGGAAAAACGCTGTCTCAGCGTTTCGAGACTCCCGAATTCGGACGAAATGGCGCTGGCGAGCAGCCCGGCAGGTTTAACCGTTTTCGGCGCCATGCTCTCCCAAAAGAAGCTATGGTTCCATGCCTGGGCTGCATTGTTGAAGACGCCCTTCGCGCCGCTGCCGTGCGCGATGCGGATGATTTCCTCGAGCGTGTGGGCCGAGAAATTCTGCTCGGCCAGCAGCCGATTGAGCGTTTCCACGTAGCGTGCGTGATGTTTGCCGTGGTGGATCTCCAGTGTTTCCGCCGAGAGGACAGGCTCGAGATCCTTGGTCCCACAGGGCAGGGGAGGCAATTCGAAGACGAGCCTCTCAAGGTCGGATTGAGCTATTACAGCATTGCGGCTTTGATCAGCCATCGCTTGTCTCCTTGAGCAGAAATAGCGCCGGAAATCGTTTCGGCCGAGGCGTGATGATGCGGCACCATCCGGCGCAGATAAGTCGGTAGGAAGGCCCTGATGATGAGCGCTGCGGGACCATTGCTGATGCAGCCGCACAGGGCGCTGCAATGGTCTTTGGTGAGAACGGTCAATGTGCATAGGACAGCTCCGCCCTTCGCGCATCGAGCGCGGCCATGCACAGGGCGATTGCCTCAACCGGGTGATGGGCTGTCCATTGGCCAAGCTCGCCCACCACGGTGGTTCCCCTGGGGGCCGGCTTCGATCCAATAGCCGGATGGCACCAACATAGCGGCAGCGCGGCAAGTCGCCGTGTAGAGCAGTGCCCGAACGTGGTTGCCGTCGTCCTGCAGCCAGACTCCCGGAGCAATAACGGTCAAGCTGCGCAGTGCCGGAAATACGGCCAGCGCAATCCGTGCATCAATGTCGCGATCGGGTTCACTCGCGCCCTTGCAGGCGGAGATGGCGTCGACGAGGCTGTCGTCATGGCCAATCGCCCTCACGCGGCACAGGGCGCGCATGGCGATCATGACGCGCCTGCAATCCGGAGTTTGGGAACTGCCTCATCGGGGTGGCGGCTGACGGGTGAGCAGACCGGTTGGAGAAGGCCGTCTCCAATGGCGTAGACCCAACCGTGAAGCGTTAGCGCAGCGTGCCGCGCCCAGGCCCGAAGAACCAATGGGTTGGCTGCGAGTGCTTTCACCTGGGCGCGGATATTATGTTCGCACAAACGGTCTGCATTGGTATCCGGGGTGCAGCAGACTGTTTGATAGAGCTCACGCACCGGTGCGAGCCAAAGCCCGATCGCGTCGTCCCTGTCCGGTGCCATTGCCGCTTGAATCCCGCCGCACCCGTAATGGCCCACGACGATGATGTGCTCGACCTTCAAAACATCGACCGCGAACTCCAAGGCGGCGGCGAAGTTAGGATCGCTCGGCGTGGCGAGATTGGCGACGTTGCGATGAACAAACATCTCGCCGGGATCGAGATCGACGATTTCGGTGGCCGGCACCCGGCTGTCCGAACAGCCGATCCAGGAATAGCGTGGCCGCTGCTGGCCTACGAGCCGTTTTAAAGAATCCGGGATCGATCAGGGTTTTGGCGTCAGCCCATACGCGGTTGCGGGCCAACAGGTCGGAGAGGCCGCCGTCGTCTGCTCCGTCGGCGGCGGTCTGTCTTTTTCCACTCTCCTCCAATTGCCTCATTGCCCGGGAGCCTGCAGATCGACGACCCGAAGGTAGGGCTTCCGTGTCTTGTAGCCTTGTGGGAACTGCCGGGATGCCTCCTCGTCCGACAGCTTCGGCGATATGACGACCGGCTCGCCAGGTTCCCAGTTGACGGGCGTTGCGATGCTACGGGCATCTGTAAGTTGAAGGCTGTCGATGGCACGGAGAATCTCGGCAAAATTCCGACCGGTCGAAGGCGGGTAGGTCAGGATCAGCCGCACCTTGCGTGACGGATCGATGACGAAGACGGAACGGACAGTGACCGTCGGGTCGCTCTCGGGGTGGATCATGTCGTAGAGCGCCGACACCTTGGTGTTGGCATCCGCGATCATCGGGAAGTCGAGTTTCGTCCCTTGGGTTTCGTGAATGTCGAGCTCCCATTTGTGATGGGCTTCGACCGGATCCACCGAGAGGCCAATGGGTTTGACGTTGCGTTTGTCCCATTCGGACCGGAGCTTTGCAACCTCGCCCAGTTCCGTCGTGCAGACCGGCGTAAAATTCTTGGGATGGCTGAACAGGACACCCCAGCTTCCGCCGAGCCAATCGTGGAAGCTGATGCGGCCGTGCGTGCTGTCCTGCTCGAAATCGGGGGCGATCTGCCCGAGCTGAATGGCCATGGGAACTCCTTCATATCGCAGATCTGATGTGGAGATGGACGAAGCATCATACAAACGAATGTTATTATTATTTATCAGCAAAGTTATTAGATATAAATTAGCGCCGGGTTCCCGGTCCGAGCCCCACGATCACGAGGAGGGCTATCGGCATGGCGAACAGCACTATCCTATTGCCGTCCCCTTCGGCGACGAAGCCGTTTTGGCGGAGCAAATCGACAAAAAGGCGGATCGAGACGAAGGCGATGCTTGCGGCGAAAATCAGATAGAGCCCGGACATGGAGGGCGGGCGCTCTGGTCCACGCGCTTGTCGGTCATCATCGTTGTCAGCCTTCACGGCAGCTTTGTCCGTGACGAGGGAGGCGGTTTGCGGCGGCAGGTTTCCTGAAGATTAGGGGCATCTTCACCCGACGGCTGTCGGTCTTCAGATGACCACAGCGCAATGAAGTCAAACGGAGGGGGCACTTCCTGCCAGGGCTGACGCACTCGGCGATGTGCCGTTTGTTCCCAATCGAGAGAGAGGATCACACCGATACAAACCGCGATCACGAAGACCACGACGGCAACGAAGACATCGTCGCTGATCGCACCAGCGTCGTGAAAACTGAAAAGTGCTATGCCTATCCCTAAAACCAGCGACGCCAGCGCTATGCTGACTTTCCAGATTTCGGCCCGCGGCGGCGGCGGTTCGGGCGTGAAGCGGCCTGAAGGTTTCATCTGAAAGTTCGCCCAAACCGTTGGACGCTTATGGTTGTTGGTGCCTGTCCAGGGTCGATGACACGGGCCTTGCCTTGTGATCCCATCATCGGCCCGCTACCATGAAGCAAGCAAATGAATATTATTGCGCATTGAGCGCAAGGATGATGGCTTATGGATATCAATGTTGCGCGCACATTCTTGGAAGTCGTCAAAACCGGCAGTTTTGTGAACGCTGCGTCGAACCTTCACCTCACGCAGACCGCAGTCAGTGCCCGCATCCGGGTGCTTGAGGACCTGCTCGATCGGCCAGTATTCATCCGCAACAAGGCAGGTGCGAAGCTGACACCGGCGGGCGAGCAGTTTCTGCGCTTTGCAACCACCATGGTGCAGGTCTGGGATCGGGCGCGCCGCGCCGTCGCGCTCCCGCCGGGACGGGAGACCGTGGTAACGGTCGGCGCCGAGCTCAGTCTGTGGAGTCCCTTGCTGCGGCACTGGCTGCTCTGGATGCGTCGGGAATGTCCGGAAATCGCGGTAAGCACCCATATCGACACATCCGAACGCCTGATGGAGCAGGTCCAGGATGGCTCACTCGATATGGCGGTGCTCTATGCCGCGCCGAGCCGTCCGGGGATCATCGCCGAACTCTTGTTCGAGGAAAAGTTGGTCCTGGTGCGGACCACGCCAACCAGCAGCCCTCTCGCACCGGAAGATCATGTTCAGATCGATTGGGGTGAGGAGTTTGCCGGGAGCTATCACGCCGCTTTCCCGGATCAGCCTAACGCCGTCGTTTCGATAAGCTATGGTCCGCTCGCGCTCGATTATATCCTGGCGACAGGGGGTAGCGGCTATTTTCGCAAAGGCTTCATCCGCTCCTATCTCGAGGAAGGCCGCCTCGCTCTCGTCCCCGGAAGTCCTGAATTTTCGTACTCGGCCTATGTCGTCCACAGCACAAAGGCCGACCCGGGCGTGATGGACCGCATTCGTGCCGGCCTCAAGGCGGCCGCGGCGATTACAGCATGACCGTGAACGAACCATCCTCGCCCGTTTGTTACGCCAGCGAAGCCGATGACATTTACATGGGCTTTGCCGGTCGCGAGGAGATCCTCGCGGCGCTCCACGAACTGCTGGAAGCCGAACGGGCCGGCGCCCGCGTCGCGCTCGCCAGCACCAAGTCGGCGAACGATCCCGACTACGCCGAACTGATGCGATCGGTCCGTGCCGACGAAGCACGTTGGTGCGCGATGCTCTCGAGGCAGATCAGGCGATTGGGCGCAGCGCCCTCACGCAAGACCGGCGCCTTTTACAAGAAGGCGTTGGCAATCCCTGATCCGCTTGAAAGGCTCGCCTTTCTCAACCGCGGACAAGCCTGGGCGGTTCGCAAACTGGAATCTCTGACCCCTAGGGTTCGTTACGAGGCATTGCATGCCGATCTTCGCGAGATGCTCGAGAGCCATCGGGTCAACATCGATCGCGCCGCAGCGCATCTTGAAGCGGAGCATTGACCTGCGCGGAAATCCGCAGCTGTATCATTTAGTCCATGCCGACGCCGAGCGGTGATTGGCGGTTAATCAGCCGCTTCATGGCCTCACGATCGGACAGGAGATCGGAAATCCGGTAGGTATCGAATACCGCCATCATCGCCTGCATGCCTTGCGCCAGCACGCCGGTCAGTCCACATGCGGGAGACAGCGCACACCCGGAACAATCTGCGAGTTGGAAGCCTTCCTCGGTGCGGCGGACGACCTCGCCGACGGTGATCTCATCCGCTGGTCGGGCGAGACGCATGCCGCCGGCGCGACCGCGAACGGTTTCGATGAAGCCGTCGTGCGCCAGGGCGTTGACGACCTTCATCAGGTGATTGTGGGAGACATCATAAGCCCGCGCGATTTCGCCGATCGAACACAGGCGCTCTTCGTGAAGGGCCAGGTGAATCAAGACCCGCAGTGAATAATCCGTGTAGCGTGTCAGCCGCACGCAGAACTCCCGAGAACCAATCTGCAACAGCATACCTGTATGTCACAGACATGTTAAGGCCGGGATCGCCCTCGAGCCGGCTTGCAACGATCGGCCCATGGTTGTTGGCCTGCAGCGACCGGCCTTATCGAGCAATTATTTTGATGGATCGCTGCATTAAAAGTCATTTTGTGCATGAGTGCTCGTGATGCCATCCTGATGTCCCCTTGGGCGTGAGAGGCTGATATGTACAAATACGACGAGTATGATCAGGCCATGGTCGATGCCCGGGTCGAAGAGTTTCGCGACCAGACGCGCCGTCGGATCGAAGGCCATCTCAGCGAAGACCAGTTCAAGCCTCTGCGGCTCAAGAATGGGCTCTACCTGCAACTGCACGCTTATATGCTGCGCGTAGCGGTGCCTTACGGCACGCTCAATTCGCGGCAAATGCGCAAGCTGGCGCATATCGCGCGCAAATATGACCGAGGCTACGGTCATTTCACGACGCGGCAGAACATCCAATACAACTGGATCAAACTGGCGGAGGCACCCGACATCCTCGCTGAGCTCGCGACGGTGGAAATGCATGCCATCCAGACGAGCGGCGAGAGCATCCGCAACCTGTCGGCCGATCACTATGCTGGAGCTGCGCCCGACGAGATATGCGATCCGCGGCCCTGGGCCGAACTGATCCGCCAGGCCACGACGTTCCATCCAGAATTCAGCTATCTACCGCGAAAGTTCAAGATCGCGGTGATCGCCGCGCAGGAGGACCGTGCCGCGCTACGTTGGCATGACTGCGCGTTGCGCATCGTCAAGAACGGGATGGGCGAACAGGGGTTCGAGGTTTATGCTGGCGGCGGTATGGGGCGCACGCCCATTATCGCTTTCCTGATCAGAGAATTTTGCCCGGCAAGCCAGATCTTCTCCTATATCCAGGCAATCCTGCGGGTATGGAACAGGCATGCGCGGCGGGACAACATCCACAAGCAGCGGATGAAGATCCTTGTCCATGAACTGGGCGAGGAAGAGTTCCGCCGTCAGGTCGAGTTGGAGTTCGCGCATATCCTGACGCTGGGTCGGGATTTCCCACAGGCCGAGTATGAGAGGATCGCCGCCCATTTTGGCCCGCCGCCGTTCGAGACCGGGCTTTCCGAGGAGCTCGACCGCTCCGATCCCGACTTCGCGCTATGGGTCGATCGGCAGGTCGCCGCGCACATGGCGCCAGGCTATGCCATCGTCAATATCAGCCTGAAGCCCGACGGGGGCATAGCTGGCGACATTTCAGCCGAGCAGATGGAGATCGTGGCCGACCTTGCCGAGCGCTATAGTTTCGATGACCTGCGCTCGACGCATGTCCAGAACCTCGTGCTTCCGCATGTCCACAAGCGGGATCTCCATGCGGTCTGGCAGGCGCTCCACGCGGCGGGACTGGCAAGTGTCAATCTCGGCCTCGTCACCGACATCATCGCCTGTCCGGGCCTCGATTATTGCAGTCTCGCCAATGCGCGTTCGATACCCGTCGCGCAGCAGATCGCCGAACGCTTTGCCGATCTCGATCGTCAGCTCGATCTCGGCGAACTCAAGATCAAGATTTCAGGCTGCATCAACGCCTGCGGTCATCACCACGCGGCCCATATCGGCATCCTTGGCGTCGACCGGAAGGGAACGGAGAACTACCAGTTGCTGCTTGGCGGGTCCGGTGCCGAGGATGTCTCGCAGGCGAAGATTACCGGCCCGGGCTTCGACGAGGTCGGAATTGTCGATGCGGTCGAACGCACCATCGAATGCTACCGCGAGATCCGCGAGCCCGGCGAACGCTTCCTCGATTGCTATCGCCGCGTCGGCATGAACCCGTTCAAGGAGGCAATTTATGGGTGATCCGCTGCGCTTCCGGGACGATCCGGCGCCCGATGAGCCAGGGGTCTCGCTGGATGCGTTTCTCGATCAGAAGGACGCGACCTCGGTGCTTCTCGAGGCGGGCGATGATGCTCGCGCCTTGCTGCCTGAGCTTGGCCGCGTGCGGCTCGTCGAGATTGCCTTTCCGCGGTTTCGCGACGGCCGTGGCTTTTCCAGCGCGAGCATATTGCGCGAGGCGGGCTACACAGGCGAAATTCGCGCGATCGGTGACGTGCTCGTTGATCTCCTATTCTTCATGCGGCGCTGCGGCTTCGACAGCTTCGAGCCCGACGAGCCCTTCGATCCGGATGCCGTCGACGCGGCGCTGCGCCGCTATCCTGACGTCTATCAGTCCACGACCGATGGGCGCGTGCCGATCTGGGCACTGCGGCATCCTCAATGCGCCACCGGATGACGCAATTTCTTCTTCTGGTTTGAAGTTTCGGGAGCCTTTGCGTTCGTCCTGGCAGGCGAGGTTGAGACGATGATGGGCACTTCTGTAGCTTTGAAACGCGTGTGCGCTGCGAGTGCGCGGCCGCGAACACCGCCTTGAAGCCAACGCCTGCGAACGCACCGGACGCGCCACTTGTAAATATATCGTGATGCGATATATTAGAATGTGGGAGTCGGAGGGGCGTCAATGGAGGCCAATATGCCGATGTTGAAAATCCTGGTCATTTCTATCGGCCTGACGCTGGGCAGCTTTCTGGTGGCGGTATCGCTCTCCTGTCTGGCCTGGTGGGTGGCCACAAGTGTTCATCATCCGCGCTGGGGCGCGCCTCTTCTGCTCATCATAGTCGGTGGCGCTTGGCTGGCTGCGTTAGGGCACAGTGAGTTCGTGAAAATGGTCACCATATTCGCTGTGGTTGGATCGGGCCTGTTCTATTTTGTAGGTCGGGAAGAACAGGGAGGAGGGCCGTCGCGCGACACGAAGCCGGGCCGCTTCGCCATTCCTGGAGGAAGACGGTGATGGCGACGCAAACTTGGATCTATCCCGCTCTCATCGCGGTGCTGGGCCAGAACAGAAGGCCGAGCTTCGCTGAAATGCGCAATTTCGTCAGGCGCGCTCGGCGTGAAGCCGCTGCCAGCGGTTCGGAAGCTGCATGCCGGGGGAAGGTGCGTCGTCTGGTCGAGGCGGCTTTGGGGGCGGAGTCCCAGGCTTGACCACGAAGGAATAGGCATTCCTGTCCTACGGCTTGGTATATGCGATGCTGTCGAATAAACCTCAGAAAGTTTTGCGGATAACCTGCAAAAAATATTCGTTTGCGACATCGCGGGCAATCATTCACTCCTGCTTCAACAGACCGTGAAGATAGCTGGTCGAGAGCGAGCATCAACGGGAGAGGATGCCGCATGAAGAGGCTTATGTCGCGAGACCCTTCTACGCAGGCCATATTCACGTTGCAGCGGGCGCTATGGACGCTTGGGTTCGCTGGACTCGCCTTCATCCTCTATTGTCTCAGCGAATATCGCCTTCTGAGAGAAGAGCAGATCATGCTGCTCATTTTCCTGGCCGTGCCGATCGCCGCTTTCTTCGTTTCGGGGAAAGGGCAGGACATGTCTGATGCTTCGGACAAGGCAGACCGTGGCGCGAATCCGGGTTTCCCCACAAGAAAAGATTAAGTGCAAAATATTTGCGTTTATCCATCAATATTTTGACCTACGGTTTAACGCACCAGCTCGGTTAAAGGGCCTTCTCATATCCATGGGAGGAAATGACCACGGTCGCTTTCGATCGTGACAATCCCGTTTGTCATGGTGGTAAGTGATGCTTGTTGCGTTTGCAGGCAGGAAACGCCTGTCAGCCTCTCCCTTTGTGGTTGACCCCCAGAAGCTGCTCTTCTCGCTCAGCAGCTTGCTGGCGGCCGCCGCCACGCTGGCCATCGCCTTTTCGGCCAGCCTGCCGCGCCCCTGGTGGGCGTTGCTGACCGTCTACGTCACTGCTCAACCCATGGCCGGTGCTTTTCGGCCCAAAGTTCTCTACCGTCTGGGTGGTATACTAACCGGTGCCGCCGTCACGATCGTGCTGGTCCCCAATTTGCAGAACTCGCCTGAGCTCCTGGTCTTGTGCCTCGCGGCCTGGACAGGGTTTTGTATCTATCTTGCCGTCCTTGATCGCACGCCGCGCGCCTTTCTGTTCCAGATGGCCGCATTCAGTTCGGCGGTGATCAGCTTTCCCTATCTCGATGATCCGGGCAATATTTTCGAGACGACAGCCGCGCGCGTGCAGGAGATGACGGTCGCGATCCTGTGCGTGACCGCGGTCCATGCGCTGCTGCAACCCTGGAGCGCGACGCCGGCTATCCGCGCACGCGTCCAATCCTTTCTGGGCCATGCTCGCCGCTGGACGGCCGAAGCGCTTGGCAGTCAGCATACACGCCTCGAGGATGCGCATCGGCGCATGTTGGCGGCAGACGTCACCGAGCTTGGCATGATCGCGGTCCATTTGCCGTTCGATCAGCGCTGGGCGCCCGCGACCCGGCGGCGAGTTACGGCACTGCAACAGCAACTCGCCACCATCCTGCCGCTTGCCTCGGCGGCGGCGAACCGGCTCGATCGCCTGCGCGAAAGCGGCGATCTTCCGCCGGAGCTCGGGGCTTTGCTTGCCGACATCACCGACTGGCTGGACGATGAACAAAGTGAACTGCACCGGGTGGGACCGCTGGTGCGGCGGTGCGAGGCGCTGGCGGAATCCGGGGAGACGCGCGGAGGCTGGAGCGGATTGCTGACCGCGAGCGCCTGCATCCGCATCGCCGAGTTCCTGACCGCTTTGGCGGCGTGCCGAAGACTGGCGGGCAGGATCGGGTCACCGGAGCGACCCAGTGATAAAATTCTCGCCGCAGAACCCTTTTCCCTTGCCCGCGATCATGGCGTCGCCGCGCTGGCGGGACTAGCGACCGCCACGGCGATCGCGCTCTATTGTGCCGTCTGGATCCTGCTTGCCTGGCCGAACGGATCGGCGACGGCTGCCTTTGCCGCGCTCATCACCTGTTCCTTTGCGGCGCAGGACGATCCCGCGCCGTGATCGGTCGCTATCTCGTGGCGACGCTCAAGACTTTCCCATTGGCGGCCCTCTACCTCTTCGTGATCCTCCCCCGGGTCGATGGTTATGAGATGCTGATCATCACCCTGGCTCCGGCCCTCCTGTGGATGGGTTATATCCAGGCCGATCCCGCGCGCTCGCCGCAGGCCTTGCCGATGTTCTCCTGCTTCATTGTCGCCATGGGCTTTCTTGCGCGATTCCAGGCGGATTTCGCGCTGTTCATCAACACCGGGCTGGCGCAACTCGGTGGAATTGTCACCACACTTGCGGTGACGCGGATGTTCCGATCGGCCAATGTTCTGTGGACCGCGCGCGCATCCTGCGCGCGAACTGGAGTGAGCTTGCCCTGCTTGCCGATATTCGCAGACCCTTCCGCCCGGACCGCTGGACGGCCAGAGCGGTCGACCGGCTCGGGCAGGTGGCTGCGCGCATGGCTGTGGCCACCGCCGGCGATGCGCTCCACGCCGCCGATGGTCTGGCGGACCTCAGGATCGGCCGCAACATCATCCCGATCCGCCGGGCGCTGTCTCATGTCCCGCATGACGTGCGTCACCGCCTGGGCGCGGTACTTGCCGGGCTGACGGTGTTTTATGGCGAGCGCTGGCGGCATGGCCATGCGGATGCGCCGCCGCCTGGGCTGCTCGATCCGATCGATCGGGCCTTGGAGGCACTCCTCAGCCAGCCACTCGACGCGCATCGCCGGCCTGCCTTGCGGGCGCTTGTCGGGATGCGTTGCAATCTCTTCCCGGCCGCCGGAGCACCCGACATCGCTACGGTAAGGGCAGGGGGGGGCGCATGATCGAGGAACTCAATGTGCTCGGCGTCTACATGCCTGCGGCGCTCGTCTGGGGCGTTCTGGCGGCGGTCCTCGTCTATCTTGCGCGGGGGCTCCTGCAGCGCCTGCCGGCTTATCGGCTACTCTGGCATCCGAGCCTGCTCGAACTCGCTCTCTTCATTCTGCTGTGGTGGGGCCTGAGCGCTCTCGCCGATAGCCTTCTCTACCGATGGATCGCTTCCTGACATGCTGCATCGACAAAATCTCCTGCGATCGCTCGCCACGCTCCTCGTCATTTTCGTGATTTTGGGGGGGATATATGCACTGTGGCTGCGTTATCAGGTCGAGCCGGTCACACGCGATGGCAAGGTGCGTGCGGACATGGTACCGGTTGCCGCCGATGTCAGCGGGCTCGTCACCGAGGTGAAAGTCGCCGACAACCAGACGGTTCGAAAAGGCGACGTGCTCTTCATCATCGACCGCCCGCGTTACCGGCTCGCGCTGGAGCAGGCCGAGGCTAATGTGGCAAGCCAGCGCACAGCCCTGACGCAGGCAGTGAAGGAAGATCGGCGCAACCGCGCCATGCCCGAGGTGATCGCCGCCGAAGTGATCGAGCAGGGCACAGCGCGGGTCGAAGGGCTGCGGGCGACGATCGGGCAGGCCGTCGCGGCGCGCGACCTCGCCCGCTTCAATCTCGAACGAACAGTCGTGCGCGCGCCGGTAGACGGGACCGTATCCAACATGTCGCTCCAGCCCGGGGTTTATCTGACCGCCGGCAAGGCTGCGCTGGCGCTGGTCTATGATCACTCGCTCCGTGTCGAAGGCTATTTTGAGGAAACCAAATTGCCGGCGATCCGGGTCGGCGACCCTGCGAGCATCTATCTGATGGGGGTTGCCGACGAGATCGAGGGGCATGTCCAGAGCATCGCGGGCGGTGTTGAGGATCGCGAGCGGGCCGGTGCCGACGGACAATTGGCCAATGTGAATCCGTCCTTCACCTGGGTGCGTCTGGCGCAGCGCATTCCGGTGCGTGTGACGATCGACAGGATTCCGCCCAATGTGCGGATGATTCCGGGCCAGACGGCCACGGTTGTCGTTCATCCGCGCGATGACGGGCGCAGTGTGCACCGGAGCCTGCCATGGTAAGGCGTTCGCTGGTACTGGCGGCCGCAGCCGCCCTGAGTGGATGCACGGTGGTCGGCCCCGACTATCATGTGCCCGACGCCGCGATGGTGAAGTCGCCTATGGCGCAAGGCGCATTTCAATCAGGAAGCGTCGTTACGACACAGGAACCGCTGCCGGATCATTGGTGGCGACTCTACGAGGACCCGGTCCTCGACGGGCTGATCGAACAGGCATTCCTCGCCAATACGGACCTGCGCGTGGCCGAGGCCAATCTCGAACGCAGCCTGGCCTTGCTTGACGAGCGAAATGTGGGCCGGGAGATCCAGGGCAGCGTCAATGCCGAAACAAGCTGGGCCCAGCGCTCGGCGGAAGCCGAGTTGAACCATGTGAAGCCGCCGACGCGGCAAATCTACAATATGGGGATTGGCGCCAGCTATGATCTCGATCTGTTTGGCGGAATAAGGCGTGGGATCGAGGCGGCGAACGCCGATGCCGAAGCGGCCGTCGCAGCGCGCGATCTGGTGCGCGTGACCGTCGCGGCCGAAACGGCGCGCGCCTATGCCGATATCTGCAACGCGGGCTATCAGCGCGATGTGCTGGGTCGTGCGATTGCCGTTCTGGAGCAAAGCGTTCGTCTGACCCGGATCATGGTGTCGCATGGGCGCGCGGCACCCTATGAACTGGACCGGCGGCAAGCCTTGCTCGAAACCAGCAAGGCACGGCTGCCACGGTTGGTGGCGCGTCAGCGCAACGCCCTTTTTCGTGTCACGGCTCTGGCTGGTCGCACGCCGGGCGAAGCGGATACTGGCCTGTTAGCCTGTCACGCATCGCTAGCGCTGAGACGCGTGATCCCCGTTGGCGATGGTGCGGCGCTGCTCAAGCGCCGGCCCGACATCCGTATGGCTGAGCGCCGTCTCGCCGCGACGACAGCGCGGATCGGGGTCTCCACCGCCGATCTCTATCCCGACATCCGTCTGGGAGCATCGGTCGGTTCCACCGGTGCTGCCGCTGATTTCCTGTCGCCGCTCACCAACCGTTTCGGTCTCGGCCCGCTGATCAGCTGGACGCTCAACCGACACGCTGTTCGCGCCCGCATTGCGGCAACAGAAGCCCAAAGCCGCGGCGACCTAGCCGCATTTGATGGCGTGGTGATCAAGGCATTGCGGGAGGTGGAAACGGCGCTGACCAATTATCAGGCCGGGCTTGAGCAGCAGGAAGGTCTCGATCGCGCATCCGCAGATGCCATGCGGGCAGCGCTGCGGATGGGGCAGTTGCGGCGTGGAGGCAAGATCGCGGCGTTGCCCGCGTTGGAGGCCGAACGCGACCAGATTGCGGCGGATCAGGCCGTGGCCGAAGCGCGCGCGGCAATCAATGACGATCAGATTATGCTGTTCCTCGCACTTGGTGGTGGGTGGTCCAACTGATGCCCGATGTGTTTTTCTCCACCGCCAGAAGTTGGATTGCCAGGTTCGCTGCCAGAGCGCGGGCAGCCTTACAGGCCTCGAACGAACGCACTGGTGGACATTTCCCGATGCTGAGCCTGGATATGGCTCATTTCTCCTCGACGGTGCGATCGAGCGTGAGGCTCCCCACCTTGCCATCATCGAGGCGGACGACCGCTGTCCAATAGAGATCGGCTCGGTTGAAGTCATGCACCGTCATCCAGTCGGAATAGACACAGCGGGCGATGGCAGGATCTTTCCGATCGCCCGCGCAACGGGCGCCAGCCTTTTCGAGGATGTCGAGTGCGCTCCAGAAGGACATGCCGAGCGGAATTTCTCTAGAAAGCGTGGTGCGTGTCTTCTCGATGTCATTGTCCCACTGATAGTCGTCTTCGAGAACGCTGAATTGAAATGGGCGCTCTGACTTATCCTTCGCCTGAAGGGTGCAGGGAAGTGAAAGCAGGGCGGCGAGAGCGATGAAAGGCTTGTACATATTGAGCCTTCTAACGAGTTCTAAGCCGCGAAAACCCGCAAAATCTTGAAGTTTCCCATCAAGGATTTTGTTGTTGCCGAGCTGCGCTTCTCCGCGCCTTCGATCTTGAAAACACGGGATGGTTGTAAGAGCAAGCGCGAGATGCTCAGCGCATCGGGGATACAAGAACGGATGAAACCGTCGTCAGCATTTGTGCTGTTTCGTAAGGCTTGGGAATCATGATGCTTTTGGGAACACCATAGAGTGGCCATTCTGCGGCACTATCTCCCGACACATAGATCACAGGAATATCTGGCTGCAGTTCGCGGGCCCGCCACGATACCTCCCATCCATTGGGCCCCAACCCGAGCCTCACATCGGTAATCACCCCTGCAATTTCATGATGGCGGCCATCGAGAATGGTAATCGCCTCTGATCCAGAAAACGCGGGGAGGACGGCATATCCGCCGATTTCCAGCATCTCCTGGACTGTCCAGAGGATCAGCGGTTCGTCCTCCACCATCAGCAATAATGAGCCGTCTGACACGACATCGCCGCTCCCTGCTAACCCCTGTTCCCACTTGCGGCAGGGAATTATGTCGTGATGCGAACGAAATTGCTGGCGATTAGTTCCCAAAGGCGTCGGCAGCGGGTTCGACGCGCTGCTGATCCTAGCTTGGGTTCTGGGCTGGGTATGACCGGGACTTGGTGCCAACATGGCGTGAACGACCGAGTTCGGCATGACGGTTCGCGCTGCGGGTTTTGAGCAGATCCTGGCGCGAGAGAATGCCGAGCACGCGCCGGGTTTCAGGCTCGATGATCGGAATGCGGCCGATCCCGGATTCGACGATGAGATCGGCGACTACCCCGGTCGGCGTGTCGGGATAGCAACGGGCTGCGCCGCATCTGAGATTGCATCGACGAGCGGCGTTTGATCGTTGTCGCGGTCGCCCTGCCAGCGCAGGGCATCGGTGCGGGAGACGAGACCCAGCAACCTGCCTTGCGGATCGATCACCGGATAGCTGCGATGCTCGGCTTCGGTTGCGAAGAAGGATACCGCCGCCTCCACGGTCATCGTCCCCGGTAGCGTCGCCGGATCGCGCGTCATGATCTGAGACGCCTGGATGAGGTCAAGGGGATCGACCGTATATTCCTGGAGGATATGCCGGCCGCGCCGCGCGATCTTTTCGGTGAGGATCGATCGCCGCATCAGCAGCACGCTGACGGTATAGGCGCCGCCCGCAGCCGCGATCGTGCATGGGATGGCACTGAAATGTCCGGTGAGTTCGACCGCGAAGATTGCGCCAGTCATTGGCGCACGCATCGCGCCGCTCATAATCCCCGCCATGCCGATCATGGCCCAGAACCCGGGATCGCCGGGTAGAAACTGCCCAAGCAGAAAGCCGGCGGCGCCGCCCAGGATGAGGAGCGGCGCCAGCACGCCGCCTGATGTGCCCGACCCCAAGGCGACCAGCCAGACGATGGCCTTCACGACGAGGAGCGCGGCAACGACCCGGAGCGATAGCGAGGCGTTGAGGAGGGCCTCGATGCTCGCATATCCTGCACCCAGCACATGAGCATCGATGAGACCGCCCAGTCCGACGACGACCGCGCCGATTGCCGGCCACCACATCCAATGAAATGGCAGGCGATGGAAGAGATCCTCGATGCGGTAGAGGGATGTCGACAACAGCGCGGCTTCTAGACCGACGATGAGACCGATCCCACCCGAAGCGAGCAGAGCCCAGCTTGCTTGCGGGGCGATCGCCGTCATGGGGAACATCGGTCCTGATCCGAGCAGCAGGGGGCGCCAGGCAAAGGAAATGAGCGCCGCGACGAGCACGGGGACGAAGCTGCGCGGTTTCCATTCGAACAGGAGCACTTCGACGGCCAGCAATATCGCGGCGAGCGGCGTACCGAAGATCGCGGTCATGCCGGCCGCCGCGCCGGCCACGAGCAGCGTCTTGCGTTCTGCTGCGCTGAGGTGGAAGCATTGAGCGAAAAGGGAGCCAATGGCACCGCCCGTCATGATGATCGGCCCTTCCGCGCCGAATGGACCGCCGCTGCCGATCGAGATCGCCGAGGACAAGGGTTTGAGCAGCGCGACCTTGAGCGACAGTCGGCTCTCGCCGAACAGGATCGTCTCGATCGCCTCGGGAATGCCATGGCCGCGGATCTTGTCCGACCCGAACCGCGCCATCAGACCCACGACAAGGCTGCCGACGACGGGGATCACCACCACCAGCCAGCCCACCGATGCATCGTGATCACCGAATGATCAGCAGAAAGACGACCGAACCAGAAGAGATTGGTGGCGATCGCAATGAGTTGGACCAGCACCCACGCGCCAAAGGCGCGCCCGTTCCGACCACGATGGCCATGATCGCCAGCATGACCATGCGGCGGTCGACACTATGGTCGGCGAGTTGATGGCCTTCGACGGCGCGCGGAGGTGTCAGCGACATGAATCGACATTATCCTGTAAAAATGAGTACGCGCCCACTATATCGCATTGCGATACAGTTCAACCAGTGAGGATCATTTGAGGCAAAAGGATAAATTGTTGGGAGATGCCGACTATGCGGCGCTGGCCTCGTTTCGCCACGCCATTCGCCGCTTCCAGGCGTTCAGCGAGGAAAGGGCCATTGAAGTCGGATTGACGCCGCAGCAGCACCAGGCGCTGCTCGCGATCCGGGGCTGTCCGCCGGAAGAAGCCACCGTCGGGCATGTCGCGGAACGTCTGATATTAAAGCCGCACAGCGCCACGGGTCTGATCAATCGCCTCGAGGCGTTGGAGCTGATTACGCGTGAAGCGGCCGCCACTGATCGCAGGCGGGCGCTGCTGCGCCTCACCTCCAAGGCCTATGCCCTGCTCGACTCCCTGTCCGCCGTCCATCGTGAGGAAATCCAGCGCCTGCGGCCGGTCTTCACCGGCATCTTCGAACAGCTGGGGCGAACAAGCACGATTTAATCCAAATTTCATGTTCTAAAATATGAATAACATTCATTTGTCTTATGGTAATTTACCCGGCACAGTCCGATTTCCAGAGTGAAGACGCTTCACGACAACAGCGCCCGGAGAGGATCCCGCGAAAGCAGGCCGGAGCGCGGGAACGGAGACGGCAGCCGAGGACAAGTGTATGATGCGGAGTGAGCATCCAGGGAAGTCCCTGGCCCTGGAGCAATGGCGATCGGCTCAGGATCTGACCGCATCGCTGACGACAGCGCAGGCGTCTTGGTCTAGCGGCTACTTCACCAGGTTAGACGCCGGCGCGCGGCCCCCCTACCGCAGCCGGCGTCTTTCCGAAGTTCGGTCAGGCCGGTCACTTACTAAATTATTCGGCACGAGAACGGGCAATTTGGCCGAGCCCGCATCGTGCGCGAAGTAACCGAGGTACACCTCTTCAATGACTGAATCCAAGGATCAGGTGCCTTGCGCCCAGACGATCGCCGCCGCGCACGGCGTTGCCAGCGATGCTGCCTTTGGAGCGGTCGCCCCACCGCTTTATCTTTCGAGCACCTATGAGTTTGCTGGCTACGATCAACCGCGTTCCTACGATTACGGCCGGGCAGGCAATCCGACCCGCGACCTTCTTGCCGAGGCGCTTGCAAGGTTGGAGGGCGGGGCCGGGGCGATCATGACATCGAGCGGTATGGCAGCTCTCGACCTTCTTGTCGGACGATTGGGGCCAGGCGATCTCATCCTCGCGCCGCATGATTGCTACGGCGGTACGATGCGTCTGTTGAAGGCGCGCGCGAACCGGGGGCATTGCGTTGTCCGGTTCGTTGATCAGGGTAACGAGAGCGCCTTTGCCGCAGCGCTGGAGGACGTTCCGGCGCTGGTTCTCATCGAGACGCCGAGCAATCCCCTGATGCGGGTTGTCGATATCGCGGAGCTCGCCGCGAAATCGCGCGCGGCAGGGGCAACAGTTGCCGTCGACAATACCTTCCTCTCGCCAGCCATCCAGCAGCCGATCGCGCTGGGCGCCGACTATGTCATCCATTCGACGACCAAATATCTCAACGGCCATTCCGATGTAATCGGCGGCGCGGTGGTCGCGGCCGATCCGGGGCAAGCTGAGGAACTGCGCTATTGGGCAAATGTCGTTGGGAGCACCGGCGCGCCGTTCGATGCCTGGCTCACCCTGCGCGGCCTTCGTACGCTGTTTGCCCGGATGGAGCATCAACAGCGCAATGCGATGATTGTTGCGCAATATCTCGAACGGCATCCGGCAGTATCTCAAGTCCACTATCCAGGTCTTGCTGCCCATCCAGGCCATCGGATCGCCTCACGCCAGCAGCGCGGTTTTGGCGCGATGCTGAGCTTTGAACTCGCGGGGGGAACGGAAGCAGTTCGGCGGTTTGTCGCTGCGGTCCGCTATTTTACGCTCGCGGAATCGCTGGGTGGGATTGAGAGCTTGGTCGCACATCCGGCGACCATGACCCATGCCGACATGGGCGAGGAGGCGCGCGCAAGAGCGGGCATCAGTGACAGCCTGCTGCGGCTTTCGGTCGGCCTCGAAGCAGAGCAGGATCTGATCGTCGGGCTCGAACAGGGATTGGCAGCATGCGCAGCATGAGTGCGGGCAAGAGTTCTGGCACCTACAGGAGGAAAACGTGCCTGGATATGTATGGACCGTAGATGCCTTTGGGCTGCTTCTTGCGCTGCTCGGCTTCAACATGGCGTTTCGACAGGTCAGTTTCAGACGCGCTATCGGACGCCCGAAACCGCCGGCGAGCTCGCTGCGAGCGGGAAATGAGGATGAGGATCCGCTCACCTATATTCTGCGGATCGCCGGGGTCATGATGATGGTTTTCGGCATCGCGATTGGCGGAATGCTGACGCTATTCAATATGGCGTAGCCGGGACTGAAGAGGAAGGCGGAGGTGCCCCACGGGCAAGGTTCAATCTCAAATCGCTCCCGACTGGCATGTCGCTCAATGGTTTGATGCCGATTAAGGGTCGGCGCTCCCCGACCTCCAAGGCCGGGTGATCTCGTTGTACGCCTTCCAGATGCTTTGTTCGGGGTTGTTCCAGCGAGCCATAGGCTCGCCATGGTCCAGTCCTACAAACCATGGTAGCCTACGCCATGCAAGGAACGCCATCGTCGGCCCTGATCGATCAATGCGGTCGCCTACGCAAACACAGCTTCGGAATTGAAGACGACATGCGTGTGGATGCCGATATGGCTCTTCTCTTGGCGGAACCGGAGCGGATTGATGACGCATGAATATGATGATCCGATCGATCCCGAGGGAGTAGCAGAAGCCGTTCGTTACATCGCCGAACGTCACCGTGCTGAAGATCGACCTCTTGAGCAGCTTGTCGAAGAGGTCATGCTCGAACGCTTCTGCGGTTGCGTAACGTCGGCGAACGAAAGTCGCAGCACTCCGATTCTGGCCGGCCTCAAGCTGGAGATCGCGCGCCAAGTGCGTGTGCTCGTCGCAAGCGGCGAGCTCATCGACGAGATCGATGAAGCTTCGATCGAATCTTTCCCGGCAAGCGATCCTCCGGCCTGGGTTGGACATAAACCTGGCAAAGACAGTTGATGGGTAAGATACAGATCAAGCGGATCTATACGCCTCTCGCACCAGGCGATGGCTGCCGCGTGCTTGTCGATCGGCTGTGGCCGAGAGGCGTCTCCCGCCAGACCGCAGCACTCGATCTGTGGCTCAAGGACATCGCACCCAGTCCAGATCTGCGAGGATGGTTCGGCCACGATCCCGCACGTTTCGACGTCTTTCGGCAAAAATACCGGGATGAGTTGTCCCATAACACCGAAGTGGTTGAGCTACTGCTCGGTCTCGCGAAAAAGCAGGATGTCACGCTGCTTTACGCAGCACGCGATCCTGTGGTGAACCATGCCGCCGTCCTCGCGGAGTTTCTGGCAGATCGTCAATGACCTAAAAATCCGCGAATTTGGACGCTTGGTATACACTTGCCCAATAGCGGTGTGATGGACGGATAGACGTTAACCGGTGCGAGCAGCCTGTCCGGAAAGGCCTGCATGCACGGGCAGAAGCCAAACTCTTGCGGGGCGCGCAGAGCGGCCGCCCGCCAGAGCCGGTGTAATGTTCATCGATCCTGAGATCGGCGCCATGACTGGTGAGGTCGTCGCGAATGATAGGCGACGGTGCGTGCTGACTAACACGGCCAGTGCCGCGCGCTAGCTGGCGTCGCAAATATAAGCGCCATCGGCCCACAGGAGTTAATCACGCATCACGTCTTGCCTCAAGGTCCCCATATCGTTGCCGTGCAATACGCTTTATCTGAGGGCATAGGTAAGCGTATGGTGTTGATTGCCACTGAGATGTGACCCGGGGGGCGTATAAATTACCATTGAGAATTGACCCATGTTTCCCTCGCCTCCGGCTGCCAGTCGGAGGGTCGTGGAGTGATCGACATGGACTTACTCAGTGTGATCCGCCGGTGGCATTTCCGGCAGAAGATCTCCATTCGGGAGATCAAGAGGCGGACCGGCCTGTCCCGCAATACCATCC
>NZ_LGJH01000104.1 GCF_001298105.1 Novosphingobium sp. ST904 | reverse complement strand
AACGACAAAGGGCCAGCGCCGGGGAATGCCCGCCGCTGACCCCATGCTCCTGCCAAGGAAACCGTGGGGCGGCCGCTGCTCGCCGCCCCGCTATGTCACCCCAGCCCCAGCCCGCGACCCTGCCGCTTGGCTTCGGCAGCGTGGGGCGCTGCGCATCGTAGCGGTAGGCATGGACGGGCACGTTCGCGTCCTTGAGGGCATCGAGCAGGTGGCTCTGAATACCCGAACCCTGACAGATCACCGCTTCGACAGGACGCAGGCTCACAAGCTGGTCATTGCGCTTGAACCCGGCGGCGCGCCCGTGCCGGGCCTGCGGGGCGAACGTGACAAGCGGGACACCATTGCGCGCAGCCCATGCGGCGGCGATGGCATCGCATCCCTTGCGCTGGCCGGTGGTGCACAGCGTCATCGTGGGAATGCGCGCCTTGATCTGGTCGAGCCGGTCGTAAAGCGGCTGGAAATCGTGCCACTCCTGCCCGCCGGAAAACACCACAAGCGGCCCGGTTGGATTGCGCTTTTCGCGTAGCGCGGTGGCGCGGGCTTTGAGGAAATCGGCAGCGGCGATCTGGCTCGCCGTGGTCGCGCTCGACACTTTCGAGCGCGCGCAGCGCTCCATGGATGGCCGGTCTGTGCCCGGTAGCATTCGGCCGCATAATCGCGCATGCATTCGAGCGCTGCGCGCTGTTCCATTTTGGTCTGCGCGCGCAGTTGCAGGTCTTCGAGTTCGGCGCTGTAAATCTCGCTGCCGTCGGGATCGCGCGCCATCTCGCCAAGCTCGCGGGAAAGGGTGTCTTCCTCACGCGCCACCTTCTCGGCTTCGTAGTGGAACGAATTGACGATGCCCCATGCGATGCCCTGCGCGCAGGGTTCGAGCCGCGTATCACGGAAGAGGTCGAACACGGTCATGACGATGGCGCGGCAATCGTGCTGCGCCTCCTCGGGCCCGGGCATCTCCAGTTCCTCGCGCTCGCCGCGCGGATCGAGGATCGAAAGCGCGTTCACGTCGTCGAAGGCGAGGTGGAACGCATCGCTGGCGGTATCCTCGCGGATCGCCTCGGCAACTGCTTCCTCGCGGCTAGCTGCGCGGTACTCCTCGGGGGTCATTCCGAGGGCTTCACCGAGCGCTGCGAAATCGTTAAACCTGCGGTTATTCGTTTCCTTGGTCATGGTGCAATCCTTGGCAGTGGTTGCGAGCAGGGTCGGGAGAGGGGGTCCAGCCCTCTCCCTTCCCGTCCGGGCTTAGAACGCGGGGATTTCGTCGTTCAGGTCCTCGGCGATGCGGCCGTCTTCGGTGGCGTTGCCTTCACCGAAACCGTCGTCCCGCTGGCGACGCCGGGTCTGGCGCGAACCGTCCATGTTTTCGCGCCGGGGCGTCTGGCGGTTCCAGACCACCCGGTAGCCCTCTTCGTTGTCGCCGAAGAGCATGATCTGGAGCGGTTCGGTAAGGCTGGGGTCTTCGAGACGGCTTGATAGAACACCTCGCCGGTCGAGTTGCTGGTGGCTTCCCACAAGGCCCCCACCTGCACCCATCGCCGCGCCACATTGAGCGCCACGATTTCGTAAGCCGGGGCCTTGTCGTTGTCGCTCTCGACCGGACGCATGCCGAGACGTGGCAAGTCGATCGAGACGGTTGCGATCGAACCAAGCAGCTGACCATTGATGACCTTGAAAGTACCGATGTTCATGAGCGTTACTCCAATTAATGGGGGATTCTCCCCTAGTCTTTGGTCCGGGGCCTCTCCCCTTCCCTTCCGACACAATAATTCTACCCTCTTTCCTCTAAATACTAAATATCATTGATTTCTTGACAGTATTTCATCGTACACGGTGAGTCCGAGCAAACTAAAGGCCCCGACCAGGGGCCGCATACAGAAATACAAAGGACGTATTGCCCGCCCATGCGGGCAATTCTTCTTCTGACTGTGTTGTTGGGCGCAGCTCTGGCCTGATTTCATCGCACACGGAGCCGTCCTCGCAGGGTCGCAAGGGGCGGGCGCGGCCGGCGGGGGCAACAGAAATCGCGGAGGGTCCGCCCGGAGGGTGGAAACCGTTATTTCTGTTGAGGCGCTGCAAGCGCCGACCCCGGCGGACGGGTCTGCCACGCAGGGATACTGGGAGGCGGCGCAGGGTGCGGTGAAATCACTGGCCCAAAAGACACCATCATGCGCCCCTGCGCATGATTCCTTAGCCGAAGGCTGACTGTCGCAGCGCCGCAGCCGGCCCCAAGGCTCGATCACAGCCCTTCAACCTTTCCCGAGCGCCATCGCGCCGGGCAAAGCCACACCCGGGCAAGGGATCGTCACCCGAAGGGCGGAGATCCGCATAGCGGAGCTCCGGGAGCCGCAGGCGACTAGAGCCCGGTCCCGCCGCCGGCGGGATGCCCCAAATGTCCCCCCAAGTGGCCACCCCCAGTGCCCCTAAGCGTCCGGGCCAAACGCCTGAGATCGCCTGGACACCGCCGGCTTCATCGGCAGGGACCCTCGGCAAACCGGGTCGCCTCTATGACGCTGGAAAGCCCTGAGAGCAGCCGTACCGCGCATGGCTCGAGCAAGCCTGCGCGAATTCCATATTGCGGGCGATCGCCCCGCGCTTTGCCGGTCCACCACCGTCGTACCGCCCAGGCCGTTCATATCTGGAGGAAAGCGCGAAACCGCCATGCTCGACACGTCCAACCTCAAACGGCCGAACCATGGCCGGACTTTCTGCGCGGGATCATGTTCGGCACCTTTCTGGTTACCGTGGTCCTGCTGAAGTTTGCCCCGCTTGCCGGCCCGCACGATCCGGCGCTGCGGGGTCACTATCGCCTGGCCTGGGCCAAGGCGCTCTACGCCAGTTATGGAGAATTCAACCGGCAGCACCAGGCGATCATGACCTGGGTCATCCCGGTGGCATTTGCCGTTGCCGTCCTCTCGGCACTCGTGGCTCTTCGCTACAGCAAACGGACCGGGTTCAGGGTGTTCAAATGGACTTGCGGGCTGCTGCTGCTCGTGCCCATCAAGATCTACTTCCTGGCCCTGCTGGAGGTCATGCTCTGCATGATCATGTTTTCGGTGCCCGGATCCATGAGCGTCCAACTCAATGGTTTCACCCTTTCGGTGTTCGCCTTGGCGGGCCTCACCTACCTGCCGAACTTCGCCGCGCCGCCCGAAGTGGAGATAGCCGCTGAAGCAACGCCCGAAGAAGACACACCCCCGGAGGACACACCCCGAAAGGACACACTGGAAGCAGACAGGCCGAATCCCGAGGCGCCCGATGCCCAAACGCAGGCGCGCGCGCAAAGGCCGGCTACGGAATCACCGGACGAGGAACAGCCGGAAGACAGCGTCTAGCGCAGGCGCTGACGCGCGGCTTGCGCGGAAGGCAGGCACAGCCAGACGCACCGCCTTCGCCCCCAAAGCAACAACCAGGCTCTCCGGCTAGGCCAGCAGATTTGCGTGGATGGCGCCCGAAGCGTGGTGGTCGTGCCAATAGCCAAGCGCGTTATCGAGCCAGCCCTCGGGGAACGGCTGCTCGGCATCGGCGAACTCGGCGAACACGCCGTGCAGGTACTCGGGCGAGACTTCGCCGCTGAACAGCCCTGCCGCGCGGTCGCCCGAGACTTTCGCGGCGAGCGCCTGGACCTGCTGGCCGATGGCTCCGGGCGCCGGGTGCCCTTCGTCGTCGACGACCGCGGTGGCGCCATCCAGAACCACGAAATTGTATCCGGTGGTGCCCTTGATCAGGTCGAGGTCGGCCAGCGAATAATAGTTCGCGTCGCCGATCTGCGGCGGCGCCTGCGGGCTGGCGATCGAGAGCGCCATATAACGGGCGAGCCACTGGCGCGGCGTCAGCGCCGCTGCATGGCTATCGGGAACGGCCTCTTCGGCCATCAGCTTCAGCAGACTGGTTCCTGTCGATGGCAGGAGCAGGCTGCCATACCCCGTGGACTTGGCCTCAGGCACGGCGGCCGGGAACGTTCCATCGGCAGGCGCCGCGTCGTCAGGCAGCGCCTCGCGCGCCGATGAATGAGACGAGCCGGCTTCGCTGTCGATCGCCAGCGGGGCGGTGACAGGGACGACGGGGGAAACAGGGGTAATCGACAAGGGCACCTCCCGAGCGCGGGGACCGCCAGGTCCCGGACAACCGCGCTGCGGCGCGGCACCGATCACATCTTCGCTCGGTTCACTATAGGCGATCGGGACAAGGCTCGGGGCCTCCCAAGCTCTATTATCGCAGGAGCCGCACCGCAGCGCGCACGCGGGCGCACCAAGGCCAGAGCAACCCCATTCGTCGGCACTCAATGCGCTGATCAAGGGACTGCCCGTATGGAACCAGCCTGGAGCAATGGGATATAAGCCGCAGGACGGATCGACGTCTTCGCAGGGCGCCGCGCGACCGTGCCGGGCCTTACTCGCCCTTGTCTGCAGGAGTTTCAGGATGAACGTGAAAGATGCGATGGACGGGTATGATTACGACCTGCCCTTGATGGATGCGCTCGACAATCCCGAACTCTCGGTGACCCGCCGTGTGCTGGCGGGCGCGATGATCGGCGAGGGCGTCGACACCGCCTATTTCGCGACCGGCGAAATGGTTGAGGCCTTTGTCGCGCTCGAGGCCGACGCCAGAAGCAAACGTCGGCACGGCGAGGGCTTCCTGGCGCTGGAGGAGATCCTGACCGAGAAGAACCCGTTCCAGATGCGGCTCTGGCACCTGCTCAGCGAAAAGGCGATCGGCGAGGCCATGGTCGATCTTGCATGGCTCCGCGGCCTCGCCCTTCAGCGCGGCCGCATGGCGAAAGTCCTGCGCGAGGAAAGCCTGCCGCTCCAGTACATCCCCGAGCGCGATCTGGTGGAAGGCAAGTCGGCCGCCGAGATGCTGCGCGAGGTGACGCACGCAAAGCGCTGAGCGATCAGGCCACCAGCGCGAGGATCGTTTCGGCTCGGCCGGCCTTACGGACAAACCCGGCCGCCCTGCGTGGTCGATGGGGCTGTCGATGGCTTTGCCGATAGCGCACGTGTTGAAACGCATCGCAGGCCCGTCGACAACGAATTTATGCGCCGGTTGCGGCGCTACCATGGCGCTGGCCGATTGGGGCAGGACCGGGTGCGCGGCTCCATGGGTTGGATGCCCCGGGATGGCCGACACCAGAGCGCGCATCAAGCATCGCGATCTTCTGCCGATCTCCTCTTGTGCTTCGGCCGCAATCGGGTCAGTTTGCGCCATTCCCGGGGGGGCAATCATGATCCGTTGGCTACTATGCCTGACTGTGCTCGGCGTTTTGATGCCGCGTTTGGCCGAGGCGCAAGAGGTACATTTTCTAATCGCGCCCGACACCGTGGCAGCGAAACAGTGCGAGACCGAAGCAGGCAAGGACGCCTGGTGGAATGCGCTTCCCGAGCCGACGCGCCGCGACGCGGGGTTTCAGGCGGAAGGATTGGGCATAGCGCCGGAACAGCATCGCCAAGCCTTGATCGTCGAGCACTGCACGCTGGCCCGCGATGGACTGGTGGACACGTACTCGCAGACCCAAGGCCTCGCAGGCTGGGGTGAATGGTGGTGCAAGGCGAGCTGGAACGACAAGTGCCTCTCGAAGGAAGTCGTCACCGCGCCGGAGGGATCGCAGATCTGCCGGGTGATCTACAGTATTTCGAAAGATCGCGGCGACAATCGCTTCCTCACTGAAGCCTCGGCCTACCTGCAGGACGGGCCGGGCAAGACGCGGCGCTTCAGAACGCTGACAATGACGCTCGACGCGCGCGGGAAAGGCAGTCTGTTCAACCAGGAAAGCGCGCACTTCCGGCTCACCAACGTGCTTGTGACGATGGTGCCCGAGTATTGGTCCGATGCGGCGCGCCGCAAGAATGGCTGCCTCATTCCTGCCGCCCCGCCGGTGCCGCTCCCGCCCCAGCCCTCACCCGGCCCCCTGCCGCAACCGATACCCGCGACATTTTCGCAATCGACGACCGACGGCGGGCATTCCTATCGTTTCGGGTTCGCGAACAGCGGCACGTCCCCACCACCATGGGATACGAAGTCTACATGTTCGATGCCTCGGGCGAGCGGCTGTGGGGCACTGGCAGCGTCACCATCGCGCCGAACACCACCTGGGCCAGCGACGGCTTCCATAACTGGAACGCCGTAAGCTGGCGAACGCGCTTTTTCATGATCACCAACTGAAATACCGACGGGGGGAACGAATGACCAAACTGGCAACGCTGCATGTCGATCTTGAGGCGGCGAGGGCCGCGGGTTGCGCGGGCTCACTGCTGGCCGGAACCGAGATCCAGCGCTTTTTGGAGGAGCCTCACGCGATAGACCCCGCCTTGCGCCGGGTGCTCGAAGCAGGTGGGGCATGCACGGTCGTCTATTACGCCTGCGGGACGTGCGCGAATGGCGGTGCCAGGGTCGAGTATTTCTGTTCCGCCGGAGGCTCGGCGCCGGATCACGTCGGATGCGAAGCATGTTGAGACGGATCAGGCACGCATCGGCCGCCGCCATGATCGCTGCAATTGCGGTCACGTCCGCTCCGGGAACGAGTTTGGCCCAGCCCCTGCCCGCGCCGTCGCCCTATCTGATCGAGGGCAACCTCGCGCAGTGCGGACCGCATCCCATCTTTCTCGACTACGCGCTGCCCGACGTCGGAATGGCGACGATAACGCCCGCCGGAACCATGTTGGTCATCAACCCAACGCGGTTGGCGGAGCGGCCAACCGCTGTGCAACTGTTCATTTTTGCCCATGAATGCGGCCATCTGGTCACGCGTGGAAACGAAGCGGACGCGGATTGCTGGGCCATTCGGATCGGACGCGACCAGGGCTGGTTCACGGAAGAGAACTTCCCGGATCTGGTCGCGGATCTCGGAAACACGCCGGGCGATTTCACACATGCTCCCGGCCCGGTTCGCCTTAGGCAGTTGTCCGACTGCTTCCATGCCCCCTGAACGAACCGCGGTGCCAACCGGCGTGCCAGCGATGCAGGGCCCGTCGGCGGCCGCGATGGAGCACGAGGTCACCCCCGCCCCAGCACTGAACGATCAGGCGACCAGCGCCAGGATTGTCTCGGCGCGGCCGGGTCGCCGCGGCGAGACGCGAAAGGGCTGGAGCGGGTTGCCGGTGCGCACGACGAACTGCTCGGCGCCGGTCGCCTCGCGCAGCTGGACGGCCACGGCATAGGCGTTCTCGAACGAGGCGAGCCGCTGCCGCCGAGGGGAGAAGTTCGGCAAAGTCATGGCGCAATTCCTTTGACTGACCTGGGGTGGCCGGGCGCGCCAAACGGCGGTAGCGGGGCTTCAACGCTCCTGGGCCCCGCTCCTCAGCGATTGTCGGGCTGCTTCATGATTTCCTCGTAGCGCGCCTCGGCAACGCCGTAGAACGGCCCGCAATAGCGCATGAGCCCTTCGCGATCACGGATGATGACCAGACCCCGCTGCGCCTTGATCCAGCCCTCGGATTCGAGATTGTGGATCGCGTGGGTGATGCTGGCGCGTCGTACCCCGAGAATGACCGACATGTTCTCATGGGTCAGCGGCATTTCGTCGTGGCCGATGCGATCGTGATACATCAGCAGCTTGCGCGCCAGGCGCTGCTGCACCGTGGCAAAAGGTCATGGTCGTCCTCTCTCGGCCTCATCACGCGGCCAACGGTGAATATTCGCCGCCGGACAAGCTGGAATCACAGGCCAGCATTGAACCGGTCGAGCCAGTCCCGCATCGTCGGGCGTTCCTCGAGCGGGATGGTCGCAGCGACGTCCTGGAAGCGGATCAGATCGAGCGGCGCATCGCGCGCGATCCGGTCGATCTCTCCGGCGGGCAGAAGCCGTTCGTGCCTGATGAAATCGGTCATTCGGCCGGGCCGGGCACGGGTGGTCTTGCGCTACAACCCTTCGACGATGTGGAGGCGGGGCGCCGCCCGCGCCTCGACCAGGACGAGTAGGCGCAGGCACCATGCGGGCAGATCGCGGACCTCCTGCGGAGTCATGCCGATACAGAACCAGCAACTCGACTTGGGCGGTACGGGTAGCCCTTCGGCCTCGATACGGCGCGCGCAGGCCTCGCGTCCAGCCCCAGTCGCGCAGCGGATGGCGATAGTTGTAGAGCGGATCCTCGATCTTCGCCGCGTGGGCATGGCGGATCGTGTCGCGGGGGCCCGCATCGAAACCGATCAGCCGCACGACCTTTTGCCCGCGCGCCCAGGCATCGATTGCCGGCTGCCAAGTCTTGAGGAAGGCGTCTTGCGGCGCCTTCGTGTACTTGAGCGAGCAACTGCTGCCACCCAGGCTCTTGCTCGGGAGCGTCCCATTGGTGAGCGCCATCTCGAGCAACGAGTGGTAGGGCGGCCAGTGCTTGAAGCGCCTGGGCTCGTAGCGCACGATCTCGTGACGGATCCCTCGCGCCGCCATCCACGGCCCGATGACGTCCAGATAGGCATAAGTCAGGGGTTTCTCGACGCCGGTGTCGGCGGTCAGCACCAGGTCGGGCGGCTCCCCGCGACTGGCCAGTTCGACCAGCAGGCCGGTGCTGTCGACGCCCACGCCGTAGGCGAGGACGGTCGGGGCTGGCGGATGATCCGGCTGTTGTGCTGCAGTAAGCGTGGCCATCTCACGCGTCCTCGGGCGGGAATGCAGTCTGCCTTGCATCGCCGGTACCATCGGTGACCACGAGCGGCGGCACTGCGAAATCTGCTGCAGCGAACCAGGCCAATGCCGCTTCGAGAGATCCCAGCTTTTGCAGCAGATCGCGGCTCATCATGACCGTATCTTCCTCGTCCGCAGTGTAACCGCTAGGCACGCCCTCCCCTGTGAAGACGACGCGCCCGGCCCCCCAATCCGAGCAGTAGCCGCCGTACCAGCGAACATAGGCCAGGCCGAGATCGCGGCACCGTGCTTCGAGCGCTTCGAAGCGGCCCCACGCGACTTCGTGCGCAACGAGCCTGAGTGATTGGCCCCAAACGTGATCTTGGGGCTCGAACGGCTCGCCGTCCATTCGAGGGAAAGGCCGTCGCCCGCAATGATCCCGGCGAGCGCCGCAAAATCCTCGGGGCTAACGCTACCGCCGATCTCTATTGACGCGGAAACGCGATTGGCCATGGCTCAGGCCTCCGCGGATCGAACGGGGCGCGAGCCGCCCATGTGCTCGCCCGCATCCGTGAAGACGTCCGGGAAATTGCCCGCCGTGCGTTTCACTGCCGGCATGCCCGACAAGTCGATGACTTCGAATTCGTCGGACACATGGGTGTAGTCGCAGGGGCGGTAATCCTCGTGCCAGCACCATGTGCCGTCGGGCCACAGGAGGAGCTTGGTGCCGTCGTTGTCGCCATTCGGGATCGGGGTTTGCAGCGGATGGGTCATCGGGAAGTCTCCTGTTCCGGCGCACTGTTCATGCCGTCACTCCTCTCCTCCCCCTCCTCTCCAGTTTGCCGGCCAAGTTTCAGAATGTCCGCGACGCTCATGACGAACACGGCCTTGGCCCGGCGTCCGAATCTGAAGCCGCGATTTGCCGCGTATTTGTGAACCGCCGCCTGCTTGCGCCCAAGCGCCGCAGCGAGATCGGCCATGGCGATGCCCCGCGCAAAGGCGATTTCGAGCGCGGCGCATTCCTCATCGCTCCAAGGCCGATGGAAGCCGTGTACCAGGCCGAGAAGATTGGCGCGCGTGAAGATCGAGGCCTTGCTGCGCCCCATGGCCCGCGCGAGCTCGGCCGTGGGCACCTTCCCGTAGCCTTCGCGCAGCCGGGCAACGTCGGCCTCCGTCCAGTCCGGGCCGCCGCGCCAGCCACTGGTCCGGCCATGCGTGCCCCGGAGACCAAGATAGTCGGCGCGCCAGCGGATCGAACTGCCGCTACGACCGAGGCGCTGCCGCAGCGGCGTCAGACTGGCATTGGTCTGGTAGGCGCGGATCAGCAGCGCGTCTTCCTCATCGCTCCAAAAACGCCCCCAGCCTTTGCCTGCCCCGAGCCGGTTCATGAGGCCCCGAACGCCCGACTTGGTCCGTGCCACAAAGCCTTCAGCGCAGAGCATTTGCCCGATCGCTGCATAACGATGTCCGGCCTCGGCCAGGGCAAGCACCCGCTCGATCTCGGCGTTCGACCAACCCGGCGAGAAGTTCGGATGCCTAAGGCCGAGTTTGGACGCGCGGCTGACCAGTCCCGAATGCGTACGCCCCACGATCGTCGCGATCTGCGCGGTGGATATGCCGGCGACAAACCCGGCCCGCAACTGAGCATCTTCCCAGGGCGTCCAGTCCGGCGCATTGCCTTCGGAAAGATCGAGCAAGGCCGCGCGGGCATAGACGGCTGCGCAGGTCCGGCCGAGTTCCGCCGCGATTGTCGCGGTCGCATCCTGCCCGTAGCGCCGGACCAGATCCTCGTCCTCGATCGAGGTCCAGGACCGGAAGCTGTGCCGGCGCAGGCCGAGCAGGCAGATCCGGTCGGCGACGCCGCCCCTTCCCCGCCCCAGGGCCTTGGCGATTTCGCCGATCGGTAGATCGTCGGCGAACAGCTGCCGCAGCTGGCGGATTTCGGTCGGGGTCCAGGCATCGGCCCGAAACGGCATTTCACCGAGCTGGCGCCCGGCCTGGGCAGCGACGGGCAAGAAACCAGCTCGACTAGAATGGGCTTACTGTCACCGATCATGACAGCAGCGCGACCGGCACATCGCTCAGTTTCGCGCGCAATCGCGCATGGAGCCGAGCCATACGGCCCTGCCCGCGCGGCATCGTATCGATAGCGCCGAGCGCTGCGAGCACATCGAGCGCCTGGTCCACGGCCTCAGTGGTCGCCGCAAGGTGACGCGCCAGTTCCTCGCTCGTCGTCGCATTGGGCGAAATGGTCTTGAGCGCAAGGCATATCGCGCTCGCCACTGGCGCCGCCTCGTCGAGCAAGAAAGCATCGAGCGCGCGCGTACCTCGCAGCTTCAACACCTCGTCGCGCGGCACGTGTGCTTCGCGCAGGGCGCCAAGATCAAGCAGACGCTCGGCTTCCGCACGGTCGAGATCCGCGGCGGCGTGCAACTCAGGCGTCGCGCCGAGATGCGCGGTGATGGTCTCGTCGATATGCCCGAGCACCGGGGTGCACGAGAGCGCCGGGCCGAGCGCATAGAAGTCGCCGGGCTGAAGCATGCGCAGCTTCTCGGCCTCGCTACGCGTGAAGCCGAGAATGTCGGCGGCGCGGGCGATATCCCGGTCGAAAACGTTGACGCCGATGAGGAAGTTCTGAAGCTCGGAGACGACCGAACTCGAGAGCTTGGCAAGGCGCTGCGTGGCGATGATCGGCGCGATCCCGCGCTTGCGGCCGCGGGCACACAAATCGGTGAGCGTCGCGACCCCGAGGCGGCGCGTCTCGGCATCGCGTGCGGAACCCGCCAGGTGCGGCGCGAGGAGATGGCCCTCGTCGATGGCGACCAGCACGGTGTGCTTCCAGTCCTCGCGCGGCGCACTGATGAGCCCGGCGAAGAAGGCCGAGGCCTTGACGATGCGCTGCTCGGGATCGAGGTCGGTAAGATCGAGATGGAGTGCGATGCGGTGATGCCGCGCGCGCATGGCTGCGGCGGTGAGACCATCGGCGGCGATCTCGCCGGCCTTGAGCGTGGTGGCTCCGATGTGCTCGGCAAGATTGCCGAACTCTCCTTCGGGATCGACGATCATGGTCTGGACGTAATCGAAGGCCTCCTCGACGATCCGGCGCATGGTCCGGCTCTTGCCCGCGCCCGAGCCGCCCTGGAGCAGCATGCGGCCGGCAAGGACCTTGTCGAGATCGAGTTCGAGCAGCCCATGCATGTGGCGACCGATCGGCACGGCATTGCGCGGCGACACGGTCGGTGGCTGCGAGCTCACAGAGGGCATAACGGCAAGATTACTCATCGCGGGTCCTTTCTCGCTGGCGATGATTGCTGGGAGTGGTGTTCAGCGCTTGCCTGCTCGGCCTCGGCGCGAGCGATCCCGGCCTCGATGAAACCGAAGAACACCCGCAGCGGCAGACGCACATTGCGCAAGTGAGCTTCTGGCCATTCGATCTTGTTCGGGCGGCGGAAACCGCCCTCCATGTAGAAGGGGTGGATCAGCAGCAGGACCGGCCCGATCACCGGGGGTAGTTGGAGGCCGAATGCCGCGCACAAGGTCCGCGCCTTGGCGAGATCATGGCCGACATGCCGGCGCAGCCACTCGTCGCTATGCCCGTTGAGCGCGAGCCAGGCCTTGAGCGCCAGCTCGAGGGCGACGGCGATGTCGTAATATTCGATCTCATGGTCGGGAGGATCGAAAGGCGGACGTGGCTTGGTGAGCCACCGCTCGGCAACATCGATGCGGTAGCGTGCAAGCAGCAAAGGCGCGAGCGGCAACCCGGGACTGGGCGACGAATCCGGCATGGGACACACTTCCTTCAGGGAATTCGATCAAGTGGGGCAATCCGACGACGATCTCGATCGTCATGGCTGCGAGGAGCCCGGCCCGGGCGCCGCGGCGAAGATGGTGCGATGCACTCGGGTTTCTGGAACGACCGACCAATCGAGCTCGCGAAAGCGCCGGATGCGGTAGTGGCCGCGCCCGCCCTCGGGGCGAAAGGTGATCATCGCCCCGCGCTTCACGACGATAAACGTGTCGCCATGGTGGCCGTCGGTGAAACTCAGCGCGCGCGCGAGCTTGATACGCATACCATCGACGATCTTGCGCGATCGGCGCTGCAGATTGGCCCGGCAACGGCGGCGCCAGTCGTGCGCATGCGCGTTGGTGGTCGGCGACAGCATGTCGAGGATCCTCGCCGGACAGCCGTCCTCATAGGGGCCCATGGTTTCGGTCATGTCCTTGTAGCCGAACTGGTGCCCGTCGGTACTGCGCGGGTCCCAGCGCACGAGACAGACGATGGCGAAGACTTCGCCCGGCACATCATTTTCGAGAACTTGTGCGGCCGCGTACCAGACTCGGTTGCCGGGGCAGGCCGATGCGAGCACGCGCAGTCCGCGAACAGAACCATCCTCGCCGATATGCGAATAGGTGAACTGGGCATCGAGGTAGGCCTTGGCGGTCTTGTGCCCGCCCATGTGACAATGGTGCATGAAGAGCCAGCCCATGGCGATGTCTCCCTGTCTGTTGGGGCAAGATCAGTGCACGCGCTCGGCGCCCTTGCCCGGCGGGGGACCGGGCTGGCTGAAAGCGCGCAGAAAGTGGAAGGCCTGCTCGGCCTTGGCGGCGGCGGTGAAGATCGCTGTGTGGTCCGTGCGCAGCACCTCAAGCCACTCGCCAATGTAGCTCGCGTGGCTGTCGTGAAGCTCGCTCGGCAGGCCCAGTTCGGCGCAGATCGCCGCGCTGGTGCATTCGGCGACAAGTTCCTCGACGCAGTAAGCCGCATCGCCAAACCGCTTGCCGAACGTCCGGTCGAGCCGGGCCCTGCCGCCGCTCCAATGCGCCAGCTCGTGCGCTTTTACCGAGGCATAGCCGTCACCGCTGCGAAAGCTGCCGGGACTTGGAAGCTGCACATAGTCGCGCAGCGGGTGGAAATAGGCCTCGTCGCCGCCATGACGGATTTCGGCGGGGATCGGCGCGAAGAAGGCATCGATCGCCTCCTGCCGTTCGGAAAGCAACGCCGGCGTCGGCGCAATGTCGCGCGGATAGAAGTAGCGCGGGAGGCCCTCGATCTCCTCGGCATTGTAGATCACGTAGTGGCGCAGGAAGCGGATGAAGCGGACTGCCGTCTCGCCGAGAAGGTTCGGCTGCCCGGCCTTGCGGAAGGTCGACGCGTAGATCGACATCGTCGGGCGGGCATCCCGCCGGACATGGCCGCCCAGTTCCGCGGCCTGGCGTGCGGTCATCCAGTAGCGGCTGCGGTAGCCGCGCATATCGGCGATCGACCAGAGCCAGAGGCAATTGATGCCGCTATAGGGCGTGCCTTCGTGGCGCAGCGGACGTCCGCCTTCACCAGTCAGGGACCAGCAGCGCCGCCACGGCGCGGTCCCTGCCTCGAGGCGCGAAATGATGATCTTGGTGACCTCGCGGGCAATGTCGCGCGAAGACTGCGGGAAGGACGTCATGGCTGAAATCCTGGTGCTGGCTGGCGGCGCCTGAGGCGCGCAGACGATGCTGCCGGCATCGCGGATCGACGCCGGCAGCCTGCTCAAATCAGTTCAGGGGTCCTACTCGGCGGCCTCGGACCATTCGCTCAGCGCATCGTCGTCGCCGAAGACATGCGGAGATTCGTCGCCGCCATCAGACTCACCGATGCCAGCATCGTTTCCATCGATATCGAGGTCTTCCCCGCCATCGCCCGTCTCGCCATCATCCGGACCATCGCCGGCGCCATCCAGTGCGTCCTCAATCAGGCTCGCCAAATCGTCCTCGGCTTCGGGGTCTTCGGGGGCGCTCTGCGCGAACTGCATGGCGGCGGGCACCCAGGCGAGCGCCTTCTGCTTGATCTCCTCCTCGATGACGACATCGCCCGCGAAGAGCTTCTCGCACGATGCCGAAATATCGCCCTTCTTCTGGCTAGCATGGCGTCCAGAGAGCGCCGGGCCGCCGACGTCGTCGAGCAACGAAATCAGCGCGCTCTTCGAAACCCGGTCGAAGAAGTTTTCCGAAGTCGGGCGCCACCAGCTCGCCACGTCGATTTCGAGGATCGTCGCCAGGCGATTCTGCAGGGCGTTCTGGCGGGTCGCGCCGCTTTCCTTGGCCTCGAACGAAGTCGCGACCACCCAGGCGAGCCAGGCCGCCTTGGCTTCGTCGTCGAGCGCGCGGAAGGCATCGAACCGGCCGATCTTCGTGTCGTCCTCGGTCCAGGCCGCGTCGAGACCCTCGCGCACTTCGGCAAGGTAGTCTCTCGCCCGCGAGGCCGGCATGTTTTCGGCAAGCCCCGGGTCCTGCGGCCGCGATGCCCGGATGCTCGTGCCGCTTTCGAACCACTGGCCCGAGCGCTCGTCGGCCATGACAAAGAGCAGGTAGTCGAGAGCAAGAGCAGGGCTAGCAACGATCGCTGCGCCCAGGACGTCGCGGCGCTGCACCGCGAGCTGATCGGACAGCACTTTGCTGAACGCGGCGCCGCCCGGGGCTGCCGCATCAGGATCGACTTCGGCGGACTTACCCGAGGCGGTCGTGGCCGCCCCTTCCTCGATCCGGAAGGTCGGCGCGCGCGGAGCGCGAGCGGTGTTCTCGCCATCGGCCTCGCCGCCGGTCTGCTCGTCAGGCGCATCGCCATCCTGGGCGCCTGCGTCATCGTCCGGGCCAAGCTCGCCGGCTTCGTCGCCTTCGACCTCCTCGGGATCGACCATCGTCACGCGGAGCGGCGTTTCGCTGTAGTAGGTTTCGTCGAGTTCCATCGCGCCCTCGCGCGAAAGCGTGAGAAACAACCCAACGCGCGGCGCGATCTCGGGGGGCAGGATCGCTGGGCGGTGATGGCTGATCGCTGCCAGCTCATCGGCCAGGAAGTCGTTTTCGGCATCGAGGGCCTCGTAAGCCTCGTCGGAAAGTTCCTCGTCCGCCATTTCGGTCTGGATCACGGCGATGCGATCCTCGATTTCGCCGATGCGCGCGAACTCGGCCTCGGAGAGCGGCTCGGTCGGCAGGCTGACCCGGTGAAGGCCGCGCGCCGCATCCCAGGTCGAGGTTCCGGCGACCGGACGGATCCAGGCCAGGCCGCGTTCCTCGCCGATGCGCCTGGCTTCGGCTTCCATCAGCGCCGCGGCGAGATTTTGCGCGATCTCGGGATTGATCCAGCGGTCGCCGTCCTCGCTGAAGAGGTCGCGGTCGATCGCGCCGCCGGCCGCCACATAAGCGTCCTCGCCGACAAGTCGCGCGATCGGCTCGCTCCATTTCATGCTCTCGTTGGCGATGACGCGGCGAATGGTATCGGCGCCATAGTGCCCATATGTGCCATGGCTGTTCCAGACCATCATCTGGCGCTCATGGCTTTCGGTCGAGGCATAGGCCTTGGCCATGTCGAGCGTGAGCCGGCCAGCGGCGAGGGCCTCGAAGATCGGCTCGGCGAGGTTCGCAAGGCGCAGACGGCCTTCCACGAAACGGCGGGTAATACCGAAGCGCTTGGCGACCGCATCGATATCGCCGTTCTGTCCCAGAAAGTGCTGGAACGCCCGGCATTCGTCCGCCGGCGACATGGCGAGATGATGGAAATTTTCCGCAAGCGAGGCCTCGGACAACTGGCTCTCGTCGCCATTGAGCAAAAGTACCGGCACATCGTAGGTCACGGCATCGATCTCGCCGCGTTCGGCCAAGAGCAGGAGCGCGCGGTGACGCCGGCTACCGGCAATCACGGCGAAGGCGCCGCGCGGCTTCTTCACCGAGGTGACGATGAGGTTCTGGAGGATGCCGCGCGCGGAAATATCGGCGGCGAACTGTTCGATGAGGTCGTCGCGGCTTTGCGCACATTGATCTCGGAGGCCACCAGCTTGGCGAGTTTCACGGTCTGGATCATGGGATTTCACCTTCTTCTGGCGTCCGGCCAATTCCCGGACACCAAATCCCATCCCTCTCCCGCTCTCATTCCCCGGCCGCTCTGATGCTAGGGCCATCGCCCGCGCCCGCAGCCGGCATCCTGGACCCGCGCGGGCGCTTCCCCCCGCACACCGCCCAAATAAAAACGGCGGGCCATCGGATGGCCGCCGCATCTATCATTGAGGAATCGTCAGCGGGACCCGCCGGCAGTGACCCTCGCCGCAGGTCAGGTGTCGGCGGCTGCCGGCTGCTCGGCCTTGACCGGCACATCCTTGACGGCCAGCTCTGCTACGGGCGCCTTCTCGGCTTTAGGAGCCTTCGGAGCCTTCTTGACGGCAGCCTTGTTGCTGGCACCGGCCTTGCCCTTAACCTTGGTAGCCGCGGCTTCACTGGCCTCGCCCTCAAGAGCGCGCGAAACGAAACGCAGTCCCAGTTTCTTGCGATCCTTGCCCGAGCTCTCGGAACCGGCCTTCGGAGCCGGCACATCACTCTTGGCAGCCGCCGGCGCTGCCGACTTGGGGCGCGCCATCTTGCGTGCGGGCTTTGCCGAGGGCGCTGGAGCAGCGTGCGCCACTGCCTGCGCGTCAGTCTTCACGGCCGGAGCGGCTGTCTCGGAATTTTCTACAGAGTTCGCCTTCACCGAGGCGACTTTGCCCGCCGCTACAGGCGTTTTGACCGACGCGTGCTTCGTGCCTGCAGCCTTGGCCTTAGTTGCCTTGCCAGTAGCGCTCACCGGCTTCGCGGCCTTGGCAGCTACAGCCGGTGTCTCGGTCGAGGTGGGAGCATTGCTGGCGACTGTGACGGGCGGCACAGACTTCGTGCGAGCCGCCTTGCGTGCTGGCTTCGCCTCGACAACAGGCGCTACCGCGCTCGAGCCTTGATCTTTCGCCTGGGGCTCAGGAGCTTTTTTCGGCGCCTTTGCAGGTGCTGTAGCGGGTGCTTTAGCGACCTTGGGCGCTTTCGCCTTGACCATTGCTACCTTCGCGGCGGGCTTGGTTGCTACTTCAACTTCGGCAGCCGGGACCGACGCCTTGGCAGAGGTCTTGGCGGCTGCACGCGCTGCCGAGCTCTTGTCCGCAGATCCCCCCAAACCCATCTTTTTGGCAACACTGCTGCGTTGTTCTGAATAGCTGGGCGCAACCATCGGGTAGTTGGCCGGAAGACCATACCGCGCCTTGTATTCTTCAGGCGTCAGCCCGTTGTTGGTGAGGTGGCGCTTCAAAGCCCTGTAAGGTTTGCCATCGATGAGACTTACGATGTGATCGCGCGACGCAAGGCTTGCCTCAACCGATACAGCCGGAACGAATTCTGGGGCCGGCTCGCCGCCGGCTTGCCTTTCGCCGGCAAGCGCTGCGCGCGTCGCCTCGATCAGTCCGGCAAGATCACCGCTCGCAACAGTGTTGTTAGCGACATAGGCGCTCAGCAGTTCGACTGTGAGACGGGCCAGTTCCGGTTGCTCGGCTTGCGACATGTGGAATTTTCCTCAACGGGTCACGGTAGGAACTGCACTTTCGCCCTATCGCGTGGCATGTAAAGGCTTATCCTGCGCGCACCGGTCGTTTTTTGCCCTGTTACGCAGTCGTATCTGCTCATCGCCCATAACCGATAGTGATTAAAGCGAACGAATGCTGCAAAGCATAACCTCGGTTTACTAGACCAGAGCAACCTTGAGATCGTTCAGTACCGAGGCGAAACCTGGTGCCAAAATCAAAGGCGACTTGTGAACCGACCGCAGGGCCGGCACCGCCCGCTCGTAGATGGCGAGGTTGACCTCGTCGTTGAGGCGCGACGGGTAGATGATCCCGTCGACTTTGGCGGGATGATCGTGAAGAGCGAGCGACCAGCCCCGCGAAAGCGTCTGCGAGGACGCGCGCACGACATCGGTCGGGATGCCCATGCGCACCGGACCATCGTGCCGCAAATCGACAAGCGTGAGCGGGCGGGTCGATGTGATATGGGCAACCACACGCTCGCGCAATTCGACCTCTTCGATCGGATAGTCGCCGACTTGCCCATTGCGTCGATCGCGCAGCGTGGCTTCGAGGAAGCAGACCTTGAGCGACGAGCCGAGGTAGAGCACTCCGAAGCGGTTGGCCGCGATACGGCGCCTCGGATCGCTGAAACGGCTCGGCGTCTTCCCGAACCCTAGGGGATCGGGAAAGCGTGAAAGAAAGATGCGCTGGTAGACTTCCCCTGCAGGAATGGTCGCGAGGTCGAGGTCGACCCGCGCAAAGGCTGGCGTTGGATAATCCGACATTCGGGCCGACATTCAGGCAAAAGCGCGCGCAACGCTCTCCGCCGCTTCGAGCACTTCGCCGTCCTGCCCGCGGCGCAGCGCTTCGGCGCCAGTGAAGCCGCCCAGCTCGCCATGCTCCTGCACGAGGAAGCGGTAGACCGCCCAGGGACTGTCGCCCAAGACTGCAAACAGGGCAGGCAAAGCCGCGAAAGGCCGCCGTCTTCGCCGATCTGCCAGTCGGGATAGCGATAGCCGCGCGTCGCGCCCTGCAGCCCCAGAACCTGCTTGCCCACGCGCTTGGTGTTGATCGTCGCGCGGGTGGTTCCCAGGTGCTTGGCAAAATCCTCGGCGCTGAGCATGTCGGGGCCGGCCAGGATTTCGGCCACACGGTCGCGGCCGCGTGCCCGCGCCGCGGCGAGCGCCGCCTCGAGTTCGGCATCGGTCTCGCTCGCCGGTTTACCGACCGGTTCCGCCGCCGTATCGACGATACGCGGCTTGCCATTGGGCTTGACCTCGACGGTGAACTGGAGCGCCGTGCCATCGCTGCGGCTTCTTGCCGTCGCGGCTCGCAGCGCCTCGATGACGACTTCGAGCGCGTCGGTCGGGATCGACAAGGCGCGGCCGATTTCCTTGGGCATCGCGATGGCCTTGCTCGAACCATGGGCAACGCTGACAAACTGTCCGGTGCTCGGGTTGCGCATCATCCAGTTGCCCGACTTGCGGGTAGGTCCTTCGCGGCGGGTTTGGGGCTGGCTCATGGCTGCAAACTATCCATTCTCGTAAAGTTCGTCAAGTTCGGTAAGCTCGGCACCCCAAAGTTACGCCGCTTTCAATATCGCACCGATGACGGTCTCGGCGCCGTTCGCGGGCACGAAGACCCGCGTGCGGTACTGGATGATCTCGGTGAAGCAGCCCAGGCTCTTGAGCCACGGGAGCCGCCCGGCGGGTGCATCGACGATTTCCACCCGGTGCTTGCCGTTCACGATCGAGCGCCGAAGGTCATTTCAAAGGGATGGCTGACCTGGACGGTGCGCCCCGACAACACCGAAGCCGCGATCGCATCCACGGGCATCTCTTCGCTGCGCGCGAGGCCCAGCTTGGTATAGAGCCCGACGACGTGCTGGTCGAACACGAGGCGGCCAAGCCAGCTGTTGCCGTGCTTGTCGACCACGCGGTTGACGGCGAGATGATCGGACGGCAGCGCCGACCAGATCGGCAGAAGGAGCCCGGTCGCGAGACGGATCGTCTGGGTTTCGAGCTGCTGCGCGGCCTCGGCTGCTTCGCTCGCCCAAGCCGCGGCAAACGCCGCCTCGTCGACTTCCTCACAGGCGCTTTCGGCAAGACTGTCCTCCCGCATGAATTCGCGGCGACATGGACGCTGCAGTTCGACGCGCGGGATCGGCTCGCCCTCTTCGCCCATCCACGAACGGGCGCGCGAGCGCAGTGCGGGCTTGCCCGAGCGAGCATTGATAACGAAGGCCGGCTTGTCGGCCCACCGGGCAGCCTCGAGGATACGTTCCAGCGAGATCGGCGTCTTCCGGCGCGCAATCTCGATCGTCAACAGGTGCGTCGTCGCGCCCGAATTGGGATCGGTCCGCAGCACGACGTCGTCGACCACTCTCGCGGTATCGGCCGTGATGGTCTCGACACCGACATCGTGCGTTCCGGCCTCGCGCGCGGCAGCAACCCGGGTTTCGACAAGCGCGAGGAATTCCTCGAAGATCCGGTTCTGCAGCGCGATCGGAAGAGCGAGCAGGCGATTGAGCCAGCGCTGGATCGGCGGCAGCTCGTCCTTCAGGACGCCGTCGCTATCGAAGATTTCGAGGCCGGTGAGCGATGTGAACTCGCCAATCGTCGTGCTCTTGAGCTTGCCATCGTTGAGCAGATGGAACCAGGACACCAGCGCATCACGGGCATAATCGCTTTCGAGATTGTCGGCGGGATCGAACAAGCCCTGCCCTCCGGTTTGGCGCTGCCCGCGCGTCAGGGCGCCCAAGCTGTCGAGCCGGCGGGCAATCGTCGAGGTAAAGCGCAACTCGCCCTTGCAGTTGGTCGTGACCGGGCGGAACAACGGCGTCGATGCTTGATGGGTGCGGTGCGTTCGCCCGAGCCCTTGAATGGCCCGGTCGGCGCGCCATCCCGGTTCGAGCAGGAAGTGCACGCGCTGTTGACGGTTCGCGGCGCCGAGGCTGGCGTGATAGGAGCGGCCCGTGCCGCCGGCATCGGAAAAGACCAGGACCCTCTTGGTCCCGTCCATGAAGGCGCCGGCCTCGGCCTGGCTGGTGCGCGGTGTGCGCGTTTCGACCTTCTGGCGCCCGTCCCCGGTTGTAACGAGCCGTTTCGAGCGCCCGGTCACTTCGGCAACCCGGTCGGCCCCGAAATGCTCGATCAGCGCGTCGAGCCCCGACTTGATCGGCGGCAGCGCGCAGAGATGCTCGAGCAGGCTGTCGCGCGCCGCGATCGCTTCGGGGTTATGGACCGGATGCCCGTCTGCATCGCTCATCGGCCGCGAGAAGGGATTGCCGCTATCGTCGGTGAAGACTTCCATCTGCCGGGTGGGAAAGGCGCGCATCAGGTAGTCGACGATCTGGTCGGTCGGAGAAAGCTCGATCTGGGGATCCGCGCGCTCCTCCGCCGACATCTGCGATAGCCGCCGATCGAGAATCGCTTCGGCCGTGGTGACGAGCTGGACCACCACCGACTGCTCGGCCTCGAGGTGCCGGGCGATCGCGGCGATCACCGTGGGCAGTTTCATCGAGAGGAGCACCTGGCCGAAGAAGCGCTGGCGGGTTCCTTCGAGACGCGAGCGCGCCGCTGCCTTGGCACCGCTGTTGAGCGTGCGCCCTTCGAAGGCATCGACGACATTGGTCGCCTCCAGAGCGGCCTCTAGGTTGGTGTTGATGACTTGCCAGGCCGCGCAATAGGAGTCGTAGATCTCGATCTGGATCGGCGTCAGCTCGTGGCGCAGCACTTCGTATTCGACCCCGGCGAAGCTTAGCGCCCGCGAAGTATAGAGCCCGAGCGCCTTCAAATCCCGGGCGACCAGTTCCATCGCTGCAATCCCGCCCTGGCGGATGCTGGAAATGAACGCGGCGCGGTCGGCGAACGCCGTCTCCGGCCCCCACAGACCGAGGCGAACCGCATAAGCGAGATTGTTGACGTCGGAAGCGCCCGTAGCGGACGCATAGAGTACGCGCGCATCGGGTAGATGGTTCTGGAGGAGTACGCCGCAAATGCCCTGCTGCGATCCTTCCTTGACGCCCAGCGCACCCTCGCCGCCGGCGACACCGCCCATCTCATGGGCCTCGTCGAATGCAATCACCCCGTCGAAGTCGGGGCCGGCCCAGTCGATGATCTGCTGGAGCCGTGAATGCTCCGCGCGCTGCGAGCGCAGCGTCGGATAGGTGACGAAGAGAATGCCTTCCTCCAGCTGGATCGGCTGATCGATCTTCCAGTTGGAGAGCGGTTGCACGTCGGCCGAGAGGCCGGCCAGTGCCGTCACATCGCGCCGGATATCTTCGAGCAGTGGCTCATTCTTGGTGACGAAGATGTGCCGGCGGCGCCCCTGCAGGCGGTTGTCGAGGATACACGCCGCGATCTGTCGCCCTTTGCCCGCACCGGTGCCGTCGCCGAGGAAGAAGCCCTTGCGATAAGCCCTGCCCTCGGGATCAAGCTTGAGCCCAACCCCTTCCTTTTCCGGGACGAACTTGCCGGGCAGCATCTGCGACCAGGCATGGCCTGCGTAGACCACCGTTTCGAGCTGCGAGGAGGAAAGCAGCCGATCGGTCACCGTGCGCTCTGGAAGATGCGGGATGTGGCTGGGGATCGGCGCCGGGATCGAACCCATGGCGACGGATTCGACGAGGGCGGTCGGATGCTCGCGGCGACATCGAAGACGATCCGGCTCGGCCGGTAGGGCAGATAGACGCCGACCTGTTCGGCAAGCGGGGCCGGGCTTTCGAGTGTGGTGTAAGCGACCGGAAGCACGGCATTGCGCGTAGGCGCGTGATAGGGCCGCGGCGCTACGACCTTGGCCTTGCGCGCGGCGCCGAACATGGCTGGACGGCTGCTCGACACTGGTGTCCGAGCGGCGCCCTCCTCCGCCGCGCCATGCGCATCCCTGCACCGGGGCGGGATGGTCACGCTCTCGATGCAGTGCGCCACCTCATTGCAGTGCACTATGGTCGGCGTGATATCGCCCGGGACCTTGTCGATTACGTAAAGCCGCACGGCGATCTCGGTGCCGTGCTTGCGGTAGCAGCTTTCGAGCCGCAGCGACCGCTCTACGGTGCAACCGGCAAGGATCGTCGCGTAAGCCGCATTGAGACGCGTATTGGCAGCGAACCAGTCGGGCATGACTGCAACCACGCGGCCTCCGGCGCACACCCGCTTGATCGCCGCCTGGAGGTGCCGCAGCGCGGCAAGCGAGTCCGCGCCGCGCCCAAGGCTGCGCGCGAAGGGCGGGTTCATCAGGACGACGCTTGGCTTTGGGAGGCCGGCATGAAGGCTGACAAGGGCCGCGCCGTCGTGGCCGCTGATCGCCGCGCCGGGAAAGACATGCGCGAGGCGTTCGCGGCGGCGGTCGTCGATCTCATTGAGCTGAAGGCCTGCACATGGCCCAACTTGCGCGATCAGTAGGCCATTGCCCGCGCTGGGCTCCAGGACAATGTCCTCAGGACCAATCGCGGCGAGCAAGACCGCCAGGCCCGCAATATCGGCGGGGGTCGAAAACTGCTGGAGATCGATCTGCTCTTCGCTGCGCACCGTCTGCGTGGGCAAGCGTCCCATCAGGCCGGACAGGGCTGCAAGATCGCTCAGCGACCCAAGCCCATGGCCGCTACGCGAAAGATGGAGGGCAAGCGCGTGCTCGAGCATCTCGAAGCTGTCGCGCTGGGTCCAGTGGCCGTCGGCGTCGCTGCCGCCGAAAGCCAAGGTCATTGCCTCGTTGAGGTCGCGGCGGGTGATGTTTGCCCTGCCGCCCAGCAGTTGAGCAATGTGCCGCGCCGCCGGGGCATCGGTAACGGCCGGAAATCGAGTAGGTCGCGCATGGAGGTCTCCTGGGCTTGGCTGCCCCACCGGCAGCTCACCCCTCTCCTCCCCCTCCTCTCTTCATTGCCGCGAGCCGCCCCGCCCAGTCCTTGGCCCCCGATGGGAAGTCCGTGCGGATCAACCGCCCGCTTGGCATAGGCCACCGACGCGCGGTTGACCGCGCGGCGCCCGGCAAGGTCGTCATCGCCGGCAAGAATCAGTTTCGCTCACGCTGTCGGGAATGGTCACCAGGCCGAAGCGGCGCGACCCCAAGCTGGCCCAGCCAGGGAAGCCTGTGCAGCAGCGACCATGCCCGTGCGGTTCGAACCTCGGCCAGCCCCCAGCCGTGGG
>NZ_LGJH01000105.1 GCF_001298105.1 Novosphingobium sp. ST904 | reverse complement strand
GCGCGCGGTGGCAACGTTGCGATCCTTCACCGCCACCGCCACCGCCGTACCGCCGGCGACGATCGCCAGCCCGGCCGGGAACAGCGTGCAGTATCCGGCTAGGTCGAATTCGCGCTGGTGCGCCAGCATGTCCCAGGCGATGAACACATGGGCGCCGGCAATGTAGGCCATGCCCCCGATGAAGCCGACCACGCGGTTGAGCTCGATCTGGCCGCCAGCACCGCGAAGGGCATTGGTCCAGCTCACGCCGCACACCCGGCATAAAGCGCCGCCTCATCCGCGCGGCGGCGCCTCAGCCCCTCCATCACCGCACCGTCGTTGTAGATCCACTTGCCGAACTCGGCCGCCGCCCCGGCATAGTCACCGGCGACGTGGCGCTTCGTCAGCGTGGCCTTGCCGATCGCGCCGGTGTTGTAGTGGAACGAAACCAGCGCATCGAACTGCGCCTGCGTGGTGGGCGAACTGCCGATCGCCGCGCGCACTTCCGTTTCGTACCGCACCAAGTCGTTCACGAACCGCGCATCGCACTGCGCCTGCGACCATACCGTGCCCGGGCCGATATCGCTGCCGGTGGAACCCCAACCGATCGTCCAGGGCTTGCCATCCTTGCTTCCGGGATCGGGATAGGCCTCGAACTGGCCATCGCTGCGCTTGCGCGCGCAGCCCTCCCACTTGTGCATCAGGGCGATGCCGGCCGCGCTAGTGCGCAGCTCGGTCGCAACCGGCCGCGCCACGCCGAACGCATCCAGCAGGTTGTCCAACGACAGCACATTGCCGGCATCATTAAAAAGGCCCTTCGGCGCCGCACCGCGCACGGCATCGAAAATCGGCTTGCGAACGTCCATCTCAGTTCCCCTGTTGCCGCGCCGCGACCCGCTCGGCCGAGACGATCAGTTGTGCGTGTTCCCGCGCTTCGCCGAGGCCCTGCCGCTGGGCGAGCAACTGGATCACTTTCGCTTCGGCGTTCGCGTGCGCCTGCCGGCATTCCGCCACTTCGGTTTCCAGCGTGGTCACGCGGTCGAACAAGCGGGCCACCTCGGCCTTCAGGTTCTCGATCACGAAGCGCGTGTCCTGGTCCAGCGCAGCCTCCCGCGCGTCCGTCCGCCCGGCGATGAATTCCAGCAGCCACTTCACAGCAAAGAACCCGCCGCCGGCACCGAACCCACCGGCGGCCCAACCGCCAAATGCTTCGAGGATATTCGCCATGATCCGCGTCAATCCTATCTCAGCGTGCGAGCTGCTTCTGCATCAATGCTACGGCTTCGGCGCGGAGCGCATCGTTCGTTCCATCGAGCGAGGCAGTGAGCATCAAGGCTTCAGCGACGGTCCCTTTCCACCTCGAAGCAACGGCAGCAGCGGCGACATTGCCGACAGAGAAGTGACCAGTGATCGCTACAGAGCCGGCTGTCAGCGCACCGCTTTGTGTTCCCGTCAGCTTCGTCGCTGCGCCAGTCTTCCCGGCCAGATAGAGATTGAGCGTAAGCGCGTCAGTCCCACTGGCGTTCAGGTTCATCGTCCCGATGACGATCGACTCATCAGACGTTGGCCATGGGGTGGTCGTCGATAGAGTGATCGACGCATCCGCATTCGCGCGTTTGCCAACCAGGGTAATCATCCCTGTATCCGAGCGCTGAAGCGCAAGAACACTGTACCCCGTGGATGTATTGCTCAGCTGTTGAAGAGGCACTTCCAGAGCGCCAACTGCACCCTGAGACTGCCGGAAACGGCAATAGTCAAGCCGGCACCACTTACTGTCTGAGCCCGCCGGACGCTCGCCTGGTCAAGGCTTGCGTCCCCGCCATTCCAGAAATCGAACACTTTGCGACCGCTGCCAAGCGATCGCTGAAGCGGCTTTTCCGTGACGTATGAGAGAGCCCCTCCCCCATCTACACCATATGCCGTCGAGATCAGGCTGGATCCATCCGCGTTGACGAAAGCAGGACGCACCCAGGTCAGCAATGCCGCCTTCAACGCAGCCGAGGCAGCTCCATAGTCATCCAGCATTTCCAGCGTGGCGTCGCGATCGAAGTTAACGCCTGCAGCAATAGCCGCTCGCAGTGTCGCAACACCAGGCGCCGAATAGGAGCCGACATTGAGAAAGTGAACCTTGGGATTGCCGTTAGCGTCAACGTCAGGGAGCAAGTTCGGATAAGGATAAACGATCATCAGGAGTACTCCAAAACCCAAGCGTCATTGAATTCGATAAAGAGCAACACGAAGTATTGCCCCACGGTCCCATCTTTGCGGACGACCTGCGCTTCGATCAGAAGCCCAGTCTTCCCGGGACCTGTGCTCCACATGACCCCGTAATCGGTGCGGTGAGTGAGTGAGACCGGTGCAGCCAACGGAACGCCTTCGAAATCGGTGGTCACGTCTTCGGTCAGCGTCGGATAGATCAGCCGCGACGCGGCATATGACTTGAAGCCATCCAGCGAAAAACGGATCGTCGCGTTCTGTCGCTCATTCGGATCGGCAACGTTGTAGTAGAGCCCTCGGCCCGCCTTTCCATCGCCCGGCAACGACAAGCGCAACAGGCTTTCGAACACCGCAGGAGTGGGATAGGTCGTGTCCCGGTAACCGCCAATCCAGCTTCGCCCTTGATCGAAAGACGTGGCAATTACCCGGCCGCCCCCCGTCGTGGTTCGGCAGTTGATCCGCAGGCTCCCATCGTCATTTTCGGCCACGGTGGCCTCATTGAGGTTCACGACACCCGATGGGTAAGGGACAGCGCCACCTGCGCTCCAGGAGCGGGACATTCGATCGTACCGAAGCGCGATACTGTATGACAGGCCGTCCGCGCCGCGCACCCAACCGGGCGCAATCAGAAAGCCGTCCGACATGCAAATGCCTGTTCCGGGGCCGGAGTAGAAAAGGTTCCAGGCAGCCTTGCGACCCTGCAAGACCTCATCGCAATCTGATGCCTTGAACGGCAAGGTCAGCACTGCGTTGTTGGAAGGTTTCCGCCAAGCGCCATCGCGATAGACGACATGCATCATCCGGCCAGCCTTGGCCGCGTCGCCAGCCTCTTCTGCCTCGGTGACCCCGCCAGTCACCGCCCCCCACAGCAAGTGAAGGTCCCCTGTGATCTGGTCGTAGATCGGGCAGGGATTATGATAGTCCATACCGGCCTCGTCGGCGAGCAAGGTGGTCGCCCCCCACACGCCGCCAGTCCGCTTGGCCCACGCGAGACTGATGTATCCCGTGTCACTGGCGCTGTTGCGCCGCGCTTCTGCGAATGCATGATCGTCGCCGCGCACGTTCACGCCTGCGGGAATTCGGAAGTACCGAGACACGCCTGCCCTGGCGGCTCCGATCTCCAGTGTACTGACGAACAATGGGGTTACAGCAAAAGAGGGGGCTATCCGGGACAGCCGCTCCTTTTCGGCTGCAAGCGCAACCGCGCTTTTCCCATCACTACTCCCGCCAAAGGTAGAGGAAACATATCCACGCGCGTCTAATACAGCGCCGGAAGGCACTCCGGTTCCCGCTATGTAAGGGTAGGTCCTTGGAGTTCGCATCTCCAGATCTCGAATGGATTCACTGTAGTTCAGCCCTGTGCCGTCTATCACCGCGCCACCGTTGTTCTGGGCAACGAGGTATCCGCGAGGATCCAAGGTTACCTGGGTTGAGGGAGAAAAATTGCTGTACTGCTTGGGCAGCAGGCCAAGCGTTGGCCTCCCCAACTCATCGAGCGTCGCCTCGACTTCAGCAGCCGAAGCCGAAGCAGAGGCCGCCGCATCCGCGGCGTCTTGCTTTCCAGCGCATTGCGCCAGCGCCAGCCCGCCGGGCTCACCGAATAGCTGTACTGCCCAGCATTCGAAACCGTCCCCCCTACCACAGGGTCAGTGTGCGTACCGGTATCGCTGGAAAGAACAGAGGCGATCTGCCCTGCCGTACCGACCACGGCCGCCAGTTCGGCATATGTGGCCTTCTGCAGCATGCCGCCCGTGGCCAGCGCCGCGTCGCGCGCTTCCCTGGCGTCGTCCGCGAAGCCGGAGGAATTATCGGCTGCCGTTTCCGCATTGGCCAGTGCCTGCTCTGCGCCGCCCTTCGCGTCCTCGGCCTCCCCTTTGGCCGTCAGCGTATCGGCAAGCGCGCTTGCAGCTCGCTGAGCCGCGTCCTCGGCGAAGGCCGGATCGTTATTGATACCCCGAACTTTCCCGTCCACCTTGGCAAGAACCTGCCCTTCGCCAACGGTGCCGAACTCCAGGCCCTCATCACCGATTGGCGCCTTCAACGCCCTGCCGATGTCCCGCTTCAGTACCTGATCTCGCAAGGCGGACCGGTCATACCCCTCATTCACCGGCTCTGCGAGCCAGGCAGAACCATTCTCGAACTCAAGGTCCTGCGTGAATAACGGATCAAGGACGGGGATGATGACCGTCCCACTCGCAGGCGCTGTGTAGAATGCAATGGAGCCGCCGGCGCCGCTGTTGAGCGCGACCGTGTAGAGCGACCCATCTGCCTCCGCCCCATCGACCAACACCGCCACCTCGCTGGCAGTCGGTGCCGTAAAGGTGAAGGGGAATACGGTGGTGACGCCGTTCGCAGTGTACGGCCCCGAAAATGCGTTGTCGGTCGGAACAGCCATCTATCGCCTCGCCTAGGATGGCAAGGAGTTAAGGGCTGCGCTTGTGGCGTTGAATCGCCCCTACTCCTCGATTTTCCCGGTAGACAACCCTTGCAGCCAGTCTCCGAAGCCATCCGGTTCCGCATCGCCGCTTCCCACATCGACGAGAAACTGGGTGGCTGACGCCACCTGCCCCGGCACCAACCCGGTCAGATATCCCGCGGTCTCCAGAATATCCTTGGTAGCATGCTTGGTTTCTTCGCCACGCGTGATCTTCCCGATATCGCCAGCCGTCCCGACCAGGCTTTCGAGTGCTCGCTGCACTGGCGTGATGGAGGTACCGCGCCAGCCGGCGCCGCGAGCCGCATTCCATGACGGCTCGAACACATCGCGGACGATTGGAATCGGACCAAGCGAATTTGCAAGGAGCTTGCGAATGAGCCACTGCGACCACCATTCATCTTCGTCCGGCCCGGCGGGCGCGCCCACTGCGCCGCGGAGAACCTCAGTCAGCAGCGCGGGCAAGACAAGCAGGAAGAAGCCCCGAGCGGCCAGCCGCGGCATATTGCGCAGCCTTCGTCCATCCGCGCCCGTCACGTCTCTGCCAAGCGTGCGCTGGCGCTGATACTGGGCCGAAAAGTAGCTGTAGAACATGGTCGCCAGCTTTAGCGCCTCGCCGTGCTTTCCGGTGCCGCGCTGGATAGCTGCAAGATCCTTCGGTCCGCCGGCGCCCTGGGACTGCCGCACAGCCTTGTCGGCAGCGTAAGCCGCATCCGCCTCGGACATGCCCGCCTTCACAGCGTTGTCATAGGCGGCCATCCACGTGGGGACGGACACAACCATGTCCATGTAACCGATGCCGTGGAAGAAGAATTTCTTGCCATCTAGCACCAGCGCGGCGGCTTTCGTCGCCGGGTTCGCCATCGAGATGCGGGCGATTTCAGTCCGGAGGTCGCGGTCCAGCGTCGCCATGCGATGGCGCACTTCGTCGGACCGCTCCATCACGGACCGGATCGCGGAGGCGGGGTTGCGCGCGAACTGCGCCAGCGCCTTCGACATGGCTGCCTCTCCCACGACTTCCATGGAGTTTGAGTATCCTGCGATCTGCGTCACCATTGTAGTGGCACGCAGACCCATACCTACAGCCGTAGTGTTCGCCCGCAGCTTGCCCAGCCACTTGCCGAACCCTTCGTTACCGGCTCGTTCCACCGCCCAGGAGTTGGCGACGAACTTAACCCACGGCCGTAGCTGGTTTCCGATCTCCTGGCCGAGGGCACCATCGACCGCGCGGCGGACGCGCTCGCTCGATAGGAAACGGTTCGCATTGATCACCGCCTCGCGGTGCGTGATGTCGTGGATCACCTCGCCCAGATGGCGGTTGATAACACCAAGGTCGAGCAGGATCGGCCGCTTTACCTGTTCGTCGCGCGCTTTGGTCGAACTGGCTCGCGTGGTGGCGCGGGTATAGCCGCCCTCCAGAAGATCCCGCTCTTTCCCGGCATTCTCCTGCGCCTTGTAGTTGCGCGTCGAATCGTAGACCGCCGGGTAATAGCCGCCGCGCATCTGCCCGTTGCTGGTGGTGACGAACTTTCGCGCCCTCACCTTGTCCGGCGCGACGCCGTTTACCCGCTTCTCGATCTCGGAAATCTGCGGCCACAACGTATCGATCTCGTCCCAGACGTTCTGGACGAACTGCCATTCCTGCTGCGTCAGCGTCTGGTCGAGGTAACCGACGAGCGCGCCGCCGTTAAGGCGATAGCCATCGGCCAGGCGCTGGAGATTGCCTTCGTTCCCAACGTTGAGCGCCATGGCCACAAGCTGTTGCCGGTTGAGCACCATAGGCCGCCCGGTCTCGACATCGGTAAACGGCAACGTGATCCGGTCTTGCCAGCGCGAAGCGATCTCCGCAGGCACCGCCTCGAAAAGGGCTTTGATCCGGGCCTGATAGTCCTTCACCATCTCGGTCTCACGCGCCTGCGCCGCCGCGATCGGGCGGAAGACTACGCGGTTGAACACGCCGTTGGAATTGCCGCCGTCAAGCCAGTCGAAAACGGTCTCCATCTTGAGGAGGGACGAATCGATGCCCGCGATCTTGCTCCGCAGGCTTTCCCACCAGCCGGGCGCGGCCAGGTCCTGCGGCGGGCGTCCACGCAGGTTGGCTGCGCTATCGACCGCTTCCTGCTCCAACGCCTCCCATTCGCGCTGCTCATTGCCCTCGACAAGGCTCTGCTTCAGGCGGCCCAGGTGCATGATCTGCTTCACCGCCTCGTCGAGCATGAAGATGTCATCGATCGGCATCTGGCTCCAATTGGTCAGGCCCAGCGTGGCAGTGAAGGATTCGGGAACGACCACGTCGAAACCCTCAGCTTCGCGCGCAGCAGCCCAGGCAGAAAAGCTGCCCTTGCGCTTCTCATAGATCTGCGAGCGGCGCTTGAGGTCCACAGCCTCCAGCAGCATCTGCGCCTGCTCCAGGTAATCTTGATCCACAGCCTTGCGGGTCTTTGCCTCCGCAATTTCATCCAGCCGCTTTCGCACGGCCTCGACCTGGTCGGCGGCGGCGAAGGCTTCGGCGGCGAGCGCATTATTGAGCATCTGGAACTGCTTCTGCCGATAGGCCTCCGCATGGTCGCCGGCCACCAGCGCAGCTTCTGCGGCTTTGGCCGCCCGCGCGGCATTGCGGGCATGGCGGACGAGCGCGCCGGGCGATGCGACATCGATCCATTTCCCGGACCTGACTTTGCCCCGCGCCCAGTCGCGCGCGATCTGATACGGCAACGGACCGCGACCGGAACGGCGGCCAAGCGCGCGGATCTCCGATGACAGAACTTCGCCCAGCATTTCCGATTGCACGGCGGCGAGCGCTTCCTGCTCGATAGATCCGTCGTTGAGCGGATCGCCATAGCGGCGGTTCATCTCGGCGTCGGTAGCCGTCTCGATCGCACGATCGCGCATGGAGCGCTTGTCGCCATTATCGCGGGCTTCGCGGTGAAGGCGCTCTGCCCCGATCAGCGCCTGCAACATCTCTGAGGCTGAGCCGTAACCCGCCATCTCCGCAATGTGCTCCGGGTTTACCCCGTTCTCGGCATAAATCGGCGGAACCCGGCGCGGCAACATGTCGAGCGCATCAAGGCCCAGCCGATCGACCACCCATTCCTTGCTGATGCGGCTACCACCACGGTTCATGTCCATGGCGGCCATCGCCTTGAACAGCGGAGCGTTGTCGATCCGCTCTTCTTCCTCAACCCGCACGGCGCGCCGCTGGTCGCGGTACCGTTCCGTCTCGCGGCGGCGGATGGTCGACAGACCCGCTCCAGCAACTTCGCATTCGCCGCTGCGCTCGCATCGCGCGATTTCTCTTGGTAAGCTGCGAACTCGGCCTGCGACATGCCCGCCTCTGCGGCATCCTTGAACAAGTTCTCGATGCCCTGCCGATCGCGGGCCGCCGAGATCTCCTCATCAGAGGCGATCATGCGATCGAAGACCTCGCGGATCTCGGGCGTTATGTCGGAACGCAGGCTCGCCACCGACTTATAGATCGAGAGCATCCACTGCCGGACGTTCTCGAAAATGCGGGTCAGCGCGGTCGTCGGCGCCTTCCCCTCCATGAAGTAACGCTCGATGCCGCGAGCGAACAGCTCGTGCGCCTCCACCGGGATCGTTCCGTCTTCGGAAACGGCGTGGCCGGAATGCGCAAACCAGCTCCGCACCGCCTCCCAGTCGCTGCGGAGTTGATCCGGCGCATTCTCCAGCGCCGCGTCGGCCATCAGCTCCTCAAGCCAGACATGCCCCAGCTCGTGGATCGGCGTGGAAAGGTCGCGGCCCTGAAAAAGCTCGATGATGCGGCGATTCTGCTCAAACACGGTTCGCCCGCGCGCGCTCTGCTCGTAGGCTTGCCCACCTTCTGCCGGGCGCGACATGCGATCGACCGCGTCTCGCACCTCTTCGTCCGTCATGTTCGACGGCGCGTACCCGGCCTCCTCCAGCGTCTGCCGCAGGTCCTCGGCCAGCGCGCGAAACTCGTCGGTGCGGGTTTCCGGATAGAGAGCGGTCCCGCCGGAAAGCTCCTCGCGGATTGCGTCGAGGAGGCGTTGGGTGTCGAGCGTGGAAGGTCCCTGCTCATTTTCCACATTGGCAAGGTCGGGAAAATACCCGGCCTCGATCGCGGCGCGCAGCGTGTTGTCGATCCCGAAATCGCCCATGCCGGACAAGCCGCCGGTCAATTCGGCCTGCCGAACATCGTACCCGGTCAGGTAGCGGCTTGGAACGCCCATGGAGGCCAGATCGCCCCCGGTATCGTTCATCCCGCCCCGCTGTCGGATGAACTCCAGCAGGCTCGGGCCCACTCCGTAATCCACCGAACCGCCCGCTCGCATTGCGTTGATGACGAGGTCCAACCGATCGGCGCTGACCGCCTCGGCCACGCCCTCCGGCAGGATCTGGCGAATCGACAGGTCGTTCAGATCGTCGGGCGTCAGTTCCATGCCCAGCCGCTGCGCGCGGGTCTGGGCGCGTTGCACGGCAATCTCGGCATACTGGCGCGCGACGGCGCGGTGAAACTCTCGCCGAACATCCCGGCCAGCCGGTCGACCAGCTGGTCCCGCGCCGTGCGCGCCGCCCTGCCCTCGCGATCCGACCGAGCCAGTTCATCAGCAGCGTGGCCGAGGATATCTTCCATCGCCTCATCGAAGGTCTGGGCTTCACGGGTCGACATGCCGCCCTGGCTAAGGCGAACGTCATCCTTGATCGCATCCCACGCCGGGGTGCCGACGACGTCGGTCAGGAAATCCTCGATCGGCATAACGACGTCGCCGCCGGTGGCGGCTGCTTCGGCGGCATCGGTCTGGGCAAGCGGGTCGGCATCCGGATCATAATGGTCCGACTGGTTGTAGGCGCGGATCGCCTCACCAGGAATGAACACGGCGGTCGCCCCTGCTTCCTGCGCCTGCGCGCGCACTAGCGTGCGGAACGATTCCGGGTCGCGCTGTTTCAGCTTCGATTCGGTCGTTGCACGCGCCGCCTGTTCGAGAAACGATTTCTCCCTCTTCGCCTGATTTCGATCGTGAAGACGCTGGCCAACCGACAGGGTTGCGTCCGTCGCGCGGTGCGCTGCTCCGATGGCAACGGACGTGGTGCCGGTGCCTCCCAACGTCGCAAGCGCGGTCTGCGCTGCCGCCTCGGGACGCTCCGCAAGAAAATCGCCAAAGGTTTTATTGCTATTCTCCGGCAAATACGACCAGTCGGCCATATCCTGGAAGAATGTCGCTACCTGCTCACCGGTCATCTCCTGACCCAGTTCGCGAATGAACGCCTTGCCCCAAGGAAGCTTGCGCGTGGTCATTTCGAGAAGTGTGCCCATCGGGATCCTCTCGGTCAGAACTTCGGTCCCACCCTGCGCTAACGCCAGCCGGGCAGCGCGGTCAGGCGATACACCTTTCGCGATGGCGTCTTGATAAGATGTTCCGGCGACTTGCGTACCGATCGTGGTCGCGCCAATCGTTGGGTTGCGGGTGAGCAGTGCGATTGCGGTCAGCGGCAGAGAGTCGATGCCCTGCAGCAGTCCTTCGCTGATGCTGTTTCCGCCGCGCGCGGTCTGGCCGCCAGCCTCCGCCTTCGCATCCCAGTAGCTGGCCACGCCTACGCGCTGCCTCCTCAAATCCTTGCGCGTGCGCTCCACGTCGATCCAAGAGATATCGAACGCCCGGTCCACAGCATCGACCGCCGCATCGATCGGAGAGAACAGGCTGTCCTGCGCGTCCTGGATGGTGTTCCATGTCTTCGTCAGTCCACCAGCTACGAGCGGCAGACCGCGATGCCATAAACGGCCAGGAATGTTGCTTACGAAGTCCCAAGCGGTTCCGAGTGCACCCAGACTTTTGGAATCATCCGCAGCCATCGCCGCGCCGCGAGGATTAGCCATCGCCCACGCAGCGACGGCAGGGTATTGCGTGGCGGTGGCGGTGAATCGGCTTGCGTTCAGCGATCTTTCGTAAAGGTCGATATTCCCCTCAACAGCGGAAGGGTTCTCGCCAGCAGCGCGGGCCACCCGCTCCACGCGGGCCACATCGTCAGGTGCACCGGATTCGAGAATACTACGCCGTGCAGAATTGGCGCGCATCGATGTGAGGGTATCCGAGATCGGATCAGGATCGGCCGTCTGGCCTGCTCCTCTACGCTTCAGCCTGTCATAGTAGTCGAACGGGATGATAGGATCGGCCATGCCGCGGGAATATGGCGGCCCACGCTGCCATTGAATCGCCTGTCACGGCCGTCCCGCCGCCAGCCACTGCTGATAGCCGGACACAATCTGCGACTGCGTCGGCTGCCCGCGACCACGCCAGGCCTGCACGAAGTTCTGACGGAAATCGTCGGGTACATCCGTGAGCACCTCGAACTGCCGCTTGTCGCTGCCGAACCATCCGCCGGTTCCCGGCACCACCTTGATTCCGGATTGGAACAGTTGCGACACCGTCTTCTGATCTGGAAGCTTGCCGGCTTGCCGCGTGACCTGGCCAAGGCCGGCGCTGATGTAATCGAACATCGCGACCTTCTGCTCGTCCTTGAGCTTCACGCCATTGTGCTTTTCCTGGAACTCGATCTCCGACGATATCTTGGAGCGGAAGGACGTCTCCTCATAAGTCGGCGCTGGCTTGGAAAGCAGTGTGGCCTGTTTGGTGGCCAGGCCATTGAGCGCCTCCGGGGCAATCACGCCCACATATCGCTTGAGATCGACACCCTTGAAGCCATCCGGATCGAAGCGGGCCTGCGCCTCCAGCGTCCATTCCGCCGACTTCCCAGCCGCGTCGGCAGCGGCTTTTTTTTCGCCTCACCGATCCGCCGTTCGGCATCGCTGTACTGTGCCAGATCAACCGGGCTCAAGTTACTCCGCACTCCGGCCGGATCATCGACACTTTGAAATTGTCACCAGCGTTGAGGGCGATGGCCTTCGCCTGTTCGTCGGCCTGCTGCTGCTGCGATCGGAGCAGGCCCTCATCGGTCGTCATGCGGCGATCCCACACGCCCTTGACGCGCTTCACCGCTTCCGGAGACCATCTCTCCGCCGCCGCCTTCTTTTCAATGGCCTGGTAGATCGCGGGCCGATTCCACTCGCGCGGCGAGTTATTGAAACCCGCAGCGCCGCCTAGCCAGCCCTTCGCCTTTTCCTTGTGAGCGCCGAGCAGGTTCTCGACGTGGGAGCGAAGGTGCCATTGCCATCGCTTGCCTCATACCGGCCGGAGTTCCTGCATTGATCGTGGAATAGAGGTCGAGGACGCCCATGCCGCGCTTGAAGCCGCGGTCCTGGAGGTAATCGCCGATCGCCTTTGTCCAGTCTTCCGGGCTCGATGCCTTGTCGATGCCGTACTTCTTGCGCTCCGACGGCCCGAACTGGATCAAGCCCATATACTGCCCGCCCTTCCCGCCCATGATCGTCGGCGAGAACGTGCCGCCGGTCTCATAGGACATCACGGCCGCGACTTCCGAAGGATCGAGGCGAAGCGGTTGGCGACGTTCACCGCGACGCTCTGCCACGGGCCTGCCTTGGCGCCATCCGGTGCGTTCCCTGACGTCGGTTCCGCATTGATGAGGTCAGCGCGATAATCGTCGATGCGATCCTGAAGCGGCCCCTGCATGCGTGCCATTGTCTTCGTGTAGAGATCGCTCGTCATCTCGTCGCGGTAAGCGCCCAGATACTGGCCAACCTGGTCGAGATCCGGGTCGGGGCTTGAGAACATGCGGTCGAGCACGCCGCCATGCAGCTTCGATACGGCGGCCTTCTCGGCGATCGCATAGGCATCGGGTGCCGTATCCCGGTCCCAACCGTCGAAGGCGAGCTGCCGCGCCACGCTGTCGCGAAGGGCAAGGCTGCTGCGATCACGAAAAGCCGGATTGTCGGACGACACCGCCGCATCGATGAGCGCGTCCTGCTCGATGCCGAAGCTCTGCCGCGTTTCGTCCTGCTGCTGGCCCAGCGCGTGGCTCGCACCCATGCGGCGCGCATCGCTGTCCACCTCGGCCAGCTGCTGCTCCATCAGCATCCGCATGCGCGGCGACGTGGCGGTGCCGATGGCGTCCTTCTTGATCTGGTCGAGCGAAGTGTTGAAGCCGTCCTGTCCGGCGCGCGCCGCGCCAAGCTTCAAGGCCTTGAACTGATCGAGTGCCGAGGCGTACTGGCCCCGCGCCTGCGAGACAGCAAGACGGCTCTGCGTCTCATCATTCTCGAGGTCGATGCGATCCTGAACATTCAGAACCTCCGACAGTCCTTTCAGGCCCTCGGCGATGATGCCGGCCGCTCCGGGCCCGTCGGGTGCGCGAAACCGCTGCTGCGTGGTCTGGACCGGCCCGACCTGTCCGGGCTGATACTGCGGAACGCGAGGCACTTAGCTGCCCCTCTTCATTTGACTGTACTGGTTGGCGCCGCTGAGAAGTGATTTGCCAGCGTCGAAGCCAGCGCTGACGAGTGCAGCGGTCCCCGCCTGGCGCGCGCCCCGGCCTGGCTCTTGTAGTTCGAAGCGGCGATGTCGTGCCCCCGCACGTTCTGAGCGCCCTGGCTATAGATCCTGCCGACGTCCTCGCGGCCAAGCATATCGGTATCGGCGACAACATCGGCCGCCGTCCCGAAGTCGACGCCGACACCGGCCGCCGCGGCCCTGGCGCGCTGCTGCCCCTTCATTTGGCCGATCTTGCGATAGTGATCGAGCGCAGCGTCCTTGGTATTCTGAATCTCCTGCTGCGCGGCTTCACGCTCGATAGACGCATTACGGTCGGCAAGCTTGGCCTGGAAGCGCGATTGCGCGTTCGCGGCGAGCCCGCCGAAGATTGCCCCGGCTGCGGCTACCCCAGCCGCAATGACCGCCACAGGCGCGCACATCAGGAATACCCCTTTTCGAAGCGGCGGAAAGCAACGCCCCGCACGCACATTTCGTCATCGCCGACAGTGAAGCCCCACCGCTGCAAGAGACGGATGGCGCGTCCATTGTGGGACGACACTAGATTGCTGAGGCGCGGCGATGAATCGCATAGCCGGGCAACGAACGTCGGCCCCAACCTCAGCAATTCACGCCCATGGCGGTAGACCTCGTCAGTGCCGAGGAACCACGGCGTCCCGAGACCGCCGATGAGATCTTCAACCACCACACCGAACATCGCCTCCGGCCAGCCGTCTACCGTTGCTGTCCAGCACTGGGAGCTGACAGCAAGCCCCATGCGCAGCGCATGCTTGCCCGTCCGGCCCATTGCCTCGCACTCTTCCCGGTCGATGATGCGCAGGCGGTTGGCGATGGTGTTGATATGGCGACGCTGCGCCGGGACAATGGCTATCCGGCTACGCACCGTGCAGCACTACGTCTGCGGCAACGCCCAGCACGGTAAGCGGCAGTGGAGCCTCCGATCTCACCAGGCACGAAATGCCATCTGCGGCCTTGTTCGCAGTGCTCACAAGGTAGTTTCCGGTCATGAGATCGTCCGGCGCGCCATAAGCTTCGTCGATGCGATTCTTCACGAGAAACAGGTTCGCATCATCGATCCCGGCTAGCACCGACCGGCTGTTGCGCAAGGTCAGTACCACGTCGCCTGGCTGCTGGCTGCGGCCGACATTCCAGCCGCTACCCGGCACATTCATGCGCAGCGGCAACGTCTCCACCTCAGCCGTGTAAGGGATGCCGAAAGTCACCTTTCGCGCCGTCGGCTTGATGGGAGGCAGGGTTACACTGCCGTTCTCAACCACCAGATCGAACACGGCGACGCCGTCAGCCAGACCCCAGATCGTGCGCCCCTCCAGGTGCCAGAGACCTGAGAAGGTTGAGCGAGGCTCGTCGAACTCGGCCGAAACAGCGCAGTCAACGTACACGCTGTCGGAAACATCACTCCACAAGTGCGGCGCCAAGCGCTCCACGAAACGGCGCGTCTCACCCTGAACCTGCCGCTCAACGATGAAGTAGACGCGGTCTTCGCCGTTCTCCGAGATCGCGATGCAATCCAGGAACTTCCCGTCGGTCTCGCACAGCGTCCAGCCCCAGACGTTCTGCTCCTGCTCCCAGGCAAAGCAGAGCAACGCACCGTCAGACCGGCAAGCCCAGATCAGCGAACGCGGCTCCTGAGCATAGCACCAGCTCACGATGTCGAAGCCTTCGAAGAAATGCGGCGAAAAGATCGACACGTCGTTAGACTTCTGGCCGTCCACGTCGAACGAGTAGAAAATCGTCCGGACCGTCGAACCGACCGATGGGATGTAGAACACCACGTTGTCGACGACGATGGCCTGCGTGCGCGCCGCGCCGCGGCCGATCTGCCTCTTGGGCGATGGCGGCGAATTGCCGACCAGGATACCGCCCTGCCCGTCGCCATCCACCGTAAAAATGGAGTCGGAGGAAAGGGCCAGCAGACCGGTGGTGGACACTAGCTGGTTGATGGAGTTCACCCGGCCCGCCACGATGGTGAAGGACAGGCTATCGTTCTCCCGCAGCGGCTGCGAACGATCCATGTTCTCCAGTTCGGCAGAGCGCGAAGTCCACACGCCATTCGGAACGTTGCGCGTGCGAGCCCATATTCCGCGTGTTCGAACAGCGTCACGGTGGAGGGGTAATCCGACGGGGTCGCGCCAAACGGATTGTAGCTTTCGGGCGGGGCCTGATCGAGTGCGGGGCCGATATTGTCGTCCCGGAAGGTCAGGCCGTCCGTGGTGCCGATATAGCCGAAGAACTGCGAATTCTCGGCCTTGTAAACCTTGTAGCGATCCGCACCCGTTACCGCTGACCAGGTGATCGTGTTGTAGTTGCGCTTCAGCGTCAGGTCGTTGGTGGCCGGGTCCTCATTGGACGCGCGGCTTTCCAGCCCGTTCTCGTCGATCGCGGTGACGCAGTACGTCGCCGGCTGCGGGAAAAAGTTCTCACCGTCGTTGGGATCGTCAACGTTGGGGGTCGTGTTCACGGCATTGCAGCCGGTCGGCGCGGGCAGCGCAGGCCCGAAGGTGACGGTGACGAATTCCCACTTGGTATGCTCCTCGCGCAGGAGCTTTCCCGGCGCGTGGTCGATGTGGGCGATGTACATGGTGTCCGCGGTCTGCTCGAAATCGAGCTCCGCAAGCTCGACACCGTTGTAGGGCGAGCCGACCTGATAGACGCGGGCAACGCCCATTATGGAATCTCCGTCCTGTCGCGGCCCCAGCCCGAGCCCCCGCCCGGCGCAATGATGGGCGGCGTGGGATCGGGAACAGGGTCGGGGACCACCGGCGCGGGCGGATCGGGATCGGGCGCCGCGGTGCGCGTCTCGCCTCCTTCGGCGGCGGTGAACGCGGCAAGGCCTGTCGTGTCGGCATCGATGGTGAAGTTCGCAGCATCGATAACCGCAACGACCTTCCACGTTCGGCCATTCAGCAGCACGCCGAGCTCTCCGGCGATCCCGGTCAGGTACACGCTGTTCCCCGCCGTATAGCCATGGAAAGCCGCCGTGATGCGGGCATTCACCGCATTGGAAATCGCCGCGATTGCCAGTTCTGTTTCAAGCAGGCGGCCACCCAGAGCGCAGGGGCTCATGTAGCCCTGCCCCATCTCCAGCGCATAGGTCTGGGTCAGCGAAAACTGGAAAGGCAGCAGGCGGTTCGGCTCGCTGTAGTCGAGCACCTCGGCCACCAGGTGCGTTCCCGGCCGCTTGTCGAGGCCGCCATATTTGAGCACCATGACATTTACACCGCGGCGCACGGCCGACTGGTAGGCATCGACGTCGAAGCGGCCATGCAGATGCGGGGCAAGAACGCCCTTGCTGAAATTGGGCTGTGCCGCGCGGAAATTGCTCACCGCATGATCCCCATCCGCGCTAGTTCAGCGTCGGAGACATAGGCGGTCTGCCGTTGCGGCATCTTGTTCTCTTCGTGGGCGACGGCACGGGCGCGGGATAGTTCGGCCACATTCGCCAGCGCCGCGCCAACCTTGGGGTCCTTGGTGAGCGGCGTGGCGATCCGAACCGCCAGCTCGTCCACAAAGGCCTTCTGCATCAGACCGCTCAGTTCGGACGCCTGGATCGACGCCGCCGTATAGATCAGCGTGGCGGTGGCAACGTTGCTGTAGAGCTTGTCGCCTTCAAGCAGGAAACGCAGCGGGAAGCCGTCTTGCAGCGGAAAGTTGAAGGGCCCTCCCTCGGGCAGGCACTGCGCCGGATCTTCACGGCGCCGGAGCGCCAGCGGTGTTTCCATGTCGGACGGCTTGGCATAGGCGAACAGCCATTCGGACGGCCGATCGTTCGTCACTTCGGCCAACACCACGCGGCGGCGGCCAAGCGGCATGTTATCCGACCAGCCGATCATCTCGTCCAGCAGCGGCTGCGCAAATCGAACGCATTCCCCCGCTTCGATCGACTGTTCGTTGAGGCTGGCGATCTGGCCTTTCGCGACGGCGGCGAGCGACCGGTTGCAGAGTTCGATAAGGCTGGCCATCCGGCGGGTCTACGGCGGCGGCATTCGGCGTTGAATCGCTAGGGCGTCGGCCCGGCTTCAAGCGCGGCGATGCGCGCTTCATGGTCTGCCAGTTCTGCCTGCGCCGCCTCGATCTGTGCGGCCTGATCGGTCGCAAGGCTTTCCAGCGCAGCCAGTCGCGCCAGAATTCCGGTTACGTCGGCACCGCTCGCCTGCACGACCGGCCCGGGAATCGCCTGCGTCCGCCGCGCCGGCGTGCGGGACTGGTTCAAGGGGTTGCTCTGTCTCTGCTGCATCGAGAAGTCGCCCGGGCGGGAGAAGTCGCCCGGGCCTCCCCGTCAGGCGTCTGCGTCGTCCGCCGCGAGGGCGGCGACCAGTGCGGCCTTGTCTTTCCCGGTGGTCGGGATCTTGCGGGCGCTGGCCAGCGCCTTCACATCGGCTTCCGAAAGCGCGGAGTAGCGCGACGGATCGCCTTTCTTGCGCTTCTTGTCCGCGGGGATTTCCTGCCCCTTCTCGTCCAGCCAGTTGTCACCGATCGGCGCGGCGGCGTCGGCTTCGAAAGTGTCGCCGTCGTAGACCATGCGGCCTTCGTCGGAGAGGTAGATCTGCCCGCCTGCGGTGTAAGTCACCTTGCTCATTATGCGCCTCCGAAGGTGCGATTGGTCTGGCGGGCCATGACGGCGCCAGCGGTGATCGCACCGGCCGTGCCGGTCCCGACCACGACATAGTTCAGCCGCATGTATCGGCGGCGCACCCCCTCGGGGATGTAGTCGGGAACATGGAACTGGAAGCCGGCAACCAGCTCGGCCACCGGTACGGCCCGGCTCGCCTCGACATCAAGCCAGGTCGAATTGTCGGCCGAAGTCTGGACTACGACCTGGAGAGAGGTCAGGCCAGCGAACGCCGTGGTCACGCGGACAGACAGCGGTAACGGGTCGCAGCCGATGCCCACATCGCGGGTCAGCGGAGTGCTGCTGCCATAGGGAGTGCCAGTTACGCCGAGATCGACGACGTTGGTCGAAGGCGCGGTGGCAGTGAAGGCCTGCCCATCGCTGAACAGGAGGGTGTTATCGTAAATCATCGATCCGTCTCCTTACGCCACGAGGGTTTCGGCGTTGATCAGCGCATCGTCCTCGCGGATCGGCATGCCGCGCCAGGACTCGACCTCTTCACCGAACAGCTCCATCGGCTTCAGCCGGACAAAGTTGTCGACGCCCGGGCGCGAATTGGTGGCTTCGCCGTCCAGCGCCTCGATCAGGGTCTTGTTCATGTAGATGGCGGTGCGGCCGGGACTGACCTGGCCTTCGCGCTCCATCTTGTAGGCGCGGCGACCATGGAGCTTGTAATAGCCCTTGCGGAGCAGCGAATTGATCGAGACGGTTCCGGCGATCACGTCGGACACGTCGATATTCGCGATGCGCACGTTGTAGCGCCAGTCCTTCACGGTGATACCGGCGTGCTGCGTGAACATCTCTTCCTTGACGTAGTAGGGATCGCCGTTCGCATCGAGAACGCGCTGCTCGCCCTTGTCTTCACGCTGCACACCAGCCGGCATGTTTTCGGGCGTGAGCACGGAAGTCTGGCCGTCACCGTGAGTGACCATCCAGATCGAGGCATTGTCGCGCCGGTGCCGCCGCCATTGATGACGTTCGGGTTCGCCAGCGAGTTGTAACGCGGCGCGAGGCCGTGGAACTGCTTGCCGTTGATGAACGTGTTCGAATACCAGACCGCGCTTGCGAGCGTCTGCGCCATGATCTCGAGGAAGCCCTGGCCTTCCATGAGGCGCAGCTTCGCGGCCTGGTCGGGCTTGAGCTTGAGCAACCGGGTGTCGACGGCCGACAGGCCTTCGATGAAGCCGGTCGTGTCTTCGACCTGCGTGTAGTTACCCTTGCTCTGCTTGATGCCCTGATAGAGGGCGCCCCACGAGACCGACGGCAGGCCGGTGCGGATGGACGAGGCGTGCTTCGTGCCCTTGTTGCAGGTGATGACGTTGGCGTCCTGCATGAAGGGGGTGAGCTGGGTCAGGGCCTCGACGACATCGCCGATCCCATCGCCGCCTGCCTTCAGGACGTCGATGATGTTCCAGTAAGAGGTGCCGAGAATGGCCATTGGGAAGTCCCCTTAGTCGTTGGGATAAAGCCGCTTCTCGGCAGAGATTTGGCTTGCGGGCACCGCGCCGGGGCGCGGAAAGCCGTCTTCGGAAACCAGTTCCCCGACCTTGCGCATCATGCGCACCATCTCGGGATGATTGCCGAAGCCGGTTTCGGTGAGCACCTTCCGGAAGTCCGAGCCCTCAGGGTAACCGAGCGCATCGAGGGCCTTGCCGCTCAGGTGCAATGTCTCTTCCAACTTGCCGCCGCCTATGTCCGGATCGGCGCGCGCGGCTTCTGCCCATTCCGCCTTCTGCTTCGCACCGGCATCGACGAGCTGCTGCAGCGTCGCCTGCGCCACGCTTTCGCGAAACTTCGCAGCCGCGGGCATCAGTTGGTTGGCCTGGTCGTTCGTCAGGCCCATTTCCTTGAAAACGGGCGTGGCCTCGTCGATCGCGGCCTGATCGAGATCGATTCCTTCGGCCGAAATCTCGTACTTCTCCGGTACGACAAGCGCGGGCGGAGTTTCCGCCGCAGGCGGCGTCTCACCCTCGGGCTTTTTCTCACCGCCTAGCAGCGAGGTTTCGGGCTCGGCCGCTGCTGGCGGCGCTTCGCCGGACGGCGCGGCGGGCGCGGCCGGCTGTTCGGCGGGCGGCGTGTCTCCGGCGGGTGCGGCTGGGGGCGTCTCGGCTGATGGTGACGCGGGCGCGGCCGGGGTTTCTCCGCCGCCGGTGCCGGCATCGTGATCTGGCGCACGCAGCAGGCGTCCGCGACTACGCTCGAAAGCAGTAGGGCGGATGCCAAGTGCGCGAGCAAGCGCGATGTCACTCGCCCAGCTCTTTCGAGTACCGGTCCGTGTCGCGATGTTGATTGCGGTTGCCATGGGTCTTCTCCTTCGGGGTGGGGTTTATCGCCTCGCGGATCGCGGCGTTGATCGTGGCCAGTGCGCCCCCTGTGCGGAGGGCCTCAGGCTGGCCTTGCTCGATCATGAGCAGGATCTCGAACCCCAGGCTCCGGCGCCCCTCTGCAAAGCTGAGATCACGCTGTGTTGGCCCATGAGCAGGGCCTTCATGGCTCAGGAGCCCGGCGCTTTGAATCGCGGCGAAAAGGAAGCGGCGGAACTCGGCCTGCGCCAGCAGATGCTCCGCGTCTTCGCGGCTGATCTCGGTCACGTCAGGCTCCCGCCAAGGCGGGAATGCCCGCACCGCCGAGCAGGCCGGTCTCGGAAAGCAGCTTCGCAGCGTCAGCGCCGTCCTTAACGGCAGGCATCATCGCGGCCATCTGCTGCTGCTGTTCCTGCTGCGCGCGATCGGCGCGGATCTTGTCGACTGCGTCCTGGTCACGAAGAATGCGGCCCGGCACGCCAAGGCGGTCGTAATATTCGCGAAGGGCTTCGTCGGTATCGACGTTGTCCATGACCTGCGGAGCGGCGGCGGCGAGGTTGCCCGCCATACCGAGGCCGCGCTCGATCTGGCCGGTACCGACGGCGCGCTGCATCTGGGTGAGGATCGACACGAACTCGGTATCGATGCGCAGGCCTTCCTGCTCGGCAAGCGAGGGAGGCGGAGGACGCAGTAGGCCGCCGCGCGCCATGATACCGAAGGTGCGGTCGATGACTATCTCAAGCTTCTCGTTTGAGACGCGCTCGATCACCGGCCCGAGTTGGGTGAGCTTTTCCTCGTTGCGGCTGGCGATCTCCTCCATGTTCCGCGGCTGGATGCCGCGCATGTTGGTGATCGCGTTGAACAAGTCGGCGAACGACAGGCCGTCGATCTGCTGCCGGCACTTGTCGATCTCCTGGCTGATCGCGTCGACTGCCTGATAAGGCATTTGATAGGCGGGCATCGCAGCATACTGGTCGAGCTGGCCGACGGAGCGGACCGCGCCGGGCTCGCCGGTAACGCGCACGCCCTGCTTCACCAGCATCTCGGGCTTCACCAGCTTGTCGATCGCCTCGTTACGGCGCTTCGACTGCATCTGGAGTTCGCGAAGCGCGGGCAGCGCCTCCATGCCGGGCGACACGCCATAGGTATCGCCGCCGACCACATCCCAACGCGGCGCCCAGAAGGGCTGCTCGTTGTAGCCCTTGACCTGCATGACCTCGGAGGTCTTGTTTACCTCGGCCCAATAGATCGAACGCATGGCATGGAGCCGAAGCGGCGCGGATCGAAGTCATGATTGGGCTCAATCAGGTTGTAGAACGTGTAAACCTGGTCGGCGAGCTTGCCCTTGTACGCGTCCATTATCGTCTTGGGTGTATTGCCCCGGAACGTCTGAACGATCTGGCGCGCGGTCATGGAGCACTCGCGGGCAAGCGTGTCCGGTACCAGTGCGTCGGACAGCCCGATCCAGTATTCGCCGGCAGTCAGGCTGTGGCACACCGCGCCCACGGTCTGGTGCTCGACCATGACGCAGGCCTCAGTCCCGAACAGGCCCATCTCGCCATAACCAGCCTTGGCCGCGCCGTAGAAGTTGGTGCGGGCGAGGAACGCGTACATCGCGGTCTCGCAGTCCGAGAGCCACGCGCGAACGCCGGGCTGCTCGTTCAGCTCCTCGTTCGACAGCTTCAGCGTGAACCATGGGCGCGATGCCGAGGTCAGGCCAGACGTCATGCCGTTGGTCAGCGTGCGGAACGCCTCGATGCCGTGAGGATCGAACAGGCGGCTGTTACGAATGCGACGCTTCGTCCCCTTGTCCTTGTCGGACGAGAGGAAGCGCGTGCGAGCGGGCTGCGCGAACCGAGCGATCTCCCGGTACTCAGGCTCGAAGTCAGAACGGAGGTTCTTCAGCGCCTGGAGGCGTACCTCGCAGTGCTCGCGGAGCGATGCCATCAGCCGAGCGTCGGCGTTCCGACGGTCGGGGAGCCGATCGTGCCCTGCGGCGACGTCATAAGCCCCGCGATGATCGCGCGGCGCTGTCGGCTATTGTCCGTCGAGCCCTCGGGCGCGCCGTTGTCCGGCAGCTTCGTCGCCTGCCGCTCCGGCACGGTCGCGATGTCGGGAGTGCTGGTGCACATCAATCCGCAGCCTTCTCGGCTGCGGGCAGTTCGCCCGACTTGATGAAGTCGAAGATCTGCTGGGCGAGCTTGAATACGAGCGGTGCCGGCTGGATGCCGATCGCAATTGCGCGATCGACCGCCCACTGGCGGATGATCTGATCCTGATACGCAACTTCCCGCGCCAACTGCTCGGGGTCCGCTTTGAAGAGACCGGCGTGTCGGCCAACGGCTTCGAGATTTTCGAGGCGCGCATCGAGCGCTGCGGTGTCGGACATTGTGCCTCCTGTGGTCAGGAGGCGGTATGCGGCTGGTCAGTCTGGCGTTGAATCGCGCTTTGATTTTGCGCGAGGAATGTAAAGCCGCATCTCCTCACCCATAACCTGAGCGAGGTTGGGAAGATGGGCGTTAAGCTGGGTTGTTAAAGCGTGGATGTGTTCTCGGAGATCCGTCACGCGCTGCGAAGTGCCGAACTCATGCGCAACATTGCCAGAGCTTCGAAGAACCATGAGGCTGACTTGCGCGTCAACAACATCTCGTGCCTGCTGATTAATATCCTGAATTTTTTTGCGGACTTCCCCAGCGAACAAAAACTCTGCCTGCTCGAGCTGGTCACTCATTTCAACAGATGCTTTGTATGACTGTTCAAAATCAAACGACGGCAGCGTGGTCGCTCGTACGAATTCTCGGCATGCCTTAAAAACAGCAAGCCGGCGCTCGTACAGATCAGCCCTCAAAGCTGCCCGCTCCACATCCACCTGGTGCTCAAGTATTTCCGCTTGTCGTCCCGCGATTTTTGCCTGTTCCTCACTAACCCGCAACTGCCGCAATCCTACAATCACAGCGCCCGCGACCGCTACACCACCCGCGGTTAACGTCGCGAATGCGTCCCACGTAAAAGTACACCACAGAACAGAACAGCTCACCAAGACCCCCCGCTGATGAAAATCTAACCGCTGTTATCCTGTTGGTTGCGCGAGGGAAATAGGTTGCTCAAATCTCCTCATACCGGTTGTGACTGCGGGCGGACGGAAGAGGACACGTCTTCATCTGCTCGCCGCGCTCAAACCGGACGCGGAGCGCCGGAAGGTTGCGGCCGATCCAGTCGCGCGGGTACCCAAGGTTGGGCAGAGCCGCGAGCCAAATCTCGAACTCCGAATCAGTCCAGTTCGCCATAGCGATCGCCTCCATTCCCGTAGTTGCTGGCGTCCATGTAGCTGGGCACGTTGCGAGGCCCGACCGGCTCGGCGAAGGTGCAGGCGAGCGCGTCGCCCTCGTCAGGCGAGGCGAGCCCGCGCTTCTTCATGTCCTTCTTGCGCTCCAACATGATCGAGGTGTCGTCGCCGCCGAAGCTGTAGAGCGGACCGGTCAGATCGTCCTCGAGCTGCTGGTCGACGGGGATGCAACCGGTCGCCAGCCACTCGCGCTGGCTGGTCCATATCTCGGTGCGCTTGTTGAAGACGTTGGTGGGCATGCCGTTGAAGTAGGCCTGCCGCACCTTGGTCGAGCCGAACCACACCTCGAAGATCGGGATGTCGGGCAGGAGCTGGCGCAGTCGATCGATGATGGCCGCGCCGATGTTGCCGGCGTCGACCATGATCGCGTCGGGATGCTCCTGCTGGGCTTCCAGCGCGACGTCTGCCGCGATGGTCATGGAATCCATGTGGTGCCACTTCTTCCACTTGCGCGAACGCGCGTCGCGGCCGCAACGCTTGGCCAGGACGCTGCTGTCGTCGCCGAAGCGGGCGCAGTCGAGGCCATAGATCAGCGGCTCCGTGCCGAGCATGTGCGGTATCTCGCGGCGCTGGGCGGCCTGCACCACGTCCGATCCGATGAACTGCATCGAGGACGCGGACGGGAACATGCCCCGCACACGAACCTTCGCGATGTCGCTGTCCTCACCGTAGGTATCGACGATCTCTTGCAGGTACTTCTTGTTGGTGCCCTCGACGGTCCGGCTGTCGACCTGGCGCGTCTTCCAGAGGTTGCGCTGCTTCCCGAAGCACTCGCGAAAGTCGCCGGTGTTCTGGGTCGGGTTGCCGAAGGCCAACCAGATGATCTCGGTGTCGGCGTCGGTAAGCGCGCCGAGCGCGACCTCCCATACCGGCTTGGGAATGCCCGAGGCTTCGTCGAAGATCAGGATGATCCGCTTGCCCTCGTTGTGAAGGCCCGCGAACGCTTCAGTGTTGTGCTCCGACCAGGTGGCAAGATCGAGCCGCCAGCCCTTGTCGTGCCCGGCCATGGTCGAGACGATCGACGTGGCGTTGACCTTGAACCAGTCGTTCGTGATCCCGAGGCGGAACCACTTGGCTATTTCCGGGCCCGTCTTGGTGAGGAGCTGGCCCTCAGTGTTGGCGGTGACGACGATGCGGGTATCGACGCACGTATCCATGCCCCACTTCGCCAGCATGGAAATCAGCGCGGACTTGCCGATGCCGTGGCCGGACGCGACGGCGATGCGCAGCGGGTCGTGCCGCGTGTCGGGGTTGCTCAGATGGTCGCGGATCTCACCCATGACCCAGCGCTGCCACTCGCGCGGACCGGTCTTGTCGGCAAGTTCGGTCCCCAGCTGGCCCCACGGATAGGCGTACATGGCGTGGCCGAGCGGATCGTGTGAAGCGCCCCGGGTTTTCAGGAGGCAGTTTTCATTTGGCTATGCAGCCATATCGAGGTTCTCGAGGGCTGCATAGTAATTGTCTTCGGCCTCAGCGGGCGGGATGTGCCCGATAGGGCCGAAGAGCCGGTGATTATTGTACCAATCGACCCAGCGCAGCGTTGCCATTTCCACGGCCGAAACGCTTGGCCATGATCGCTGCCGCCAGATGACCTCG
>NZ_LGJH01000106.1 GCF_001298105.1 Novosphingobium sp. ST904 | reverse complement strand
CCCGCTCGCGGACTTCAGGTGAAAATTTGTTGGTTGTCTTGCTCATAACGGATGCTCCTTCTCACAAGTTGGAGCCTCCTGGAAACCCGGGGCGCTTCAGTTACCTGGGCGATGCGCCACGATCGGTTGCTACCTCCAGGCAAGTTGGACCGCGCATGGCGTGGCTCTACCGGCGGAGGGCGATCACGTATGACCCCAAGGGTGAACGCGCCGCAGCAGGGCTCGCGTCTCCCAAACTTTGCCGATGAATAAGTGAACTCAGACTTGGGACAAGTCCGGCATACCTATTCTTGCACCGGCCATCATAAGCGAAACAAACCGGAACATTGCCGCTTTCCAGGCGCTCAACGGGAGCGGTCGGCGCTAACCCCGGCAGCTGCGAAGAGAGGAACTCCATCATGTCCGCACCGGAAAATTTCCAGGAAATCTACACCGACGAGCTCAAGGATCTGTGGTCGGCCAACGACCAGATGAACCGGTTGCTGAAGAAGATCACCTCGAAGGCGAGCGATCCCGAGCTCAAGGAAATGCTGACGAAGTCGCAGGCCGGAATCTCCGCGCATACCGATGTGCTCAAGGAGCTGATCGCCGGCCAGGACGAGAAGGTTTCCAAAGAGCATTGCAAAGGCATGGAAGGCTTGGTCACCGAGGCGACTAAGCACATCATCGAGGAAGGCCCGAAGAAAGGCCCGCTGCTCGATGTCGTCATCATCGCTCAGTACCAGCGAATGAGCCACTATGGCATCGCAGGGTTCGGTACTGCGGCAGCCTATGCCAAAGCTCTTGGCCTCAAGGACGACAACAAAAGGCTTCGCGACGCCACCAAGGAAATCTATGGCGGCGACGAATACATGACCAAGCTGGCGGAAACGAGCGTAAACATTCAGGCCGAAGAATCCTGATGGCCCGGTAATTGATCGCATTCGGAATGGCGCCGTACTTCTCAGTACGGCGCATTTTTATTAATGCATTTGTCGTTCGATATATGTGGGATGGCCAAGGCCACGTTCTACATATGCTGACGCAGCCGTCGTACCGTCCACCCTCGGTGTCAGCGGGCCTTTGTACCAGGTGTTTTTATAATCCCCGCCGGCAGAGTTCCGCTTTTTGGCGGTTTGGCGACTTGGCGGTAACGACCGGTCAGCGCGCCCTTGGCAAGCACGTGCCCTTGCGCGGCTCCCAGGACCTGGTCGCGGTTGGCACCGATCGGGAGATCGAGCACCGTGTCGAGAGCCAGGACCTGGAAGCTGTAGCGGTGCGCAGCGTCGCCAACGGGCGGCTGCGGACCGTAGTAACCCGGCGTGTTCTTGCTGTTACGGCCCTGCATCATGCCATCTGGCAGGGTCAGCCGTTCTTGCTCTTGCAGGCCTTCCGGCAGGCTGGTTGTCGACGGGGGGATGTTCCATGCGACCCAGTGAACAAACGGCGTAATGGGAAGCGAATCCGGGTCTTCCATAATCAGAACGTAGGATTGCGCGCCGGTAACAGGATCCCAGCTCAGCGGCGGCGACACCGCGTCGGCGTACTCGCTGTATTTTTCAGCAATCACACCTTGCGGCGTGACCGCCGTGGAGCGTACCTTCACTGAACTTATCGACGAGGCCGTTTCCGGTCGTTCAATCGTCAGAGGAACGCCAACACCCTTTCCCGCTTGGGCGAGCATAGGCCCAGCTGGCGGTGCAATGGCCGTGGTGAGCTGCCCTGCAGCGCCGGTATAAGCGATGCGGTAAATCGTTCCGTTGCCGTCGTCCGTCAAAAGCAGCGAGCCGTCCTTCAGCATGGCGAGGCCGACGGGGCGGGCTATATGCTTCAGACCGCTGTCTGTCAGGAACCCGGTGACGAAGGGTTCAAAGCGGTCAGGTTTGCCGTCTCGGAACTTGATCCGAACGACTTCGTAACCCGACGCCGGCTTACGGTTCCATGATCCGCGCATCGCGACGAACGCATCGCCCTGATAGGCCGCCGGGAAATTGCCGCCTGAATAGAACACCATGCTCATGGGTGCTGCATGGGCAGTATACCCCAGGACCATGGGCGTACTCGCCGCCAGCCATTGGGCCTTCGTTATCTCGCCGGGAGGCGTGGTTTGAGGGTGGATGCCGTTCACACCATAGGCGTGCGGCCAGCCATATTGTTTGCCCTGCTCGATAAGGTTGAGTTCTTCGGGCTGCAAATCGTCGCCTAGATCGTCGATGCCATGATCCATACCCCATAGCTCGCCAGTTTGAGGCTGCCAGCTAAACCCAATCGTGTTGCGCAGATTGCGTGCGAAAATCGTGCGCATTTTGCCGTCGGGTGAAACCCGCAGAATACTGGCGTTCTCGGGATTGGTTTCGTTGCAGGCATTGCAGGTCGAACCCACGCTTACATAGAGCATACCGTCGGGACCGAAGGCCATCGTACGATTAGGATGTTGGCCGCCATCAGGCAGATCGCCGACAATCATTTCGAGCGTGCCCAGAGTGCCGTCGGGCCGGATTGCCGCGACGAAAATCTCTTTGACCGTCACGATGTAAAGCTTGTCGCCCTTGATTGCGAGGCCATGGGCGTTGGGCCGGTTAGCGACTACCAGGGGCGCTGCGTCCGCGACCCCATTACCGTCTGCATCCTTGAGCAGGACGATATCACCCTGTTCGCGCCTACTGACGTAGATCGCTCCATTTGGAGAAACGGCGATAATACGGGGGTTTTTCAAGCCCGTCGCGAAGGTGGAGACCGTAAAGCCAGCAGGCGCCTTGAGCGCGGCAAGCCGTTCCGGCGTAGCCGGCGCCTTGTCTGGCTTAAAGACGTGAATTGCCACAGGCACATCCGTTCCATCACCCTGCTGGGCAAAAGCGGCAGTCGAAAAAGCAAGGGCGGCACACGATGCGGCCAGGACGGAGGTAAGCTTCATGGAATCTCCGGAAGGTCGAGGGTTATCGGGCAGCCTGCAGGGCGCGAGCGTGCTTTAGGTGCTGCGTGATGATGGGAATGGCGGCCTTCGCCGACGCCCTTAGCGGAGCCTTATCGCCTTGGGCGGCATATGCCGTCTGCACTGCCAAGGCCTGCTCATGCGCTGGAATTTGCTGCGCAATATAGACCCGGTCAAAATCCCCTGGTGCTGCGGCATAGAGCTGATCGATCTTTGAGCGACTGCCTTGGCCGAGGACCGCAGGTGGAGGCATCAGGCCTGCGGCTTTTGCCTGGGTCAGCGCCGCATTGGTCGTTTTGGTATGGTGGTCGATCAGCATCGTGGCGAATGCGCGGACCTTGGGATTCTGCGAGCGCTGGAGTGCGATCTGACTGGACGTGACTTCGTAGACGTCGCTTTCCCCGGCGATCTGCAGATAAGGCATTGCGGCACCCGTAGAGGCCGCCGGCGGCGGAGGGGGATTGGAAGGACTCTGGGCATATGCGGTGGCGGGGACGCTACACGTCAAAACAGAGAACAAGAGAAAGCTCGGCATCTTCATTTTCTGGCACCCTCTATTCTTACCGCGCTGGCAGTTGATGAACCTCATAATATTGCTCGAGTTCCAACCCGCTGCGATGTGGTTGCAATTTCTCAGCTTCGACCGGCGCAAAGGGGAACAGGAGCAAGAAAGGGCCGTTGCGCCTTCAATATGGGATTTGAAGGACTGCCGGTATGAAGATGAGAAAGTTAGTCGCACATTCTCTCGCTGTGGCAGCGACCACAGTTTTGTCTCCGCTCGCCGTGCCCGCGATCAGCTTTGCCGCCGCGCCCGAAGGGCAGGCTGGGATACCTGCCAGGGGCGAAAAAGCGGATGCTGACAATCAAGCGGTTCTCGATGCGCTGAAAACCGTGGGGCAGCGTCCCTACCACACGCTCAGCCCCGCCGAAGCGAGGCTGCAGCCCAGTTTTGCTGACGGCGTAAGGGAAGTCATGCGCAAGCAGGGCAGGCCGACGGCCCCGCCGCCCGGGGTAACAACGCAGGACATCCAGATACAGGGCGCCGCCGGCATGATACCGGCGCGGGTCTATCGGCCCGAGAATGTCAAAGGCCCGCTTCCCACGATCGTTTACTACCACGGCGGGGGCTGGGTTCTTGCCACCATCGACACCTATGACGCTTCTGCCCGGGCGCTAGCCCGAGAAGCTCAGGCGGTGGTCATCTCGGTAGAGTATCGCAAGTCACCCGAATTCAAATTCCCGGCGCAGCACGACGATGCGCTCGCTGCCTACAAGTGGGCTTTGGCCAACGCAGGGACATACAGCGGCGACGTCCGCAAGGTTGCTCTTGCAGGCGAAAGCGCGGGCGGAAATCTCGCGATTGCGACGGCGATAGCGGCGCGAGATAACAAGCTGCAGAAACCGTCACAGATACTGGCAATCTACCCGATCGCCGGTTCCGATCTCAATACGCCGTCCTACCAGGCGAACGCCAACGCGATGCCGTTGAACCGGGCGGCCATGGCATGGTTCCTTCACCACACCACGCGGGGCCCCGCCGACGCAGCGGACCCGCGTATCAACCTGCTCGCGGCCAATCTCAAAGGCATGCCGCCCGTCACGCTCATTCAGGCGTCGATTGACCCGCTGGCGTCCGAGGGCCAGGCTCTTGCAAGCAGGCTCCGATCCGCCGGTGTAACCGTAACAAGCCGGACGTACACCGGGGTGACGCATGAGTTCTTCGGGGCGGATGCAGTCATTCGCAAAGCCGGAGAGGCGCAGCGTTTTGCCGGCGAGCGTCTGCGCGCGAACTCACGGTAGGCTTGGATCGGCCGCGAAAGAAGCACACCAAAACCGCCCTTTAGTGGCGAGTATTGCAAGGAGCTATATATGGGTCTCATGAGACTAGCTGCCGCAGGAGCCATCGGCTACGCGCTCTACAAATATGCCGTAAAGAACAGCGCCGGAGAGTCGGCTGTCGATCGAGGCTGCCCCGATGTCCGTGACGCGGGGCCAGAAAGCATGACCTCGCCGCCAAAGTCGTGGAGTGCTACCGACGAGGCACTGGACGAAAGCTTTCCAGCTAGCGATCCGCCATCGACGTATTGAGCCCTCCACCTGGCAATCATTCTCCGGCATGCCCGGGCGTGATTGCCAAGAATGCCGGTCTCGGCGCGGCGACGCAGGTCGACCGGCCCGATATCAATGGCGGGCGTGGGCCGATCCCAGATCATCGGCACTCTTTGGCGCATCGGCCGGATCGACATGCCCGGCCTGCTCGTCTTTTAGCGTCTTGGCGTGATAAAGATTAAACCCAACAAAAATAGACAGGATCATAAGTCCGACAATGACCACGACGATAATAGCAGCTTTACCTGCTCCCCGGGGCGGCGGTCGATGACTCTGAGTCACGGTGATTTCCTTCTCAGTCCTCGTTTGGGTCAGAACTTTACATGAGCTGCCCGAAGTCGCCTACCCTTCGATTAAATCTCTGATCCGGGCTGCAATCGTGTCCATCGCGAACGGCTTGGTAAGGACATGCATTCCAGGGTCGAGATGCCCGTGGCTCAGAACGGCGTTCTCTGCATAACCGGTAATGAAGAGGACCTTGAGATCGGGCCGAACAGAGCGAGCAGCGTCAGCTACCTGCCGGCCATTCATCCCGCCAGGAAGGCCGACGTCGGTCACCAACAGATCGATGCGCAAGTCCGAGTTGATGATCTTGAGCCCTGCGGCGCCGTCGACTGCCTCGATAGCCGTATATCCAAGCTCAGTCAGTACCTCCCCGACGAGCATGCGGACGGTTGGTTCGTCGTCGATGACGAGAACCGTCTCGCCATCTTCAGCCCGCGGTAGGTTGTCGGCGTCTACGGGGGTGTCTTCGGTCTCCGTCTCTCCAAGGTGGCGCGGCAGATAGACGCACACCATCGTCCCATCGCCGACTTCGGAGTAGATGGACACAGAGCCGCCGGACTGCTTCGCGAACCCGTAGATCATGGACAAGCCGAGCCCGGTTCCCTCGCCGATCGGCTTGGTGGTGAAGAATGGATCGAACGCTCTGGCAATCACGTCAGGCGGCATCCCGGTCCCGGTATCGGAGACGCAAAGGGAAATGTATTGGCCTGGCTCGAGCCCACGCTGCTCGGCGGCGCGGTGGTCCATCCATCTATTGGCGGTCTCGATAGTGATCTTGCCCCCATCCGGCATGGCGTCGCGGGCATTGATGCACAAATTCAGAATAGCATTCTCGAGCTGGCTAGGGTCGATCAGGCTCGGCCACAACCCTGCCGCATTCACTGTCTCGATCATGATCGCGGGGCCCACCGTGCGTTGGATCAGTTCCTCCATGCCGGACACCAGCTGGCGCACATCGGTGGGCTTTGGCGTCAGCGTTTGCCGGCGTGAGAAGGCAAGAAGGCGGTGGGTCAGCGCCGCTGCCCGCCGGGCGGCGCCCTGAGCTGCCCCGACGTAGCGCTCGACGTCGGTCATCCGTCCTTGAGAGATGCGCGTCTGCATCAATTCCAGGCTCCCGGAAATGCCGGTCAGCAGATTGTTGAAATCGTGTGCAAGGCCGCCAGTAAGCTGTCCCACAGCTTCCATCTTCTGCGATTGGCGAAGCGCATCTTGCGTAGCGATCAGATCGGCGGTTCGATCGGCTACCCGTTGCTCGAGTGTTTCGTTGATCTCGCGTAGGGCGTTCTCGGCTCGTTTGCGTTCGGTCAGATCCAGCATGGCGCCGATCATACGCAAAGCCTGGCCTTGCTCATCACGAACTACGTGGCCGCGGTCAAAAACATCAGCGAAAGTCCCGTCAACCCGCTGAAAACGATACTCCGCTGCCCATAGATCGTTGCTCCCGTCGATCACGGCGTGGATTGCCGTATCGACCCTCTCGCGGTCGTCGGGATGGATGTGCGAGATCCACCAGTCGCCCGTTGGCTCAACGTCGTCCTCAGCGTAGCCAAACAAGACGCGGATGGCTTCATTCCAATCGACATGGTTGGTGGCAAGATCCCAATCCCATATCGCATCATTGGTAGCCTTCGCGGCCAAGCGATAACGGAGCGCAGTCTCTTCGAGAGCCGCTTCTGCGGCGCGCCGAGCAGTCTCGTCCCGCGCGATCTTGATGAAGCCCGTGACTTCTCCGCGGCTGTCATGCAGCGGGCGAACCGAGCCGTTGGCAAAGAACCGAGAGCCGTCGCGCCGCACATGGAAGCGTTCATCATTCGCGCAGCCTTGGGCGCGTGCGGTCGCAAGTTCTTGTGCCGGCACCTGGGTAGCCCGATCTTCTGGCATAAAGAGGATTTCCGCGTTCTGGCCGCAAATTTCCTGCGCAGTCCAGCCAAAGACGGTCTCTGCTCCCGGCGTCCAGTCGACGATCGTTCCACCGGAGTCTGTTGTGAAGATAGCGTGATCCTTCACCCCCTCGACGATGCGCCGGCTCCGCTCTTCGCTCTCACGAAGCTTCACGCGGGCTTGATGGGCCTGCGTAACGTCATGCCCTTCCACGAAGATGCCCGTGGCCTTGCCGGCGTCATCGAGGATCGGCTCGTAAATGAAGTCCAGGAACCGCTGGCGCGAGCGCCCGTCCGGTCCTTCGAACTGAATGGGGCTTTCTTCAGCGACAAAACGTTCGCCGCTGGCGTAGACCTGATCGAGCAGTTCGAAGAAGCCTTGGCCAGCCAATTCGGGCAGCGCGTCCCGGACGCTCATGCCAACGAACGCGCGATCGCCTGTAAGCCGCCGATAGGCAGCATTGACGAATTCAAATTTGTGTTCCGGCCCGTCCAAAATGGCGATGAAACCTGGCGCTTGCTCGAACAGTCGGCGCTGGCGGTCGGTATCCGCAAGGCGGCGCCGTTCGCCCAGGACCTGGTCGGTTATCTCGATGCAGGGGCAGAAGAAACCGGCAACCAGTCCGGCTTCATCTCGCACTGGCGTATAGGAGAACGAGAAATGGGTTTCTTCCGGGTAACCCTTGCGTAGCATCAAGAGTTCGATGTCGTCCATGTGGGCCGGCACGCCGGCATAGGCCTGGTCCACGATCGGCTCGAGATCGCCACGGATCTCGGCCCACACGTCCAACACGTCGCGTCCCAGGGCTGCGGGATGCTTGCTGGAGAGGATCTCGGCATACCCATCATTATAAAGTAGCGTACGCTGAGCGCCCCAGGCGATAAACATCGGTTGATTGGCTGTGAGCAGCACCCCCATAAGGGTTTTTAGTGGCTGCGGCCACTGCGCAGGGTCCCCTAAAGGTGTCGCTGCCCAGTCGAACGACCGCATCAGCGATCCGGTTTCGCCCCCACCCGTCAGGAAGCCAGTCGACGTCGGGCTAAACTGTGGATTCGAAGTCATGGTTGGACAACGCTCCGCCGCTCCCAAAGTCCCCAGGCGAGTCGCGCACTTGTCCTAACGATCGGCGACCAAATCCCGGATGTGAGAAATGAGCTTCTCGCTCATCCACGGCTTCGAAATGAATTGTCCGGCATCCGGAACCTCGGCGTCCGTAAGTTCATGGCGTCCTGAGGTCAGCAAAAGCCGGATATCCGGCCAACGCTCGTGAACGACCCGAGCTAAATCCAATCCGTCCATGCTCCCTGGCATGTCGACATCCGAAAACAGCAGCAAGACATCGTCATGCGCTTGCAGAATACGCAAGGCCTCGTCGGCGTCCGCCGCTTCGAGCACATCAAATCCGGCATCCTCCAGGATCTCCGCGCCTACCATGCGTATTAGTGTTTCGTCTTCGACGACGAGAATACGGGTCTTCACTTCGTCCTGCGGCATTTTCCGGCTCTCCTGTCAGGCGATGCCTGACCTATGGAAATGCCGAAAGCGCGAACTGGTTCACGCGCTTTTAAAAATCAGGTGGATGGCTCCTGAGTTTCGTCCAATGGCATGGTGAAGGTGAAAGCAGTTTCAACCTCGTCGGATCGAACTTTCAAGGTGCCGCCATGGGCCCGGGCGATTTCACATGCGATATGCAAGCCAAGGCCCAGCCCCTTCCCCGACGTGTGCCCATCAGCGCGGAAGAACGGTTCGAACAAATGCAGCCTAGCATCAGGGGGGATGGGCACGCCTCCGTTGGCGACGACAATCTTTAATTGCCGTTCGTTCGTGGTGGCCTGGACGCGGACCGGCTTGTCGCGAGCACCATGGGTCAGGGCATTGCCGAGCAGGTTGGATAGCAGCTGCCCGATGCGAACCCGATCGCAATTTATCGGTACGTCCAGATCATAGCTGACATCGACGCTACGTGCGGGCGCGATAGCTTGTAATTCGGAGACGACCTGCTGAAGCATTGGCTCGAGGGGCTCGGAAGCATCCCGGTTGAGCGTAATGCCGCCCCCGAGCCGCCCCCGGGCAAAATCCAGGACGTTGTCGATGAGGCCGGTCGCCCGCACGATACTTCCGTCCATGAGCCCGAGCACTTTTCGTCCGCGCTCGCTCAGGTTTTCTTTAGATAGCATCTGCAGGCCGCTGGCGAGCGATGCCAGTGGATTACGCAGGTCGTGGCCCAGGACAGCGATAAACCGTTCACGCAGCTCTCCTTCCTCTCGCTCAGCCGCGATCGCCGCATTCGCCTCGTCTCGTTCCTCGAGGAGACCGAGTTCGTAAGCGCGGCGCTGAGCGGCCATAAACAGCGTGAAGCAGATGAACGGTGTCCCGCCTTCACTCCTTCGTTCGATCGCGTTCACCAGCATAGGGATCTTTGCCCCACCCCGTCCCTTGAGGTCCAAGGCAACTTCGGTGAAGCTGCCCTGCATGTGCAGGGACGGCGCTAAATGGGTCTCATAAAACATCTTCCCTGCGATTGGCAGAAGGTCTGAAAAGCGAAGACCCAGAAGTTCGTCAGCTGCTCGGCCGACCCAGTTCGCAAGAGTCTTATTGCCGCGCGATATGCGCCCATCTCTGTCAGTGAGAAGATAGCCGCAGGGCGCGATTTCGAACAGCGCTTCGAAATCGATGGGTATGGCGGACGCGCTCATGAAGACTGTCAACTGCGAGGCGTCAAAGGAAGGCTTTAATCGCAGCAATGGTAGACTCCGGAGCGCTCAGGTTCGGGCAATGGCCTGTGGCGTCCAATACCACCAGTTCGCTGCCTGGAATAGCATCGTGGACGTACGCACCCACGCTCACTGGCGCGATAACGTCGTCTCGGCATTGAAGGATGAGTACGCGTGCTGCTGCGGTAGCAAGGTCTGCGCGATGATCAGAAAGAAAAGTAACCCGAGCAAACTGCTTGGCGATCTGCGGATCTGTGCGGCAAAAGCTGGCAGTCAATTCGTCGCCCAGCTCCGGGCGGTCCGCATTACCCATTATGACCGGCGCCATCGCCTGCGCCCACCCCATGTGATTGCTGTCCAGAAATTCCAGCAGTTCATCGATTTCATCGCGTGTGAAGCCGCCGACGTAGTCGCCGTCATTGATGTAGCTTGGCGAGGGGCCGACCAAGACCAGGCTCGCAAACAACTCCGGCGCCTTACGGGCAGCGATCAGCCCGATCATCGCGCTTACCGAATGACCGACAAAGATCCCGGCCTCGACCTTCAACGCACGGGCCAAATCGACGAGGTCGTCGGCGTACCCGTCGAGCGAGGCATACCGCTCCTCGTCATAAGCAGTAAGGTCTGAGCCGCCAGCTCCGATGTGATCGAATAGGATCACCCGATAATCCTGATCAAAGGCCGGCGCGACAAACCGCCACATATTCTGGTCGCAGCCAAAACCATGCGCGAAGATCATCGCCGTCTTGCCATCTCCGCTTGAACGGACATTGAAGCGCCGGATAGCCTCAGTCGCGTCTAGCACGCGCGTTGCTCTGCCTGCGTGGAGATGGGAGAGGTTATCCTCGGGAACATTCGTTAATCGGACACCACGTGAGCTGGGGATGCAAGGAAAATGCGCACACGTGCACATTGTTGCTGGTGCCGAGCGGGAAGCGCTCGATAAATCAGGCGAGCATTGGCTCCCGTGCAGGTTGTAACGACATATGCGGCCCACCAGACGTCGCAGGCTCCGTTTGACCACGCTCATTGCGGCCTAAAGAAAGCGTTTTCCCCCGAAGGCTGATGGCGCCGCTTTTGCGCAGATCCATTAAAACGCGGTTGAGGTGAACCGCCGTAAGGCCCAGCACATCGGCCATGTCCTGCTGCGTCAATGGTATAGTGCAGCGGTGCGCAGATACGTGTCCCGAGACCTTCAGTCGGCGATGCAATTCGAGCAGAAAATCGCGCACGCGCGCCTTCGCAGATTTGCGGCCCAAGCTAACGATCCAGTCAGTTTGGCGGTTAAACGCCTCGAGCATCGCGCCCAGAAGATCTTGTACTCCTTTTCCAGGCTGCCCGTAGATATTTTCCAGGGGGATTTCAGTAACGGTCATGGGGGTGATGGCAATGATCGGAAGCTGGGCTTTGCCAGCAAGCAACCACTGCGGCTCGCAGAAATCGCCCGGCAGGAATATCGCGGTGATCTGCCTGCGGCCATCGGGGATGACGGAATATCGACATGCCCAACCCTCTTGGACTTTGTAAACCACCCGCTGGGGATCGCCGGCGCGGGCGAGGTGCTCATGCTTGCTGAACTGGCGGATATGCAGATTGCTCGTTTCGATTGTCATCCTTGCCTCCCGCCCATTGCGGCCCTGGGCGTCATAACGCGCTCACCCCTTGCATGTTTCTGGGATGAGATTTTGCGCCCACGCGCAAAGTCCTGGGCGGCGAACGTCAACGCTGGGCTATCGTTGAGAAATGCCGCACCGACCTAGCATCTCCCAGCTCCGCAACTATCCGCTCGGTTCCTTGAACGGATCAGAATCCAAGCCTTGCCAAGGGTGGGCCCTAACGGTGTCGACTCGAACGGACTTGCAGGTTCAGCGATGCTCGTAAAATCGCGCTTTTCGCTATATGCTCCTCCGCTGAGGTTGCATTCTCGCTGGAACCCCGGGCCATTTCTACTCCGATCGAGAGACTTGCAATCCCGTAACGCAACCCGTTCCCTCGTCGTCTTAGGCACGTGCCCCCGACGGCCGCTAAATCGCGAAGTCAGTATCGTTCTAACAGCCGTTCCACGCTGGGCGTGGCTGTCTTCTGCTTATCATCCTTGTCTTTGATATCGGCCTCGAGGGCTTCGCGAATGCGGGCGATCTGCGCATCCGTCAGATGCTCGATACCCACAAACTCCACGCGCGCCTTGTCGAGTGCCCTGATAATCTCATCGAGCTTTGCCTGCATGGCCGCGCCGTCGCGGTTTTGGCTGTTCTGGATCAGGAAAACGGCAAGGAATGTCAGCACCGTAGTCGCGGTGTTGACGATGAGCTGCCACGTATCCGAGTATTCCATGAAAGGGCCGCTGACCGCCCAAACAACAATGAACAGCGAGGAGATGATGAAGGCCAGGGGCTGGCCCATCAATTGCGCGCACCTTGTGGCGATGCCGGTGAAGAATTTATCCATCGTAAGCTTCCGTTGCTATTCATCGAGGTATATTCATTGATGCCCCGGCATGGTGGGATTGTTCATTCTCCAGTTTGTGCGTTCGGGGCTGCTACCGGCTTTGACTCGGGAGATTCGCGCTGACGCAGGAATATTGACAGCACCACAAGAACGGCGGTTGAGAGAAACTCGCTCTGCCAGTTTTGGAACGATTCAAACCAAAGCTGCGCGTCGCCGAGATAGGCAAGGACAGTCTGCGGCGTTTCCCCGTGTTCCAGCGCCTCCTCGGCCGCGACGTGGGCACTCTGGACCCAATGCGTCGCGAATGACGCGACGAACAACAGGATCAGCACGAGGCCAAGGGAACGCGCATATAGTGCGCGCCAGGCCGGACCTTTGCGAAGGATAGACGGTGCGCCCTGCTCGTGTGCCTTACGCTCCAGATCCCTATCCCGAGGCGGAGCATCCGGATCTTTCGATTCTGCCGATCCACGCTGGATCAGGAATGCGGTGAGCACGACGTAGGCTGCCATCTGCAGGAATTCGCTTTCCCAGTTCTCGAAGACAGAGGAAAGGAATTGCGGACTGGCGGCATAAGCGAAGAGAGTAAGCTGGGGTTGGGCATGGCGCCGGGCATCTTCAAGCTCAACATGCCATCCCGAAATCCATTGGCCAACGATGCAAAAAGCGAAAAGCGCCAACAGCGCAATCGTTAGTCCATTGTCTTTAAATAGCCGCATTCCCAAACCTCTCTCCGGATCCGCTTCGGGTGGAAACGCGCGAGAAACAAATGGGTTCGAATATCCTCGCTCACCCCTCCGGGCCAGAGAGCCACTCATCTATTGACATCTGCGATGTCTCGGCCGTCTTAGCCCCCATGCTCTGAGCCATGATTTCCAACGCCCAGCGCCCACGTTCTTCATTTTCCGCAGCGACGGCATCTTCCGGCACCCATAAGTCGTATTCGCGCATATGGGCATCCGCAGCGGTGAACAGTACGCAGATGTCGGTGGCGACGCCGCTCAGCACCAATTTACTGACACCTAGCTGTGGCAGTAGCACTGGCAGATTGGTGGCATAAAAGCCGGAAAACTGGGGCTTGATTATGAAATAATCGTCGTGCTTCGGCACCAGCAATTGCGTGACCGGATTATCCTTCTCCAATGCCCGCGCCACTAGCTTGGACGCCTCCGAATGCCATTCGCCAAAGTTATCGTTCACATATACGATCGGCCACCCACGCTCGCGGAACTGTCGGCGCAGCTGGCCGATCCGCGGAGCCGCCGCAATGGCATGCCGCTCCAACTCCTCTGCCCCTTCAAAATCGAAGCAGTTGACCATGTCGAGAATCAACAAGGCGGGCCGATTGCCAGGCTTTGTCAATGTCTCGGTTTGTTGCCTGTCCAGTGACGCCATAGGACCCTGCTACATAGGTGGGCCGCAGATTCGGCCCCCCTTCTCACTTCGTTGTGATCTTCTCTGCCTCGGCGTCCAGCTTCTCACGATCGTTGCCAACCCGACCGATCAGGGCCTGCGCCTGGTCACGGGTCAAACCATGCTTTTCAGCGAAGTAGTCGACCTCATAGGCTTCGCCGCCTGCCACCGTGCGGCGATCTGCACCCCCGCGCTGCGATTTGTCATCGGCCATTACGCACCTCTCGCTTTGACAGTCATTTGACACGGCAACTCATTGCCACCCCCTCGGGTTCCGACAAGAGCAGGGGTAATCCGGAACCAGCGCGCCTCTTGTCGCTTGCGCGTAGGATGATAAAGCCGCTCGATTGCCTGGTCATTGGCCCAGGGCCTGCCGGCCTGACTGCCGCCATCTATCTGGCCCGTTTTCACCTGTCGATCGCCGTCGTAGATGCAGGCAATAGCCGAGCGGCCCAAATCCCGCGCACCCTCAATCATGCAGGATATCCTGGGGGGATTCCCGGAAGAGACCTGCTCAAGCTGATGCGCGAGCAGGCCGAAAGTTTTGCTGTGCATGTCGAGATGGAATTGATCGAGAGACTGGAGCGGACCCAGGAGGGCTTCATCGCCCACGGTGAAAACCGCGCCTGGTCCACGCGCACCATTTTGCTCAGCACCGGAGTAGTAAACAATCGCCCGCAAATGGCGCCGGACGTCCACGATGCGGCGTTGCAACGCGGCCTACTTCGCTATTGCCCGATATGCGACGGGTACGAAGTTACGGACAAACGTGTCGGCGTCCTCGGCACCCGTTCCCATGGCTTCAAAGAGGCAATCTTTTTAAGAATGTACACCCGCGATGTGACGCTGATCGCCACGGACGGCGAACATGACCTTTCAGATGAAGAAAGGCGTCAGCTTAGGGCAGCTGAGGTGATGCTCGTCGATGGGCCTTGCGCACCGTTGCGGATGGAAAACGAACAGATGTTGGTTGCGACGCCGCTTGGAGAACTGAGGTTTGATAGCGTTTATCCGGCGCTAGGTTCAGTTATCCGGTCCGAACTGGCGACCGCGATCGGCGCAGATGGCACCGATGACGGGTGCCTCGCTTACACCTCGGACGCGTTCAATTGCTCGGGTTCCGACCCCGCGTAATATGACCTCCTGCTCGCATAACGCGTGCTGCCGGAGCATGGCGGGGTGCAGCCCGATGGGATCGGTCCGGCGAACATTTGCCAGCCGCCGCCAATTCCTTTGTTGCTTTCCTGAGGCTTCGCGGCAGGCGGCGCGATCGAGCGAGCAGGCGGTGCGATAGGTACCGCAGTCAGGTCGGCGGGTGAGCCCTTGATCGGACCGCCATCGCTTGAACGTCGGGACCGTCCTTAGCTTGTCCCTTGATCGTCGCAAATCTCTCAAGGCAGCGCGGCGTTCTCCGCGGCATCGGCAGCGAGCGTTACGTAGTCGGCAAAGACATCCGGCCACACCGGCCACAGCCGCTGAAGGAATACGGCCCTGTCCGGACATCAAGTTTCCAGCCCGCTGCCTTCATCGACGGAATGGCTCCTCGCATGCGCCCCCCTATTCTCGCGCGCGCCTGGCTTCCTCGCCCAATAGAGATGACAAGGAGGGATGTTCCGCCACTCATAAGCATGCCGAACCACAGCGAAGTGCCGGTAGATGAGTCCACGGATAGTGCTGCGCATTTGATAGGCAGCGAAAAGTCCGGACGAGTTGAGCGTCGCCGCCGTCACGCCCATGATCGCCTCGGCTTCGCACTCGTCGAGAGACGAGAAGGGCAATCCGCTCAGGACCAAATCCGGCCTGGCCAGCTCGTGAGCGGCCAGATGTCGATGTACTTCGATCGCCGAATCCTTGACCACGATCAACCGAGGGTCGCGGTTCGCCACACGCAGTTTTTCGACAAATGCTGCGCCAGTCTCGAGCGCGAGAAGTGTCGCATCAGGCCGCATCCGTTCGAGCATGGCGAAGGTGAACCGACCACTGCCCGGTCCAAACTCGATGGCTACGCTGATCTGCGCCCAGTCGATCGAGGCGAGGACATGACGCACCATCCGCGCAGTCGCGGGGAAAGCCGAGCCCACCATCGAGGGATGGCGCAGAAACTCGGTCAGGGCCACGAGGCCAGTGTCTTTCATATCACCACCCGACGATGAGTATCAGTCAGCCGCGTCCAAACATGCCAGGTCGCGATAGTTTTGACGCCCCCTGCACGTCCCCTCCTATCCGGGAACCACAGTCGCTCGCCTCCGTTATTTCGTACAAACCAAGAACGGGAAATGGAAAATGGCCGAGAACTCGTATAATCCCAAGATGGACGTTCATCCAGGCTCGAACACCCAGAAAGCCCCGGAAAACTGGGTATCGGGCGACGATCCCATGACGGGCGCGCAAGCATCCTATCTCGCGACGCTGAGCGAAGAAGCGCATGAGGAACGTCCGCCAGAGGATTTGAGCAAGGCCGACGCCTCGAAGCGCATCGACGCGCTGAAGTCGAAACTTGGTCGAGATTGAGCGCGCTCATGTGCCGGTTCGCCCGCCCGTTTCGGCGGTAATCGGATCGCGCCGGGGGTCTGGCAGCGAGGCAATCCGCGCCCGTGCCCCTTCGTCGGGCGCATCCCGGCAGATGTCCCAGGCCTGGCCCTGAGGATAGGCGCCTACCACACAGAAATCGGCGCTCGCCATGACGCATCGGTGCCCGGTGCCCGCGGGCAACATCAGCGCGTTTCCGGCTGCCATTTCGACCTGCCGCCCGTCCGCGCCGCCCAGCTCGAGCGTCGCGGCTCCCGCAAATACGCCGAGCACCTCATGCGCGGTCGAATGATAATGGTGATAGTCGAACACGCCGTCGCGCCAATCGGGCGGCCAGCCATTCTCGGCGAACAGCGGCTCCAAGCGGTCGGCGACATCCGCACCCTCGGCCTTCATTGCGCGGCGATAAAACGTCACTGGCTGGCAGCCGGTCATTGTTGGGTGCCCAGTCATTCTCCGGGAGCGTGAAGCTTTCGATCTTCATTTATCCACCCTCCTGATTCTCGCTTGTCCACTTCGGTCTTTCGGCGTTCTCGAGCCATGCCCGCGCATGACCCTTCGCCTTCTACCATCCGCGCAGATCGCTTTCGACCCGTGCATCAGGCAGCCGATCGGCAAGCGAGAGGCGCAACATTAGATAATCGATGTTGAGGGCGCTTTGCGGGCCTTAAGGGCCTGCATCGCAAAGTCGGTTTAGGCCCCTTCCCCACACACTAGTGCGGCTGTACCTATCCCAACATCGTGGCCCCCTGTTAGCCTTGAGAGACAAGATTTCACCGCGTGCGAGTGACTTGCCACTCGTGAAATGGTTGTAGTCGTGTTGCCATGACAGGGGCCAGCAACATCTTTACGGGCGCGGGCCGTAGGACGCAGCCGTGAGTCCCGCCAGGCCAATGACGAGAGTCGGGGCGCGTACATGGCGCCATTCTCGACGGCTCGTTGGCGCAGAGATGAATCTGCGGCGTGGAAGCCTTGTCAGATCCATCGGTTTTACGTCTTATGAGGTCAGCGTCTTCGTCGACTCGGTGCGGCGATGTAGATTGCGCGGGAACGAGCCGAAGGCATTAGGGATTAGGAGAATCTGCGAAGGAGAGGCTCGATGGCTGCACGTCCCTATTGGAAAGGCCAGATCCGACTGGCGCTGGTCTCCATTCCCGTTGAAATCTATTCGGCGACGAGGAGCGGCGCCACGATCGCGTTCAACCAGATTCATGAGCCCTCGGGCCAGCGGATCAAGTATGAAAAGGTCGTGCCGGGGATCGGTCCGGTCGACGTCGATGAGATCGTCAAGGCCTTCGAATATGCCAAGGGCGAATATGTCCTGCTCGACGACGACGAGATCGAGGGGGTCAAGCTGGAGAGCAAGAAGACGCTCGAGTTGACCCAGTTCGTCGATAGCCATGACATCGACGCGATCTATTTCGAGAAGCCTTATTATGTCGTGCCGGCGACGATCTTGCTGAGGAGGCTTCATCGTCTTGCGCGAGGCGCTCCGCCGTACGCGCAAGATCGGTCTCGGCCAGCTCGCTATGCGCGGGCGGGAATATGTCGTCAGCATCAAGGCTTGCGGGCGCGGCATGGTGATGGAGACGCTGCGCTATGCAGACGAAGTCAACAAGGCGACGAGCTATTTCCGCGAGATCGGCGATACAGATCCGGACGAGGAATTGCTCGACCTCGCCACCACCTTGATCGACAAGAAGACCGGCAAGTTCGATGCGAGGGAGTTTCACGATCGCTATGCCGACGCGCTCAAGGAGCTGATCGAGCGCAAGAAGAAGGGCAAAACGCTTAACATCGAGAGCGATGACAAGGGCAGCGATTCGCGTGGTTCCAACGTCGTCGACCTTATGGCCGCGCTCAAGAACTCGCTCGGCTCATCGGGTGGCGGCTCGTCCAAGGCGGCGGCAAAGAAGACCAGCAAGGCTGCCGCGAAACCGGCCGCCAAGAAGGCTGCGGCCAAGCCGGCCACGAAACCGGCTGCGCGCAAGCGGGCCTGATCCGTGGCGGACAGATCAGACTCGGTAGCGGCGACCGTCGACGACGATGCAGCGTTTGCCGAAGGCGCCATCACGCTGTGGGCCAATCTGCTGACGTTGATCGGCACGCACTTGCGAGAAACCGGCACACCCCGCCAGGAAGTGCTCGACATGCTCACCATGCTTCATGAAACCAATGAGGAGACGATCCGGTCGCCGCGCGCGCGGGCCGTCGCTTCTCGCCATCTGATGTCGGTTTATCGTGCCCTTCGCGAAGCCTGAGCGATCAGGCGTTCGGCCCGAAGCGCCGCCGTTCGGAATCGCGTGCGTAGCGAAAATGGTCCTTGATCAGTTCATTGAAGAAGCTTCCGGCCGAAGCCGCATGGCAGAAGGCCTCGAAGGTCTCGGCCGGCACGTCATAATAGAGATATGTGCCTGTATCGCGAAACGAGATCGACAGGATGCTGGTCTTGTCGTCATAGCCGATGCAATCGATCATCGAGGATTGGGAGAAGCGGTGCGCGCGCATATCTGGAGAAGCGCGGATCGCTGCACGCCGTTCCGGTCGTTGCGTCATCTGGAACCCATAAGACACCGAGCCGCCCCTGCCGCACTTACAAATACTGGCATGGCAGGCTCGTCGTAAGATGGCAGAGGTCAGCGACGACGAGCTCCGCGAGATGGCGCAGCACCGCGGGCTGAGGCTGGTCAAGTCGCGGCGGCGCAAGCCCGGCACCGGCGACTTCGGGAAATATGGCCTGACCGATGCGGGTGGCAAGGCGCTGCTCGGTATCGGCGACGATGGCCTGACCGCGAGCGCCGACGACATTCAGGACTATCTGCGTAGCAGCGAGCAAAGCACATGGAAGCAGTCGGCAGACGGAACTCCCGACCCACCTGCCCCCAGAGACAAACCCCGCCCGCCCGAGCCTCAGGAGGACATGGAACCCATCCACCGCCGGGCAAAACCGGTGTTACGAGATCATCCGGCGCCGCGTAGACGAGAAGAGCCAGGTCCGGCACGGAAACCTTCTACAAAGGCGCGTCCAAAGCCTGCGCTCCGGCTCGTCCCAAGAGCTGAGCCAGAGCCCCAACCCGATCTCGAGCCTATGCCCGCACCCAAACCGGAGTTGCGTATTCGCGATGTCACTGCGAACGATGCTGGTTCGCTGGCGGCGCTTCTCGGCCAGCTCAGCGGCGTATCGCTCGGTAGCAGGGAGGTCGCCGACAATCTCGCAGCCGGCCGAAAGGCGAAGGCCGGCATGGTAGTCGCCGAGCTGGGCGATATCGTCGGCTGCTGCGGATGGGCGGTTGTAGGGACTATCCATCGCGGTCCGATCGGGCGCGTGACAGTGCTCATAGTCGACAAGAGCCATCGTCGTCGAGGCATCGGAACGGCGATGCTGGCGGCCGCCGAGACCGCGCTGGCCAAGGCCGGCTGCCGTCAAATCGAGGCGATGAGCGACATCACGATCAACAACAGCCACAATTTCTTCCGCTCGCTGAAGTTCGAACAGGCAAGCTATCGCTTCGTCCGCGCGATCGGCGAAGAGGCGACCGGGGAACGAGTTCGCCACCGTACGAATTAACGGGGTGATCGGAAATCAATATGGCACAAGCCTCGACAGCGAACATCACTTCGGCAGACGAGCGCCTCGCAAAATATCGCGAGAAGCGCGACTTTGACCGCACGGCCGAACCGTCGGGCGCAAACGAGCCGACGAGCGGCTACGGGTTCGTCGTCCAGAAGCATGCGGCGTCGCGCCTCCACTATGATTTCCGCCTCGAATTGGACGGCACGCTGGTGAGCTGGGCGGTCACTCGCGGGCCGAGCAGCAATCCCGACGACAAGCGCCTCGCGGTCCGCACCGAAGATCACCCACTCGACTATGCCCGGTTCGAAGGCACGATCCCCAAGGGCCAATATGGCGGCGGCACGGTGATGCTGTGGGACAATGGCACCTGGGAATCGATCCCCGGCAAGAATCCTCGCCAGACGCTGCCCGAAGGTCACCTCCATTTCATTCTTCACGGCCGGCGGATGCAGGGTGAGTGGATCCTCTTTCGTCTGAAGCCGCACGGCAAGGAAAAGGGCGAGAACTGGATTTTGCGAAAGGTGCAGGATGAATTCGCCGGCGGCTCAGACGATCTGATCGGCACCCATCTTACCAGCGTCGATACGGGGCGCACGATGGAGGAGATTGCAGCGGGCAAGGCTTTGCGCAAGCGCAAGGCGGGCGCCAAGGCGTCACCTGCGGCGGCCGGCAATTCCAGAACGCCCGCCGCCGCGCCCGCCCGCCGCAAGAAATCTGGCCTATTGCCGCCGTTTCAGCCGGTGCAGCTGGCCGCGCTCGTCGATCATGTCCCACCGGGCGATCGCTGGCTGCACGAACTCAAATATGACGGCTATCGAACGCTCCTCGCGATCGGTGGCGGCGAAGGGCGTGCCTATACGCGCTCGGGTCTCGACTGGTCCGATCGGTTCGCCGGGCTGATCACCGACGCGTTGAAGCTGAACGTCGGCAGCGCGCTGATCGATGGCGAGGCGGTCGTGACCCTGCCGGATGGCCGTACCAGCTTCCAGGCCTTGCAGGCTGCGCTAAAGGGCGACCCTACGAAAATCGACTATTTCGCCTTCGACCTGCTCGAACTGGACGGAGAGAATCTGACCCGGTTGCCGCTTATCGAGCGTAAGGAGAAGCTGGCCGCGCTGATCGGCGAGGCCCAGGGACGTATCCGCTACTCCGATCATATCGTCGGCAATGGGGAGAAGCTGCTTGCCAGCTTTTGCGGCGCCGGCCTCGAAGGGGTGATCTCGAAGCGCGCAGACGCGCGCTACAGCGGCTCGCGCTCGGGCACATGGCTCAAGACCAAGTGCATCCGCCGGCAGGAGTTCGTGATCGTCGGCTGGACGCCTTCGGCCAAGCAGCGCGGGTTCCGCTCGCTGCTGCTCGGCGTCAATGAGAATGGCAAGTTGCGCTACGCCGGCAAGGCGGGCACCGGCTTCACGGCCGATGAGATCGAGCGGCTGATGAAGATCATGGCGCCGCTCGAACGCAAGGCTCCGCGTGTCGACGCGCCGCGCGCCGCCGTGCGCGGCGCGCACTGGATCGAGCCCAGGCTCGTGGCGGAGATCGCTTATGCCGAGTTCACCGACGAAGGCGTCCTGCGTCATCCGAGCTATCTCGGCCTGCGCGAGGACAAGAAGCCCGAAGCCGTCGTGATCGAGACCGAAACGCCGGTCGCGATCGCCACCACGCCGGCACGAACCAGCGTCAGGATCAGCAACCGCGAGCGGGTAATCTTCCCGGAAGGCAAGCTCACCAAGGGCCAGCTCGCCGACTATTATGAGATCGTCGCGCCGATCATGCTGCCCTGGGCGGGCAACCGGCCGATCAGCCTCGTGCGCTGTCCGCAAGGCCGATCGAAGAAATGCTTCTTCACAGAGCACGATGCCGGCAGCTTCGGCGATGACGTGAAACAGGTCGGCATCCGCGAGAAGGACGGCCATGACGAGCCCTATCTGTTCGTCGACATGCCCGCAGGCCTGCTCACCTGCGTGCAGATGGGCACGATCGAGTTTCATGGCTGGGGCGCGCGGATCGAGGATGTCGAGAAGGCCGATCGCCTGGTTTTCGATCTCGATCCCGACGAAGGACTGGAATTCCAGGATATCGTCTCGGCCGCCTTCCATGTCCAGGATGTGCTCGCGCAGATGGGGCTCACGACCTTCCCGATGGTCACCGGGGGCAAGGGCGTCCACGTCATCGCGCCGCTCACGCCCTCTGCCGAATGGCCGGTAGTGAAGGACTTCGCGCATCGCTTTGCCCTGGCGCTCGCGCAGGCAGAGCCGGACCGCTTCACCGCGGCGCTGGCCAAGGCGAAGCGAACGGGCAGGATCTTCATCGACTATCTGCGCAACCAGCGCGGCGCGACCGCAGTCATGCCCTATAGCGCGCGGACACGCGAATATGCGCCGATCGCGGTTCCGCTGACCTGGGAGGAACTGCGCGATCTCGACAAGCCATCGCACTGGCATATCGGCGATGGAGCGGAGATGGTGAAGCGCGCGGCGTCGAAGAACCTTGCCCATTGGGGGCGCGCCGATCAGATCCTCCCCGACCTGTGATCATCGCAACCTACAATGTGAATGGGGTCAATGGCCGCCTGCCGGTGCTGCTGCGTTGGCTGGCCGAACGCCAGCCCGACATCGTCGTCCTGCAGGAATTGAAGGCGCCGCAGGAGAAATTCCCGCTGCGAGCGATCCGCGATCTTGGCTATGATGCGATCTGGCACGGGCAAAAGAGCTGGAACGGCGTCGCCATCCTCAGCCGTGTCGGCGAGATTCACGAAACCCGCCGGGGTTTGCCCGGCGATCCCGATGACAGCCAGAGCCGCTATATCGAGGCGGCGGTCAACGGAATCCTGATCGGCGGCCTCTATCTACCCAACGGCAATCCCAGACCCGGCCCCAAGTTCGACTATAAGCTCCGTTGGTTCGAGCGCCTGATCGCGCATGCTGCGGGGCTGCTTGAAACCGGCCTGCCGGCGATGCTCGCCGGGGATTTCAACGTCATGCCGACCGAACTGGACGTCTACAAACCCGAGCGCTGGCTCGACGACGCGCTGTTCGCGCCCGAGGTGCGCGCGGCTTATTTCCGGCTGCTCGACCAGGGCTGGGCCGACGCATTGCGCATCCTCCACCCGGGCGAGACGATCTACACATTCTGGGACTATAACCGGAACGCCTACGCCCGCAACGCCGGTCTCCGGATCGATCATCTGCTGCTCAGTCCGGTGCTCACCGACCGGCTCACCGACGCGCAGGTGGACCGCCACGTGCGCGGCTGGGAAAAGACCAGCGACCACGCACCGGTCTGGATCGAAATTGCCGGCAAGCCGGTACGCCGCCGGAAGTCCGCATCGGCAAGGAAGAACGATGCGATGCCGTGATATTAGAGGCTTTTCCCTGAACGATTTTCCCCGAGTGCGCTGAATGACGGGTTTGAACCGTACCGACAGGTCTATCGTAGCTGGCTGTCCTTGCTCCCGCGCCGGTTGATCCCGACAGCGCGCATATTCGCATCCCGCTTCGCCTGGCATGCAACGCAGGTCCGCGTACCCGGCAAGGCGGCGCGGCGAGCCTGCGGAATGTCCTCGCCGCAATCGTCGCATTCGTCGCTACCTTCGCCCGTCGGCATCATGCCTCGGGCTCGCAAGACAGCATCGGTCACCGTATCATCGATCTGATCCTGTACGGCGCCATCGCGCGCCCATCCGTTCGCCATTTCGGATTCCTCGATCAAGCAATTGCGACCCCCTAGATAGGGAGCGACATAAGCGATTACAAAGATGCACTCGAATGCGAGCGGTACCCGCCTATGAAATCTTTGTCCGCCAATGAGGAATGTCGCCATGGATCATTCTGAAGCCTAGGCTATCTTGTCCTCGTGAGCTGCAGGAATGCTCCACTGCCTAAATGCGGGCCGCCCAATTTGGCAGGTAACGAGCATCATGTTAATTTCTCCGCGAGGAGAACGATATGACCCGCGTCGCCCTTTATGCCCGCTATTCCGACGACAAGCAAAGTGCTGCCTCGATCGAGGATCAGTTCCTGATATGCCGGGAGCAGGCGAAGAGTGAAGGCTGGCATGTTATAGGCAGCTACAAGGACGCTGCGATCTCCGGCGCCAGCGTTATCCTGCGCCCCGGCATTCAGGCCCTCGTTCAGGACGCACAGATGGGCCGGTTCGATGTTCTGCTCGCGGAGGCGTTGGATCGCGTATCCCGCGATCAAGCCGACGTTGCAACGCTCTACAAGCACCTGCAATTCGCTGGCGTGAAGATCGTCACGCTGGCTGAAGGCGAAGTGTCCGAGCTACATGTCGGCCTTAAGGGCACCATGAATGCCCTGTTCCTCAAGGACCTTGCGAAGAAGACCCATCGTGGCCTGCGCGGACGCGTCGAGAAAGGCAAGTCTGGTGGTGGCCTGTGCTACGGCTATGACGTTGTTCGCCGCTTCTCCAGCGAAGGCGAGGCAGTCCATGGCGAGCGCAGCATCAATGCCGTCGAAGCCGAGGTGGTGCGTCAGGTCTTCCGGCAGTTCGCCAACGGACTCAGCCCTCAGGCGATTGCGCGACGCTTGAATGAAGCAGGCATACCCGCGCCGACCGGCACACTTTGGACGTCGACGACGATCCGGGGGCACGCAAAGCGTGGGACCGGTCTGCTTAACAACGAGCTCTATATCGGGAAGCTGGTCTGGAACCGGCTTCGCTATCTCAAGAATCCTCAGACCGGCAAGCGCGTGTCACGGATCAATCCGCAATCGGAATGGATCGTCACCGACGTCCCCGATCTACGGATCGTCGATGAGGAACTGTGGCAGGCAGCCAAGGCAAGACAGGAAGATATAGCGGTCCAGTATGCCGGCGTGATCGAAGCGACGCGCGCGGCACACAACAAACTGAACCGAACCCGTCGGCCGAGGAGCCTTCTCTCCGGCCTCGTTTACTGCGGATGCTGCGGTGGGTCTTATACCCTTCGCGGGCAGGGGCGGTTTGCGTGTTCGAACCATATCGACACGAGAAGCTGTTAGAACGGGCATAGCATCTCTCGTGAGAAACTGGAGGCGCGGGTTCTCGATGGCCTCCGCGATCGGATGATGAGCCCCGAAGTGGCCGCCAAGGCCATTCGCACATGCGTAGAGGAGACCAATCGTCTGAACCGCGAGCGCCGGGCAACCGACACGGCAGATCGCGCTGAACTCGAGAAGGTTTTGAAAGCGATCAAGGGCGTTCTGGACATAGTTGAAGAAGGCAAGGGAACACGCACCCTTGTCGACCGCCTTCTCGATCTGGAAGCACAGGAGGACACCATCCGCGCCCGTCTCGCTGCCGCGCCGGCTGATGTTCCGGATATCCATCCCAACATCGCCGAGATTTATCGCGGCAAGGTCGAGCGCCTGGCAGACGCTCTGGTCTGTCCCGAAGAACGCGAAGAGGCCGCCGACGCCCTGCGCGGGCTCATCGAGCGCGTCGTCCTGACGCCGGGCACTAGGCGCGGCCAAGTCAACGCCATGCTGCATGGTGAATTCGGTACCATCCTGGATTGGCTGGAGCGGCAGCAATCCGCCAAAAACGATACTGCCCCGGGCGCTGGTGCGCCGGAGGTGTCCGGTATGTCGGTATCGGTGGTTGCGGGGGTAGGATTTGAACCTACGACCTTCAGGTTATGAGCCTGACGAGCTACCGGGCTGCTCCACCCCGCGTCACCGATGGTTTTGCGTTTTTTTAAACGCGAAGAGGGCCGCTGGGGCCCTCTTTGAGGGCTTTTGGGCCCTTTGTCATTGTGATGGGTTTTTTT
>NZ_LGJH01000107.1 GCF_001298105.1 Novosphingobium sp. ST904 | reverse complement strand
CTTCTCGACGTCAGTCTTGATGTCCTGGATCGGTTGAACCGCCTCGCTGATCTTGGCGATCGCGGCGGCCAACGCCTCTACCTTCGCGTCGGTCGCATGGTTGAACTCGGCCATTTCGTCGAACTTGCGGTCCCCCCGTTCGAGCCTGTCGATAACGGCCTTCATCGAGGCCGGATCAGGTGTATCGTGCATGACGAGCCTTGGCCCCCGTTTCAAAGTCAGATATCACCCTGAAATGCCTCTGCTTATGCTCATCCGACAATTCCTCGGCCTTATCCCAAAGCCCGCGCATATTTGCTCTCACGGCATCGCACGCTGCACAGAAACGCAGCCGTGCGAAGATTGCTACAAGGACGAGGCTTGGTGAGGGCGCAGTAGGCCGCATCAAGCCTGCGCCTGAAGGGCAATAATCTTCATATCAAACTGCGGTGCCAAATGGGGTTCCGAATAGGTGACCCCGCTGATGGTTGTAGTGTTTCGAGTGCTATCAGTGATAGGTCCCCCAGCGGAAGTGCCAAACGTGGAAATGCTGGACTTGTAGTCACAGCCATACCGAACGACAGGATTGGTCGTCACGGTGCGATCGAGGGTGATTACGACTTCATCACCGCTGGTACTGATTGCAAAGCTCGTCAGTGCAAGCGTACCGGTGTCATCGGTGACCTTGAATCCCATGTCCGTGAATGTCCCGAGCAGTGCGGTATTCAGAATAAGTGGGAACTTGGGAGCCCGGAACTTCACGCGCAGCGTTGCACCGCGAGCGAAAGCAGAGATCGGCCAGATGCAGTCCGGCTTGTTGCCATCGACAAGCAGTTGCTTGCCTGCCCGGCCATAGCGCCGGCCCATCCGAAGCTGCGACACGTTCGTTTCATGCAGCGTGTCGGCCGTGGTCTGGAGATGGTGAGTCGGCCCGACGAAATGAATTCGGGCGGGGTTGGTGTTGCATGCGTCGTACTGCGCCAAGACGATCTCGCCATATGCGGCAATGGTGGCGCCGCTGCCTGACTGGTTGAACAGCATGTGTACCGGCGCGGTCTGTGCGGCAAAGCCTCCCGCGGTAAGGATCGGGTTAATTCCGGCGAGAATGTCTGCGGAGATATCTGCCTGCAACTGAACCATGGCTGCCGCGTAGGCAGCCCGCGTCGTTCCAGCACCAGCGTCGTTCACGCCAAGGCGAAGTGGGACGGCGAGGCAGCGATAGTTTTTGCCGGCCGCAACTGCCCGCGCAGCCGCTTCCTTCGCGTGGTCAATCAGATTGTTATACCACGACGCGCCCTTCTGGAGCTGGGACATGCGATAGCCGCCATGACCCGTAACAGACCCGAAAACGATTAGTTGAGAGGGCAAAATATCGTTCTCGATGGCAGCGCGCTCAACCATCGTCGACGCCATGCCGGTCATAATCGTTTCGCCATCGGTCGTATGGCCATCGGAGGCCGGAGCGCCAGTTGATGCGTCCTCTTCGATCAACGGTTTCGTGGTCGATGTTCCCGGAGTGGTGTTCACCGCGCCATAGGAGTTGCCCGGCTTCCCAGACCTCACGCCGCTGCCAAAGGTTAGGTTGTAATACGGCTGCGTGTTCGAGAGCGCTGGTTTCGCGTAGTCCGCCATAGCCAAGCTTTCGCCGTAGGGGTGGATGCCAATCCACCCGGCCGAGCCGAGCAACGCATGCTTGTCGCCGGCAGCGAGCGGGATTGGCGCGCTGCCACCATAGTTTCCCTCTGCCACCTGCGCTTGCAGGGCACCGATCTGGGCCTGGGCTACGGCGAGCTTCGCATTCACATCGGCAAACGATGCATCCACAATAGCCGCAGTGACCGACTGGCCCGGCACTCGGTAATTATAACGGATTTGGAAAAGGAAATTATTACGCGCCGTCCCACCCGTCACCGGGCCGGTCAACGTATCTGTTCCACCGAGGAACCGATAGGAACTGTCCATCGATCCCGTCACGTAAGCGACAATTGCGGTAGCACTGTAGAAGCAAAGATACTCGCCAGCCGCAACGGAAAGGTTGATCGGGATATTGACTTGTCCGAACGCCGCGACCGGTGCCGAAACGATCCCAGTTCGAGTGAAGTTTCCGCCGGACAGGGACCACGTTGAAAAGTAAAGCGTCCCCGTGCCTACCGCGAAAATATCAACGCTCGTAATAGTCGTTGCGACCGGTAATGGGCTGTATGCAAGATAATTGTTCGATGCCGCCCCAGTCCCGGTAACAAGCGCGGCGCCGATCGGTCGGCCTAGGGCCGCCGCGTTAGTACCTTGCAAGAGAGAGACGCCAGCAGCCGCGGTCTTTGCATTAGCCGTGGTTGTCGTGAATTCGGGAAGGGTGACGGACATCGCGCAGATGAATTGAACCTCGAGTCGAATGTTCGAGCTGCTAACGGCGGTAGCGGTGCCGCTCACTGGAAGGTCTGCCGTGAACTGGTAAAGCGGTGCCTCGGTCGGGTTGGACGTGAAGCCAAGAACACCATTGGCGTAGATGGCCAGAAATTCGCCGGGATTGACCGGAAAATAGCCGAAATCAGCAGATGTCAGGGTTTTCAACCCCGCTGATGCAATTACGATCGAGCTGGAAATGCCGAGCCGCGTCCCGCCTGTTGCTGCCGTGTACCGCGCGATCTGTACAGTTCCAGCACCCCTGGCATACAGTTTGATCTGCCGCAGATTATTCGCCTGCCCGACTGCAGTCCCGATGACATAGGCGAAGTTGCCCGCTGTCGAACCATTTATGGGATCATTGGCACGGCCAATCGATGGAGCGTCCGCGTTCAAAGATGATGCGGCTGAAGTAGCAAGAGCGGCCGCGCCTTCAGCGCGGCCAGCCTGGCTGACCGCCTCATCTTTGGCAGCCTCAATTGTTTCAAGTTCATCTTCAGAAAGTCCCGGCCCGCGAAGTCCGGCGACGGTGACGGTCAGCTGCTTGGTCAGGTAGCTCATGTGTAGTCGACTCCGGCCGCGAGGACGAATTCGCCGGTGAGCAGGCTGTCCTGCATGCCATCGGCGTAGGTGATCTTGATTTCGTAAGCGAAGGTTTGGGAATCGCCCGGATCGGGCTGGTTGAGGCCCGGCATGGCGGCCAGCACGTCCTTCGCGATGACGGGATTGATGACCAGGCGCCGCCACCCGTCTTCGGAAGGATGGACACCGTCCGCGAATGTCATCGCGGCATCGGCGGCGACCGGATCGCCTGCCGCACCGGGATAGAGCCGCACCTGCATGGAGATGACGGCGCCGGCCAGCGGCAAATCCGCGCCGGGATAGTCCACGTTGATAGTCGGCGCGAACTCGATGTTCCGCGCCGCATTGAGCTGCTGAATGGGCATTTGCCTACCTCGTGAGGGAAAGGGGCGGCCGGATCAGGCCACGGTCCCGGTCGCTGGAGCCGAGATTGAAAGCTGATTGCCATCGCCGTCGAAGATGCGAACCCACCACCAGTAGGTTCCGGGCGTAAGCGCTGCGTCTTCGAAGGTCTTCGCCTCGAACAGGCCGCCGGTCTGCGGGGGCGACACGGCCGCGCTGGCCGCTTCGTCATCGCTGGTGCCGCGATAGACAACAGCCGTGGCCCACCCCGTGATTTCCGGCATCTGCCACGAAACGACCGGCGGGTTGATTGCGGTGCTGGCTGTCACGCCCGTGGCCGTGGGGACGGCCGGGGTGTAATCGAAGCCGATGCCGGTGAAGACGAGGCGATGCTCCGAATAGTAGCTGACAGCCACGTCATAGGTACGGGAAACGGAAAGCCCCATCAGCTCGAAGCTGGTTGCCGAAACCGGAAGCTGCGCGGCCTGCATCCACGTGGTCGTTCCGCTCTCCCGATATTCGATCAGGACCGAGGATGCGCCGGCATCGTCAACGGCGCCGGAAAGCTCGATCGTCCCGGTAGGCACGCCGCCCAGGTATTCGACATGGGTGGAATAGGTCCACTCGGTCGCATCCGGTGCGGCGGCCTCGGGAACCGGGTTCTTGTCCGTCGTGGGAGCGGCCACGCCCGTTAGGCCCAGCGCCCAGACGTGCTTGCCCGGCGTCTCTTGCCGCAAGGTAAGCACCACGCTGGCGGTGTCCGGATCAAGCTGCCGCCGCAGCACGATCACGTCCTTGCCGGCCATATAGCCGAACTCGGGCGTGTTCTCGATCGAGAGGCAGTCCCCCGCCTTGTAGCCGAGCCAGCGCAGCTTCAGGGGGAACACGATGGGTCCCGCCTCGCGCGCGTTGGCAATGTCATACCCGGCGATCTGCGCAGCCTGGTCGGGCCGCTGCCCGGCATAGCACTGCACCATAGGGTACGTGATTTCCTTCGTCCGCTCGATCCCGCCATCCTGCGCCAGGTAGCTGGAATTGCGCACGACGCCGGCGGGGACCTGCGCGAACTGATGATCCTCGCTGCGATAGGTCGGGATGATGCCGTTGATCCGGTCGCGCCGGGTCTGCGTCGTCGTGACGGAGGCATTGCCGATCAGGTCGTTGCGCGTGATGGTGCCGATGGGCACGCGCGGCGTGTTGATCATGGCGGACAAGGTCGCGCCGTGCCGCACCGGTTCCCCGCCGCCGGCCTGGCACAGGGATTTCAGGACGTCCCACTTGGTGTCGGTTGACTGGGTGCGCCCACCGGAAAGCCAGCCATTGGCGTCGGCGATGTTCGCCGCCTCCACGAATGAAGCGATGTCGATCGAGGTGATCGGCATGCCCACTCCGCCCACGCGGATCTCGTTCACGCCCTGGAACCAGCCCAGCGCGAATGTCAGCGCCTGAATCCATCCGTTGCGGCTGAAGGCCCATGTCGAAGCGTCGTTGGCGCGCTGCGTGCCCGAGCCGCCGGGATATGTGCTGTCCTGGCGAGGGTCGTAGCATTTCACGCCGCGCACCCGCCACTGGATCGTCGGCACCTGCGTGAACGTATGGCTGCCTTTGCCGTCGAAGACGAAGACATTCATGGCTGCCGCATAGCCGGACATCTTGCTGGCGGCGTTCCAACCGGGAAGCGAGGTCCACGGCCCGGTCGGGATCAGCGCCGCGGCTTCCGGGCAAGCACCCAGCTGCGTGCGCTGGTAAACCCAGTCGTTCAGATCGCCCACGGCGTTGTAGCCGAGGAAGGTGGTGGCGGTGTCATCGACAAGCGTCTGGTCGATCGCGGTGATCGGGCCGCACCCTGAAATGACCGAGCACAGGAACTGGTACTTGTTCTTCTTGCCCCCGGTCTTGCGGTACACCACCGACCCGCCGACCAGCGTATCCCCGAACACGATGGGTATCGGCCCGTTGGGATCGCTCTGCCATTCGGTCTGCCCGCCCTGAATGGCCGGCGGCTTTGCCATCAGGGCAGAAGCGAGGCTGGAAGCAACGCTCACGGCCGTCGCGATCATGGCGGCGGTGCTGGCGCTGACGGCCAGACCGGCGCCCAACAGCGAAGTGCCCCCGGTTGGAATCGCTGCGGCAATGGCCACCACCATCGCGGCAATGCGCAGAGCCTTTGCCATCAGGTCCGCCAGGCCGCGATCGGCGGCGTTGTGGGCTGGATCACGGCGGCGCTGTCCACATCTTCATGAAAGGCAAGGATGCGTCCGTTGCCAAGGCAGATGCCGAACGCGCCGAACGGCGGTTCACCATCGATTTCAACAATGTCGCCGATGATCGCGCCCGCCGGCGGGATGCGCGGTACGCCCCAGCTGTCGATGCAGGCCGCGCCGGTGCCGCCGTGCCGGGCAAGGAAGCGCTTCAGCGCCAGCGCCGACTTCCATGTGCCACCGGTGCGGATCTTCCAGCCCATAGCCTTCAGGTGGCTGATCACCAGCAGGCCGCAATCACACGAACCGAAGGCGAACGGCTTGCCCGCGAACCTCTCCAGCGTGGCCGCGGTGATATCCCTGCGCTCTGCAAGGTTCATGAAACGATTGTCCTCCAGGCGCTGACGACGGTGTATCCGACCGAGCGCGTCGGGGCATTCGCGCCCCAGTAGATGGTGTCCCGGATGCCAGTGACGTGGTTGAAGCCGGTTTCCCCGGGCCAGGCCTGCTGGTGGAAGCTCGGCGCGAGGCGCAGGCCCTCGTCGTCGAAGAACAGGCGCTCCATGCCTCCCACGCAGTCAAGGCTTACCTGCAGCATGTTCTTGCCGAACTCGTGCTTGGTCACGTCCACTTCGCCGTCGAACAGCAGGAACGGCTCCCCGATCACCGCGCCGGTCGCATCATTGCGCGCGCCGACGTGGATTTGCACGGACTCGCCCTGCATGTCCGGCCCGGACAACGTCAGGACGGCCGCGTCCGATGCGGGATTGAGGGCGATCGACAGCCCGGGCGCTTCATCGCCGCTGCCATCCTCGAAGCTGTCCATGCCAGCCCACGAACCGTATGTTTCGTCCTCGCCGGAATAGAGGTTGCCGCCGACGAGCAACTGGGCCGACCCGTCGAGCAGGCGCAGGGTTTTCCCATCTACGGACAGCGTCAAAGCATTGAACACGGTAACGTTGTCGTTCGTCAGTTCCGCATCGAGCGCGGGCGATAAGGCAGTCATGCTCGCTCCGTAATTGTGAATTTGAGACCGACTGTGCGGGCCAGCTCCAGAGTCCAAGAGCGCTCGCTACCATCGAGCCATCCCTCGACGACGGGAGCAGCGAGGTTCACGGCCTCTCCCCCCGCAAGGTGCGTCCGCATGGGCGTGGTGAGCGGGACGGAACCAGTGCCAGCCCCGTCCAGCATCACGTTGTCGGCCGCGAAATAGAGATAGCTTCGGGAGGAGACAGTCAGGTTCAGTGCCTGTCCTGCGCGGATGGCATAACGCGGCGTTGCGCCGGTTACCGCAAGAGTGGTGCCACCGGTATGGATGCCAGCCACAACAGGCGCGCCGGGCGCACCGACAGAAAATTCAACCTGCGGATAGAGAACGCGTCCACCAAGGCGCTGGGCCTGCTGGAGCAAGGCAATCGCTCTCCGCCCCTCTGATTCGACCAGCATCGCCGGCGTGCTGAACTCGATCGAGAAGCGGGAACCAAGACGGCCGACGCGCTGCGTGATGCCGCCAAGCGTTGGCTCGTGCATGGCCCCCCAATCCAGCAGGGTAACCGTAGCGCCACTGCACTCCAGGCTTGAAAGGTCGATCATCGGCCCAGCTTCCTGGTGGTGCGCCGCGCATCTCGCTGACGACCGGCGGTCACGGCGCTATTCGCGTTACTGGTCGAGACATCATTCACGGTCGACCAGAACTCGTCGTTCGTCATGACGCCGCTCATGTGGATGATCGTCTGCGAGGCGGCGCGGCCGCCCATCATCGTCTTGGTATCGGCGTTCTTGTAGACACGCTCGCCGCCGCTGAAATTGACCAGTTCCGGCCCGCGCTCGCCTACCAGGGCGAGCCCGCGGGCTGCATTGCTGGTACCCGTCGCGTAGGCGTTCAGGCTCAGCGGCGCCCCGGCAGCGACCCAGTCGTTCGTTTCCATGGCGAGCCCGCCGAGAAACGACGAACCGCTGACGCCATTGATCGAAGTGCCGCCGCCGAACAGGCTGCCAAGCCCGCCCAGCGCGTTCGACAATGAACCGACGATCGCCTTCTGAAGCTGGATGCGGACAAGATCGGCGATGATCTGCTGGGCGACGTTCTTGAAAACGTCACCCAGCTTTTGCGTGCCTGAGATCGCTTTCGAGATCCCGTCCACAAGGCCGTCCATCGCGTCGACCTGAACGTTTTCCATCGCGTCATTGATGTTGGAGACAGAAGACTGAAGATCGTAGCGATAGCGCTCAACCGGCGACATGTTCTGGACCGACTGACGCTGCCGTTCGGCCGCCTGCTGGGTTGCCAACTGGGCCCGGGCCGTGTCAGCGTCTGCAATACGGCCGTTGGCGATGTCCTGCTCCAGTAAATTACGCTGGATCTTCTGCTGCAATGCCAGAGATTCCGCCTCAAGCCGCGCCCGTTCGCGCGTGTTCGGCTCGATGTCGGCCATGGCATCTAGCGTGCCGGCTTGGCGGGCCAGCATGTCGTTTGCCAACTGCGCCTGTTCGTCGGCGATCTCCTGCTGCAGCTTCTTGTCATAGAGACCGGGACTGACCACGATCTCGCCTTCCGACGAATCCGGTCCATACAGCCGGGCAATGGCATCAAGTCGCGCCTTCTTTTGCGCGTCGGTCAGCGTCTTGTCGGACTTGATCTCCTCGATCCGCTGCGCCTTTTCCATGTCGAGCAGCTGCTGCGAAAGGTCGGCTCGCTCCTCGGCGCTGGTGGCGATCTCCTGCCGCGCGCGAAGCTCTTCCATCGCAAGGCTGTCCAGCTCGCGCTGCTGCTCCTCGGCAGTTGCCATCGTTGGCTTGCTGGCCTTGGCGCCCTTCGACTTGTCCGGTTTGACGGCAGACGTGAAGATCGGAGCTTCCGGCGCGTCGATGGCCTTCTGCACCTTCTCCAGGGATGCCGTGAGGCTGGCCACGGTATCTTGCGCCGCCTTCAGGTTCTCGTTCGCCTTGTTGGCGGTCGCATCGCCTCGCATGCGCATTATGCCGCTAGTCAGCCCCGGGGCAGTGCCGCCAGCGCTCGCTGCGGCAGAAGCTTGGGCGGCCTGGTATGATTGCGCGCGGATCAGTTCGGCCTGCGCAAGCTTTACAGATGCGCGCGCGGATTCGAGCTTCTTCTTGATGTTTTCAGCTTCGGCTTTCGCCAGTTTCAGCGCTTCCTCACGGGCTTTCCCATGCGCTGACGCAAGATCGGTGGCGGCCTTTTCCGCCTTCTTCGAAGCTTCCGTCGCAGCTGCCAGCGCCGCTGAATATGCCTTGTCCGCCTTGGATGCACTGACGACAGCGGCGATGACGACGCCCAGTGCCACACCGATAGCTGCAAGAGCGATGCCCCACGGCCCGATGAAAGTAACCAGCGTAGCTATCGCCGCGCGCAGCGCTGCAAGGCCCACGGTAAGGGCGCCGGAAACGGTCCCCACAGACGCCATGGAGGCACCGATCGACCCCAGCGCCGCAAACAGCGTCGAACCGCTGGAAATGATGGTGCCAAACACCACCAGCAGCGGACCTGCCGCCAGCACAACGGCCCCGATGGCGACACCAATCTGCTGCAATCCCGGCGGAAGCTCGGAAAACCAGTCGACCAGCCCGGCAAAGGCATCCACCATCGCCGTGACCACGTCGACGATGCCGGTGTTCGCGATAGCCACTTTCAGCTTGGTGAAGGCGTTCGCCAGTGCGGTCTGCGCCTCGGTGTACTTCTCCAGGCTCGCCGCATCATCTTCGGAAATCACCGCAGCATTCGCGCCGATTTCCTTCATGGCCTTGCCGTTGTCGCGCAGGATCGGGATCAGCGCGGATCCTTCGTCGGCGATGCTCTCCATATAGAAGACCATCTGCTGCTGCGGCACGCCGGCTTTCACCAGGCTGTCATAGTAGAGCTGCAAGGCCTGCGAACCCGAAAGGTCGCGGAACATGTCGATCGTCACGCCAACCTTGGGCGCAACGTTCTGGAAGAAGTCCGCCAGCTCGCCCCCACCGTTGGCAGCGAAGTCACCCAGCTTTTCTCGCGTATCCTTCAGGATATCGCCGAACTTCTCGTAATCGACGCCGATGGACTTTGCAGATGCCGCGCCGCGCTGGAAAGCTTCGAACGTTTCGCCGGCAACCTGCGCGGCCGCCTTCAGGCCCTTTGCATCATCGGCCAATGCTACCAGTGCAGCGAACGGCGCGGTGAAGCTGAGAGACAGCTTCTCGCCGATTCCCTTCATCTTCTGGCCGAGCTTGTCGATGTTCTTTGCCGACTGCGCCAGGCGCTTCTCAGCAACGTCCGCGCCCTGTTCGAACGCGGCAGTATCCATGGTCAGGTTGACTGCAAGGCGTGCGATCACGTCACCCAGTGCCATCGGCCTGCTTCTCCTGATTGCGTTTCATGTTGCGGAACATCGCCCGGACCTTGCTGGACCCGGCGGCGCGCTTCTGTTCACGGGTGGGCTCGGGCGTCAGCAGCTTGGCGAGCGGTTTCAGCCGCTTGGTGCGGGCAAACGACTCTGCATGCCAACCGATCGAAAGGGCGTGATCGCCTGAACCCTTGAGCCGGGCTCCGACGATCAGCAGGAAGTTGCGGGGCGTCACCCGCCAGAAGCCGTCCGGGTCGAGCTGCGCTTCGCACCATTGGCGCCAGAGGTCCTCCCAGGTCGGGGAGCGACCGCCGCCTTTCCCCCCGCACTCGCCTTCGCAGGCGGGGGCATGGACTGGTCAAGCGCCTTGGTCAGGGCCTCGGTGATGGCGAGGGTGTCGCCTTTCAGCATTTCCGACACATCCTTCAGGCTCACGCCGGGATGATGCGCCTGAAGCGCCCCGAAAAGCATGGCGCGCGTCGCGCCCATGAAGCCGGCACTGGCATCGGCAGCCATCACGTGCATGGGTTTCCGGTAGACGCCCTCCGCCTCGATCAGGGCATCCATATCGAATACGAGGGTGAACTCCCGCTTATCCGACAGGATCAGCGGGACCTCGCCTTTCAGAAGGTTTGCCATCAGGGTGCCGGGGCCTCGTATTCCTCGACATCGGCGACCGTCACGACGCGGAAGGTCGCGGTGGCCTCCGTGACGCCATCGGCGCTCAAGGTGCCCCGGACATAGCCGATGCACTTGGCGGTGCCGGTGATCTGGGCGACAGGAAGGCCATTCTCCGGCAGCACGGCCTTGAACGGGCGAATGTCACCCGTCTTGTTCGCCGAAGCCAGCAGGGTGTCGGTATCCGACAGCGGGCGGCTGTTGAGCGTAACTTCGAAGTCCGAATCCTCATAGAAGGTGCTCAGGTACTCGCGCCGCCAGTTCGGCGACTTGAGGTGCGTCTTTTCCGCCTGTTCCCGCGCGCCTTCGCCAGGAATGTCGAAGCCGGTGACCTGCTCGCATTCCTTCAGGGTCGCGGGGTTGCCAAGGTGGAACTCGCCGCCGTAGCCAACGGCGGCGTCCTGCGTTTCGGCCATTTCGATTTCTCCGGGACCTATACAGAACTATGCCAGACGAGCAGGTCCAAGCTCATCCGGTGAACGAAACCGGCCGCAGTGTCCTCGCCGAGGTCCTGCGGCCCTTCAGCTTTGGTGTGGCCAAACTTGATGCCGTCGACCGTGGCCGGAGCGGCTAGGAGTGGAACGAGAGCGTCCGACATGGCCTTTGCCTCGGCGTAACTCTCGGCCTTGCAATCGGCCTGAACACGGGTTGTCCGCCCGCCGTTGTAGCCCTTGAGATGGCCGGGTCGCGGATCACTGACTGCGAAAAGCTGGAGATATGGCAGCGCCGTGCCCTGCGGAACCTTCCGGCCCCAGATCACGCGCGGAACGATGCCCGCGCCCAGGATACGGGCGCGCAGGGCTTTTTGCATATCCGCCATGATCAGAGCCTATTCCGTGCTGCGCGCTTCGCGATCCGGACTTTCGCCTTGTCTATCTGTGCCGTCAGTTCCTCCCTAACTGCCTCGATCACGCGGGGACCTTCCTCGTCGGCGGTGGGCCGGGCATATGGGTGCGCCGGCATCTTTTCCGTGCCGAATTCCTGCCATGCTGGGTTACCGCCTTCCTGCGATGCGGTGCTTGGGCCGGTATTGACCGAGACGCCCGACGATCGTTCGAAACGGTTGCGAGACTGACGCTTGGCCTTCACGACCTGCGTTTTCATGCCCTTCGCCAGCTCTTCAGTGTTCTTCGGAGCCTTGCGCGCCATGCCCTCGCGGACCGGCTCCATGACCTTCTTCGCGGTGCGCAGCAGAACGGCGCGCGCGGTAGCCTTTGGCAACTCCTCGGCAAGCGCGCGCTCCAGCTCGCGAAAGCCCGTAACCTTGAGCTTGATCGTCATGACGCGGCCGCCGTCACGACGAACTCGAGTTCACCCCGGTTCACCGGTACGCCCGGCGCGGCGATATCGAAGATCATGCCGTTCCACGCGAACCGATCCTGTGCGCGAAGGCTCCGCGTGCTGCTGTTGTCCAGCACCTGGATGGTCGCAGCCTGCTGGGCCTGCATCTGCGCGGCCTCACGGCGCTCGGATCGTCGCCCCCAGATGATGCGCGCCCACTCCCGGCCAAACTCGGGCCAAATCATCGGCTGATCTTCGCCGTAATCGTCCTCGGTTGCAGTGTACCGCTGGAGCGTCACCAGCTTGTCGCGAGGTCCAGCCGTCATCAGGTGAATACCCGATAGAGCGAGAGTAGCCGCGCTGGCGCGGTACTCATGGGTATCGCCGCTGCACTGGCGCCAATGGCCACTGTTTCGCGGTTCGCGTAGAGGTCTCCGACCATCATAAGAATGGCGGCTCGGATCGGTGCGGGCGGCTCTGCGTAGCCAGTTCGATATTGGACTGTCGCGGCCTCGTCGCGGAGTGAGCCACCTTCCCAAAGGGAAGGACGACCCGGCCGGCGCAGTGTGTCTCCTGCCAGTTCGAAATCCGCCAAGTCAGCGTCTTGCTCGGTCTCGTCATAATCGCGATACCGAACGCCGACCAGTTCAACCACTGGACCGAAAGGAAGGCGAATCTCATTCGCGTTGCCTTCGAAGATCAAGCTGAACCTTGCTTCCAGCACTTGCTCGCCGATAGAACGGCCAAGCCAGCCGGCCGGACCATCGATGTGGGCCGTTGCGGCAGTGACGTAGGCTTCGATGAGAGCGTCTTCGTCGTTATGCCGCACGCGCAGGTGTGATTTCGCCTCATCAAGGGTAACCACCGGTGCGGGGGGCGTAACGACGACGACGCGCATGTTCAGGCCTGGTCGCTCTGCTTGTCGGCCGCCTTTGCTACCGATTTGTTCCGCGGCTTCGGCGCGGGCTTGCTGGTAATCGGCTCCGGTTCGTTCTTTCCTTCCGCCACGGCCTCGCTGTCCTTGTCATCGTCGGGATGCGCTTCGTCGCTGACGATCTCGACGAGTCCCGAGGCGAAAAGCGCGGCCGCTCGGGCGCGCGTGACGGTGTGCTTGCTGTCTGCAAAGACGTTCTTGTCTACGTCCGTACCCTCTTCGCCGCAGTAGTCGCGAAGCACCTTGATGACTGCCATTGGGTTCTCCTGTTCGGTACCGAAGGGAGGCTGGCGCAGGCGCAACCTACGCGGCGTCGCACGCGCCAGCCGCCGTTCGGGCGGGATCACTCCCGCCCTCCCGAGTTAAGTGACGTTGCCGAAATCGCCGTACACGAGGGCTTCGGGGCGGTAGACCGCCAGACCGAGGCGCTCTTCCGCGAGGATGGTCACGAGGTTGCGAACGAAGTTGTCGCGGTCATCGGTGCTGAGTGCCACGCTTGCATCCTCACGGTCGAAAACCTGCGCGGCGAGCTTGAACGCCCCGGTCAGGAACTTGTCGACCGTCATCGCCGGCGTTTCCACGACCGGCAGCCGCCAGAGGCGAGGCGCAGCGCCATCGGCCGGGTCACCGATGATGTAGCCTCCGATGGTATCCTTCATGGTCTCGATGCGGGCCCAATCGATGGGATTGAGCACATGGCCAGTGGCCGGATACTCGGCGAGTACCGCCTGCAGCATGGCGTAGCGAAGCATGTCGATCATGGTCGCGTCAGCGGGGACCGTGAGCGGCGGGCTATAGGCAACTGCCTGGGGGATCATCCCGAGCAGATTGCTGCCGGTACCGTCGCCCTTGAGCAGCTGAAGCTCTTCGGCATAGGCAAGGCCATACCGCAGGCGGCCATCCACATAGCTTTCGAGCATGGGAGCATCGGCCAGGATCTGCTTGGATGCCTGGACCCAATGCGCGATCGTCGCCACCGGCTTGGTGAGCAGGTCGAACTTGATATCCGACTGCGGCTTGAGGATGCCTTCGGCGACGGTCGCGGCGGCGTTTACGAAGCCCGTCTCCTGGACGAACTGAATCGAGTTCGACGAAGTGCGGCCGGGCGTAAGCAGATCCCGTACGGTCATGCGACGCTCGGGCGGAGCCACGATGCCGTCCTGTCGGTCCGGAATGATGAGGTCGCCGGCGGACCCGTTGGCGTCGGTGGTGAGGCTGGTAATCAGCGCCTTGGTGCCGAACTGGACAGACCCCTTGGAGGGCGCTCGTTCCATGAACGACTTCACGTCTTCGGCCTCGGTGAACAAGCGGCCAACCGACTTGCGCTCGCTTTCGCCCTCACCGCCACCGCGGCGAGCCAGCTTCTGCTCGATTTCGGTCATCGTCGCAGAGAGTTCGTTGAACTTAACGAGAGCCTCGTCGGCGCTCTGCTTTGCGGCGGTCGAGAGCTGTTCTCCCTTTTCGAAGCGGCCCTTGGCGTCTTCGGCGAACTCTTTGACCTTGTCGGTTGCGGCCTTCAGCTCACGCGAGAGCTGCTTGACGTCGATGTCGTCGCCTTCGCCCTTGCGGCCGAACTCCGGCGGACGATACTCGGGCGAGACGATGCCGCCCATGGCAAGTGCGCCGCACTCGAGGCGGCCAGGATGGCGGGATGCTTCATTTTCGTTCCTTCAGAGCTTGGGCAGGTCAAAGCCTGCGATGGCGTCGGAAATGGATTTGATGTCGCCGGCGCCCACGGACTCACTCCGGAGCAGATGATCCAGGCCATGGCTGGCGATTGCCGCAGCCTGAGTCTTCGAGAAGGGGAAAGCCTCGCGCAGTGCCTTCTCAAATTCGGGTTTGGTGGGAAGCTGGCCCCGCTCGAGCTTGAATTTCACGGCCTCGACGCGCGCGTCATCCTTCGCGGGGAAAGTCACCAGGCTGACCTCGACGAGATCCAGCTTGTGGAGCGTGCGTATGCCAGTCTTTTCGTCGTAGGTGGACTGGCGCACCCAGTAGCCGATCGACAGGCCCGTAACGGCACCCGCTTTCAGCAAGGCATGCGCTTCACGTGCCTGGGCGACGTCATCCTTCAGCAAGCGGCCCTTGACCTTGAGGCCGTGGCCGTCTTCCTCGAGGAAGTCGTAAACGCCGATGGGCTCGGCAGTGCGGTGCTGCCAGAGGACTGGCACAATCCGGTTTTTCGCCTTCAGCTCGCCGAGACTTTCAAGGAACGCGCCCTTGGCAACAATCTCGCCGTAGCTGTCGGGATCGCCGCCGAACACTGATCCGTAGCCCTCGAACGAACCATCGTCGGCCACGTCGCCGGCCTTGATCGATAAGCTGAAGTCACGGACCTTCAGCTGACCATGCTTGTGGTGCATCAGCATCACGCGTTTTCCTTCTGCTTCAAAGCGGGCAATCCTTCGGGGAACAGCCAGTCCATCATCGACCGGCGAGCTGCTTCGCTACCGGTGCTCGTGATTTCACCCAGCTTCCCGGCGGGGATCATGTTGGACTGAATCGTCAGATCATCGCCGCCGGGCAGCGGCGGCAGGTTCTCGAGGCGGCGGACCTCATTGCGGGTCATGATCCCGTTCTGCACGAGCTGGGAGTAGAAAGAGGCGCGCGCGGCGCTATCGGCGCGCAGCAATCCTTCAATGTTGATTTCGACGGTGATCGTGAGGCGCTCGGCTGGCGTCAGCAACTGCTTCATGATCGCCTGCTCGATCCGCTTCAGGCGCTCGCGCAGGCCAAACATCAGCCAGCCAAGCGTCTGCTGCTCGATGCTGCTGCCCAGCTGAGTATTCCCGGCGGTGTGGCCGATCAGGTGGGGCGGAACTCCGAACCACCGGCAGCCATCCTCAACCGAGAACTGGCGGCTCTCGATCATCTGGGCATCGCCCGCCTTCATCTCGATGGCCTGCCAGGTCAGGCCGGCCTCAAGCACCAACGGTCGACCGTTGTTCTCCCCGGCGAACGGCTCGACGACGTACTTGTAAAGGTCCTCTCGCTGCTCCCTCTTCAGCGTGGCGTTGTCCTTGGTGGTCAGCACGCCGGATGGGCGCAGGCCGTTTTTGTAAATCTGGGCCGCCGCCTCGTCTGTGGCCATCGCCAACCCGAACGAGTGCCGGCCAAATGCCAGCGTCGAGAGGCCACCAAGCGGCGAGCCGCCAAAGCCACGGACGTGGAACATCTCGTCTTGTCCGACGTCGAACGCCTGGCCGCCATCCGTGAAACGATACCTGATCGGGCCGTCGATGGTCCTTCGTGCCTGAACCGCTTCCGGCCGGAGCGGGGTTAACGCGACAATCTTCCCGCCGCGCCCGCGGGTGATGCGGGCGAATGCGTCTCCCCAAAGCTCGAGACTGACGCACATAAATTGCCAGAAATCGAGTGCGGTCTGATCCGCGTTCGGACTGTCATGGAGTAGCGCGTAGAGCGGATGGGCCTTGTAAACCGCGCGGCTGTCGCCCGCGCCATCCTGATAAACCATGAACGGCAGCGACGAGATGGTGCCCGACACCAGTCGCACGCATGCCCAGACAGTCGATAGGGTCAGCGCGTTGGTCGCGGTAACGGATTTTCCGGCGTATGAAGGGGCGCCGAACACGCTTTTCCACGCCGAGGGCGCAAGCAGAGACAGCGCGGTCCGAAGTCCACGCATCATTTTGCGGCCGAATCCCCGGCCGATGGTGAAGTTCATGCTGCCCTGGCCTTCATCGCCGAAAGGTAGTCATCCATGCCGCCACCTGATCCTTCCGGGTTGCGGGTCATCAGCATGACCGCGTTGAACGATGCGACGAGGGGGTCGATTTTTGCCTTGCCGGCGACTTGCTTCGTGATGAGCACCGCATTGCCCCGCTGTTCGGACTTCGCGTTGCCTGCGCACCAGGTCATGAGCGCTTGGCCTGCATGGAGCATTGTGCCGTCCTTGAGCTTGCGCTCGGTGCCCCAGACCGCGCCGGAAAGCCTGAACCCCTGGCTCACCGCCAGCATCTGTTCAGCGGTAAAACCTCTACCGGCCAGCTCGTCGACAAGCGCCGTGATTCCCTGAGGATCGAGCCCGATAGCCGCCTGCTCCGGGAACAATCCAGCGTCGCGGACTTGGACGAGAATATCGGCGACTTCCACAAGGTCTTGCGTGGGGCTGGTGCATTTCACCAACGTCCCTTCGGCGATGAACTCGTTGAGCTTGGTGACAATGTCCTTGCGGCGCTCGAATACGTCCAGTTGAGCCCACGCCCGGCACCACAGGAGCCATTGCTTCGTCTCGCGGTGCCTTCCCAGCAAGGCCAGTCCGAGAAGATCGTCGAGCCCGCCGCCGTCGCCGCCTGCAACGATGACCTCGCAAATCTGAAGCATGTGCCCCAGCGTCCCGTCCCAGAGGTCCTTCGGCGCGATTGAACCGAGCCAGTATGTGGCGCCGATCCAGGCATCGTGTCTGAGGCCAACTCCGATCTCGACATTCAGGTGCTTTGCGTAAAAAACTTGCTTGGTGCCGTCTTCGGCGTTCTCGACTTGCCTAAACTCGCTGACCAGCCACTTCTGGCTGACCGAGCGCCCCAGATTCGGGTTCGTGATGTAGAAATTGGCCGGGTCGAGATGCTCGTCCGCTGCAACCATCTCCTCGGGGAACTCGTAGAGCACCGCGAGGAATTCCGGATCTTCGACAATGCCGTCTCGCACGTCGCGCGCGTAAGTTAGCATGTCCTTGAACACGCCAGCGGGCGGAGCATCCGACTGCGTCGTCAGATAAAGCGTGTAGCCTTCTGGCCTCGACACTTGGCCGCCGGTGGCTTCCCGGAACATGCCGTCGGCATTGGCCTTCTTCCCGAACAACCACAGCTCGTCGATCAGAACGCGGCTGGCTTTCTTACCCGAGACGGTGGCGCTGTCAGCGGCGACGACCTTCAGGGTCGCCTTGGTGTTCCGGTTGGTGATGAGCCGAACATGTTCTTGGATGTGAAGCAGCGCGTCCAGCTCTTCATCGTTTCGGATCATGTCGCAGGCAGGCTTGAAGCTGTTGCCGGCGACTTCGATCGTAGGGGCAAGGATCAGGTTTTCGTCGGACGGCCGCCACCCGGCGATGAGCTCGGTGAGCATAATGCCCGCCGCGATCGTCGACTTCGTGTTCTTCTTCGAGACGAGGAGGAGGCCCTTGCGGATCTTCTGCTCACCCGTTTCCGGATCATAGGCTCCGAAAATGGCCGCTGCGAAGTCCAGAAGCCACTCGCCAGCCGTCTCGCCGATCGTGAAATGCTCGCCAGTTGCCGGGTTGATGCCCAAATCGACGATCTTGAGCGAGGTGAAAATCGCCATCTTGGCCTCGGCGGAGGCCGGAAACAGTGGCGAAAAGGGTATCAGAGACCTCCGTTCGCGGATCCGGCGCTTCCAATCGAGGCAAGCCGTGGACCATGTGGCCACTTATTTCACCGCTTTCAGCGTCGGCGGCCCCAGCGCGGCGAAGCGGCTACCGCCACCAATGGCCTTGGCTTTCTCCTGCTGGGCAGCCTTCTTGCCCTGGGGTGCCGACGCTTCGTTCAAGGTCTTCAGCGCAAGCGCCAAGGTTTTCATCGTGTTCGCCCGGCTGGGCAGGCTGAGCGCCTTCATCATGGCGGTCCGGCGACTGTCGTCCTGATCGTCTTCGGTGGCCGAAACGATCATGTCCTCGAGCTCGCCGCGGCGGCTGGTGACCGCGTCCAGTTCGTCGAGCATCCTGCCGACGAGGTTGCGGCCGTCGTCGGCAATGGCGGTGGGCTCGCGAGGATTTTCCGGGTCAGAAGGCGGTGGGGGTGGCGGCGCGAGCTCCGGTTCGCGGCGGTTCGCACTGCGAACTGTGCGCTCCCACCCTTCCGCTTTCGCCTTCTTTCTAATCGCTGTGTCCGAGATCTCGTATCGGTCAGCTATTTCCCGGATCGAACATTCACCAGCCAAGTATTCGCGCTCGATCGCTGGCCAGTTGATAGAAGAATTACGTTTCGCCATCGGGCGTTACCTCCGGCGAAAGTTCGCACCCCAGCTGCTCCACCAGGATTTTTTCTCTGCGTGAGAGAGGCGGCGGTCTGGAGGCCTACCGCTCTCTTGATTTTCGACCCGCCCCCCGGAGCGGGGCAGCCGGGGGCTCGCGGGCATTTTTCGGGGTTGCTGGTCAGGATCGGCGATGGGTCAGGTCGCGCAGCTCTTGGCGCTGCTTGCGGCTGTCGTGACAGGGCTTGCACAGGGTCCAGAGGTTTGCCTCGTCCCAGAACAGAGCCTCGTCGCCTCGGTGCGGCGTTTTGTGGTCGGCCACCAGTTGGGAGGTGTTTCCTTCGAGGCGTCCGCATCCGGGCCATTGGCAGGTGAAGGTGTCGCGGGCGAAGATGGAGAGGCGCAAAGCCTTCCATCTGGCTGTGTTGTACCACTTACGCCACGGTGAATAGACGCTGCGCTGTGCGCTATCGCTGCGCTCCATGGGCGGGAGCGATCCGAGGCCAGACTTCAATGCGGTAAGGCGAGAGCCGAGAGCCTTGAGCTTCATGACTGGAGGTTCTCCTGGACGCGGAAACCCGAGCAGGCATGGTGGCCGGTGGAGTTGAGAGCGAGGCCAGATGCAGCAACGCCCGCTCACCTTTCGGCTGCGGGCGCATGAAATTCCAACTGTATCCATTTGCCCTGTTTCCGTGCCCAGCACAACCGGTATTTAAATGTAGCTATGAGTAACATTTGTGTTGACCGCAATGTAGCTGTGCGTTACATATCCTCTCATGAAGCCGATCCGCTACGCCCGCTCAGCCCTCAAGACGCTCCGCTCGATGCCCGCTAATACGTCGGCTCGCATCGTGTCGAAGGTTGAGGCTTACGCCGCAGACCCGGCTTCGCAGGCGAACAACGTCAAGGCCCTCAAGGGAAGCGACGATATCCGCCTTCGTGTCGGCGACTGGCGCGTCATCATGAATGATGGTGTCGTGCTGACAGTGACGAAGATTGGCCCTCGTGGCAGCATTTACGAATGATGGAGGCTTACATGGGTGAGATGGTTACAATCCCGCTCGAGGAATATCAGGCGCTTCAGGAAGCGGCGGAGGACCTGGCGGACCTTCGCGCTTCCGAGCGGGTGAAGGCTGCTGTCGAACGTGGTGAAGACGAGTACGTTCCGGCCGAACTGGTAAAGCGCATCCTCGCTGGCGAAAGCCCGCTGCGCGTCTGGCGGGAGTATCGCGGGCTGACCCAACTCGCGCTATCTGCTGCCACGGGTGTGAACCGTGTTCAGATTGCCCAGATCGAAGGCGGCAAACGGATAGGTTCGGTCCAGACCCTCAAGAATCTGGCCGAACATCTGGGCGTCACGGTTGACGATCTGATCTGATCGCCTTCCGGGAGAGGTAGGGCGCTGCCGCGTCGATAAGCAGCCGGAGACCGGAGAAGAACTCGTCCCTGATGATTTGTCGATGCGTGCCGGACTTGGGAGCTAGTTTGACGATCGAGCGCGGCTTGCGCTTGCCTTTCCCGACGTCGATCCAATCGACCTCACGGCTGCCGAAGCGCTTCATCGCGGCTTCGGAAAAGGTCAGGTCCATGAGCGCCACGTCGCGCAGCGTGTGCACCAAGGCACCCAACTGGCACTCGATACCCCGCAACGTGCTCGCGCCGAATGCGCGGGACTCGATGGCAGAGATTGCGCCGTGCGAGCCAGCCGCACCGCGTGGCCGCACGTCTAGCGCGCATTTGGTCTCCGACATCTCGCTCGCGTCGAACGCTGCGCGGTAGCAGCGCAACGCCTTGAGCTGCTCGGTCCCGATGCCTTCCATGGTTTCGAAGCGCGGCTGCTTGCGGAAAGCTTTGCCGATGGTGACGCGGCCTTTCGCCTTCACGTCCACGATGTCCTGTTCGACGTAGACCGCGTGCTCGCGCTGCTCCGGCGTCGGGGCGAAGGGATCCGCCTTCATCGCGCGCGGGGTGCGATCCTTGCGGCTGGCGCGGTGCTTGGTCTGGGTAGCGATGGCGGCGAGGGTGTCGGACTTGGGCATCAGGGGCAGTTTCCAGTTCGTGGGTTGCAGGCGTGAAGCTGGCGGAGAAGGCCCATGACGGGCGCCATGTGGTAGCTCTGGGCGTTCGAGTGGCGCATGACCGCTTGAAGGGCCATCGCCAGGCTGAGCGCGTCGAACGCGCTGATGTAGAGGCCGGGCCGATCATGCCCGAGCTGGATAGGGCCGGTCTCGACGGAACCGGCTTGGCAAGGACAGCTGCGAACAGTCATGCTGTCACGCCCCCGCGCACCCGCGCGGTGTAAGTTCCGTCCTCGTGCCGCCACAGATAGCTGCGCGTCTCGCCCACGCTCTTCCACTGGTCCGGCATGGCATCGATTTCGGCCTGCGTGGCGGTGCCGGCGGAAAGGCGGACCATGGCGTCGTCGAAGCGCGCCTGTTGCTCGCGACGCGAGGCGGTAGACGCCGCGAGCTTGGCGCGAACAGCGTCATCGTTACGGCGCCAACGACACAGGATCTCCACGCACTCGGTCGTGCTGGGATAGAACTTGCAGCTCCGCAGCGTTTCCGTGGCGAGGAACTCGAGCGCTTGGCGCGGATAGCCGCCGATCACCAGCTCGTAAGCTCGGTGCCGCAGCTTGCCGCCCACGCTGTCGTCGGGGCGACGAGGGAGGACGTCCATCATGCGAAGGATCTGCGCCAGAAACACGTTGTCGGCCATGTCGAGGGCAGGGAGCGGGGCGGCAGCAACGACCACGGCGGTGGCAAGTTCGTCATCCGACAGGCGCGCAACTGGCGCGACCTCCTGCGATTGTCTCATCGAGCGATCGAGTGAACCCGTCGCGCCGGTCAGGGGCGTGACTGCGGGCAGAACCTCTCCAATCGTCCGGGCTTCCATCGTTTCGTTTGGCATTGCGGGGTTCCTTGGGCTCGTAAAGGCCGGTCCAGTTATGTTCGGTGGCGGTGTCGAGGATGGCGCCGGGTTCGTGGCCCTCGGCGCGCCAGCGTTCGAGCTTGCCGATCATCAGTTCGATGGCCCGGTCAGTCGGGGCCTTGCCGATGCGCTTCCGCATCTCGAGGTATCCGTTCCAGGGCTCGGCAGGCATCCAGTCGGGAACTTCCGGCTTGGCCTTCGCCGGCTTGCTCTCGCCAGGCTTGTCAGCGGGTCGCGCGTCACGAGGATGCGAAGCATCCAATGACGGTTCCTGATGGTTCTCTGACGGTTTGTCCGCAGCGGCTGCGGGGGTGTCCCGCAAGGACTGCGGGGGTCCCCCGCGACGGTTGCGGGGCGCATTCGCTGCGCGGCGCAGATTCTGCGGGGGCGCAGCCTTTGCGGGGGTGCCTTCTTTGACCGGATGCACCCAGTACTCGCAGCCGCGCCCGGCGACTTCGCGGCGCGTAACGTGACCAGCCGCAACGAGCGTCTTGATGACGCCCTGCACCGTGCGCTGCCCTTTGCTGCACTTGCGCGCGAGCGAAGCCATCGACGGCCAGCAGTGGCCCTCGTCATTGGCGGTGTCGGCAAGCGCGAGCAGCACAATTTTTTGACTGTCGGGAAGCTGGAGGTTCCAGACTTCCGTCATGACACGAACGCTCATGTCGAAGGACCAATCGTGATTTCCAGCCGCCCGGGCTTCTCGGGCTCGGCAAACTGATATTGCGGGATGAACCGCCGGTCGTTGACGCCGAGGGCGTCTGCGATGCCATCGAGCACCGGCTTCAGGCGGTTCGGGAAGTTCGAGCGGTCGCTGCGCCGATTGGGCGGCACGAAGGTCACGCGCACGATGATGTCTCCATCGGCTGGAGCCCGCGCGCGCGCTTCCTTTGTGGCGACGTGCGCCCAATGCCGCCACTTCTTCGTTTCGGCAGCCTTGCCGCGCCAATGGCCCTTGGCATGGCCGGAGAGCGAAGAGGGCGGGAAGGGGAGGGTGATGATGCTCACGGCTTGGGCCACTCCACGGGAGGAAGGCCTGCGTTTGCCCGCATCCTGTCCGCTTGGGCGTGTATCAGCGCCCGGCGCTGCGCATGGCCGATCTTGGCCAGGGCGGCGCCGGGGGTGACCGACTGCGGCTTACGCTTGCGGGTGAGCCAGCCGAGCATGGTTAGAACGGACGGCCGTCGTAGCTGGGCGAGGCCGCCGACGCTTCGGGCGTGCCGGTGAAGATCGGCACGCCGGTTTCCGCCCCGACTTTTTCCAGAGCCTGGTTGAACGCGGTCTCGAAGGTGAGGTCAGGGCGCCACAGCTCGTACCAGAATACCGGCTTTCCATCCTTAAGGCGGTACCGCAGACGGGCGATGATGCGGTAGACGTCCGCCGAGCGTGCGAAGATCGGGATGGCAATCGAGAACAGCTTCGGGAAATCGACGGGCCTGCCGTCCGACTGCTTGTGCTCGGACACGAACGCGAACTGCGTCTCGCCGGTCGTCAGGTTCACTGCTTCGCAGGATTCCGCCGTCTCGTAGATGCGGAATTTGAGCGACATATCGACCAGCCGGGTCGGCGTGGCGATAGAGCTGGGCGTCGTCGCGCGATTGGCCTTGGCGAAGTCTTGCGCCTGCTTCGACCATTCGGACACCGGATCCTCGGACACGTCGACGATCTGCGTTTCGAGGAAGGCGGCGAATTCGCCCATGGTCATCGGCGTGGCATTCTTGCCGAACCATGCCTTCCATTCTTCGGAAAGCGGGAAGGCATAGGTCGCTCTGTGGCGCATGGATTCTGCCGGGAACGCGGGGATGACGCCGAATTCGTCCACGTTGGCGGGGTGATAGTCGAAGATCGCGGTCAGCGAGGGCTTCTTGAAGTCGTCAACGGCGAAGATCGCCGAGTTGCCCAGCTTGAAACGGTTCACCAGGTCGATGAACGAGGGCAGCTGGGTCAGGACGGCCGTCCCGCTGCGGAAGAGCGGGTGCGAGCGGTATTCGTCCCACAGATCGGGATTGAGCGGCTGCGCACCGTTGGCAGTGAGGGCAACGGGCGCTTGGGTGCCGGTGCGAGGGTCGGTAACCGTCACAACCTGCGCGCGCAGATGCCGATCGGCCAAGTTGAAGGCCTTGTCCATCAATTCGCCAGTGCGGTCTGCGACGGTGCCGGCAGTGCCGAGGGCGAGGACGCTGGTATCGGTAGTGGCTTGGGTCATGTGCTCAATGTCCTTGGATCAACCGTGCAGGGTACGCGGTTCGGTGGTGCTGACTTCGCGGATGGTGCCGAACAGGTTGCCCTGGCGGGGCTTGTTCGGGCTCAGGCGGCCATCGCTGGTGAACCAGGCGACGGTGGCGCCGTGCTTGGCGGTGGGCAGCTTGAAGGCGAGGGACGGGGTCAGGACCGAGAACTCGCGGTCTGGGTCGAATTCGACGTCGATCTTGAGCGTGATGGAGCCCTTGACCTTCTTGTCGCTGTCTACCCCAGCCGCCTCGAGCTTCCGGGCGAACTCCTGAAGGGGCTCGCTGCTGTCAGAATTGAACGCGCCGTCCTTCAGCATCATCAGGAGATCGCTGAGGGTGTTGGCGGCCGGATAACGCTGACCGCCGTCGGCGGCGCGCTCCTCTATGATTTCACCCGTTTCGGGGTTATGATCCATCTTGCATCACTCCGGCGCGCATTCAGGTCATCAGGCCGGGGTGCGCGCCATCCCCCCGACCCGAAACTTGTCAGGCGGCTCGAACCAGCTTCGAAAGCTGCGCGTCGATGGCGTCGCGGGCGCGCTCAAGGTCGGCGCGGCTGTCGCGCACTTCCTCGTAATCGATGTCCCCGTCTTCCAGGGCGACAGCCAAGGCGAGCGCGGCCTTGAGGATGGCTGACTGCGCGGCGAAGTCGCAGCTATCGACCGGGCGGCTGCCTTCCACGAAACGGCGGATCGGACCGATGAACGGGCCGTTCCACTCGCGCCAGGCGGCGAGCAGGCTGAACGCGTCCATGCCGCTCGTGCCCTTGCGATAGGCGGCGGCCATGTCCTCGCTCTTGCCGAGCACGCGCCCGAGGTCCTCGTCGGTGTAGCCGTTGGCGTCCTTGATGGACTGCAAGGCGTTGGCGATCTCGTCGCGGACGTTCGATGCGGAAAAGACGGGCCTCGGGCCGGTGGATGTGCGGGTCACAGCTGGGGTACCTCAGCGGAATGAAGAGAAACGGGGACAAACACGAAGGCTGGCGCAGCGCGGCGCGAGTGGCGGCAGCCAATGTCGCCGCGCACACCGCACAGGCGGCAGGGTTCGCGATCGGCGCTCAAGGGCTTCAGCCTGGGGCGAAGAGCGGCATCGCCTTGCGGCTGGCCATCAGTCGCGGCGGCATCATCAACGTGAGCAGGCGGGAGAGCGGCTGCGGTGCTCTTCCCGGTCGCGGTGATGGTGACGATGCGCGAAGTCCGGAACCGTTTGACGGTGACAGCGCCCTGCGTTTCCAGCCGCAACAGCGCCTTGGAAGCCGTGTTGGAGCTGTCCAGATCGAGCAGGCCCGCCATTTCGGCGTTTGTCGGACAGACAGCGCCCTCGGCAGCAGCCTTGGTGAGAAGGGCCAGCAGCTTGGCAGCGCGCTCATCAACGCCCTTGTGTCCGCGCCGCGTCATGCCCGGGCGTCCCAGACGAATCCGCGGTTCCCGAAACCGCGAATGGGCAGGCGGTCGCCGAACGTGCGGCGCAGGGCGCGGATATGACCGGCCAGCGAGCTTGCGCTGCTGTTGGGCAGGTCGTTGTGCGTCACCGGTTCGCCATTGGCGTAGGCGATTGCGTAGAGCGTGCGCGAATGGGCGCGGGGCAGGGTGATCTGCTCACCGTCGTAATAGGTGAGCGACGGGCCCAGCCACCACTTGCCGCGCGTGACGGGGGCGCCCTCGGCGATGTTGCCGGAGCAGTGTGGGCAACGGGCGCTCATGCCTCCGGCCCTCTACGGCTGGGACTTGACGCCCCAGCCGCTTCGGCCATCGTGCAAGTTCCTACACGCACACGAGGAATTACATGGCTATCAGCGAAGACACTGCAGCGCTTGTGGCGGCGCAGCTTACCGAAACATGGGCATCCATGTTCAAGCAGCGCGAAGCCGCGCACGGATTGTCCTCGGACGAAATCACCGATCTTGTCGAAAAGGCGTACGCCCACTTCAAGGAAGTGGCGCAGGAACCCGAGCGAAATCCGCGCGTGCGGGACGTATAGGTCAAACACCGGTGTCCTCCCGCTGTCCCCATACGATCGCGCCTTTGCGTTTCGCAGCGAGGCGGGAGCGCTGCGCGGCGTAGGTCTTATTCGGTTCCGGGGCCTTCCAAACGGCATCCGCATCGATTTCGCGCCACACGATCTCAAGCACACGGATCTCGAGCGCATCCAGTTCGCGGCGGGCGCGGCCCAGCCGCACAAAGTTCCATCCGGAAAGAGCGAGGGCGCCTACGCTTATGACGATGGCGGCAACGTCGTGCGCGCTCATGCTGCGACGTCCGTGCGAGGACGGCTTGACGGACGCACGTTCACGAGGTCGTTGAAGCGCCCCGGGTTTTCAGGAGGCAGTTTTCATTTGGCTATGCAGCCATATCGAGGTTCTCGAGGGCTGCATAGTAATTGTCTTCGGCCTCAGCGGGCGGGATGTGCCCGATAGGGCCGAAGAGCCGGTGATTATTGTACCAATCGACCCAGCGCAGCGTTGCCATTTCCACGGCCGAAACGCTTGGCCATGATCGCTGCCGCCAGATGACCTCGGCCTTGTAAAGGC
>NZ_LGJH01000161.1 GCF_001298105.1 Novosphingobium sp. ST904 | reverse complement strand
TCGCGCGCGGACATCGCGCTTTCCGGCGGGGTCAGGCCCACGCCAAGGGCAAGGCCATAGCGCCAGGGCGTCATCGTATCGACGTTGTTCCACTCGATCGTAACGGCCTTGCGCGAACGCCCTGCCGCGCCGGCGTATTTTTGCGCCAGCAGCGAATCGATGCGCTCCAGCTTGCCGCTGACACGCGCGCGTTCAAGCTTCGAGATCGCCGAGGCACCGCCGCCCCGGAAGGCCTCGCAGATCGCCTGGGCTGCGTTCCATTCAGGATCGTCCCGCAGCGAACCCTGGATCGACATCACCGGGCACATGCCCGTGAAATCGGCGGAACGCTGATAGACGTCGAACGCCTCGTTTCCGATCTCGGGCGTGAAGTTCGATATGTCGATACCTTGCAGCAAGCGCCGGCGGCATCGGTTTCACCCATGCGGAGCAGCAGGCCGACCCGCAGGGCCAGGAACTGCTGCGGGCTCATTCCCGCCGGAGTCTCGAGACGCGAGGCAAGCGCGCGGCGCAGCAGGATATGGCCCCATCGCGAAAACACCGCGCCCCGGTTTGCCGCGATCGCGGACTGGACCAGATAGGGATTCTGCCCGGCGAGCGACGCCTCCGGCATCCCGCCCTCGCTCTCGTCGATAAGGCCGATCCGCTCCATCGAGCGCGCGCGCCCGAAGGCATGTCGAGGTCGAGCTTGTCCCCCAGCAGGGCTTCGAAATCCTCGGGCGACATGCGCTCCAGTTCTTCGAGGCTCGGCAGGCGTGACAGCGTGCTCTTGCCGTTCACGTCAGTGGTAACGAAGGAATCCGTGGCAAATGGCGGCACCTGCGCAGGCAACGGCTGGACCACGGGGGTCGACACCGAACGCGGCGCCGTGGCCGGCGTGGCGGTGGCAGGGCGATTCGCGGGTGGCGGCGTAGCGGGCGCCTGCGTGGGCGCGGGCTCTGAGAACATCTTGGGCAGCAGCGATTCCGGGGCATCCTGCGCCATCGCCCACGCGGACGTCACGGCGAGCGAAGCGCCGGCGAGCAAGTGCCAGGTCCTCATGTATGTTCCCTTGCGAGGCTTCATCGCGGCAGCTCCGGAACCGGCACCGGCTGGACGATATCGCGGACCGGAGAACGACCGCCATCCATCCACGCCCAGACACCCAGAACGACCGCCAGTACGACGATGGAAACGGCAGCCACGCCTGAAAACCTGCGCCTGCGTTTTTGTATCGTCACTCGCCTTCCTTCACCGATGCTTGCGCTGCGACCTAGCGCAACTATAGGCGATGGAGCAATGGACGTTCAACAAACCCGGTTTTCCGCACAGGAAATTGCCGCACTCGCGCGGCGCATCGATCGCCCCATCGTGCTGGTCGGAATGATGGGCGTGGGCAAGTCCAGCGTCGGCAAGCGCCTTGCCACGCTGCTCGACTGCGCCTTCGTCGACGCCGACGATGAGATTGAGCGCTCGGCGCAGATGACGATCCCCGAGATTTTCGAGACTTACGGCGAGGATTACTTCCGCGACGGCGAACGCCGGGTGATCTCCCGCCTCATCGAATCCGGCGTGGAACGCTGCGTGATCGCCACCGGCGGCGGCGCGTTCTGCAACGAGACGACGCGGGCGCTGATCCTCGACAAGGCGATCACCGTCTGGCTCGACAGCGAGGTGGACACCCTTGTCGAACGCACCGCGCGCAAGGATCACCGTCCGCTCCTGCGCGGCGGAGATCCGCGCGACATACTCGCCCGGCTGCGCGAAGACCGCAGGCCGCACTATTCGCAGGCACCGATCCATGTGATCAGCAACAGCGGGCCTCACGTTCAGACCATCAACAAGGTCCTTCAGGGAATTTCGCAATGGCTGTAATCCCCGTCGATATCGCCGGTCGTCCCTATGAAGTCCGGGTCGGAGCCGGTCTGCTCGCGGAACTCGTGCCGCAGTGCCGCGGGCGCCTGCGAAAGCGCGGCGTGCCGATCATCACGGACATCAACGTCCATGCGGCCTGGGGCCAGGTGGTCGAGGCAAGCCTGCGCGAAAGCGGCCACGAGCCGCACTGGCGCATCCTGCCTGCCGGTGAGGCGACCAAATCCTGGGATGAACTGGCGGCGACCGTCAACTGGCTCCTGTCGCTCGAAGTGGAGCGCGGCGACCATATCATCGCGCTGGGCGGCGGGGTGATCGGCGACCTTACGGGCTTCTGCGCCTCGGTTCTCAAGCGCGGCTGCAAGTTCATCCAGGTTCCCACCACCCTGCTCGCCCAGGTCGATTCGAGCGTCGGCGGCAAGACCGCGATCAATACGCCGGCTGGCAAGAACCTCGTCGGCGCGTTCCATCAGCCCTCGCTGGTGCTGGCCGACCTTTCCGCCCTCGAAACGCTGCCGGAACGCGAGCTTCGGGCCGGTTATGCCGAAGTGGTGAAATACGGCCTGATCGACGATGCCGACTTCTTCGCCTGGTGCGATGCCAATGGCGGCGCGATGATCGCCGGAGACAGCCAGCTTCGCGAATATGCCGTGGCGCATTCCGTGGCGAGCAAGGCGCGGATCGTTGCCGAGGATGAGTTCGAAACCACGGGAAAGCGCGCGCTTCTCAACCTTGGCCACACTTTCGGCCATGCGCTGGAAGCGGAAACCGGCTTCTCCTCCCGGCTGCTTCACGGCGAGGCGGTCGCGCTCGGCATGGTGCTGGCGGCCCGCTATTCGGCCCGCCGCGAACTGCTGCCCCGGGCCAGCGCCGAGCATATCGCCAACCATATCCGCGAGATCGGCCTGCCCTCCAGCCTTCCGGAACTGAGCCTCGATTGCGATGGCGGGAAACTGGTCGGTCACATGCTCCACGACAAGAAGATGGATGCCGGAACCCTGCCGTTCCTGCTACTCAAGGGCATTGGACAGACCTATCTGGACAAGCAGGTTTCGCTCGAAGACGTCGCTGCATTCCTTGACGAGGAACTGGCCCGCCAGCCCTGAACCGCCTGCTTTCAGGCACTTGGCGGCCCCGGTATTGAACGACACCTAAAAGGTACAGAGAAGGCGAGAGCCGTAACCGACACCCCTGCATCGCACTTACTCTCATAGACGGGGCTCGTGCGTGACATTACAATGACGCGCCACTATGGTGCGCGCTTGGACAACAAAAGTACCGGGCCGCACCAGACCGCCATGACACTTTCAGAAGCCACTCCCGAGCTCGACTTCCCCGAGGAGATCGAGCGAGACGACCGCGCCTTCCTGGGCCACCCCAAGGGCCTCGGCTACCTCTCCTTCGTCGAGGGTTGCGAGCGATTCTCCTACTACTCCATGCAGACGCTGCTCGTGCTCTACATGGTCAAGTACCTGCTGCTGCCGGAGAACGTCGGCAAGGTCATGGGGCTGTCGTGGCTGCGCGGCTGGCACTATGCCGGGCTTGAAGGGCAGCCGCTCGCATCGGCGATCTTCGGCGACTATACCTCGCTCGTCTATCTGACCCCTATTCTCGGCGGCATCGTCGCCGACCGCTGGCTCGGTCGCAAGGCCACCCTGATCGCTGGCGCCGTGGTCATGTCGCTCGGCCACTTCCTCATGGCGTTCGAGGGCATGTTCCTCTTCGCGCTGATCTCGCTGGTGGTGGGCGTCGGCCTGTTCAAGGGCAATATCGCCAGCCAGGTCGGCGAACTCTACAAGCCCGGCGACCTGCGCCGCGCCATGGCGTTCCAGATCTTCTACATCGCCATCAACGTTTCGGTCATCGCCGCGCCGCTGATCGCCGGCACCCTGGGCGAGAAGGTGGGCTGGCACTACGGCTTCGGCACCGCCGGCGTGGTCATGGTGCTGGGCCTGATCATCTACCTGAGGGCCGGACACTGGCTTCCCGCCGATAGCCGCGCTCCGAAGGGGGAAAAGGCGCAAAAAATCCGCCTGACCCGTTCCGACTGGCCCCGCCTCGGCGCACTGGCCGTGCTGGTGCCGGTGCTGGCCATCGCGATGATGAGCAATCAGGAAATCTTCAACGCCTACCTCGTCTGGGCGGACGACAAGTTCCAGCTGACCTTCTTCGGCGATACCCTGCCGACGAGCTGGATGATCACCGTGGACGCCACCCTCAGCTTCTCCATGCTGGTTGCCGTGGCGGCATTCTGGAAGTGGTACTCGACCCGCACCGGCCGCGAGCCCGACGAACTGGGCAAGATGATCATCGGCTCGGTGTTCAGCATCATGGGCGGCATGTGCCTCGTCATCGCCGCCGCAACCGCTGGCGATGCCAAGATCGGCCTGTTCTGGCCGGTGATGTTCCACCTGTTCAACTCGATCGGTTTCGCGCACATCATGCCGGTCAGCCTGGCCCTGTTCACCAAGGTTGCCCCGCGCGCGCTCAATGCGACGGTGGTGGGCATCTACTACCTTGCGTTCTTCGGCGCCAACAAGGTCGTGGGCGAAGTGGGCGGCTGGTATTCCTCGATGGATACCGTGTCTTTCTGGCTGATCCACGTCGCCTCGGCCGCCGTGGGCCTGATCGCCTTCGCGGCGTTCAAGATCGCACTGGGCAAGACGCTGGCCGGTGAGCCCGGCCCCGCCTGATAGCAAAGCGGCGCCCCTGCTCAGGCAAGGGCGCCGTTCTGGGATCAAGCGGAAAGCCCGTCAGCCGAACACGGCGACCGACTGCATCCCCGCGATCACCGGCCTGCCCGCTGCATTCCACTGAAGGATTTGCTCGCTCGCCCCGCCGCCGCGCGCGAATTCGCTGGTGGAGCGCAGCAGCCACCAGCCATCTTCCGTCGTCGGCACAGGCTCCAGCAAGTTGACGTGCCAGTGCATCGAGCTGATCGGCACGCGGAAGCCCAGCAGCGGCAGCACCGCCGTCGGCAAGGCATCGCCCACCAGCACCGCTTCAAGCGCCGGGTCGAGATTTTCGCGCGCCCTGAGCCGCACCCACCAGCACAGATCCGCTTCGCCCAGCGCCGATTTCGGCAGGGCAAAGCGCGCATCGAAGTTCTGCTTCAGGAACTGCGGCGCATGGTCCATCGGCACCGGTTTGGCATCCGCGACCGGGCTCACGCCTTCCGGCAGCGGATAACCGGCGATATCGGCAGCGCTTTCGATCTGGCGCATGAACACGAAGCTGGCGCTGAAACCCACGCCCTTCTCGTTCGACAGTTCCGCCGCAACCCAGGTGGCGTTGCGCCCCTTGCGCACGATTCGCGCCCCGCGCCTCCACGCGGCCTGCCAGCGGCGCGATCATCGCGAACTGGCCCGAACGCAGCGGCGGCAATTCGGGATCGACCCGCTGCGCCGCTGCCAGCGCCAGCGCCGAAGTCAGCCCGCCGTAAGCGGTGCGGCCCTGAAGCCAGTCATCGGTGACATCGAACGCGAAACCGCCCTCGATTTCCTCTGCCTCGGCCAGAAGCGCGGCGAAACCCGTCATCAGAACAACCTCGAACCATTGGGCACCGGCTGGTCCGGTGCGAATAGGACCACGCGCCCTTCCTCGTCCGCGAAGCCGAGCGTCAATGCCTCGGACAGCGCCTTGCCGATCTGCCGCGTGGGAAAGTTCACGACCGCCGCCACCTGCCGCCCGACCAGGTCCTCCGGCGCATAGAGCGCGGCGACTTGCCCCACGCTCCTGCGCTCGCCAATGCCGGGGCCGAAATCGATCCGCAGCTTGCAGCTTGGCTTGCGCGCGCCCTCGTAGATTCCCCGGCGACGATGGTGCCAACGCGGATGTCCACTTTCAGGAAGTCGTCGAAGGATATCTGCTCGGCCGCGGGTGCGGCGGGGTCGTGGTCCAGATGCATTTATTCCATTTCGAGGATCACGACGTCCACCGCAAGGCTTTCGCCCGCCTTGGCATTGACCGCCTTCACCACGCCCGACTTCTCGGCGCGCAGGATGTTCTCCATCTTCATGGCTTCCACCACGGCCAGCGGCTGGCCCGCTTCCACCTTGTCGCCCTCGCCCACATGGAGCGCGACGAGCAGGCCCGGCATCGGGCAGATCAGGTACTTCGAAAGATCCGGCGGAATCTTTTCGATCATGTGCTCGTTCAGCGAAGCCACCCGGCTCGGCAGGATCAGCACATCGTGGATGCAGCCGCGCGTGGTCATCTTCAGGCCCGTGCGCGTGGGCGCAACGCGGATGCCGATAGCCTCGCCGTCGATCTCGGCATCGATCAGGCGGTCGCCCGGCGTATATTCCATCGCGAGATCAACCGAGATGCCGTTCACCGTCACGTCCTCATCGTCGATGACGACTTCGAAAGGCGCCTTGTCGATGATGACGGTCCATTCCGAAGGCGGTGCCAGACGGCGCGAAGCCAGTTGCCCGTCCACGCGGCGCGCACGGTCGGCCCGGGCGGTGGCGACGAACGCGGCAACGGCGGCCAGCTTGCCTTTGAGTTCCTCGGACGCAGGCGCGCCGGTGAAGCCTTCGGGATATTCCTCGGCGATGAAGCCGGTGGTCAGTTCGCCCGAGCGGAAGCGCGGGTGCTGCATGATGGCCGAAACGAAGTCGATGTTGTGGCCAAGGCCCTCGATCTCGAACAGGTCGAGCGCGGCAACCTGCTTGTCCGCCGCCTCGTCGCGGGTCTCGCCCCAGGTGATGAGCTTGGCGATCATCGGGTCGTAGAACATCGAGACTTCGCCGCCTTCGTAGACGCCGTCATCGACACGCACGCCGTCGATACCGCGGCGGCCGTTTGCGGAGCCATCGTCGTCCCAGCCGTCAACCGGCGGCTGATAGCGCACGAGACGGCCGGTCGACGGCAGGAAGCCGCGATAGGGATCTTCGGCGTAGACGCGGTTTTCGATGGCCCAGCCGTCGATCTTCACGTCGGCCTGCGTCATCTCCAGCTTTTCGCCGGCGGCGACGCGGATCATCTGCTCGACCAGATCGACGCCGGTGATCGCCTCGGTAACCGGGTGCTCCACCTGAAGGCGGGTGTTCATTTCGAGGAAGTAGAAGCTCTCGCCCGTCGGGTCCGCGCCCGAGACGATCAGTTCGACGGTGCCCGCCGAATAGTAGCCCACCGCACGCGACAGGGCGACGCACTGCTCGCCCATGGCCTTGCGCATCTTCTCGGTGACGAAGGGCGACGGCGCTTCCTCCACCACCTTCTGGTGGCGGCGCTGGATCGAGCATTCGCGCTCGTTCAGGTAGAGGATGTTGCCGTGCTTGTCGCCGAGGATCTGGATCTCGATGTGGCGCGGGTTGAGGATGAACTTCTCGATGAAGACGCGGTCGTCGCCGAAGGAATTGAGGCCCTCGCGCTTCACGCTCTCGAAGCCCTCGCGCACGTCCTTTTCGTCATAGGCAAGGCGCATGCCCTTGCCGCCGCCGCCCGCGCTGGCCTTCATCATCACCGGATAGCCGATCTCGTTCGAGATGCGCACGGCGTGCTCGGTATCCTCGATCTCACCGACGAAGCCGGGCACGACGTTGACGCCGGCCTGCTTGGCAAGCTTCTTGGACTCGATCTTGTCACCCATCGCCGCGATCGCGCCGACGGGAGGGCCGATGAACTCGATACCCTCTGCGGCCAGCGCCTCTGCGAAGGAGGTACGTTCGGACAGGAAGCCGTAGCCCGGATGGACGGCTTCGGCGCCGGTCTGCTTGCATGCCTGGATGATCTTGTCGGCAATCAGGTACGACTGCGCGGCGGGCGCGGGGCCGATGTGGACGCCTCATCGGCCATCTGCACGAAAGGCGCACGGGCATCGGCGTCCGAATAGACGGCCACCGTCTGGATGCCCATCCGGCGCGCGGTCTTGATCACGCGGCAGGCAATCTCGCCCCGGTTTGCGATGAGGATTTTCTTGAACATCTCAATCCCTGTCTTTTGTCATGCGCCAAGCGGCGAAAAGTCCCACCAAGATCAGAACGATCAGGCTCCCCGGAAACATGAGGAACTTGATCAACCCATCGTTCTTGCACTCCGCACTGCCAGGGCGACCGCAGTCTCCCATTGCTGCCCCGCCCAGCAACGTCACCACAAAGGCGCTGCCAAGCAGGCCACCGCCAATGCAGCTCAAATGCTGTTTCAGGCTTGTGCCGGAATCGCTAAAACTCACCGGTCGCCGCCCCTCACACCGGTCGAACGTCACCGCTCGCCCGTTTCCACAACGGCGCGCAGTTGTTTTGTGCGCGCCTCGGTCAATTCCTTGAGGCAACCGTTCTGCTGAAGCGGCCAGATCGTGCCGCTTTCCTCACGCGGGCCGTTTTCTGCGAAGCACTGGGCATCGCGATAGGCGAGCCACTTGCGCTGCGCATCGAGCAGCCGATTGAAATTTCCGCCGGGGCCCTGCCTGTCGGCGGCCTTCGCCGCCGCTGCCGCCTTCCCCCAGGCCTCGTTCATCGCCCGGTCGGCCGACTGGAAGTCGCGGTACGAACACACGTTCATGTCCGTCTGCGTCATCGCATTGGCGCAATCGATCGTGGGCTCCGAGGCCAGGAGAAGGATCGGCAGGATCACGCGCGGATCACTCAGCCGCTTCCAGCTTGGCGCAGCCCTTGGGCATGCGCTGGGCTTCGACCTGAGCCTCGGTCAGTTCGATGGCCATCGGCTTGATGCCGAGGCGGGCGAACATGGCCATGTCACTGTCGTCACCGGCATTCGGCGCGGTGAGCAACTGGTCGCCGGTGAAGATCGAGTTGGCGCCGGCCATGAAGCACATCGCCTGCGTCATTTCGGACATCGATTCGCGGCCCGCCGAGAGGCGCACCATCGACAGCGGCATGGTGATGCGCGCCACCGCCACGGTGCGCACGAATTCCACGTCGTCGATCTTGGCGAGCGGGGTATCGGCCAGCATGTCGCCCAGCACCGTGCCCTTTACCGGCACCAGCGCGTTGACCGGAACCGACTGCGGGTGATCGGGCAGCGTCGCCAGCGTGTGGACGAAGCCCACGCGATCGGTGCGCGTCTCGCCCATGCCGACGATGCCGCCGGAGCAGACGTTGATGCCCGCCATGCGCACGTTCGACAGCGTGTCGAGACGGTCGTCCATGGTGCGCGTGGTGATCACCTGATCGTACCGCTCGGGCGAGGTGTCGATGTTGTGGTTGTAGTAATCGAGGCCCGCTTCCGAGAGCATGTCCGCCTGATCGGGCGTCAGCATGCCCAGCGTCATGCAGGTTTCCATGCCCATCGCGCGCACGCCTTTCACCATCTCGATGATGGCAGGCATGTCGCGGTCCTTCGGATTGCGCCAGGCGGCGCCCATGCAGAAGCGGGTGGAGCCCTGATCCGCCGCCTGCGCCGCGCGCTGCAGCACCTGCTGCACTTCCATCAGCTTGGTCGCCTTGACGCCGCTGCTCGCCGAAACCGACTGCGAGCAATAGCCGCAATCTTCCACGCAGCCGCCGGTCTTGATCGAAAGCAGCGTGGAAAGCTGCACTTCGTTTGCCCGGTGATTGGCCCGGTGAACCTCGGCCGCGCGGAACACCAGTTCGGTGAACGGCAGGTCGAAGAGTTCGGCGATCTCTTCGCGGGTCCAGTCGTTGCGCGGTTCAAAACGGGGGTCGGTCATCAAAATCTTCCTGTTACGTTCGGACGCGCGGCACGGAGCCGGAGTCCAGTCGATGCCGCCCGCATAGAGCGGAGCGGCGTCTCGTGCCAGTTTCCCGTGTTCCCCCGCACGGCAATCATCACTCGGCCGTGGCCAGCGCGTCGCCCACCGGCGGCATGTTGTGGCCGAGCAGGCGCAGCACGTCGCCGCGCATTCCACCACGTTGGAGCCGGGGCCGTAGATGCCCTGAACGCCTGCACCGCGCAGATATTCGTAGTCCTGCGGCGGGATGACGCCGCCTGCGATCACCTTGACGTCCCCTCGCCCGGCTTCGCGCAGCTTCTGGATCAGTTCGGGAATCAGCGTCTTGTGGCCCGCCGCCAGCGACGATGCACCCACCACGTCCACGTCGCTTTCCAGCGCCAGCACCACGGTTTCCTGCGGAGTCTGGAACAGCGGACCGGACACCACGTCAAAGCCCATGTCCCCGAAGGCCGAGGCGATCACGTTCGCGCCGCGATCGTGGCCGTCCTGCCCCATCTTGGCGACCAGCAGCTTCGGCTTGCGGCCGAGGCGGCGTTCCACCGCGGCCACGCCGTCCAGCACCTGCTGCCAGCGGCTGTCGCCCTCGTAAGGCGCGCCGTAAACACCCTTCACCGGGGTCGGCTGCGTACCATAACGCTGGAAGCTGTCTTCCATGGCCGAACTGATCTCGCCCAGCGTGGCGCGCGCACGGGCGCATTCCACCGCCAGCGCGAGCAGGTTGTTCTCGATGCTCGATTCGCCCGCCGCGCCTTCACGAAGGGCCTTGAGAGCAGCCTGGCATGCCGCCTCGTCGCGATCCGCCTTCATCTTCTCGATGCGGGCGATCTGGCCTTCGCGGACCTTGGCGTTGTCCACTTCCAGCGTTTCCAGCAGGTCTTCGCTGGCAAGGCGGTACTTGTTGACGCCGACGATCACGTCGTCGCCCCGGTCCACGCGGGCCTGACGGGCCGCGGCAGCGGTCTCGATCATCGCCTTGGGCCAGCCGGCGGCGACAGCCTTGGCCATGCCGCCCTCGGCCTGCACGCGCTCGATGATCTCCCAGGCCTGGTCGACCAGCTGCTTCGTGAGCGATTCGATGTAGTAGGAGCCACCCAGCGGATCGACGACATTGCACATGCCGGTCTCCTCCTGGATGATGATCTGCGTGTTGCGGGCGATGCGGGCCGAAAAGTCGGTCGGCAGCGCGATCGCCTCGTCCAGCGCGTTGGTGTGCAGCGACTGGGTGCCGCCCAGCATCGAGGCCATCGCCTCGATCGTGGTGCGAATGACGTTGTTGTAGGGGTCCTGCTCCTGCAGCGAAACACCCGAAGTCTGGCAGTGGGTGCGCAGCATCTTCGACCGTTCGTCCTTGGCGCCAAGCTCCGTCATGACCCGGTGCCACAGCACGCGTGCGGCGCGCAGCTTGGCCACTTCCATGAAGAAGTTCATGCCGATGGCGAAGAAGAACGAAAGGCGGCCCGCGAACTTGTCGATATCGAGGCCCGATGCCACGCCGTACTTCACGTATTCCGCGCCGTCGGCGATGGTGAAGGCCAGTTCCTGCACCTGCGTCGCACCGGCTTCCTGCATGTGATAGCCGGAAATCGAGATCGAGTTGAACTTCGGCATCTCGCGGCTGGTGTAGCCGAAGATGTCCGAGATGATCCGCATCGAAGGCTCGGGCGGATAGATGTAGGTGTTGCGGACCATGAACTCCTTGAGGATGTCGTTCTGGATGGTCCCGTCGAGCAGTTTGCGGTCTACGCCCTGCTCTTCACCGGCAACGATGAAGAAGGCCAGGATCGGGATCACCGCGCCGTTCATCGTCATCGAGACCGACATCTTGTCGAGCGGAATGCCGTCGAACAGGATCTTCATGTCCTCGACGGAATCGATGGCGACGCCCGCCTTGCCGACGTCACCACGACACGTGGATGGTCGCTGTCGTAGCCGCGATGGGTGGCAAGGTCGAAGGCGACCGAAAGGCCCTTCTGGCCCGCCGCAAGGTTGCGGCGATAGAAGGCGTTCGATTCCTCGGCAGTGGAGAAACCCGCATACTGGCGGATGGTCCAGGGGCGGCCGGCATACATCGAGGCGCGCACGCCGCGCGTGAACGGCGCGAAGCCGGGAAGGCCGGGATCGACGGTCACGTCCTCGGCGGTGTAGAGCGGCTTCACCGCGATACCCTCGGGCGTATTCCAGGTCAGGTCCTTGCCCTTGACCTCCTTGTCGGCGGCTGCCTTCCAGTCGTTGATGTCTGCCATAGTCCGCATCCCTTCCGGCCCGCGCTGGTTGCGGCGGGCCGTGATCTTTCTCAGTGAGCGCCCTTGGGCGTTTCCATGATCTCTGTAAGCTGGCCGCCCATGTCCCTGGGGTGGACGAAGAAGATCAGCGTCCCGTGCGCGCCCATGCGCGGCTCACCCAGCACGCGCTTGCCAAGGCTTTCGAACCACGCCTTGGCGGCGTGAATGTCCGGCACTTCGTAGCAGATGTGGTGCTGGCCCCCGAGCGGGTTCTTCTCCAGCCACTTGCCCACGGCCGAATCCGTCGCGGTCGGCTGGAGCAGCTCGATCTGCGTGCCTGCCGTGCCATCCTCACCCGGCGTATTGACGAAGCAGACGCGCACTTGCTGGCTTTCCAGCACGAACGGCTCGGTAATATCGGTGGCGCCCATCACGTCCCGGTAGAACGCGATCGAGGCGTCGAGATCGGGCGTGGCGACGCCGATGTGGTTGAGACGGCCGAGCTTCACGCCACGTTCTCCAGCACGAGGGCGATACCCTGCCCGCCGCCGATGCACATGGTGACAAGGCCGTACTTCCCGCCCGTGCGTTTCAATTCGTACATGCACTTGATGGCGAGCATCGTGCCGGTCGCGCCGACCGGGTGGCCGATGGACACCCCCGAACCGTTGGGGTTCACCTTCTCCGGATCGAAGCCGAGCACCTTGGACACGGCGGCGGCCTGCGCGGCGAAAGCCTCGTTGCTCTCGATCACGTCGATCTGACCCAGCGAAAGCCCGGCCCGCTCCAGCGCCACCGGCACCGCCTTGATCGGGCCTTCGCCCATATAGGCGGGCTCGACCCCGGCGTGGCCCCAGGCGAGGATCTTCGCAAACGGCTTGAGGCCCCGCTTCTCGACTTCCGAGGCCGTCGCCAGCACCACGGCGGCAGCACCGTCGTTGATGCCCGAGGCATTGCCTGCGGTAACCGTGCCGTCCTTCTTGAACGCCGGACGCATCGCGCCGAGCGTCTCAACGGTGGTGTCCGCGCGGACATGCTCGTCGGTATCGAATACGGTCACGCCCTTGCGGGTCTTCACTTCGACGGGGAGGATCTGCTCCTTGAAGCGGCCTTCCGCGATGGCCTTGGCGGCGCGCTGATGACTGGTCGCGGCAACCGTGTCCATGTCCTCACGCGAGATGCAGTGGCGTTCGGCCACGTTCTCGGCGGTGATGCCCATGTGGTAGCCGCCAATGGCGTCCGACAGGCCCAGGGTCAGCGCGTCTTCCTGCGTGTTGTCGCCCATCTTCTTGCCCCAGCGCACGCCGTGGTCGTGATAGGGCACGTTCGACATCGATTCCGCGCCGCCCGCGACGGTGATCCCCGCCTCGCCCAGCTTCATCATCTGCGCGGCCGAAACGATCGCCTGCACGCCCGATCCGCAGAGGCGGTTGAGCGTCATCGAAGGCACTTCGAACGGCACGCCCGCGTTAAGGCCGATCACGCGGCTGAGCATCTCGTCCCTGGCGCTGGTCGGCATGACCTGGCCGATGACGATATGGCCAACGTCCTCCGGCGAAACGCCCGCACGGGCCAGCGCCTCGGTCACGACCTTGCCGCCGAGATCGGACGGCATGAACGACTTCAGCGAGCCGCCGAAATCGCCGACTGCCGTGCGTACGCCGCTGACGATGTAGATGTCTTCCATGACCTGACTTCCCAATCTGGTTTTTCGATGCGTGCCGTCTTTCGCGGCTGGAGTGGATCGCAGCGCTCGCCCCCAGGCGATACGCCGCAATCCGTGACGCGATCAAAGCGGAATGTTGTCGTGCTTCTTCCAGGGGTTTTCGAGGCTCTTGGTCCGCAGCTTGCGCAGACCCAGCGCAAATGCGCTTGCGGGTCGAGTGCGGGTAGATCACCTCATCGATATAACCCCGGCTCGCCGCCACGAAGGGGTTGGCGAAGCGGTCTTCGTATTCCCTGGTCTTCTCGGCAATGCCTTCGGGCGAGAGGCCGCGGAAGATGATCTCCACCGCGCCCTTGGCGCCCATCACCGCGATTTCGGCGGTCGGCCAGGCATAGTTGAGATCGCCGCGCAGGTGCTTGGACGCCATGACGTCGTAAGCGCCGCCATAGGCCTTGCGGGTGATCACGGTGATCTTCGGCACGGTCGCTTCGGCATAGGCGAACAGCAGCTTGGCGCCGTGTTGATGATGCCGTTGTGCTCCTGATCGGTGCCCGGCAGGAAGCCCGGCACGTCCACGAAAGTGATGATCGGGATGTTGAAGGCATCGCAGAAGCGCACGAAACGCGCAGCCTTCTTGGACGAGTTGATGTCCAGCACGCCCGCCAGCACCATCGGCTGGTTGGCGACGACGCCCACGGTCTTGCCCTCGATGCGGCCGAAACCGACGATGATGTTGCCCGCATGCAGCGGCTGAACCTCGAAGAAGTCGCCCTCGTCGAGCGTCTTCCGGATCACCTCATGCATGTCGTAAGGCTGGTTGGCCGAAGGTGGGATCACGGTGTCGAGGCTTTCCTCGGCACGGTCCCACGGATCGGCGCAGGGACGCTCGGGCACTTCCTCGCGGTTGCTCAGCGGCAGGAAGTCGAAGAAATCGCGCGCCGCCAGCAGCGCCTCGATGTCGTTTTCCAGCGCCAGGTCGGACACCGAGGTCTTGCTGGAGTGCGTGATCGCGCCGCCCAGCTCCTCTTGCGTGACGACTTCGTTGGTCACGGTCTTCACCACGTCCGGCCCGGTGACGAACATGTAGGACGAGTCCTTCACCATGAAGATGAAGTCGGTCATGGCGGGCGAATAGACCGCGCCGCCGGCGCAAGGCCCCATGATCAGCGAAAGCTGCGGCACCACGCCCGAGGCGAGCACGTTGCGCTGGAACACTTCGGCATAGCCGCCGAGCGAGGCCACACCTTCCTGGATGCGCGCGCCGCCGGAATCGTTGAGGCCGATCACCGGCGCGCCGACCTTCATCGCGTTGTCCATCAGCTTGCAGATCTTCTGCGCGTGACGGTGCGAGAGCGAACCGCCGAACACGGTGAAGTCCTGGCTGAACACGAAGACGAGGCGGCCGTTGATGGTGCCCGAGCCTGTGACCACACCGTCTCCGGGGATCTTCTGGCTCTCCATGCCGAAATCGGTGCAGTCATGTTCGACGTAGAGATCGAACTCCTCGAAGCTGTCCTCATCCAGCAGGATATCGAGGCGTTCGCGCGCGGTGAGCTTGCCCTTGGCATGCTGCGCGGCAATGCGCTTTTCGCCCCCGCCCAGCTTTGCGGCGGCGCGGCGCTTTTCCATCTCGGCGATATTGGCTGACATCCGGGTTCCCTTGGCAGTGACCTTGACGGCACGAATTCGTTGCCCTGCTAAGGCAGGTTGAAGCGCCAAGGTCAATAGTTTTAATCGAACGGTTAAACCACAAAAGCGGCAGCTTCGCGTCGATTTCGCCCCACCGATGTGTTTGCACGGGCCAAGATCGCCTGCACGGATTGATCCCGCCGACCTTGCGGTTTTCCGCCGCTCCTTGCCTCCAACGGAAAAGGCGCCGCGACTGTATGGACAGTCATGGCGCCTCTCTATTCCGCCGGGGGCAAAGCACCGGCCGATCGCGGCGATGACCGCTGGTCGGACAGGACTGTCCAACCAGCGACCAGCCTTACTTCATGAGCACGAGTTCTTCCGACATCGTCGGGTGAACCGCGACGGTGGCGTCGAAGTCCGCCTTGGTGAGCCCGGCCTTCACCGCGATGGCAGCGGCCTGGATGATCTCGGGCGCATCCGGCCCGATCATGTGCAGGCGACGACCTTGCCCGTCGTGCCTTCGCAAACCATCTTGTAGAGCGAGCGCTCGTTGCGATGCGCCACGACGTTCTTCATCGGGCGGAAGTCGCTGGTGTAGATTTCCACCGAACCGAGCTGCTGGCGGGCCTGCGCTTCCGTCAGGCCCACCGCGCCGATCGGCGGGTGGCTGAACACGGCGGAGGGGATGCAGCCATAGTCCACCGTCGTCGGCTTGTCGCCGAACACGGTATCGGCAAAGGCCTGCCCTTCGCGGATCGCGACGGGGGTGAGCTGCACCCGGTTGGTCACGTCGCCCACGGCATAGATGTAGTCGACATTGGTCTGCGAATAGTCATTCACCCGGATCGCGTTCTTGTCGTCAAGCTCCACGCCGACGTTCTCCAGCCCGAGCCCCTCGATATTGGGTACGCGGCCGGTGGCGAAGAGGACGCAGTCCACCTCGATCGGTTCGTGATTGGTCATCGAGACGGTGAGCGAACCATCGGCGTTCTTCTCGATGCCGCGGAAGTCGGCATTGAAGCGGAAGTCGATGCCCTTGGTGATCGAGATCTGGAGGAGACGATCGCGCATGGATTCGTCATAGCCGCGCAGAAGCTGGTCCGAGCGGTTGATGAGCGTCACCTTCGATCCGAACTGGTGGAAGATGCCCGCGAACTCGTTGGCGATGTAGCCTGCGCCCGCGATCAGGATGCGCTTGGGCAAGGCATCGAGGTGGAACGCCTCGTTGGAGGTGATGCCGTGTTCGTGGCCGGGGCAGGACGGCACCATCGGGCGGGCGCCCGTGGCGATGAGGATGACCCTGGCGGTCTTCTTCTCGCCGCTGGCCAGCGTGATCTCGTGCGGGCCGGTGATCGCGGCGCGCTCGTGGAATATCTCGACCTTGTTGTTCTCGAGCGTCTGCGTGTAGATCCCGTTCAGCCGGTCGACGTCGCCCAGCACGTTGTCGCGCAGCTTCACCCAGTCGAACGTCGCTTGCGGAATGTCCCAGCCGAACTGCCTGGCGTCCTCGAGGTCCTCGGCGAAGTGCGCGCCGTAAACCAGCATCTTCTTGGGAACGCAGCCGCGGATCACGCAAGTGCCGCCGACCCTGTACTCTTCGGCCACCGCCACGCGCGCGCCGTGCGCCGCCGCGATCCGGCTGGCGCGCACGCCGCCCGATCCTGCGCCGATGGTAAAGAGGTCATAGTCGAATTCTGACATGCACTTGGCTCCTGCTGCGCCGGCCTGGTTCCGGGGCACCGGCGCATATGGGGCAGGACATCGCCGATTCAACGGGTGTTTTGCCCACCCCCATCGCCTCCACCCGCATCCCGCAAGGCCGCCCGCGCCGCATGCCCCCGCAGAAGCGCGGGAACGGATCGTCGAAACGCGAGCTCCGCTGGCCGCAAATACATTGTCAACTAAAACAGTTGAGTTTATAGGAGTCGCATCGAGAGCCGCTCCCTACAGGACAGCCTGCGCCGGCGGACATCCCCTCCTGCATCGGGAGAAGAGAGAATGGCAAAGACGAACCAGCACGCAGCACCCGCGCAAGAACCCCTGGTGCTGCTCATCCCCGGTCTTGACGGCAGCGGCCCCGGTCACTGGCAGCGCCGCTGGGCCGAAGAGATGGACAATGCCCAGATGGTCGACCTCGGCCTCTGGGAAAAGCCGCATCGCAACACCTGGATCAACCGCCTGAACCTATCGGTCCAGCGCGCGCGCGCGTGGTGCTGTGGCGCACAGCCTCGGCTGCCTGTTGACGGCGTGGTGGGCGAAATTCGAACAGCCCGGCTGGTCTTCGCGTCGTGGGCGCGCTGCTGGTGGCCCCGCCGGAAGTGGACTTCTTCCCGCGCGACGACCGCCTGAACGGCTTCGCGCCGACGCCGAGCGACGAACTGCCCTTCCCCTCGATCCTCGTGGCCAGCCGCAACGATCCGTGGATCGGCTTCCCGACTGCGCGGCTGCTGGCCCGCCAATGGGGCAGCCAGTTCGTGGACGCGGGCGAGACCGGCCACATCAATGCGGATTCGAAGATCGGAAGCTGGGAAGACGGCAAGCAGCTGCTTCGCCAGTTGACCGGCAGCGCCGCTGCCTCTGCCCGGCACTACCCATCGGCCCATGCCGACGGGTCTGACGGCCTTGAACTGGGCCACTGAGCGCCAGGGCCGAATTCAGCAACAAGCCGAAGGGGGCATGATCACGCCCCCTTCGGCTCAGGCTCTTGTTCAGGCGATCCCGGAAAGCTGAAGCAGCGCCTCGGTCGAAGGATCGAACGTGGTGCCGCCCTTCTCGATCTGCTTGGCGATCTCCTTGCCCAGTTCCACGCCGAACTGGTCGAACGGGTTGATCCCCATCAGCACGGCATTGGCGAACGTCCGGTGTTCATGGAACGCCACGAGCGCGCCGAACGTGGCGGGCGAGACTTCGTCGAGCAGGATCGTCGCGGAGGGACGGTCCCCCGGATAGGCGCGCGCGGGATCTTCGCTGCCCTTGCCCGCCATCAGCGCCGCGCCCTGAGCGAAACAGTTCGACAGGAGGATGCGGTGATGCGCGGGGTTGAGATCGTCGCCCGGCGCGATGGCGGCGATGAAGTCCACCGGCACGAGGTTGGTGCCCTGGTGGAGGAGCTGGAACACCGCATGCTGGGCATCGGTGCCGACACCGCCCCAGGTGATCGGCGCGGTCGGCGCGCCCACCGGCGAACCGTCCACCTTCACGCTCTTGCCGTTCGATTCCATCTCCAGCTGCTGGAGATAGTCGGGCAGCAGGGCGAGACGCTCGTCATAGGCGAAGACCGCGCGGGTCTGGCAGCCGCGCAGGCGCGTATAATACTGGTCGGCGAAGGCGGCGCGCAGCGGCAGGTTGTCGAGGCCGTCGGCGTCGCGGAAATGGATGTCCATCGCGGCCGCGCCGTCCAGCATTTCGGCGAAATCCGGCCAGCCCAGCGCCATGGCGACCGGGAAACCGATCGACGACCACAGCGAGTAACGGCCGCCCACGCTTTCCGAGAACGGCAGGATGCGGGTTTCGTCCACGCCCCACTCCATCGCCTTGTCCGGCGCGGCGGTCAGCGCGACGACGCGGCCGTACGGGTCTTCGACGCCGTGCTCGCGCATCCAGCCCAGCACGCTGTCCGCATTGGTCATCGTCTCGATGGTGGTGAAGGTCTTGGAAGCGACCGCCAGCATCGTCGTGGCCGGATCGCACTTTGCAAACGCGGCTTCGAGCGCGCATCCGTCGATATTGGAGACGACATGGACGTCCACCATGGCACCGTCGCGGGCCAGCGCGTCGATCGCCAGTGCCGGGCCGAGCGCCGATCCGCCGATGCGACGTGGATCAGGTGCTTCACCTCGCCCATGGCGCCGCGGTGGATGGCCTCGACGATGGCGGCCATGCGGGCATGGTTCTCGAACGCGGTCGCGACGCCTTCCTCGCTGCCGACACCGCGCTGGGCGGTATGCTCGGCCGCGCGGCCTTCCGTCTGGTTGACGATCTCGCCCGCGAACAGCGCCGCGCGGCGACCGTCGAAGTCCATCGCGGCGGCCAGTTCCTCGAAGGCGGCAACATGGGCGGCATCGAGGTGAGTCTTCGACCAGTCGAACCGGATTGCGCCGGGGCTGGTCTCGTCACCGAGTTCGAGACGGGTCGCGAGCAGGTCCAGACGGCCGGAATCGGCGTCGAAAAGCTCGGAAAGCGTCGGTTTGGGCAATGCTTCCAGCTTGTTCCACACCGCTTCGCTCATGCCATGGTTCCTTGTCTCAGGGTTGGGGGCCAGCCTTATGCATAGCAGGCGGGAGAAGGCCAAGGTCATTCTTGTGCACAGATGCACGTCGGGAACATGACGTTTTTGATCGATACCGGTACGCTTTCCCTCGGTATCTCACTTGACGGATGCCCCTGCGCGCAACAAGGGTTCGAGCCATGAGCGACATCGAAACCGCGACTTCCGGCCTCACCACCGAAACATCTGCCGCGCCCGCGCCGGGCGCCAGCGGAAAGCCTGTCAAAAAGGACGCCAAGAAGGATGCCAAGAAGGACGAGGGCTTCTTCTCCTTCCTCCTCTGGCTGGTTCTCGGCGTGGTGGTGCTGCGCAGCTTCATCATCTCGCCCTTCAACATCCCCAGCGAGTCGATGCTGCCGCGCCTGCTGAACGGGGACTACCTGTTCGCGTCCAAGTGGTCCTACGGCTATTCGAAGTATTCGCTGCCCTTCAGCCTGCCGCTGATCCCGGGCCGCATCCTCGCCAGCCAGCCCGATCGCGGCGACGTGGTGATCTTCAAGGCGCCTCCCGGCAACGACGTCGACTACATCAAGCGCGTGATCGGCCTGCCCGGCGACGAAGTGCAGGTGAAGGGTGGACAGGTCTGGCTCAACGGCAAGGCCGTGCCGCGCGTCAAGCAGCCCGATTTCGTGCTGCCGGTCACCGCCAACACCCATTGCTACGCGCCGGAGTTCGAGGGCAAGGACGCCGCGGGCGACCCGGTCTGCAACTATCCGCAGTTCCGCGAGACGCTGCCCGGCGGCAAGAGCTACAACGTGCTCGACCTCGGCCAGACCCCGCAGGACGACACCGGCGTCTATATCGTGCCCGAAGGCCACATGTTCCTGATGGGCGACAACCGCGACAACTCGCTCGACAGTCGCTTCCCGGCGATCGAGGGCCAGGGCATCGGCATCGTCCCGCAGGACAACCTGGTGGGCAAGGCCGCCGTCATGATGTTCTCCACCAACGGCGGAGCCGAATGGCTCAAGCCCTGGACTTGGTTCACCGCCGCGCGCTGGAGCCGGATCGGGAGCGTGATCTGAGTGCTTGACCAAAAGGACCGCGAGTTCCTCGCCGGCGTCTCGGGCGGCAAGCCCGCCGACGAGGCACTCTGGCTAGCCGCCCTCACTCACGGCAGCACCGGCGAGAAGCGCAATTACGAACGACTGGAATTCCTCGGCGACCGGGTTCTCGGACTCTCGGTCGCCGAATGGCTTTTCGAAAACAGCGAGGAAGCGGAAGGCCGCCTCTCGCAGCGCCTCAACGCGCTCGTCAGCCGCCAGACCTGCGCGCAGGTCGCCCGTCAGATCGGCCTCGGCCCGCACATGCGGCTGGGCAAGCAAGCCCGCGACGATGGCGGCCTCGACAGCGACAATATCCTGGGCGACGTGATGGAGGCGCTGATCGGCGCCTGTTTCACCGAGCGGGGCTTCGAAGCCGCGCGCGATATGGTAAGGGCTCTCTGGGCCGAACCGATGCAGGGCAAGACGGGCAAGCGCAAGCATCCCAAGTCCGCCCTGCAGGAATGGGCGGCGGGCAATCGCCGCCGCACCCCCGAATACAAGCTGGTCGAGCGTTCAGGCCCCGACCATGCCTCGCAGTTCACCGTCGAGGTGGCAGTACATAATGTCGGCGCAGCGCGTGCCACGGCCAATTCCAAGCAGGATGCCGAAACCCGCGCCGCCGAGGAATTCATGAGGAAATTCGCATGACCCAGCATTGCGGTCTCGTTGCCGTCATCGGCGCCCCCAACGCGGGCAAGTCCACGCTCGTCAATGCGCTCGTCGGGCAGAAAGTGGCGATCGTCTCGGCCAAGGCCCAGACCACCCGCGCCCGCCTGATGGGCATTGCCCTGCTCGATGAAACCCAGATCATCCTGGCCGACACGCCCGGCATCTTCGAGCCGCGCCGCAGGCTCGACCGCGCGATGGTCGCCGCCGCCTGGGAAGGCGCGCAGGAAGCGGACGCCGTGCTGCTGGTGGTCGATCCCATCAAGAAGCGCCGCCATGAACTTGAGCCCCTGCTCGAAGCCCTGGCCGCGCGCCCGGAACGCAAGATCCTGGTCATCAACAAGGTCGATGCCGGCGCCAAGGAACCGCTTCTCGTGCTGGCCCAGGAACTGACCGGCAAGGTCGAGTTCGACGAAGTGTTCTTCGTCTCGGCGCTCTCGGGCGACGGCGTGCCCGAACTCAAGACCCATCTTGCCGGGCTGATGCCCGAAGGCCCCTGGCACTATCCCGAAGACCAGGTGTCCGACGCCAGCGAACGCCTGCTCGCCTGCGAGATCACGCGCGAGCAGCTCTATCGCCAGCTTCACGAGGAGCTGCCCTACGACGCCGCCGTGCGCCCCGAAGGCTACGAGCAGCGCAAGGACGGCTCGGTGGAGATCCGCCAGCAGATCGTCGTCACCCGCGACAACCAGCGCGCCATCGTGCTGGGCAAGGGCGGTTCCAAGATCAAGTCCATCGGCGAGGCCGCCCGCAAGGAACTGGCCGAAGTGCTGGGCCAGAAGGTCCACCTCTTCCTGCACGTCAAGGTCGAGGAAAACTGGGCCGACGCCCGCGACATCTACGAAGAGATCGGGCTGGACTGGGTCAAGTAATGACGCGAATCACGTCGACGGCGATCACGGCCGCCGTCCTGCTGCTGGGCGGCTGCGCCACCCCCTACATGAAGGCCCGCGCGGCCGAGAACGACCAGGTCGCCGCCGTCGAGGAAAGCCTTGCCGGTCAGCGCTATGTCGCGATCGGCTCGTCGTTTGCCGCCGGCCCGATGCTGCCCCCCGCCAAGCCCGGCGCGCCGGTGCGCTGCGGGCAGAGCATGAACAATTACCCGACCCTGCTGGCCGAACGCTTCGGCATGGTCCTGACCGACCGTTCCTGCTCGGGCGCAACGACCAACAACGTGCTGGGTCCATGGGGCGACATTCCGCCGCAGATCAACTCCGTCACACCGCAGACGCGGCTGGTGACGGTGACCATCGGCGGCAACGATCTCAACTACATCGGCAACCTTTTCACCGCGACCTGCCTCTACCGCGCCAGCCAGTTGCCGCCCGGCAGCAAGCGCGCCGCCTGCGGCACGGTGAAAGTGCCCACCGAAGTCGAATATGCGCGCGACGAGATGCAGATGATGGAGATCGCGCGCCGCATCCGCACGGTGGCCCCGCGCGCGCGGCTGGTCTTCGTGCAGTACCTCAATCCGCTGCCGCAGCCCGGCTCGCTCTGCGCCGCCACGCCGATCAGCGAGGAACACGCCGCGATAGTCCGCCGCATCGGCCTGCGCCTGTCCGAGATCACCGGCCGCGTGGCACAGGCCTACGGCGCCATCGTCGTCGAGATGAACCAGTCTTCGGCCGCGCATACGCCCTGCGATGCGGTGCCGTGGATGATCGGCTCGCCCGAGGGTTATGATGGCAGGCAGGGCCTGCAATGGCACCTCAATTTCGCCGGAATGCAGGCGACCGCCAACGACATCGGCTGGTGGCTGACCCGCAGCGGCGTGAAGCAGACGAAGCCGACGGTAACCGTCCAGCCGCAGTCCGTACCGCAAGGTGTACCCACGATCGTCGTGCCGCCCGCCGTTCCCGGCACCGCGCCCACACCGAAACCGTCCCCCACGCCCACCGCGACGCCGACAGCCTCGACCGCCACTGGCAAGCCCAGTCGGCGCTAGGCCCTTTCCGCCAGCCTCCACCGCGCGAGGCTGGCGATGGCCGCGATGGCCGCCAGTCCGGCGGCCATCAGCATCGGCGCCGGCCCCTGTCCCGCGCCGAGCGAGAGCATCCGCCCCGATCACGCCGCGCCGAGCGTCTGCCCGAACAGGCGCCCGGTAGCGAGCAACCCGCCCGCCGCCGCCGAGCGCTCGCGCGGGGCATTGCCCACGATCATGCGCGCGTTGGGCGAGAAGAACAGACTGAAACCGAACGCGGCCACGACCAGCCGCCAGGCAATTGCGAAAGCGCCGGCATGGTCGGGCAGGAAGCCGAGCAGCACCAGCCCGGTCACCGCGATGGTCATTCCCACCAGCCCCATGATCGACGGCGAGACATGGTCCGACAGCCACCCCGCAAGGGGCGCGACGACCAGCATCGTCAGGGGAAACGGCAGGACCAGCAGCCCGACCTGCTCGGCGCTGTAACCCATGCCCTGCTCCAGCCGGAACGGCAGCGCCACGATCAGCGCCGCCGAACCGATGAAGGCGCGACGGCGGCGATGGTGGACAGCCCGATGGCGGGACGGGCCATGAGGTCCACCGGAAACACCGGGCTCGCTTTCCCGCGCTCCCGGCGGGCCAGCAGCAGGGCCGAGCCGATGCCTGCCAGCGCCGCCGCAATGCCCGGTTCCACCATGCCGCCATGCGCCGCCAGTTCCACCCCGCCGATCAGCAATACGAAGCTACCCGCACTCCACAGGCCCGATACCCAGTCGAACGGCGTGTCTCCGCGTTCGGGATCGGGCAGGAAGCGCCCGATCACCAGCGAGATCAGGGCGAACGGCACCGCCGCCACGAAGACCCAGCGCCAGTCGGCATGGGCGACGATGAAGCCGCCCAGCACCGGCGCCAGCGCGTTAGACGAAGCGACGATCACCGAATTGATGCCCAGCCCGCTGCCGAGCCGCGCCTTGGGGTAGATCTGCCGGATCAGCGCGGTACCGACGCTCATCGCCATGCCCGCACCGAGCGCCTGCCCGGCGCGGATCGCCAGCAGCATCGGCAGCGAGTTGGCGAGGAATGCCAGCGCGGAGGCTGCCATGAAGATTACTTGCCCCGTCTGGTAGACCCGCCGCAGCCCCAGCCGCTCGCCAAGATTGGCGAAAGGCAGCAGGGCCATGACCATGACGAGCTGGTAGACCGTCACCACGTTGACGACGACGCCCTGCTCCACCGACAGTTCGCGGGCGATCGTCGGCAGGGCAACATTGGCAATGGTCCCGTCGAGCACGAACAGGGCCGTGCCGAAGGAGATCGCCACGATCGCCCACAACCTGCGCGGCATCGGCAGGCCGGAATCGTGGTCATCAACGGCAGCCGGTTCGAGCGCCGCCTCTTCGTCTCGCATACGCAGCATGGCACCCCAACGCCCGAGTTCGGGATCGGTCGCAAGCTGCCCGGTGTAAGAATTTGTCGCAAGCCATACGAAAGTCCGTCCCCGTCACGCGGTAGTCGCCGGACTGCAATCTTGGCGCGCCATGAAGCCCCCGCCCTTGTCACCCGCCCGGCTTCCTCCAACGGCGATGGGGGCTGAAAGGGTCGCGCAATGATCGCAATCGGACGAGCGGCGGCAAGGCGCCTTGCCGCACACCCCGGCTTCACGGCCGGGCGGCGGCTCGGTATCGCCTCGCCCCTGCTCTATCTCGCGGCCGGTTTCGTGCTGAGGCTTGCGATGTTCGGCAAGCCGGCATTCCAGTCGGACGAACAGTTCTACCTGCTTGTCGGCCAGCGCATGGCCGCAGGCGCCCTGCCTTACGTCGATATCTGGGACCGCAAGCCTTACGGCCTGTTCCTCCTGTATCGCAGCCTGATCGCGCTGCCTGGCGATCCGGTGTTGGCGTATCAGCTTGCCGGGCTGCTGTTTTCGGTCCTGACGGCGCTGGCGATCGAGCGCATGGCCCGCCGGATCGCACCCCCGCGCGGCGCGCAGGCGGCGGGGCTGGCTTACCTGATCTACCAGCCGGTGTTCAACGTGGCGCTGGGGCAATCGCCGGTGTTCTACAACCTGCCTGTCGCCCTCGCCGCAATGCTGGCGATCGGTGCATTCGCGCGCAGGCAGGACGCCGCACTCGGCAGGCGCGCCTCGGCGTCATGCTGCTGCTCGGCCTTGCCATGCAGATCAAGTACAGCGTCGTCTTCGAGGGGGTCGGGCTCGGGCTCATGCTGCTGTCACGGGGGATCCGCGATGGCTGGAGCCTGCCGCGCCTCGGCGCGACGGCGCTGCTCTGGGCCGGAGCCGCCCTCGCCCCGACGCTTGCGGTCTGGGCAGGCTATGCCCACACCGGGCATGGCGAGGCTTTCGTGCAGGCCAATTTCCTCTCGATCTTCGGCCGGATCACCGACCAGAAGGACGCCTTCGCCCAGCTTGGCAAGGAGGCGCTGGCGCTGATCCCCTTCGCGCTGGCCATCATTCTGGCGCCGCGCCGCTTGTCGCCCCTGCCCGCCTCTCATCCGGCTATCCTGACCGGCATCCGCATCTGGGCGCTCAGCGCCGTGCTGGGGTTTCTCGCGTTCGGGACGTGGTACGATCATTATCTCGGCCCGTGCTCGTGCCGCTCTGCGTCCTGGCCGCCCCTGCGCTGGCACGCAGCGCCCCGGGCGAGCGATGGTACGGACGGTTGCTGCTCGGCTTCGGCCTGCTCGGCGCCGTCATCGTCCCTGCGCTGCAAGTCCGCGAGCGCGGAACCTCGGCCGAGTTCGCCGCCGCCAGCGCGGCCGTATCCCGCGAATTGCACGGCCGCTGCCTCTACGTCTACGAAGGCGACAGTGCGCTCTATCGCACCACCCGCGCCTGCATCCCGACACGCTTCGCCTATCCCAGCCATCTCAACGCGATGAACGAGGCCGGAGCGCTCGGCGTCGATCCGGTGGCGGAAGTCTCCCGCGTGCTCGCCTTGCGTCCCGGCGTGATCGTGGTCGCGGAATCGAGCCGCCCCAACCAGCCCAATTTCAGAACGCGGGCGTTGATACGAAACGCCCTCGCGCGCTCCTACGAGCGCTACGAGGGCGTGGTAATCGGTACGCGGAAATTCGGTCTCTACCGCCTCAGGCGGTGAACCTCAGCGCGCCTTGGCGACGGCGATGCCGTGCTGGCGCGCGGCATCCTTGGTCGATTCCTCGGTGCGGTTGAGGGCCTTGGCGATTTCCTTCAGGCCCTTGCCCTTTCCGGCGAGAACCTGGAGCTTCTGCAGTTCCTCCGGCTTCCAGGGCTGCTTGTGCTTGGCGATCTTGTCGCTCATTCGGCGGCTTCCTTCTTGGCCTTGGCCGGAGCCTTGGCAGCTGTCTTTTTGGCGGCAGGCTTCTTTGCAGCAGGCTTCTTCGCGGCGGCGGGCTTTTCTCCGTCGTCCTTCGCGGCAGCCTTCTTAGCCGGAGCCTTCTTGGCCGGAGCCTTCTTGGCAGCGGCCTTCTTCGGCGCCGCCTTCTTCTTGCCCTTGGCCGGCCCCTTGGCGGCCTTTTCATCGATCAGCACGATCGCCTGCTCGGCGGTCAGATCTTCCGGCTTCTGGTCACGCGGCAGGGTCGCGTTGGTGGTGCCGTCGGTGACGTAGGGACCGTAACGGCCCGCCAGCACCTTGATCTCGCCGCCCGAAGTCGGGTGAGCGCCCAGCACCTTGATCGGCTCGGCCGCGGCACGCGAACCGCGCGCACCGGCGCCCGCCGCCGCTTCGGCAAGCTTGGTGACGGCCATGTTCATGCCCGTTTCGAACACTTCGGCGGTCGAACGCAGGCGGGCATACTTGCCGTTATGCGCCAGATAGGGACCGTAGCGGCCGATGCTGGCGGTGATGTCGTTGCCGGTTTCCGGATGCGGGCCGATGGTACGCGGCAAGCTGAGCAGCTTGATCCCCCACTCCAGCGTCAATTCGTCGATGTCCTTGGGGATCGACGCACGCTTGGCTTCCTTGCCCTCGCCCAGCTGGATGTAAGGTCCGAACCGGCCGGTGCGGCGGACGATCTCGAGCCCGGTCTCGGGGTCCTGGCCCAGCACCTCGTCGTCGCCGCCCTCGGCACTGCCGCCGGGCTGCGCGAACTTGCGCGTGAACTTGCACTCCGGATAGTTCGAGCAGGCGACGAAGGCACCATAACGCCCGCCGCGCAGCGACAGGCGGCCTTCGCCGCACTTGGGGCAAAGGCGCGGATCGGTGCCGTCGGCCTTCGGCGGGAAGAGGTAATCGGACAGGAATTCGTCAAGCGCCTCAGTCACTTCCGAGGGCTTCTTCTCCATGACCTCATCCGACTTCGGCTTGAAGTCACGCCAGAAGGCTTCGAGCAGCGCCTTCCATTCCTGACGGCCGCCGGAGACGTTGTCGAGTTCGTCCTCCATGCCCGCCGTGAAGTCATAGGCGACATAGCGCTGGAAGAAGCGTTCGAGGAACGATGTGAGGAGTCGGCCCGATTCCTCTGCAAAGAAACGGTTTTTCTCGGTGCGGACGTAGTTGCGGTCCTTGATGACCTGGATCGTCGCCGCATAAGTCGAAGGACGGCCGATGCCCAGTTCTTCCAGACGCTTGACCAGGCTCGCTTCCGAGAAGCGCGGCGGCGGCTGGGTGAAGTGCTGTTCGGCGGTGACGTCCTTCTTGGCGGGCATGTCGCCCGACTTCATGAACGGCAGCAGGCCGCCGTCCTCATCGTCGGACTTGTTGTCCTGCCCTTCCTCGTAGACCGCGAGGAAGCCCGGGAACTTCACGACCTGGCCCGAAGCGCGCAGCTCGTGCTGGCCGGTGCCGTCGCGCAAGGTAACGGTGGTCCTCTCCAGCGCGGCCGAAGCCATCTGGCTGGCCATGGCGCGCTTGAAGATCAGGTCGTAAAGGCGCGCCTCATCGCCCGAGCCGAAGCGGTCGCGGGTGAACTCGGTAGGGCGGATGGCCTCGTGCGCTTCCTGCGCGTTCTTGGCCTTGGTCTGGTAGATGCGCGGCTGCTCGGGCAGGTAGTGCCCCGAGAAACGGTCCGTGATCGCGGCGCGTGCGGCGGAGATCGCGCTCGGGTCCATCTGCACGCCGTCGGTACGCATGTAGGTGATGGCGCCCGCCTCGTAGAGCGTCTGCGCCACGCGCATCGTCTGGCTGGCCGAGAAGCCGAGCTTGCGTGCCGCCTCCTGCTGCAGCGTCGAAGTGGTGAACGGCGGCTGCGGATTGCGCTTGTGCGGCTTGGTCTCGACCGACTCGACCTTGAAGGCGCCGCTTTCGACGGCGGCCTGGGCCCGCATCGCGGTGCCTTCCTCGCCGATGCTCAGCCGGTCGAGCTTCTTGCCCTCGAACGCCACGAGCTTGGCGGTGAAGTCCGTGCCGTCATGCGCCATCTGCGCCGCGACCGACCAGTACTCCTGCGGCTTGAACGCCTCGATCTCGCGTTCGCGATCGACGATCAGGCGCAGCGCCACCGACTGCACGCGCCGGCCGACTTGGCGCCCGGCAGCTTGCGCCAGAGCACCGGCGACAGCGTGAAGCCGAACAGATAGTCCAGCGCGCGGCGGGCGAGGTAGGCATCGATCAGGTCCTGGTCCAGCTCGCGCGGCTGGGTCATCGCCTTGGTGACGGTTTCCTTGGTGATGGCGTTGAAAGTGACGCGCTGCACGTCCTTGGGCAGCACCCGGCGCTTGGCCAGCAGCTCGCGCACGTGCCACGAAATCGCCTCGCCCTCGCGATCAGGGTCAGTCGCCAGGATCAGGCGATCGGCCCCCTTGGCGGCATCGGCGATCGCCTTCACCTGCTTCTGCTTGTCGCCGTAGAGCTCCCAGTCCATCTCGAAACCCTCGTCCGGACGGACGGAGCCGTCCTTGGGCGGAAGGTCGCGGACATGGCCGTAGCTGGCGAGAACCTTGTAGTCCTTGCCGAGGTACTTCTCGATGGTCTTCGCCTTGGCCGGCGATTCTACGATGACTAGCTGCATACTTTTAGACTCTGTGTGCCCCTAAGCGCCAATGCGCCCTTACGCGTGCGCATATACGTGTACGCATAGGGTGGGAAGCGATTGAGGGCTTCGTCAAGCGCCGAGATACGGCGCCCGACATTCCGCCCGGTTCAGGCGAAAAGCGATTCCAGATCGTCGCGGCGCTCGCCCAGCAGGCGGAAGGCTGCCGCCACGACGGCCCAGTTGCCTACCGTGAACACGGTAACCATCAGGTTGAGCAGCACTGTCTCGACCCAGCCCGGCGTCGCTCCAGAAAATCCGAGCGAGAAGCCGATGCCCACCAGAATGACCAGCGAAGGCACCGCCAGGACCAGATAGACGAGCATCAGCGGAAGCCAGTTTTCCCGTGTCGCATCCCAGCTCGACGACAGCGATTCCGAAGCCCGCTGCCCTTCGGTCACCACATAGGCCGGCGCCAGCACCCACCGCACGGCAACGAACAATCCCGGCAGCACGAGGAAAACCAGACCGACGATGATACCCAGCCCCGCCAGCATACTGGCGCCGAGCATCGATCCGAACCGCCGCCGCTCCGAACGCACGGAAAGCACTTGCTCAAGGAAGATATACTGGACGAAAACGCTCGAAATGATGCCGCTGAAGTTGCCGAGCTTGTCGGAAACGAGGTCCATCACGGCAAACCCCGCCGTCATTGCCGCCACCAGCGGGATGATCAGTGCCTTATGCTCCCGCAGGATGGCGAAGGCCTCTCCCGTGATGTCTCCAAAGGTGATCTTCATTCGCGCGTGCTCCCCCATTCCTGATCCGCAGCCCAATAGCATCAACGCGTTACCGATACTGCTTCGCGGCGCAATAGCCGTGACGCGATACTGCCGCCGCCGCGACAGCGCTTTTGCATAATCAGGGCCACTGGCAGGCTTTTCGCAAGTTTGCCATACCGGCGCCATGCAGAATACCGACACCATGGCACAGACGGAACTGGATCACGGCATCGCCCTGTTCACGCAAGGCCGCAAGACCGAAGGCCTGACGATCATCCAGCGCCTTGCCGTCGGAGGGCTGGCACGCGCGATATACACGCTGGGGATCATGCGCTGGGGCGGCGATATCGAGCAGGATCCCGTCGATGCCCGGCGCCTCTTCGAACTTGCCTCCCTGCGCGGCGATGCGGATGCCCATGTTTTCGCGACCAATCTCCTGGCGAACGGCGTGGCCGGGCGCAGGGACTGGCAGGCCGCCCTTGCCCGGCTCCGGCTCGAGGCAACGAAGATCGCGCCCCGCCGCAAGGCACTGGACCTGATCGGCTCCATGAAGCTCGACGCGGAGGGTAACCCGGTTGGGCAAGCCATAGCGGAACAGGCGAGCTCCGCCCCGTTCGTGCAGGTATTCCGGAAGCTCTTCACACGGGAAGAATGTGATTACGTCAGCGCCCTGGCGTCCAGCAGCTTCCAGCCCTCCATGGTCTACAATCGGCAACGCGAGCTGGTGCGGGACCCGATCCGCTCTTCCGATGGCTCGGTCCTGCACTGGCTGCTCGAAGACCCTGCGATCCATGCCCTGAACCGCCGCATCGCCGCGCTTGCCGGGCTCCCTCCAGAGAACGGCGAAGCGGCGCAAGTGCTGCGCTACCGCGATGGCCAGCAATACCGACCGCATTACGATTTCGTGCAAGCCTCCCCCAACCAGCGCGTCACCACCGTGCTGGTCTGGCTGAACGACGCCTATGAAGGCGGAGAGACCGCCTTCCTCAAGACCGGCCTGCAATTGAAAGGCCGTGTCGGCGACGCCGTGCTGTTCCGCAATGCGCTGCCGGACCGCAGCCTCGATACCCTCACCGAACATGCCGGCCTCCCCGTCACCCGGGGCACGAAGCTGCTCTACAACCGCTGGATTCGCGAAAACCGCTGGGCGCCCTGAGCGACCGCGCCCTTTACCCGAGGCTGACCCTTCCGTCAGCATGGCGCAGCAGGCGGCCGCCGATCTCGAGTTCCAGCAAGGCCAGCTGGACCGAAGCCGCGCCGGCGCCCGATTGCCGGATCAGTTCGTCCACCGTCACCGGAGCGGTTGTCAGAAGGTTCTCGATATCCCCGTCCAGATCGGCCGGCGGGGCGCCGAGATCCACGTCGGAAACGGCATGCCATGCTGCCGAGACTTCGCGGAAGCTGCTGCGCGGCAAGCCGTCGAAGCCCGACAACAGCTCGATCACATCCTCCACCGACTGCACGAGCATCGCGCCGTCACGGATGAGCTGGTTGCAGCCATGGGAACGCGGATCGAGCGGCGATCCGGGAACGGCCATGACTTCCCGGCCCATCTCGCCCGCCAGCCTTGCGGTGATGAGCGAACCGGATTTCGGCGCGGCCTCCACCACCAGCGTTCCGGCAGCAAGCCCGGCGATGATGCGGTTGCGGGTCGGGAAATGGCGGGCCAGCGGTTCGGTTCCGGGCGGCTGCTCAGCCAGCAGCACGCCTTCGCGGGCGACCCGTTCCTGCAAGGCGGCATGTTGCGGGGGATAGGCGATGTCGATGCCGCTGGCGATCACGCCCACCGTTCCGCCCGGCGCCCCCGACGCGAGAGAACCCTCGTGCGCCGCGCCGTCTATTCCACGCGCCAGTCCGGAGACGACCGTGAAACCGGCCTCCGCCAGTCCATGCGCGAAATCCCGCGCGATGCGCACGGCACCTGCCGAAGCGTTGCGCGCGCCCACCACCGCGATGCACGGGCGTGACAGCATGGCACTGTCGCCGCGAAGGGTGAGGATAGGCGGCGCGCCTTCGGAATGGGTGAGCAGCGCCGGATAGTCGGGCGAATCGTGAAACAGGTACCGCGCGCCGGCCTTGCGGACTTGCGCGATCTCGGCGTGGACGGCGCGCTCCGGAGCGGCCTGGTAAGCTTGCCCGCCCTCCCCGCGAGCCCCGGCAACGCCTCTATCGCCGCCCGGGCGCCGCCGAAGCGGCCCATCAACTGCATGTAAGTGACCGGGCCGACATTGGGGGAACGCAGCAGCCGGATGCGCGCGAAGGCTTCCTCCTGCGAAAGCGTTTGCCCTTGCTCCCCCCGAGCCTGCCCCCCGGCCTCGCTCACGGCTTCTTGCCGCTCCCGATCTTCGGCTCGGTGCCCGCGCGAAGCCGGGCGATATTCTCACGGTGTTGGAACAGCACCACCGCCGCGATCACCGCGAGCACGGCAGAAGCCTCTCCATGCCCCAGCGCGAGCGCGGCGATGGGCGCGACCACCGCTGCCGTCATGCCCGCCACCGAGGAGATGCGCACGGTCAGCAGCAGGCCGATCCATGTCAGGGCATAGGCCAGCCCCACCGGCCAGGCGAGCCCGAAGGCGATGCCTGCCGTGGTCGCCACGCCCTTGCCGCCCCGGAAACGCAGCCAGACCGGGAAGCAGTGTCCGATAAAGGCGCCGAGCGCCGCAAGCCAGGTCCATTCCGGCAGGAAATGCGCCGCGATCAGCACGGCGGCGAGGCCTTTCAGCAGGTCGAGCAGGAGAGTGGCGGCGGCAAGCCCCTTGCGCCCCGTGCGCAGCACTTGGTGGCGCCGATATTCCCGGAGCCGATCGAGCGTAGATCGCCGGCGCGCGATGCGAGTGATGAGCAGGCCGAAGGGCACCGAACCGAGAGCGTAACCCAAGACGAGGGCGAGAATCCATTCCATGCGCGTCTCTTAGCGACTTGCGCGGAAATGGCGAAGGGACTTGCAGCAATGAACATTGCTCTTTGGGCCGTTCCGCGATTAACAGGGTGCAAGGTCCAGGAAAAAACGATGTCTTCCGAACATACCAGTGCGTCGCGCTCCGCGCCGCCTTCCCGCAATGGCTGACGCCGGGCCCCCACCCGGCGCGCCGATCCTGCTGTTCGATTCGGGCGTGGGCGGGCTCACCGTGCTCGGCGAGCTGCGCAAGATCCTGCCTCAGGCGCCCGTGATCTACGCCGCCGACATGGCCGGCCTTCCCTACGGCACCAAGACCGAGGCGCAGATCACCGCGCGGGTTGCCGGGCTGCTGGGCCGCATGACCGAGCGGTTCGCGCCGCGCCTCGTCTGCATCGCCTGCAACACCGCCTCGACGATCGCTCTCGGCATGGTGCGCGAGGTTCTCGAAGTGCCCATCGTCGGCACGGTTCCGGCGATCAAGCCCGCCGCCGCCATGACGCGGACCGGCGTGATCGGCCTGCTGGGAACGAAGGCCACCGTGCGGCAGGCCTATGTGGACCGGCTCGAGGAAGAGTTCGCCGCCGACAAGCAATTGCTGCGCTACGGCGGCCCCGGCCTGGTCGAAGCGGCCGAAGCGAAGCTGCGCGGCGAGCCGGTTGACCGCACCGCCATCCTGCGCGCCGCGGAAGCCCTTCGCGCCATGCCCGGCGGCGCCGATATCGACACGCTCGTCCTGGCCTGCACGCATTTTCCCCTGCTGGAAGAGGAACTCGCCGAAGCCTTCGGGCCGCAGGTGCGCTTCGTTCATGGCGCGGAAGGAATCGCCCGGCAGATCGAGCGTCTCACGCAAGGCCAGGAATACGCTCGCCAGGAACCCGACCGCGCGCTATTCACCGGGCCAGGGGAATTTCCCGGAGCGTACGGCGAAGCGCTGGCACGCTACGGTCTGCTGGGGGGCGGAAGGTTTTGACGCCGCGATTGAATCTGTTTCTGCTCGTCGTGCTTCTGCTCGTCGGGGTGCCGCTTTACTGGTTCCAGTTCGATGCCAGCGCACCCGGCGCCAAGCCGCTGCCGCTGACCATCGGGAAACTGCGCCAGTTGGCCGATGAGATCCCCGGAGACGGCCCGACCCATCTGCACGAGGAACTGATCGGCTATCGCTCGGTCCTTCACAACCAGATCGCCGCCGGTGGCGGCCTGCGGCCGATCCGCCTTTCGGTTCGCGCCTTCGAACTGACGGTGCCGGATTCCGGGCCTATCATGATCGACGCGGGCACCACGCCCGCAGGGGCCGAGGAACGCCACCTCCAGGACTATGACACCGCCGCCCAGGCCCGGATCGACCGGCATGTGGAAGCGGCCGGCCTCCGGCTCGTCCTGCTCGACCACCTGCTCCACCGCGGCAACCGCGCGCTGGTATCGCCCGGCGCCCGCCCCTTGCCCGACTTTTCCGACGGCGAGCCGCACGCCGTGGCGCACGGCGTGGTGGCCATCCCGCTCAAGGGGCTGCCGAACCGCGCGATGATGGTCTACGCCCGCCTCGAAAACGGGCGCGAGTACCTGTTCACCGGAGACGTCGCCACGATCAACGAGAACTGGGTGGACGCCCGGCCGCCTGCGCGCACCTTCTCCACCGTCGGCGACGTGGACGAACGGGTGCGGATCGTGTCCTGGCTCAAGACCATAAACGCGCTCAAGCATGCCGCTCCCGCGATGTTCATCGTTCCCGGCCACGATCCCGGCCCGGTCCCCGGCGCGCTCAGAGGTTTCACGAAAGATCGATCACGGTGAGCAGGACAAGCGACTGGTCATGTCCGGAACGATCATGTATTTGCCCGCATCAACGGGTAAAAGCCCTTTCAAGGCGAACGCAGGATAGAGCCTAGGTGAACTACGAACACATCTTCGATCAGGCAATCGAGCGGCTCCATTCGGAAGGTCGCTACCGTGTCTTCATCGACATCCTGCGCAACAAGGGCGCTTACCCGAACGCACGATGCTTCGCCGGCCACAACGGCCCGAAGCCCATCACCGTCTGGTGCTCGAACGACTATCTTGCGATGGGCCAGCACCCCAAGGTGATCGAGGCCATGGAAGAAGCGCTGCACGATGTCGGCGCCGGCTCCGGCGGCACGCGCAACATCGGCGGCAATACCCACTATCACATTGAACTCGAAAGCGAACTTGCCGACCTGCACGGCAAGGAAGGCGCGCTGCTGTTCACGTCGGGCTATGTCTCGAACGATGCGACGCTCTCCACGCTTGCCAAGCTCCTGCCGGGCTGCGTGATCTTCTCGGACGAGCTCAACCACGCCTCGATGATCGCCGGCATCCGCAATTCGGGCTGCGAAAAGCGGGTCTGGCGCCACAACGACCTCGAACACCTCGAGGAACTGCTGGCCGCCACCGATCCCGCGCTGCCCAAGCTGGTCGCCTTCGAGTCGGTCTATTCGATGGACGGAGACGTCGCGCCGATCCACGCGATCTGCGACCTCGCCGAAAAGTACAACGCCCTCACCTACATCGACGAAGTCCACGCGGTGGGCATGTACGGCCCGCGCGGCGGCGGTATCACCGATCGTGACGAGGCGGCCCACCGCATCGACATCATCGAAGGTACGCTGGGCAAGGCTTTCGGCGTGATGGGCGGCTATATCGCCGCCGACCAGAAGATCATCGACTGCATCCGTTCCTATGCGCCGGGCTTCATCTTCACCACCTCGCTTTCGCCGGTGCTGGTGGCAGGCGTGCTCGCCTCGGTGAAACACCTCAAGAGCTCCAGCGCCGAGCGTGAGGGTCAGCAGCGCTCGGCCTCCATGATGAAGCAGATGTTCCGCGACGCGGGCCTGCCGGTCATGGACTCCACGACCCACATCGTGCCCCTGATGGTCGGCGATCCGGTGAAGGCCAAGAAGATCAGCGACATCCTGCTCGCCGAATACGGCGCCTATGTGCAGCCGATCAATTTCCCGACCGTGCCGCGCGGCACCGAACGCCTGCGCTTCACGCCCGGCCCGGCCCATACCGAAGAGATGATGCGGAACCTCACCGAGGCTCTCGTGGAGATCTGGGAACGCATGGAAATGCGCCTCGCCGCCTGAACGGCGCCGCGCGCTTTCGCGGTTGCAATATTTTCTTTCGAAATGGGCTCCCCGTTAACGCGGCGGGGCCCTTTTCATTTTCCCGCGCGACCCCACGTTCGCCCGGTCGCTCCCGCGCGCCCTTCTCCCGGCGCCCTCCCCCCCGCGACGACGTGACCAGAAGGACTTTCATGGCCAAGCTGTTCGAGCCGATCACCATCGGCAACCTCACTCTCGACAACCGCATCGTCATCGCCCCGATGTGCCAGTATTCCGCCGAGGACGGCCGGATGACCGACTGGCACACGATCCATCTCGGCAACCTCGCCCAGTCCGGCGCCGGCATCCTCACGATCGAGGCCACCGCCGTCAGCCCCGAGGGCCGCATCTCCTATGCCGATGTCGGCCTGTGGGACGATGCCACCGAGGAGGCGATGGGCACGGTCCTCGCAAGCGTGCGTCGCTGGTCCGACATGCCGATCGCTATCCAGCTTGCCCATGCCGGTCGCAAGGCCAGCACCGCCAAGCCCTGGGACGGCGGCGCCCAGATCGCTCCTGACGCCGAAAACGGCTGGCAGACGGTATCAGCCTCCGACCTTCCCTTCCTCGGCCATGAGAACCCGCCCGAGCGCTCGACAAGGCCGGTCTCGACCGCATCCGCGAAGCCTTCGCCGATGCCGCCCGCCGTGCCGACCGGCTCGGCATCGATGCGATCCAGATCCACGGCGCCCACGGCTACCTGCTCCACCAGTTCCTCTCGCCGCTCTCGAACAGGCGCGAGGACGAATATGGCGGCAGCCTGGAGAACCGCATGCGCTTCCCGCTGGAGGTCTACGACGCCGTGCGCGCCGCATTCCCTGCCGACAAGCCGGTGACGATGCGCGTCTCCGGTACCGACTGGGTGGAAGGCGGCTGGGACGTCGAACAGAGCATCGCTTTCGCCAAGGCGCTGGAGGCACGCGGCTGCGCGGCCTATCACGTCTCCAGCGGCGGCCTCGACGCCTGACAGAAGATCCCCGTCGGCCCGAACTACCAGGTTCCGCTCGCGCGCAAGGTCAGGGAAGCGGTCTCGATGCCGGTGATCGCCGTGGGGCTCATCACCGAGCCCGAGCAGGCCGAGGCCATCGTCGCCACCGGGGAGGCGGACATGATCGGCCTTGCCCGCACCGTGCTCTACGATCCCCGCTGGCCCTGGCACGCAGCCGCCGCGCTCGGCGCGAAGGTCAAGGCGGCGCCGCAGTTCCTGCGCAGCCAGCCGCGTGTCTACGAGGACCTGTTCGTCCAGGCCTGAGCCTGCGGGCGGACAAGAAAAAAGGCCGCCGAACGTGGTTCCGGCGGGCCTTTTTGCTAACTTTCCGCTCGGTTCAGCGCAGCGAAACCACGTTGTCCGACACGCGCGGGTCCTTGCGCTCGCCGGTGTAGAGGCTCGCCATCGGCTCGTCCGTGGCAACCAGCACCTCGCCGGTGCCGAAGCCGTTGAACGCCGTGCGCATGGCCGCGCCGTAGGCGCCGAGCATGCCCACCTCGATCCAGTCACCCGCCTTGATATCGGCCGGGAGCATGAACGGGCCTTCCATGAAGTCGGCATCGTCGCAGGTCGGACCGTAGAACGCGAATTCCTGGAGGTCCTCCGAACGCTCGCCGCCAACGGCGGTCTCGCGCGAGATGCACTTCACGGGGAAGCGCCAGGCAACGTGCGCCGCATCGTAGAGCGCGCCATAGGCACCCTCGTTGATGTAGAGTTCGTCACCGCGACGCTTCTCGACCTTGACGATCATCGAGCTGTACTCGGCCGAAAGCGCACGGCCGGGTTCGCACCACAGTTCCGCGTTGTAGGCGATCGGCAGGGCTTCGAAGTGACGGTGGATCACCTGGAAATAGTCTTCCAGCGGCGGCGGCTCCATGCCCGGATAGACCGAGGGGAACCCGCCACCGACGTCGATCATGTCGATGACGACACCGGCGTCGGCGATTGCCGCACGCGCACGCTCCAGCGCCTGGACATAGGCGAAGGGCGTCATCGCCTGCGAACCGACGTGGAAGCATACGCCCAGCCAGTCGGCAACCTGACGGGTGGCCTGAAGCAGTTCGCCGGCATCAGCCAGATCGATGCCGAACTTCGAGGCCAGGCTCAGTTCCGAATATTCGGAAGAGACGCGCAGGCGCACGCAGAGACGCAGGTCGGCGGCGCGATTGCCGTCGGCGTCAGTGGTCGCTTCGAGGATCTTCTCGACTTCCTCGATCGTGTCGAGGCTGAAGGTCCGCACGCCATGTTCGAAATAGGCTTCGCGGATGGCGCTGGCGGTCTTAACCGGGTGCATGAAGCACAGGGTCGCGTCCGGCACGGCCGCGCGGGTCATGCGAACTTCGCCGATCGATGCGACGTCGTAATGCGTGATGCCGTTCGCCCAGAGAATCTTGATGAGATCGGGCGACGGGTTGGCCTTCACCGCATAGAGCGACTTGCCCGGAAACTTCGTGGCGAAGAAACGGGCCGCGCGCGCAGCAGCGTGCGGGCGGTTCAGGATAACGGGTTCGTCGGGCGCGAGAGCGCGCGCTACAGCCGGTGCGTCAAGAAATTCGAGCAACTCAAGGGACCCCCAAACGGAATTGTTAACAACAAGAGCTGCCTTGCGGTTTGGAAGTCCCCATGGGGCAGCGAGGGGCGGGATATAGGGCTCCCAAGCTGAATCGCAAGTGAAAAAAGTCCCCTTTCACGGAAACGTCACATAAGGGGATAGCGCGAAGATCCATGCCGCCTCTCCGTTTCATTTTATTGTCTTTTTACAGACATTTACCTGAAAATCACCACCCCGGACTTCCGTCACGAACGGAATGCCCGAAAGGCGCGTTTCACGGTTACAATGCAAACGGCACGGGTTCGGTTCTCTCGAGTCGATCTATCGGAGCCCGAACGGGGCAATCGCGGGACGGATCGAGCCGTTTTTCATGGATTCGGCGGAGCGGGAACAAAGGAAAGGAGCGCCCCCCAAGGCGGACCGCTCCTTTCGCAATGACGAGTTGGCCTGCCTGCGCTCAGCTCAGACGGCCGCGGAAATCCTCGTAATCGAAGCGGCGGGTGCATTCGAGCAGGTCTGTTTCGGAATCCCACAGCCAGATCGAGGGCAGCGGCACCCCGTTGAAAGTGGTGGTCTTGACCATCGAGTAATGCGCCTGGTCGAGGAAAGCGAAGCGCACGCCCGGTTCCGCCTCGACGGCAGGACATAGTCTCCGATCACATCCCCCGCGAGGCACGAAGGCCCGCCAAGACGTACCGGCTCGCCTTCGCTCTCCGCCCGCTCACCCAGCATGGCCGGGCGATAGGGCGCCTCGATCACGTCGGGCATGTGGCAGGTGGCGGAAACGTCCACCACGGCCACCGGCATGCCGTTATGGCCGATGTCGAGCACGGTTCCCACGAGAATACCGGCATCGAGCGCGACGGCTTCGCCGGGCTCGATATAGACCTCGGCGCCGGTATCTTCCTGAAGATCGATCAGGAATTCCACCAGTTCGTCGCGCTGATAGTCGGACCGGGTGATGTGGTGGCCACCCCCGAGGTTGATCCACTTGAACTGGCCGAAGAACGGTTCGAGGTAATCGAACGCCTTGTCCCAGGTGCGGCGCAGCGGCTCGAAATCCTGCTCGCACAAGGTGTGCATATGGATGCCGTCAATCATCTCGACATGCTCTTCGGTGAGCTGGTTGATCGGGAAGCCAAGGCGCGAGTGCGGCGCGCAAGGATCGTAGCGCGGAACCTCGCCTTCGGCATGCATCGGATTGACGCGCAGGCCGATGTCGAAGTCCTCGCCCCGCGCGCGGGCGTTCTCGATCTGCGCCCAGAAACGCTCGATCTGCATCGGCGAATTGAAGATCACATGATCCGACAGGCGCAGGATCTCGTCGAGATCCTGCTCCTTGTAGGCCGCGCAATAGGTCGCGATCTCGCCGTCGTAGAATTCCGAGGCAAGCCGCGCTTCCCACAGGCCCGAAGTGCAGACGCCGTCGAGGTATTCGCCGACGATCGGCGCGGTGGACCACATCGAGAAGGCCTTGAGCGCGGAGAGCACCTTGGCGCCCGAACGCTCGCCGATGTCGGCCAGCACGCGCAGGTTCTCGCGCAGCTTGGCGGCATCCACCACGAAGCTGGGACTGTCGACTCGCGACAGATCGAAGTGAGCGAAGGCTCCCGGATCGCCGGCGCGGGTTTCCATGTTCGGTTCAATCCCTTTCGGTGGGCTCGCACATCATCGGCTGAGCCAAATTTCCAACCAGATGGCCTTCGCGGCTGCCAGCTTCAAGGATGCCTCAGGCAAACGGACCCTTGAAGATGAACCATGCCCCCGCGCCGACCAGAGCGAAACCGACGATCTCGTTGAGTCCCGGCTTCTGCCCGAACAGCAGCCATGCCACCAGCACGAAGGCCGTGAGCGACATCGCCTCCTGAAGCACCTTGAGCTGCCCCAGAGAGTAGACCTGGCTGCCGATCCGGTTGGCCGGCACGGCAAGGCAATATTCGAAGAATGCGATGCCCCAGCTCATGGCAATCGCCAGCCACAGCGCCTTGCCGGGCATCTTGAGATGCAGGTACCACGCCGTGTTCATGAACAGATTGGATCCCGCGAGCATGGCCACGGGGGCAACGAAGGTCCAGTTCACGAACCCGCTCAGTCGATGCAGATCGCATTGACGGCCTTGCCGCCCTTGATCTCCGCATGGCAGCCGAACAGCCGATCGTCCGCCTGGCAGGTGCCGCTGGCCGAGGCATCGGCAGAAGCGGCACCGGCACTGCCGATGCACTTGCCCTGGCACTGCGAGGAATCGGTGCACTGCTTCCCGGCATCGGCAAAAGCATGGACACATTGTTCCATGCCCAGCCGTCCCCGGCGCTGCACGCTGCCGCCCGAACCTTCGCAGGCCGTGCGGTCGGCAGCGCTCATGTCACGGGAATAGCCCGGCCCGGCCTCGCCGTTTCCGGCAGGTTGAGCGGGCTGCTGCGGACCGCCCTGCGGCACGCAACCGGCCAGCGCGAGAGCGCCGGCCGCAGCGACGAGAACGGTCCGCAGCATCGTCATCAGAAGGCCAGAGGTCCGTCGAGTTCCTCGACCGTCCAGGGCAGGCCATGCTGGTTGAGCATGTCCATGTAGGGGTCGGGATCGAACTGCTCCATGTTGAACACGCCCGCACCGCTCCACTTGCCGGTAACCAGCATGGCGGCGCCGATCATCGCCGGAACGCCGGTGGTGTAGCTGACGGCCTGGTTGCCGGTTTCGGCATAGGCATCTTCGTGGTCGCAGATGTTCTTGATGTAGAACGTCTTCTCGCCCGAATCGTCAAGCGCTTCGCCGGTCGCGATATCGCCGATGTTGGTCTTGCCCTTGGTGGTCGAACCGAGCGAGCTGGGCTCGGGCAGCACGGCCTTGAGGAACTGGAGCGGAATGATTTCCACGCCGTTGTAGATCACCGGGTCGATCCGGGTCATGCCGACGTTCTGCAGCACGGTGAGGTGCTTGATGTACTCGTCGCCGAAGGTCATCCAGAAGCGCGCGCGCTCCATCTCGGGGATGAACTTCGCAAGGCTTTCGAGTTCCTCGTGGTACATCATGTACATGTTCTTCGGGCCGACGGCCTCGAAGTCGAAGCTCTGCTTCACGCCCATCGCCGGGGTTTCGACGAACTGGCCGTTTTCCCAGTGGCGGGCCGGCGCGGTCACTTCGCGGATGTTGATTTCCGGGTTGAAGTTGGTCGCGAAGGCCTGGCCATGATCGCCGCCGTTGCAGTCGAGAATGTCGAGCGTGCGGATAGTCTTGAGCTTGTGCTTCTTCAGCCACATGGCGAAGACCGAGGTGACGCCCGGATCGAAGCCCGAGCCGAGCAGCGCGGTCAGGCCCGCTTCCTTGAAGCGCTCCTGATAGGCCCACTGCCAGTGATACTCGAACTTGGCCACGTCCTTGGGCTCGTAGTTCGCGGTGTCCATGTAGTTCACGCCGGTTGCCAGGCACGCATCCATGATCGCGAGATCCTGGTAGGGCAGCGCGAGATTGACGACGAGCTTCGGCCCGATCGAGCGGATCAGCTCGCTGGTTGCCGCCACGTCATCGGCGTCGATCGCATAAGTGCTGATCGAGACGCCGGTGCGCTCCTTCACCGATTCGGCAATCGCCTCGCACTTGGAAACCGTGCGGCTGGCGAGGTGGATGTCCGAGAAGATGTCGGGATTCATCGCCATCTTGTGGACCGCGACCGAACCGACGCCGCCTGCGCCGATCACCAGAACCTTGCTCACCAATTTGTCTCCTTAACGCGATGCTCGCGAACAGCCGCATATAGAGGCCCTGTGTGACAACTCAACTCTTCGAGTTTCGTTGATTCGTTTGTCCGACCTGTCGGTTGGGCAAGACGGCCATCCGGCCGTTTTGTGCGGCACCGGCCCACGCCCGTCCCGGATGTGACGAGCGCACCCAACGAAAACTGTCACAATCCGCCATCGTCCCGTCATCGCGCGGTCACCCGGCGGGGGCAATGCGGCGAGCGAACACCTTTCCCTCGCGGCCAAGGAATATCCGATGCCTCCTGCCCAGCACCCTCACGCGAGGCCTGCGTCCGACCTCATCGGCAAGGCCGTCGTCCGCCCCGAATCGAACCGTGCCGCCCGCCTGCTCGACAAGGCCTTTGCGCTCGCGTTCAAGGGCCTCGTCTACGCGCAGATCTGGGAAGATCCGGTTGCCGATATGGAGGCGCTGCAGATCGGGCCGGAGAGCCGGATCATCACCATCTCCAGCGGCAGCTGCAACGCGCTGTCCTACCTGACCGCCGATCCCGCCGCGATCACCAGCGTCGATCTCAACACCGCGCATATCGCTCTTGGCCGCCTCAAGATCGCCGCGATCCGCAAGCTGACCGACTATGCGGACTTGCGCCGCTTCATTGCCGAGGCCGATCATCCCGGCAATGTCGCGACATATCGGGACCGCCTTGCCCCGCACCTCGACGAAGCCACCCGCCGGTACTGGGAAGGCCGCGATCTGGTGGGTCGCCGCCGCATCCGCGGCTTTGCGCGCGGTATCTACAAGCAGGGCCTGCTCGGCCACTTCATCGGTGCGGCACATGTCCTCGCCAAGCTCTACAAGATCGACCCCAGCGAAATCCTCGGCGCCGAGACGCTGGAGGAACAGCGCCGCGTGTTTGACGAACGGCTGGCGCCGATCTTCGAGCGCAAGCTGGTTCGCTGGCTGACCGACCAGCCCGCCTCGCTTTTCGGCCTCGGCATTCCGCCTGCCCAGTACGACGCGCTGGCAGGCGGCAACCGCATGGCCGATGTGCTGCGCGCACGGCTGGAGAAGCTGGCCTGCCACTTCCCCCTCAACGACAACTACTTCGCCTGGCAGGCTTTCGGGCGCGGCTACGGACGCGAGCCCAAGGCCCCGCTGCCGCCCTATCTTCAGGAAGCCAATGTTCCCTTGGTACGCGAGCGGCTTGGCCGCCTCACCTTGCGCCATGCGAACTTCACGCAGGTTCTGAAAGAAAGCGCCGAAGCCTCGCTCGACCGCTACATCCTGCTCGATGCACAGGACTGGATGAGCGACGCGCAGCTCACCGAACTCTGGAGCGAGATCACCCGCACCGCGCGCGCCGGTTCGCGCGTGCTGTTCCGCACTGCCGCCGAGCCCACCCTGCTGCCGGGCCGCGTGCCGGAAGAAATCCTTTCCCGCTGGGACTACCGCGAAGAGGAATCCCGAGCGGCCACGCGGGGGGATCGCTCCTCCATCTATGGCGGCGTCCACCTCTACGTCCTGCGCTGAGGCATCCGCGATGACGGGAAGCGCCACCTCGCAGGACCATGCCGCGCTGATGGACAAGGTCTATCGGGGCCAGCGCCACATCTATGACCTCACCCGGAAATACTACCTGTTCGGCCGGGACCGGCTGATCCGTGAACTGGGCGCGGAACCCGGCATGAGCGTGCTCGAAGCAGGCTGCGGCACCGGCCGCAATCTGGAACGGGTCGCCCGTGCCTGGCCCGGCGCTGCCTGCCACGGCTTCGACATTTCCGGCGAGATGCTGAAATCCGCCCGCGCGCGGCTGGGGCCCGACGTGCAACTGGCGCTCGGCGACGCCACACGATTCGAGCCGCGTGACCTGTTCGGCCGCACCGGCTTCGACCGGATCATCCTGTCCTACACGCTCTCGATGATCCCCGGATGGGAGGCCGCGCTGCGACAGGCGGCACATGCGCTGGCACCCGGCGGCGTGCTCCATGCCGTCGACTTCGGCGACCTTTCCGGCCTGCCCGCCCCTCTGCGCGGAGCCCTGCGCGCGTGGCTGACGAAGTTCCACGTCAGCCCCCGGCTGGACCTGCCGATGGTCGCCGCGCGGATCGCCGGAGAACTGGGGCTGCGGGTTGAGGTGAAGCGCGGGGCCCTGGGCTATTACCAGATGGTGCGCCTCATCCGCTGACGCTATGGCCGGGCGCATGACTCAGGCCCTTCTTCACCGTCCGACCGGCCAAGGCGTTGCCATGGCTGCCCGCAAGATCTCGGAAATCCTGCCAAGAACGCCGCTTCTGCCGCTCGACGTCGATGGCCGCACGATCTGGTGCAAGGCCGAAAGCCTGCAGCCCGTCGGCGCGTTCAAGATTCGCGGCGCCTGGCACCGCCTGACCGCCCTGACCGAAGAGGAACGCGCGCGCGGCGTCGTCGGCGTTTCCAGCGGCAATCATGCGCAGGGGGTCGCCTGGGCCTCACGCAGGCTGGGCATCGAAGCCACCATCGTCATGCCGGTCGACGCGCCGGAAGTGAAACTTGCCAACACCCGCGCTCTGGGCGCCGAGGTCGTGCTCTACGACCGGCCCGGCGGCGAGGACCGTGACGAAGTGGCGGCGCGCCTGTGCGCCGCCCGGGGCGCGACGCTGGTCCACGCCTATGGCGACCCGTGGATCATCGAAGGCCAGGGCAGCACCGGGATCGAGATCGCCGCGCAAATGGCCGAACTTAGTCTCGCGGCGCCGGATCAGGTAGTGGCTCCCTGCGGCGGCGGCGGTCTGACCGCCGGGCTCGCACTCGCCCTGCCGGATGCAGCAGTGATCCCCGTCGAACCCGAAGGTTGGGACGACGTGTGCCGCAGCCTCGAAACCGGAACGATCTGCCGCGTCGGCGCCGATGCCCCGCCCACGCCCTGCGATGCGCTGCAGACGCCCGGAACCTGGCCGATCAACTTCGAGATCCTTCGGGCGCGCTGCCCGTTCGGCCTCGTCGTCACCCCCGCCGAAATCCGCGCGGCGCAGCGCCTCGCCTTTGCGAAGCTGCGCCTCGTTATCGAACCCGGCGGCGCCGCGGCGCTGGCGGCGGTTCTGGCCGGCAGAACTCCTTCGGCGGAGCGTACTGCCATCGTGCTCTCGGGCGGCAATACCGACGCCCAGGCCTTCGCCAGAGTGCTTTCCGGAGCCGACTGACCCGAAAACCGGCAGGGCCGATCGGTGCATTTTGAAACACTTGCACCGGAAAGCAAATTCTGGACGAATGACGCAACCTGAATTAATCTTGCGCGAAAAGGGGCAAGACACATTCGGGAGAAAACGCGTGAGCACCCGCAGTGAACCATTTTCCGCCATTTCGATGCGCTGGGCCTTCTTTGCGCTCGAAGCCGTTCTGGTCGTGGTCACCCTCGCGGCGCTTACCAACAACCTGCTCGATGCGGACTGGGGCCTGAGCTGGTCGACCTTCTTCGTGGGGATGATCGGAAGCTGCTGGGCGCTGGTGATCTACCAGCTGGTGTCCGCGCATGTATGCGGGCGCAATACGGATTCCTGACGCCCCTTCGCGTCGGCCCCCGGTCCTGCTAGGGCGAGGCCATGGATTTCGACGACCAGCTTCGCCGCTACTTCGGCACCGACGACCTTTCGACGATCGCTCCCAGCACGCTGGAAACCGGGATTGACCGGATGCGCGTCGATCTTGGCATGGAGAAGGACCGCAGCCGCCGTTTCGCGCTGTGGTCGCTGCTCTATCTGTTCAATGCCTCGCCTGACCTCGACGTCGCCTTCGACAACGAGGAAGACCGCAACGCCGCGCGGGACTTCATGGACATGATGGCCAAGGCCCAGGGAGAGTAAGGAAGGGGGCGAGGCAGGGAGCCCCCTGCCCCGCCACCATGCGGACGGGCTATCTTTCGAAATAGCTCGCCAGTTCGACGTGGGTGGACCAGCGGAACTGGCCGACCGGACGCAGTTCGACCAGCCGGAACCCCGCCTCCACCAGCCGCGCGGCATCGCGGGACCAGCTCGACGGGTTGCACGAGATATAGACCACCCGGTTCACCGTGGAATCGGCGATGCAATCCACCTGCTCGCGCGCACCGGCGCGGGGCGGATCGAGCAGCACGGCGTCGAACTTGCTCAGTTCATCGGGCTGGAGCGGATTGCGGAACAAGTCGCGGTGAGCGGAGAACACCGGCAATTGCGCCCGGTCCGCCGCGGTCTTGCAGGCGAGATGTGCATCGCGTGCAGCCTCTGCGGCCAGCACCTTGGTCTGCGGCCCGGCCAGCGCCAGCGCAAAGGTGCCCAGCCCCGAAAACAGGTCCGCAACCGTCGCAGCACCCTCGAGCCAGCCGCGCGCGGCTTCGACCAGGGCCTGTTCGCCGTCGAGCGTGGCCTGAAGGAACGATCCCGGCGGGAACGGGACCTTGACGGGGCCGAGGCTCACCGTCACCGGTTCCGGCTCCCACACCGTCTCGAAGCCGTAGCCGCCGTCCATGGTGAGGCGGGCGAGACCGTACTGGCGCGAGAAATCGAGCATCGATTCGGTCGCCGAGAGCCCTTCGGCGGTGAGCCCCTTGACGCCAAGATCGACGCCCTGGTCCGTCAGCGTCATCTCGATATCGGCGGCCATGCGCGCCTGCTGGTGCTTCGCGGGCTTGCCGGGCCTGCCGCCCTTCTTGGCGGGCGCCGCCTTGCCCATCATGATGAGCAGCTTGCGCAGCGGGCCGAGGATCGCGAACAGTTCCGGCGCCATGACCGGACATTCTTCCAGCTCCACCAGTCGGTGCGACTTGGCCTCGCGGAAGCCGATGACCACGCGCCCGCCCGAGCTTTCCGCCCTCAACGACACACGGCGGCGCGCGCCCGGCGGGGACAGGTAGGGCGGCGAGATCGCTTCCGCTCCCAATTCCTGCGAGGCAGAGGCATTGGCCACGCGCGATCCCACGAAGTGTTCGAGGCTTTCCTCGTCGAGCTGTTGAAGCTGGCAGCCGCCGCAACGGCCGAAATGCTGGCAGGCGGGCTGCACATGATGCGGCCCCCATTCGAGCGTGCCGTCCTCGTGCAGGAGGTCGCCCGGTGCAGCGCCCCAGGCGAAGCGGCCGGATTCGGTAACGCCATCGCCCTTGGAGGCGATGCGCAGGATTTCTTCTGTTCCAGTAGTCACAGGCAGGCCGCTAGCGCAGCCGGGACCATTTGTCCAAGCTGACCGGCAGTAAAGGCAGGCGAAGCGCGCCGCGCCGCCTCTCCATGAAGCCACACGCCCTCGCAGGCGGCCGCGAAAGCTTCGGTTCCGGCAGCAAGGCGGCTGGCGATGCACCCGGCCAGCACGTCACCCGTTCCCGCAGTCGAAAGCCAGGAACTGGCACGGGGGGCGCAGGCGACCCGGCCGTCCGGCGCGGCGATCACGGTGTCAGGGCCCTTGGCCACCACGACCATGCCCCCTGCCCTCGCCAGCGCCAGCGCGCGGCCGGGCTTGCTTCCGCTTCCCTCGCAGCCGAACGCCCGTTCAAGAGCCAGCAGTTCGCCTTCGTGCGGCGTCGCCACTGTGGCGGCCTTGCGCTCGGCAAGCAGGCGCGGCGTCAGCAGGACCAGCGCATCGGCATCGATCACGGCAGGAACCGGATCGGCCAGGGCAATGGCGAGCCGCTCCCGCGCCAGACTGTCACGCCCCAGCCCCGGCCCTACCAGAACGGCGGTATTGCGGTCATCCACGAGCACATCGACCAGCTTGCCCTGATCGACCACGAGGTCCGCAGGGACGTTACGCTTGCTATCCGCGAAGAGTTTGACGTAGCCCGCCCCGGCGGCCTGCGCGGCAAGGCTGGCCAGCACCGCTGCGCCGGGCATCGCCCCGCCGACAACCGCAAGAAGCCCGCGCCGGTACTTGTGCGCGTCGGCCGCCGGTGCCGCGAGGCGAGGCTTGGCCACGGCCGATGCAGCCCCTTCCACCGGCGCGACGCCGATCGGCACCAGGCGCAGCGCGCCCATGGCGGCAGCGGACGGCATCAGGAAATGCGCGTATTTCCAAGCGCCCAGCGCGATCGTGAGGTCATAGCCCGGGAGCGACGGATTCAGCGCCATGCCGGTATCGGATTGCACGCCGCTCGGCAGGTCCACGGCCACCCGGTGATGATGTGCATTCGCCAGCCGCGTGAGTAGCGCCAGGTCGCCTGCCGAAAGCGGACGGGTCAGCCCGCTGCCATAGAGGCAATCGACGAAGACATCGCCCTCGGCAGGTGTCTCCGGCCCAGACACCGCGCCCTGATAAAGCTTTCGCGCATTGACCGCCGCCGCGCTCTTCGGATCGGCGCCGGCAACGACAGTGACATGGCCGCCACGCTCGCGAATGGCCTCGGCCAGAACGTAACCGTCACCGCCGTTGTTGCCCGGGCCGCAGAGCACAGTGACCTTGCGCCCCGCGCAGATCCGCCAGATCCATTCCGCCGCGCCCCGCCCCGCGATCTGCATCAGCGCATCGACCGACGACCCTGCTGCGATCAGTGCCTCTTCCGCCCGCCGCATCTGCGCAACGGTGAGAATCTGGTCAGCGTGAAGGCTCTGGATTTGCGGCATGGGGCTTCCTCGTCACCGGGAACAGGTAGCGGTCCGCCCCGACGCTGACGTCGAGCCGTTCACCTTCCAGCCTTGTTACCGCCACTTGCGCCCCATCGGCAACCGCAAGGCCGCTGCCGTCCGTCATGACGGTGAAACGCCGGAAGGCGCCGTCGGGGTGGTGGACCACGAGAACGAGCATTCCACCTTCTTCCGACCGCTCGACCGCGCAAACCGGTTTCAGTTCGGCGGAACCGCCCACGGCGCAGGAGACAGCCGCGCCGCCTTCGGCGACATTCGGCGCCTCGTGCCGCGACGAGCAGGCGGCAAGTGCGAGGATGAAGACGAAACCGGGAAGCGAGCGTGCCATGCCGCCGGCTAAAAGGACTTTCCCGTCGACATCAAGCCTCTGCACGGCGCAGCCCGAGAATGGGACACTTAACGCGGCCCGCGCGTGATGTTACGCTGGGGCATAATCTACCGAGGGAGAGCACTATGCCGCTGATCGAACGCGCAGCAAGGGCGCTGGCGAAGGCTGAACACGGAACGGATGACTGGAATGGCCTTACCGCGAAAGATCGCGAGCAGTTCAAGGCGACCGCGCGGGAAGTGGTAAAGGCGCTGCGGGTTCCCACGCCGGGCATGTGCCTTGCCGGCGAACATCTGCTCAAGAAGGATCGTGGCCTTACCGTCAACGTCGCCGACGTTCACGATGCATGGCAGAACATGGTTGACGAGGCTGTCCGCCTCTCCCCTGTCAGCGACGGTTAACCGGCGCAGTTCCCCAGCCTCAGTTCCCCCGCCTTTCATCGCGAGCAATCCGGAGCGGCGCATGACCGGATCCGGATCGCGTTGCCATGCTTGCAGTGACGATAAGGAGCGGACCGTCCGAGGATGCGGCCGGAAGCGCCACGCACCCTCGGCCGGCTTCCTCGAACCTTACTTCCGCTTGAGCTGGGTCACGTCGCGCACGGCACCACGGGCAGCGCTGGTCGTCATCGCGGCATAGGCCTGGAGCGCGGCCGAGACCTTGCGAGGACGCGGATGGACCGGCGACCATGCGTCGGCTCCGCGCGCTTCCTGCTGGGCCCGGCGATGGGCCAGAACCTCGTCCGAGACCGCGAGGTGAATGGTGCGACCGGGGATATCGATCTCGATGGTGTCGCCGTTCTCGACGAGGCCGATGGCGCCGCCTTCCGCCGCTTCCGGCGAGGCATGTCCGATCGAGAGACCGGAAGTGCCGCCCGAGAAACGACCGTCGGTCAGCAGCGCGCAGGCTTTGCCGAGGCCCTTCGACTTCAGGTAGCTGGTCGGGTAGAGCATTTCCTGCATGCCCGGCCCCCCGCGCGGTCCTTCGTAGCGGATCACCACGACATCGCCCGCAGCCACCTGTCCGCCGAGAATGCCCGCAACGGCGGCATCCTGCGATTCGTAGACGCGCGCAGTGCCGGTGAACTTGAGGATGCTGTCATCCACGCCCGCCGTCTTCACGATGCAACCGTCAGCAGCGATATTGCCGTAGAGCACCGCAAGGCCGCCGTCCTGGCTGAAGGCATGTTCCTTCGAACGGATGACGCCGTGCTCACGGTCAAGGTCGAGGTCGTCCCAGCGGCGGCTCTGGCTGAACGCGGTCTGGGTCGGCACGCCGCCCGGCGCGGCCTTGAAGAACTCCTGCACCGAAGGCGAATTGGTGCGCGAGATATCCCAGTGGTTGAGCGCGTCGCCCAGCGACTTGCTATGCACCGTCGGCAGGTCAGAGTTGAGCAGGCCGGCGCGGTCGAGCTGGCCGAGGATCGCCATGATGCCGCCGGCGCGGTGGACGTCTTCCATGTGGACGTCGTTCTTGGCCGGCGCGACCTTGGAAAGGCACGGCACCTTGCGGCTGAGACGGTCGATGTCCTCCATCGTGAAGTCCACGCCCGCTTCCACGGCAGCCGCCAGCAGGTGAAGCACGGTATTGGTCGATCCGCCCATGGCGATATCGAGGCTCATGGCGTTTTCGAAAGCGCGAAGCTGGCGATGTTGCGCGGCAGCGCGGATTCGTCTTCCTGCTCGTAATAGCGGCGGCACAGGTCCACGACGAGACGGCCTGCTTCGAGGAACAGTCGCTGACGGTCGGAGTGAGTCGCCAGCGTCGAGCCGTTACCCGGCAGCGACAGGCCCAGCGCTTCGGTCAGGCAGTTCATCGAGTTTGCAGTGAACATGCCCGAGCACGAACCGCACGTGGGGCAGGCCGAACGCTCGATCGCCTTCACTTCCTCGTCGGTGTAGCTCTCGTCGGCGGCGGCGACCATGGCATCGACCAGATCGAGCGCCTGCTCCTTGCCGCGCAGCACGACCTTGCCCGCTTCCATCGGCCCGCCCGAAACGAACACGACCGGGATGTTGATGCGCAGCGCGGCCATCAGCATCCCCGGCGTGATCTTGTCGCAGTTGGAGATGCAGACCATGGCGTCGGCGCAGTGGGCGTTGACCATGTATTCCACGCTGTCGGCGATCAGGTCGCGGCTGGGCAGCGAATAGAGCATGCCGTCATGGCCCATCGCGATGCCGTCATCGACCGCGATGGTGTTGAATTCCTTGGCGACGCCGCCCGCAGCCTCGATCTCGCGGGCAACCATCTGACCCAGGTCCTTCAGGTGGACGTGGCCGGGCACGAACTGCGTGAACGAGTTCACCACCGCGATGATCGGCTTGCCGAAGTCCGCATCCTTCATGCCCGTCGCGCGCCAGAGGCCACGCGCGCCCGCCATGTTGCGGCCATGGGTGGAAGTGCGGGAACGATAGGCGGGCATTGTGCGAACTCCGGGATACAGGGGCGCGACTATACGCCCTTTGCGCCGGCCCCTACACTGCGAACTGCGCCGCAGCAATGGGGAGTGAGACATTTTCTTTCGCAAACGCCATAAAGATTGTTTTATTGGTTCAAGGGTCAAGCAGGTTTTCGAATTTCACCCTGCCCTATGCCGCCCCCTCACAGCCGTTCGACAACGCCTGCGCAAAGCCGCGTCATCCGCTCGGCCCAGAGCGCCTGCCCGGCCTCGTCCGCAATCTGGTCCTGCCGGATCTCGATGCTGAGGTAGGGCCGCCCATGCGCCTCGGCATGGCGGTTCATGGAGGCGTTCAGTATCCGTCCCGAGTAGGGCTCCTGATCGCCCACCGTCAGGCCTTCCGCCTCCAGCAGCGCAATGGCGATGCGCGCCGCGCGGTCATCCTGGTTGTAGAGAATGCCGATCTCCCAGGGCCGCGGCTTGTCGCACGTTGCCAGGCCCGGCGTGAAACTGTGAAGCGAAACGATCAGTGCAGGCTCGGCAGATTCCAGCATTTCTTCGAGAGCGGTGTGATAAGGGGCAAAGTATTCCGCCACGCGTGCGGCGCGGCCATCGTCACCGATCATGTTGCCGGGGATCGCGTAGCCGTCCGAAACGACCGGGAACATGCCGGGCATCCCGATATCGCGGTTCAGATCGCAGACGAGGCGGCTGATCCCGGCAAGCCATGCCGAAGTGCCCGCCCCCGTCATCCTCTCCGCCACGGCGGCGACGCCGATGTCGATGGCGATGTGCTGGTTCATCAGATCCGCGGGAATGCCGAGGTCGATTCCGTCAGGCACATGGTTCGAGGCATGGTCGGCGATGACGACGATGCCGCCTTCCACGGGTTTGCCGAGCAACTTGTAGAGTTCGGTTTTCATCGCAGGGGCTTTCAACGCAATTTCCCGGATAGTTGCCACCAGTCGGGGTGTTCCGCCGCGATGCTTGCGGCAGCATCGCTTAAGGCTTCCTGACTCTCATAGAGCGCAAAACACGTTGCGCCGGAGCCTGACATGCGCGCGAGGAACGGCCCGGTATCGCGCAAGGCCGCCAAGACATCGGCGATAACCGGGCAGATGGCGATGGCCGGTCCTTCCAGATCGTTGCGCCCGCCCTGGGCGATCTCGCGCAGGGTTCCGCCCGGCATCGGGCCGCGGTCTACGCCGTCCCACGCCTTGAACACCGGCCCGGTAGGCACCGGCGCGCGGGGATTGACCAGCAGCACCGGGCATCCGGCAAGGTCGTTTTCGGAGACTTCGGCAAGATCGGTGCCGGTGCCGGTGCCGATGCAGGGCCGCGAAAGCACGCAGGCGGGCACGTCGGCGCCCAGCCTTGCGGCGCGCTCATGCCAGTCGTCCGGGAGGCCATGAGCGCGTTCGACCATGCGGAAGATGGCGCCTGCATCGGCGGAGCCCCCGCCCAGCCCTGCCGCGACGGGCAAGCGCTTTTCGAGGTCGACCGACCATCCCTTGCCATGCGGCAGCGCTGTCAGGGCCTTGGCGACGATGTTGCCGAGCGGGTCGTCGATCTTCCCTGCAAACTCGCCGTGCGTGGCAAGGCAATCCACTTCGGCGGGCGCCGCCGCCAGTTCGTCCCCCGCATCGACGAAGGCGAACAGGGTTTCCAGCTCGTGATAGCCATCCTCGCGCCGCCTGCGGACATGGAGGGCGAGGTTGATCTTGGCATAGGCAGTTTCGGTCAGCATCGCTCCGTCCATGGCGCGAGGCGAGCCCAGAGGCAAGGCGAGCGTTGGCCTTCCCACCCCTCGTTGCAAACCGGGGAACCGTCACCCTGAACCCGTTTCAGGGTGACGGGAGAAATCGGCGGCAATCAGATTCCGAACCGGGAAAGGGCGCTGCCCTTCCCTCATTCCGATTACATATTCGGATAGTTCGGGCCGCCGCCGCCTTCAGGGGTGACCCATTCGATGTTCTGGCTCGGATCCTTGATGTCGCAGGTCTTGCAGTGGACGCAGTTCTGCGCGTTGATCTGGAGCTTCATGCCCGAACCGTCCGGATCGACGAATTCGTAGACGCCCGCCGGGCAATAGCGCGCCTCTGGCCCCGCATAGAGCGGCAGGTTGATGCGCGTGGGGACCGTCGGATCGGTCAGCTTCAGGTGGACCGGCTGGTCTTCCTCGTGATTGGTGAAGGAGTAGGACACGCTGGTCAGGCGGTCGAAACTGATGACACCGTCCGGCTTGGGATATGCGACCGGCTTGTAGAGATCGGCGCGCTGGAGTGTCGAGGCATCGGTGTGATGCTTCATCGGCCTGGCCAGCCCGAAGCCGAACAGCGTGCGCAGCCACATGTCCGCGCCCGCCAGCACCGTGCCGATCTCGCCGCCCCACTTGGCGACCAGCGGCTCCGCGTTCTGGACGAGCTTGAGTTCCTTGGCGATCCAGCTCTCGCGCACGGCGGTGTCGTATTCGCCCAGCGTGTCCTGCTCGCGGCCTGCCTTGATGGCCGCAGCAATCGCCTCGGCAGCCAGCATGCCGCTTTTCATGGCGGTATGCGTGCCCTTGATGCGCGGCACGTTGACGAAGCCGGCCGAACAGCCTGCCAGCACGCCGCCCGGGAAGGCCAGCATCGGCACCGACTGCCAGCCACCCTCGTTGATCGCACGCGCACCGTAGGCGACGCGCTTGCGCCTTCGAGAATCGCCCGGATTTCCGGGTGCTGCTTCCAGCGCTGGAATTCCTCGAACGGGTAGACGTAGGGATTCTTGTAATCCAGCGCGGTAACAAAGCCCAATGCCACCTGGTTGTTCGCCTGGTGGTAGAGGAAGCCGCCGCCCCAGCTATCGGTCTCGCTCATCGGCCAGCCCTGGGTGTGGATCACGCGGCCGGGGACGTGCTTGTCCGCCGGGATATCCCAGAGTTCCTTGATGCCGATGCCATAGATCTGCGGCTGGCAATCGGCCTCCAGATTGTACTTCGCCTTGAGCCGCTTGGTCAGGTGGCCGCGCGCGCCTTCGCAGAACACGGTGTACTTGCCCAGCAGGTTCATGCCCGGCTGGAAATCGCTCTTGGGTTTGCCTTCGCGGTCCACGCCCATGTCGCCGGTCTGCACGCCGATGACGGCGCCATTGTCGTCATGGAGAATCTCGGCGGCGGGGAAGCCGGGGAAGATCTCGATCTCCAGCGCCTCGGCCTGCTCGGCCAGCCAGCGGCAGAGATTGCCTAGAGAGCCGGTGTAGTTGCCATCGTTCGACATGAACGGCGGCATCACCAGATGCGGCAGAGAGAACTTCTTCTTTTTCGTGAGATGCCAGTGCCAGTTGTCGGTCACGGGCGTTTCCGCCAGCGGGCAGCCGTCCTCGCGCCAGGTCGGCAGCAGTTCGTCAAGCGCCTTGGGATCGATCGTCGCGCCCGAAAGGATGTGCGCGCCGATCTCCGAGCCCTTTTCGAGCACGCAGACCGAAAGCTCAGGATCGACCTGCTTCAGCCGGATCGCCGTCGCCAGTCCTGCGGGCCCACCGCCCACGATGACGACGTCATACGGCATCTCTTCGCGTTCAATCATTGCGTCCACGCAGCAAGCCCCTAGTTTAGTCGCTCGATTAATTTTCGCGAATTGCCTTGATTGGTGGATGGCAAGAGGTCAAGACCCACGCGATGGATCAGGCCCCAAATCGGCAATTTCTGGACGATATCACAGGTGCGCTGAACTGGTGGCGCGAAGCCGGGGTCGAATTCGACTTTCTGGACGAGCCCCGCCAGTGGATCGTGCCCGAGGACGAACAGGACGAAAACGGAGACCGGCTGCCCCCGCGTCGCCGCCCCCCGGTGGACGTCGACGCGCCGCCGCCCCGGCCCACCCGGATCGACCCGGCATTGCTCCCGGCCGACCTTCCCGCCTTCCGCGATTGGTGGATGAGCGAATCGCTACTGGACGATGGCGGCCCGGCCGGCCGCGTGATGCCGGGCGGCGTGGCAGGCGCGAAACTGATGGTCGTGGTGGAAACGCCCGAACAGCAGGACCGCGACGAACTGCTCACCGGCCAGCAGGGCAAGTTGCTCGACGCCATGCTCGCGGCCTTCGGCACCCGGCGCGCGGATATCTATCTCGCCAGCGCGCTGCCCCGCCACGATGCGCTGCCGGACTGGCGCGCGGCGGAATCGCGCGGCGTGGGCGAAGCACTCGCCCGGCACGTTAACCTTGTCGCACCGCAGCGACTCATTGTGCTTGGCGGAAACGTCCTGTCGCTTCTTGGCCACGAATCACCGCAACGCGCTGCCGTTTTAAGACAATTTCATCATGAAGGACTTACGACACCTCTCCTGGGCGGGTGGGGCCTCGCCGCGCTGCTGCAACAGCCGCGCGCAAAAGCGAGCTTCTGGAACGCCTGGCTTGAGTGGACGAAGTCTGAAATTGCACAGATGAAAGATGCCGGGCCGGAGGGTTCACAGTCCTGAAAGGACGGTTCCCTGCGGATGATCAGGCCAAAGAACGCCGGATGGGTCGCACGATGCGGGGAATTGATTTGAAACGATTTGGCGCTGGAGGTTTGGGCAGCGGGGCTTGGCGCGCAGGCGCAGCCCTGATTGCCGTGGCCGGGATGACCGCAGCCGCGGCGCCGGCCTTCGCCAATAGCGCCGCTGTCGAGTATTTCCGCACGCGGGCGGACAATACAGCCGTTCCCTCGCTGCTCAGCCAGGACGATCGGACCTATTACAAGCAGGTCTTCGACGCGATCGACGCGAAGGACTGGACCACCGTGCAGCGAATGCTGACGGACCGTCCCGACGGCCCGCTGCACCAGCAGGCCCGCGCCGAATACTACCTCGCCTCCGGCTCCCCGAAGATCGAGCTTCCGGCGCTGCAATCCTGGCTGGCGCAGGGCACCGAGCTTCCCGGCGCCGACCAGATCAGCCGCCTTGCGCTGAAGCGCGGCGCCCTCAGCGTTCCCTCGCTTCCTGCAGAGCAGCAGTTCGCCCGCCTGCCCACCATGGCCAAGCGCGTGCGCCCCGCCTCCATCGATGACGGCACGATGCCGGCGATGATCGCCTCGGGCATCAACGACCGTATCAAGGCCGACGATCCCACCGGCGCGCGCGTCCTGCTTGACGGCATCGACGCCGGCCTCAGCCCCTCGGCTCAGGCCGAATGGCGCGAAAAGGTGGCCTGGAGCTTCTATATCGAAAACCAGGATGCGCAGGCCTACCAGCTTGCCCAGCTTGCTGCGATGGGCACTGGCCCCTGGGTGGGCGAGGCATGGTGGACGGCCGGGCTCGCGGCCTGGCGCCTGGGTGATTGCGACGGCGCTGCCGACGCCTTCTCCCGCGCGGCCCGCTCATCCGAGAACGCGGAACTGACCAGCGCCGCACATTACTGGAACAGCCGATCGCTCGTGCGGTGCCGCAAGCCGGAGCAGGCCGCCGCGTCGCTGCGCCTTGCCGCCGCGCGCGACGAAACGCTTTATGGCATGCTCGCCGCCGAACAGCTCGGCCTGAAGATGCCGGAACAGCATGCCGCCGCCGATTTCACGCCGACCGACTGGCAGGCGCTGCGCACCAATTCCAACATCCGCACCGCGGTGGAGCTGGCGGAAATCGGCAAGGACAGCCTGGCCGACGAAGTGCTGCGCCATCAGGCCCGCATCGGCTCGGCGGACCAGTACGCCTCGATCAGCCGCCTCGCCCGCGATCTCGGCCTGCCCTCCACCCAGCTCTGGATGGCCTACAATGCGCCTTACGGCGGCAAACCGGAACCGGCCAGCCGCTTCCCCACGCCCAAGTGACCCCGGTGGGCGGCTGGAAGGTCGACCCGGCGCTGGTTTACGCCCATGCCCTTCAGGAATCGATCTTCCAGGCCAGCGTCGTCAGCCCGGCCGGTGCGCGCGGCCTCATGCAGATCATGCCCGCCGCCGCCCGCGATCATGCGGCCTCACTCGGCGTAACCGGCAATGCCAGCGACCTCAACAAGCCCGAAGTGAACCTCGCTTTCGGCCAGCGCCACCTCCAGATGCTGCGCGACGCACCCGGAACCCAGGGCCTGCTGCCCAAGGTCATGGCCGCCTATAACGCCGGCATTCTCCCGATCAGCCGCTGGAACACCGAAGTGAAGGACCAGGGCGACCCGCTGCTGTGGATTGAATCGCTGCCCTACTGGGAAACGCGCGGCTATGTGAACATAGTGCTGCGCAACTACTGGATGTACGAGCGCCAGGCTGGCGGCCAGTCCGAAAGCCGCATGGCGCTCGCACAGGACATGTGGCCGACCTTCCCGGGGCTTTCCGGCTCCCAGGCGGTCCGCATGGCACCGAATGGAGCTATCCTGCGTGGCAATTGATCCTGAGCGTACCTTCAAGCCGATCAACATCGCCCTTCTGACAGTCTCCGATACGCGCGTCCCCGAGAACGACACCTCGGGCGACATTCTCGCCCAGCGCATCCGTGATGCGGGCCACACCCTGGCAGCGCGCGCCATCGAGAAGGACGACGCGGACCTGATCGCCGCACAGTTCAATGCCTGGATCGACGATCCGAACGTTGACGCCATCGTTTCCACCGGCGGCACCGGCCTCACCGGTCGCGACGTTACCCCGGAGGCCATCGACCGCGTGAAGGAACGCGACATTCCCGGCTTCGGCGAACTCTTCCGCTGGCTCTCCTACCAGACGATCGGCACCTCCACCGTCCAGTCCCGCGCCGCCGCTGCCGTTTCGCGAGGGACTTACATCTTCGCCCTGCCCGGCTCCAACGGCGCGGTGAAAGACGGCTGGGACGGCATCCTCGCCGAACAGCTGGACAGCCGGAACCGGCCCTGCAACTTCGTGGAATTGATGCCAAGGCTCAGGGAAGTCTGAGAATCCGGGCCATGCGGACGAATTCGGCGTAGCCACGGATTTTGGCTACGGCCCCGAGGGAGTTGGTCTCCCTCAGGAAAACGGCGGCAGTCTCTCCGCATCCTCATCGGACAGCGCAATACGAAACAGGTCACGCAGGTTCTGCGCATAATCGCGCGCGTCCTCGATGGCGCGGGTTTCGCTCACCCCCTGGGAATGGATCGTGAGCTGCCGGTCGCTGAGAGCCGCGAAACCGCCATCCAGCACCACGCTTGCGACGCAAAGCGTGGTGAACCGCGTGCCGGGCCGCGTCGAAGTCCAGTGATTGGCCATTTCGAGATCGTCTCCGGCCACTTGCGCAAGATCGAAGACATATTGCGGCTGCCAATCGCCGTGCGGTGCTGCGCCCATCGGTCGCACCGGCCGGACCGGCTCTTTCGAGCCGCCACTCACCGCCGAGTGATCCCCGCTCCCCGCTGCGCAGCAGGCGGTGCCAGGCCCCGTCCGGGGTCTGGACCTGCGCCCCGTCTTCCAGCGGAAGGGGCGGAACATAGCTGCCGCCGAACCCGGCATCGGCAATCCACGCATCGCCGCCGAGGTTGACCAGCAAAAGCGTATGGGTTCGCGGCGGAACGACGCCTTCCGGCAGCCCCAGCAGCACCCGCGCCAGAAGTGGCCGGTTCGCCAGCCCCAGTGCGGAAAGAACGTCCGAAAACAGCCTGTTCTGCTCGAAGCAATATCCCCCGCGCCCCTGCACCACAAGCTTCTCGAACACGCTGGCGCTGTCGATCCGGGCACCCTCGCCGAGCGGGATCGCGAGATTCTCGAAGCCGATTGCACGCCGATGCGCCAGCTGAAGCTGCGCGAGCCCGTCCGGATCGAGCGTTGGGGCAGCCGGAAGGCCGATGCGGGCGAAGTAGTTTTCGAGGTCCATAACGCCTGCTCTGCCTTGCCTTCCCGCAGTGGGCAAGGCTGTGGATAAACATGCTGACAAGCCGGGCAGAACCAGGGGAACGATCGGGATAAGTCAGCGCCCTCCGCAAAAACGCAAAAGCCCTGCGAGACGGCGCTCGCAAGGCCTTTGCAACCGCGGCAGCGCGGCGTTTCAGGTTATGACGTCGGGCGCGATCCGTCCCGTGTGCCGCGTGATCCCGGCGATCTCCTGCGCGGCAGCAATCTGGTGTTCCAGCATCGCACCGGTTTCCTGATCGATATGACCGGTCGCCGGTTCATAGCGTTCGAGATAGACCCGCAAGGTGGCGCCCTGCGTGCCGGTGCGGAAAGACGGAACACCACGCGGCTGCCATCCTCGAACAGGACGCGGATGCCCTGGTTTTCGCTCACCGATTGATCGACCGGATCCGAGTAGGAAAAATTGTCGGCCCCGGCGACGATGAGCGGCCCGAACTGCTGGCCTGCCAGGCCGGTCAGGCCCTGCTTCAGCTCCGTCATCAATCCGGCTGCGCGGTCGCTTTCGATCGCCTCATAGTCATGACGTGCGTAGTAGTTACGGCCAAAGCGCGCCCAATGCGTGCGCGCAAGCTGATCCACGCCGATATCACGCACGGCAAGGATGTTGAGCCAGAGCAGCACCGCCCACAGGCCGTCCTTCTCGCGCACATGATCGGACCCCGTACCGGCGCTTTCCTCGCCGCAGATCGTCGCCATTCCCGCATCGAGGAGGTTGCCGAAGAACTTCCACCCGGTCGGGGTTTCGAAACAGGGGACCCCCAGCGCTTCCGCCACCCGGTCGGCCGCGGCGCTGGTCGGCATGGAACGGGCAATTCCGGTCAACCGCCCGCGATAGGCCGGAGAGATCTCGATATTGGCCGCCAGCATCGCCAGCGAATCCGACGGCGTGATGAACCGCCCCCTGCCGATGATGAGATTGCGGTCGCCATCACCGTCCGACGCGGCTCCGAGATCCGGCGCGTCCGGCCCCATCATCACATCGTAGAGGTCCTTGGCATGGATCAGGTTCGGATCGGGGTGGTGCCCGCCGAAATCCTCCAGCGGCGTGCCGTTGATCACGGTGCCGGGCGCGAAGCCCAGGCGATTTTCCAGTATCTCCATCGCATAGGGCCCGGTCACGGCGCTCATCGCGTCGAAGCGCATGGTGAAACCGCTGCCGACCGCCTTGCGGATCGCATCGAAGTCGAACAGCTCCTCCATGAGATCGGCATAGTCGGAAACCGGATCGATGACCTCGACCGTCATGCCGCCGATCGTGGTTTCGCCGAGCGTGTCGAGATCGACATCGGCAGCCTCCACCGTGAGCCAGAGCTCGATTTCACGCGTGCGCGCCAGGATCGCGTTTGTGACGCCCTCAGGCGCCGGGCCGCCATTGGCGATATTGTACTTGATGCCGAAGTCTTCCTCAGGGCCGCCGGGATTGTGGCTGGCGGAAAGGATCAGGCCTCCACTCGCACCGTATTTGCGGATGACGTGACTTGCCGCAGGCGTCGAGAGTATGCCCCCCTGGCCCACCAGGACCCGGCCATAGCCGTTTGCCGCGGCCATCCGGATCGCCTGCTGGATCACCGTGCGGTTATGAAAACGCCCGTCACCGCCGATCACCAGCGCGGCGCCGGGCTGCGGCTTCACCACATCGAACACGGACTGGATGAAGTTCTCGGAATAGTTCGGCTGCTGGAACACGCGAACCTTCTTGCGCAGGCCGGACGTTCCCGGCGCCTGTCCTTCGAAAGGCGTGGTCGGTACGGTGACGATATCGGTCAAAACCCCAATCTCCATGCAGGACCTGCAGGCGCAGGCGCGGTCGTCGGTATAGATAGCTTAGACGACACTCTGGTTGCATGGCCGGCAAAGTCAAATGCCGATCGTATCTAGATCAAACCATTGTCGCTCATGCTGAAAATACCGCCCCGCGCGACGACGAAATGGTCGTCGAGACTGAACTCCAGCGCGGCCATGACCTGCCGGAACGTTCGGGTGGACTGGATATCATCGACACTGGGCGTCGGATCGCCGGAGGGGTGGTTATGCGCCAGCACCAGCCGCCGTGCATCAAGGTCGAAGGCGCGACGCACCGTGCGCCGCAGCGGCAGTTCGCAGCTCGACTGACGGGTGCCGATCTGGAACTCCTCGGCGATGAACAGGCCCTGCGCGGTGAAAAACAGCATCATCACGCATTCCTCCCGGCGGCCGAGCAGCCGCCGCGCAAGGTACTGCCTGAAAGGGCTGCTGCCGATATCGGTTACCTCGCCCAGCAAGGTTTCGCGTGCGGCGACGTCCGCCAGGTTGCGGGCGGCGACAATGGCGGCAGCGATCGCCTCCCGGGCGATCTCACCCGCATCGAGTTCCTCGGCGAGCGCCTGTGCCGACGCGGTATAGACCGTGTAAAGCGAGCCGAAGCGCTGGATCAGGCGGCGCGCAACCTCTTCGCTGCGCTGGCCGATGAAGGGACGTAGGATTTGCGCCAGGACGGATAGTTGCCCAGTTTCTTCTGCCGCCGCATATGAAAACCCAGCCCCAGCGCCATCGCCAGAAGCTGGACGTAGGACGGCATGATCGCCATGACCTGATAGGCCGTCGTGTGGATTTCGACGATCCCCAGCCGATAGAAATGGCTCGAAAAAGCGATAATCTGTGCCCCACCTATCCATAACGGGTAGAACCTGTTTGCCTTGAGCGCGACAGCGCCGATAGCCAGAAGGCTGAACGTGTCGATCGCCAGATGGACGAGATCGACCCCCTGATAGAGCAGGAGGTCAGGCCCCCGCACAAGATGATAGATCCGGTCTACCACGATCATGCCAAGGATGATGCTGGCCAGGATACGTTCGGGCGCCGCACCGCGGCGCATGGCCACGAGGAAAAGGGCGAGATACGCGCCGTACTGCACGTAGGCCCGCGCGCTCCAGATCAGCATGCAAGCCCCCCATGGCCATGCCGCCTGAAACGCGCGGAGCCCGCGATCGGGCCTGGGTCGCTTAAGCCGATCGCAACATCGGCGCTTCTTCCACCAGTTCTGCGGTCTTGGGGCAGGCTTCCGGCTCGTCGGCAATGGCCTTGATATCGCGGCCGATGCCGAGAAGCTCGTGGTGAACACGGATCATGTCGTTCTGGGTTTCCAGCAGGGAGCGCTGGGTCTTGGCAAGGCGCATAAGTGCCGTCTGCCCCGTGAACGTGGCGATGCCATCCGCCTGACGCGCAAGCAGCATGGATTCCATAAGCCGCGCCGAGGCGAGCAGCGCAGAGTCGAGAGAAACTTCGGCCTCGGGAAGCTGACGGGCGATCCGGGCAGTGGCAGAGGAAATGGTGATGGACATGGAGACCCTCATCCAGCGTCATCGGCCCGTTCGATGCGCCTGTTCTTGTGCCGGGAGGCTGGATCAAAGCAGACTGCTCAACCGAGTGGCGAAATCCAGACCGAACACCGCGACGAGGAGAAGTCCCCCGGCGATGGCAATCATGGCTGCCGTGCGGCTGAGGCCCGCGTTGGAACCATCGAGCACCTCCGGAACGATCCTGGCGTAAGGTTCTTCCTGCCAGGGCGCCGTAACCTTGAAGGTGGCACCATCGGCAAGCGTCAGCCTGTCGGTCAGTTCGTCCTGAGCCCGATCCTTGTCGAACATCGCAACAGCCGGAACCTGAGGATTCTTGGCTGGTATCGGATTACAGGCCGCTGCCAGGTCCAACTGATACTGCCTGTAGGCACGCGCCAGTTCCGCGCGCGGCGGCGCCCCCGTTCGGTTACGCACACCCTCGATACGCTGGTTTACGGCGCTTTCGGAAATGCCGAGTTCCCAGGCAATCTCCTTGCTGGTGCGGTTTTCCGCGACGAACGCCAGCACCTCGTGCTGCTTCGAAGTCAGCACGGGAAAGATCGCCATGATCTTCTGGACGTGCGTCAAGTCGCCGCTCCGCTCCATCTGCCCAACTTCCATAACACTATCGAACCACCCTCGTTCCGCCGAGCCCCCGCCCACGCAGTTCGTACAAAGCAATTATAGGTCGTCTGCAAACGCACTATCAACCCGTTACAGGCTACGACTTAACCAAATCCGACTTATCGCCCATCCACGACGCCATGCCGGCGGCCCGCCAAACATCCGGCTTCCAGCATCCGGATGAATTCAAAGCCGAATCGCCGAGTTCGCGCCCGGACAATACCGGCCACCCCTTAACCAGTTCTGCTCACTATCTGCGAGATTCGCGTCACTTGCGTCACGCCGGTTCGGCCAGCTCTACGCTCGAACAGAATTCAACCAACGAATGACACAAAATGGATTAATGGGTCACGGCGACCGGCATTTCCCGCCCCGCCCAAAGCAAGCGAGGTAAAGCGGGAACTGATACTCACATACGACAACGCCCTCGTGCGGACGGGTCGCGTCCGCACGAGGGCGTCAATGTGACGGTTCGTGGAAGGGGCTTTATTCCTCGCCCATGCGCAGCGCGGCGATGAAGGCTTCCTGCGGAATCTGCACGTTGCCGTATTCGCGCATGCGCTTCTTGCCTTCCTTCTGCTTTTCCAGAAGCTTCTTCTTGCGGGTGATGTCGCCGCCGTAGCACTTGGCGGTAACGTCCTTGCGCATGGCGCTGATCGTTTCGCGTGCGATGACCTTGGCACCGATCGCCGCCTGGATCGGGATCTTGAACATGTGCCGGGGGATCAGTTCCTTGAGGCGTTCCACCAGCGCGCGGCCGCGCGGTTCTGCCTGGCTGCGGTGCACCACCATCGACAGAGCATCGACCGGCTCGTTGTTCACGAGGATGTTCATCATCACGAGATCACCCTCCTGAAGGCCGATCTGCTCATAGTCGAAGCTGGCGTAGCCGCGGCTGATCGACTTCAGGCGGTCGTAGAAGTCGAACACCACTTCGTTGAGCGGCAGTTCGTAAGTCACCTGCGCACGGCCGCCGACGTAAGTGAGGTCCTTCTGGATACCGCGACGGTCCTGACAGAGCTTCAGGATCGAGCCGAGATATTCATCCGGCGTGTAGATCACGGCCTTGATCCACGGTTCTTCCATGAAATCGATCTTGACGGGATCGGGCATGTCGGACGGGTTGTGCAGTTCCTTCACGGTGCCGTCCGTCATCGTCAGACGGTAGACCACGGAAGGCGCAGTGGTGATCAGGTCGAGGTCGTATTCGCGGCTAAGCCGCTCCTGAATGATCTCCAGGTGCAGCAGGCCAAGGAAGCCGCAGCGGAAGCCGAAGCCCAGTGCCGCGCTCGATTCCATCTCGAAACTGAAGCTCGCGTCGTTGAGACGAAGCTTGCCGATCGATTCGCGCAGTTTCTCGAAGTCGTTGGCGTCAACCGGGAAGAGCCCGCAGAACACCACCGGCTGCACTTCCTTGTAGCCCGGCAGCGCCTGCGTTGCGCCAGCCTTGACGGTGGTGACGGTGTCACCGACCTTAGCCTGCTCGACTTCCTTGATCTGCGCCGTGATGAAGCCGATTTCGCCGGGGCCCAATTCAGGAAGGTCGATACGCTTGGGCGTGAAGCAGCCTACGCGGTCCACCAGGTGATCGGTGCCGCCCTGCATGAACTTGACGTTGAGGCCTTTCTTGATGACGCCGTCGATGACGCGCACCAGAATGACGACACCGAGATACGGATCGTACCACGAATCGACCAGCATCGCCTTCAGCGGCTTGTCGCGCTCACCCTTCGGCGGCGGAATCTTGGCAACCACGGCTTCGAGGATCTCGGCGATGCCGATCCCCGACTTGGCGGAAGCGAGCACCGCTTCCGACGCGTCGATGCCGATGATGTCCTCGATCTCGGTGCGGACCTTTTCAGGTTCGGCGGCCGGCAGGTCGATCTTGTTGATGACGGGCACGATCTCGTGGTCGTGCTCGATCGACTGATAGACGTTGGCCAGCGTCTGCGCTTCCACGCCCTGCGCCGCGTCCACGACCAGCAGCGCGCCCTCGCACGCCGCCAGACTGCGCGATACTTCGTAGGCGAAGTCGACGTGGCCCGGCGTGTCCATCAGGTTCAGCTCGTAAGTGAGCCCGTCCTTGGCGGTGTAGCTCAGGCGCACGGTCTGCGCCTTGATGGTGATGCCCCGCTCCTTCTCGATATCCATGTTATCGAGCACCTGGGCGCTCATCTCACGCTCGGAGAGGCCGCCGGTCGACTGGATCAGGCGGTCGGCAAGCGTCGACTTGCCATGGTCGATATGGGCAATGATCGAGAAATTTCGGATCTGGGCGAGGTCTGTCATGAATGCGCCGTTAGCAGCGGTTTTCGCACCTGTCAGCCTGCCTTGCGCATCAATCCTGAATCACTTTCCTTCGGACCGGCTTCCGGATCGACCCGCGAGGGGCTGAACAGCACCGCTCCCGAGCCGTCGAGCTGCAGCGGACGGACGAATTCCACGCCCATGCGATCCTCCCGGCACCAGCGCGCGGTGGCGAGAACAACGTTGTCGTCCGCAAGCTGAATCCCGAATTGCGTATCGGCCGGCACGTTCCACAGGCCCTCTACCATCGCACCGGTGCTGGAGATGTTGCGGATCGTGGCATGATAGATATGTCCGCCGTGCTCCAGCACGACCTTGCGCAGCATGGTCTGGCGCGGCGCGCGAGCCGAACGCGGCCCCGTAGCCACTGCCGAAAGCCCCTGTTCGAGCCGGGCCGCCGCTTCGGCGGAGGTCAGCGACTTCTCGTAGATATAGCCCTGCACATGACTGCAGCCCAGCAGCCGCACGAGATCGAGCTCGTCGAACGTCTCGACCCCTTCGGCCGTCGTCTCCATGCCCAGCGCTTCGGCGAGGCTGACGATCGAGGAGATGATCGCGCCGTTACGGCTGCCGTCGATGGTGGCGCCGCGCACGAAGCTCTGGTCGATCTTGATCTTGTCGAACGGCGCCTTCTTCAGGTAGCCAAGCGAGGAATAGCCGGTGCCGAAATCGTCGAGCGCCAGCCGCACGCCGATCCCCTTGAGCGCGCCGAACATATCCTCCGTTGCCTTGCCCTCCCCAAGGAACACGCTCTCGGTGATTTCGAGTTCGAGCCGGGCGGGATTGATTCCGGCTTCCGCCACGGCACCGGCAACGATCCCGGGAAGGTCGGGATTGGCGAATTGCAGCGGCGAGACGTTCACCGCAACGCGCACGTCATGCGGCCAAGCTGCCAGGTCGCGGCACGCAGTGCGCAGTGCCCATTCGCCGATCTGGGAGACAAGACCGGTCTCTTCCGCCACCGGCACGAACTTCGCGGGCGAAAGATAGCCGTGCCGGGGGTGCTTCCAGCGAAGAAGCGCCTCGAAACCGGTGATTTTCTCGGTCGTGGTATGAATTTGCGGCTGATAGTGCAGTTCAAGCGCGTCTCCGGCGATGGCATCGCGCAGGTCCTGCTCCAACTGCTGCCGCTCGCGCGCGTCGGAATGGAGATCGTCATCATAGAAATGATGACGGCCGCGCCCGCCGCCTTTCGCCGCATAGAGCGCAAGGTCGGCATTGCGGATCAGGGCTTCCGTCGTCGTGCCGTCGTCAGGACACATCGCGATGCCCAGCGATGCGCCGATCACCACGCGCGCGCCGTCTATCGAGTAGGGCTGCGACAGGTTCTCAATGATCCGGCGGGCAAGATGGCCGAGACCTTCGTGCTGGTGATAGCCCGGCAGGATCACCTGGAACTCGTCGCCGCCAAGGCGGCCAACCCGCCCCATGTTCGCGACAGTGGCGCGCAGGCGCTCGGCCACTTGCTTGAGCAGCGCATCGCCGGCCGGATGGCCCATGGTATCGTTGACCTGCTTGAAGCGATCGAGATCGAGCAGGAACACCGCGCAGGCACGGTTTTCGATCCGCGGCGAATTGATGACCTTCTCCAGCCATTCCGACATCTGGAAGCGGTTGGCGAGCTTTGTCAGCGAATCGAAGCGAGCAAGCTGGGTGGCGTGCTGCTGCGACTTGCGGGTCTCGGTCAGATCGATCCCCGAGCCCCGGAATCCCAGGAAATTGTGAAACTGATCCAGCACCGGACGGCCGCTGATGGACCACCAGCGTTCATCCTTCTCATCGGTCGCGGCGCGCACGCCGATGTCCTGGAAGGAGGAGCGGGTCGAAAGGTGGAACGCCAGCGTGCGCTCGCTCTCGTGATCCTGCGCGCGCAGCCGGAACAGCCCGAGGAAGGGCCGTCCGTAAAGCTCCTCCTGCGGCACGCCGACCAGTTCGGCGATGCGAGGCGAGACATAGGTGATGAAAGCTCGCCGGTCGGTCTCCCAGAACCAGCCCTGCCCGGTCTCCTCGTATTCGCGCAGAAGCTCCTCGGCGCGGTGCTGCTCGCGCTCCTGCTCCGCACGACGCGCTGATTCCCGGGCGGCGATGCGCGACTGGCGCATGGCCGCGCTCAGCCCGATGCCGATCCCCGCCGCCAGGAGGCCCATGGTCTGCGGCGATGCGGAATGAATCGACGCCCCGGCCCATACCCCCACCGTCGCCGCCACGATCGAGGTCAGGCGGCGGTCCAGCAGGACCGTCGCCAGCAACACCAGGATGCCGTAGCCCTTGATCGTGAGCCGCCAGTCGAGCGCCGGCGTCTCGTAAGTCCACTGCGCCGCAGCCACACCGAACAGGCACATCGGCAAGGCCACGGCCAGCAGCATGAGCGGATAACGCTTCCAGCTGCGGTGATGGAACTGGCCCTCGAGCGTGGCCAGTAGCGGTGCGGCGAGGCACAGCAGCATCGCGCCGAAGGACAGGCAAAGCGGAAACGAACCGGGCGCGCTGCGCGAGGCCACGCCCATCGCCACCAGCACGCAGACCATGGCCGGTGCCATGAGTTCCCAACGCCGGGCGATGAAGAAGTGAAGCGGATCGCTGCTCGGGCCGCGAGGGCGCAGAAACGCGAAGTTGGGTATGCCGGTGCGCGCGGCTTCCGACTGGGCGGAAAGCGCAGCCCTGTGCGCCGCGCCACCACGCGATGCCTGCTGCTGCTCCTGAAGTCCCTTGCGCGCCATCAGATCGGCTATTGCCCCGAGCCCATTTCCAAAGTGTTAAGTCCCGGCAACCAAATCCGTTCGCGGTCGGGTATGGCACAAGTCGCCCGATCCACCGGATTTCGCTTGCCGCCGCCGCCCAGTCATGTTTGCTTCCATGAATGGCGGGCGCTTCAGTGAGACACCGCCCGCCTGAGAGATAAGCCCTTGGGAGACAACACGATGCGGCACCTGGCAATCGTTGGTTCCGGACCGGCCGGCTACTACACGGCCGAAGCGGCGCTCAAGCAGTGGGGAGACGGTGTCAAAGTCGATATATTCGATTTGTCACCAGTGCCCTTCGGACTGATCCGCACCGGAGTCGCGCCCGATCACCAGTCGATCAAGAGCGTCTCGCACCGATACGAGACGACCGCGCTCAATCCGAACGTGCGCTTCGTCGGCAATGTGATGGTCGGCCGGGATATCACCATCGCGGAACTTCAGGATCTTTACGACGCCGTCGTTCTTGCCACCGGCGCGCCCAACGACCGAAAGCTGGGCCTTCCCGGCGAGAACCTGGCCAATGTCTTCGGCAGCGCCGCCTTCGTCGGCTGGTACAACGGCCACCCCGATTTCGCCGGCATCGGCCCCGATTTCGCCCATGAAACCGCCGTGATCGTCGGAAACGGCAACGTCGCACTCGATGTCGCCCGCATTCTCGCCAAGTCCGGCGCCGAATTCGAAGGCAGCGACATCGTGAGCCATGCGCTAGAAGCGCTGGAGGCATCCCGCGTAAGGCGGATCGTCATTCTCGGGCGACGCGGGCCGCACCAGGTCACGATGACGCCGAAGGAGTTGGGGGAACTGGCCAAGCTCTCTCGCGCCTGCCCGAGCGTCGATCCTGCCGACCTTCCGCCTCTGACGGAGGATGCAGCGCTCGATCCGGGCATGCGAAAGACCATGGGGCACTTGCGCGGCTTCGCGATCGGCGGCGGCACTGCCAACGACAACGAAGGCCCGGCATGTCCCGGCCGCGACGTGCGGATCGAGTTCGACTTTTTCGCTGCCCCGCGGGCCATCCTCGGCACCGACCAGGTCGAGGGCATCGAGGTGGAACGCACCCGGCTCGTCGATGGCAAGGCCGTCGGCACCGGGGAGACCTATCGCATTCCCGCAGGCATCGTGGTCGCCTGCATTGGCTACCAGACCTCCCGGATTCCGGATGTTCCCTATGACGAACAGGGGGGGCGCTTCGCCAATGCCGAGGGAAGAATCGCACCCGGCCTCTATTGCGTGGGCTGGGCAAGGCGCGGACCGACCGGAACCATAGGCACCAACCGGCCGGACGGCTTTGCGATTGTCGAAAAGATCGACGCCGATATCGGCGAAGGCAGCGGAAAGGCTGGGAGGCCGGGATTCGACGCCCTCGCCGCACAGCGCGGCATCGACTACGTCAAGTTCACCGAGTGGCAGAAGATCGAGGAAGCCGAAGCCGCCAACGCCCGGCAAGGCGCCCCGCGCGAGAAGTTCGTCGCTGTGGACCAGATGATCGCCGAAGCACATCCCTCCGCCGGAACCTGATCGATCCAAAGTAACAAAAAGGCCGGGGAATGCCCCGGCCTTTTCATTTCACTGGTCCCTGAACGCTCAGGTCAGACGCGCATCGGCATCAACACGTAGAGCGCCGGGCTTTTCTCATCCTGGCGGATCAGCGTCGGCGCACCAGCGTCTGCCAGATGCAGTTCCACCGTATCGCCGTCGATCTGGCCGAGGATGTCCTTGAGATAATTGGCATTGAAGCCGATCTCGAAGCCTTCGGCCGAATAGTCCGCCGGAACCTCTTCGGCAGCCGTGCCGTTATCGGGCGACGTGACCGAAAGCGTCACACGGTCCTGTTCCAGCGCCATCTTCACCGCGCGGGTCTTTTCCGTGGCGATCGTCGCAACGCGGTCCACGCCTTCGAAGAAGCTCTTGGGATCGATCTTCAGCAGCTTGTCGTTCCCGGTGGGGATGACGCGCGTGTAGTCCGGGAAGGTTCCGTCGATCAGCTTGCTGGTCAGCACCACGCCATGCTCACCGCCCAGCGTGAAGCGGATCTTGCTCGCCGAGAGATCGACCAGCACATTGGTGTCGAGCGCTTCTTCGAGCAGCTTGCGCAGCTCGCCGACGCATTTGCGGGGCACGATCACGTCGGGCATGCCCTCCGCGCCGTCGGGACGGGCAAGAGTGAAGCGTGCCAGTCGGTGGCCATCGGTGGCGGCTGCCTTCAGTTCCTCGTCGGAGACGTGGAGGAAGATGCCGTTGAGATAGTACCGGGTTTCCTCGGTCGAGATGGCGAAGCGCGTGCGGTCGATCAACTGGCCCAGCGTTGCCGCCGGAATCTCGAAGCTGGTCGGCAGTTCGCCCTCGGCAATCATGGGGAAATCGTCACGCGGGAGCGTCGGCAGCTGGAAGCGGCTGCGTCCGGCCTTCACCACCATGCGGTTGTCCGCGGCATCGAGGCTCACCTGGCTGCCGTCAGGCAGCTTGCGGGCGATGTCGAACAGGAGGTGGGCGGAAACCGTGATTGCGCCAGCCTGCTCGACCGAGACGACGCCGAGCGTCTCGACGACCTGCAAGTCGAGGTCGGTCGCATGATGCGCAAGGACCCGGTGCCCGAGGCCTCGATCAGCACGTTCGAGAGAATGGGAATGGTATTGCGCCGCTCGACGACGGACTGCACGTGCGAAAGACAGCGCAGGAGCGTGGAACGTTCGATGGTGGCCTTCATGACAGCCTTTAGTCCCCCTTGATCGGGCAAGGGATGCAAAACATCCCGAATTTCAGGACGAATATCTCTAGCGAACGGAAGGCTTGCGGCAAGCGACTATTGCCCGCTCTCCGGTGTTTCTGGGGATAAATTAGGGGATTTCAGGCGTTCGCGGATCGATTCGAACGCTTTCCCCGCATTGGGCGCTCGAATTGCTTCATCCAGCACCCTCCCCATGCAAACCGATTCTTCCCGGCCCACATAACGCCCATAAGCCGCAACCGGCGCGTAGCCATGCCGACGATAGAACGCCGTAGCGCGGGTATTGACCTTGCGTGTGGAGAGGCGAACCTCGCGGTAGCCGTCAGCCGAAGCGCCCGCCTCCAGGGCGGCCAGAACCGCCGCACCGCAGCCTTGATCGGCATACATGCGCTTGATCTCCGCCACTTCCTCTTCAAGTGGCCGATAGGCACCGCATCCGATCACGGCGCCCTCCCCGTTCCGCGCGACCACAAACAGCGCGCGGGGAACGAGGACGTCCGCCGGATCGAACGAGGACGTGCCGCCGTCCCCCGTGATCGCGGCGAGCGCCTCCGAAAGGCGCTCCATCACCGCGACGGCTTCGGGGATCGTGCGGATCGCAGGGTTCCACCCGCACGGTCCGCGCAATCCCGGGGGTCATGTCAGACCATTACCATGCCGCCGTTGACGTGGATCGTCTGTCCGGTGACGTAGCCTGCTTCGTTCGAGGCCAGGAATACGGCGCCGAGGCGATATCGTCGCCCTCGCCCATGCGGCCCATCGGGATCCGGCCGTTGAGCGCGTCCTTCTGGGCATCGGGCAGCACTTCGGTCATCGCGGTGCGGATGAAGCCCGGCGCGATGCAGTTCACGGTGACGTTACGGCTGGCGAGTTCCTGCGCGAGGCTCTTCGACATGGCGGTGATTCCGCCCTTGGCCGCGCAGTAGTTCATCTGGCCGGGATTGCCGGTGGTGCCGACGACCGAGGTAACGTTGATGATACGGCCGAAGCGCGCCTTCATCATCGGCTTGGTCACGGCGCGCATCAGGCGGAAGGTCGATTCGAGGTTGATGCGGATGACCTGATCCCACTCCTCGTCCTTCATCCGCATGGCGAGGTTGTCACGGGTGATGCCGGCGTTGTTGATCAGGATATCGATCTTGCCCAGCGATTCGAGCGCGGCAGGAACCAGCTTCTCCACCTGCTCGGCATCGCCGAGATTGCAGGCGATGGCGACATGATCGACATCCTGCAGGTGCTGCGGGGTATGCTCGTCCAGCTCGTCGCGGAAGGCGCGCAGCTTGTCGGCGTTCGAGCCCGAGATGGCAAGGCGCGCACCCTGCGCGGCCAGCGCGCGGGCGACGGCGGAACCGATGCCGCCCGAGGCGCCGGTGACGAGGGCGGTCATTCCGTTGAGGTTGAACATCTTTCAAATCTCCGTGAATCGCCTGCCTGATCGGCAGCGACGGCCCGCTGAACGGGGCCTTTCTTCAAACCTTCAAGGCGCCGGGGTCAAGCCCGGCGCGCCGATCAGAGGCCTTTCGCCAGTTCCTCGATCTCGGCCATGGTCACGGCGGAGATCACCTCCACCTCGCCAGCCGAACGCTTGATCATCGGGCCGAGCACCTTGCCGCCGAGTTCGACGAACGTCTCGACGCCCGCTTCGCGCATGGCGATCGCGCTTTCGCGCCAGCGGACACGGCCGATGACCTGCTCAACCAGCAGGCGCTGGATTTCTGCGGGATCGGTGACGACCGAGGCGGTGACATTGGCGAACAGCGGCACGTGCAGGCTGACCGGAGGGGTCTTGGCCAGTGCCTCCGCCATGGCGTCGGCAGCGGGCTGCATCAGCGGGCAGTGGAACGGCGCCGAGACCGGCAGCAGCACGCCGCGCTTGATCCCGAAGTCCTTCACCAGCGCAACGGCGCGCTCAATGGCTTCGCGGTGCCCCGAAATCACGACTTGCGTGGGATCGTTGTCATTGGCCACCGTGCAGACCTGGCCCTCGGCAGCGGCAGCGGCGAGTTCCGTGGCCTTCTCGATATCGGCGCCGAGCAGCGCGGCCATGGCGCCAAGGCCGACTGGAACGGCAGCCTGCATCGACTGACCGCGCAGCTTCAGCAGGCGCGCGGTGTCGGCAAGGCTGAAAGCACCGGCAGCGCAGAGTGCGGTATATTCGCCCAGCGAGTGGCCGGCCACGAAGTCCGCCTTGTCGGCGAGCGTGATGCCGCCCTCCTTTTCCAGCACGCGCAGGACGGCGATGGCATTGGCCATGATCGCCGGCTGGGCGTTCTCGGTAAGGGTCAGTTCCTCTTCGGGGCCCTGCGTCATCACGCGGAAGAGGTTCTGGCCAAGCGCCTCGTCCACTTCCTGGAAAACTTCGCGCGCGACGGCGCTGGCTTCGGCGAGTTCGGCGCCCATGCCGACCTTCTGGCTGCCCTGTCCGGGGAAAACGAATGCACGCATCTGGCGGCTTCCTTTGTCTGGCAGGCGCTGAGGCCGTGTGCCGTTTTTACGAATCGAATGTGGCGCGGCGGGTTATTGCCCTTCCGCGTTCCCCGCAAGTCCGAACGGCACGATCCTGTTGGCCGCGTCATGCCCGATGTCCGCGCTGCCGAGGAAGGGGATCGAATGATGCTCGCACCAATGGCGGGCAATTTCCTCAGCCTCGATGCCGAAAGGCCGATCATTTTCGGGCACGTCGCTGACCCGGCCGAGCCGCAGGCCGGCAATACCGCCGAGATGCGCGGTCAGGTGGAAGAACAGCCGGTCAACCGCATAGAGATACTCCGAGACCTCCTCCACCAGCACGACATGCTTGGCCAGCCCCGGCATCAGCCGCGTGCCGCACAGCATCGCGAGAGTCATGAGGTTGAAGGCGACTCGCGGGTGGCCATCCCCGCTCGGCTCCACGCCCGAGGCATCGCCCGAAAGAAAGGCCAGCGCGCGCCGAACCGCATCCGCACCGCCCGCGCGCCGGATATCGGCCAGCATCGGCCCATGGACCGGCTTACCGATCCGCGCGCGATAGAGCCCGCCCAGCAGATAGCCCGCGTCGGAATAACCGAGGAACGTCTTGTCCTGCGCCCCGTGCGAGAACCGGGCGAGAGCGGCTTCAGCGACGCGGCAGGCGCCATAGCCGCCGCGCGCGAACCACACCGCTTCCACCGAGGGATCGTTGGCGCATTCCACCAGAGCCTCGATCCGCCGCGCGTCGCTGCCGGCAAAATGGCCATCCACTTCGAAGCACTGATCGTGGATCACAAGCTCCGTATCGGGGAACTCGGCAGCCGCCAGAGCGACGACGGCTTCCGCATCCTCGCGGGTGATCGGGGTGGACGGTGCACAAACTGCGATACGGGTCATGGCTCCTTCCTATCGAGGTTGTCAGGACGAACAAGGCCGCATACCGAAGCGTCATGACTTCCGATCACGATCTCACTTCACACCCCTGGTTCTTCTGCGGCATCGGCGGATCTGGCATGTTGCCGCTCGCGCTGATCCTTCGGGGACACGGCGCGCAGGTCGCGGGATCGGACCGCAGCCGAGATCAGGGCCGCACGCCTGAAAAGTTCGTCTGGCTGGAAAGCCTTGGTTTCGACCTGCACCCGCAGGATGGCAGCGGCATCACCGGCGCAGAGCAGACCTTGGTCGCCTCGGCGGCGGTGGAAGACACGGTGCCGGAAGTGGTCCGCGCGAAAGAGTTCGGCTGCCCGCGCATGAGCCGCGCGCAGCTTCTCGCCACCCTGTTCAATGCCGCACCCTTCGGGGTCGCCATCGGCGGCACCTCGGGCAAGTCGACCGTCACCGGCATGACCGGCTGGATCATGACCCACGCGGGCCGCGATCCCACGATCATGAACGGCGCGGTGATGAAGAACTTCGCCTCGCCCGATGCGCCTTTCGCCAGCGCCCGGGTTGGTCAGGGCGAAGTCTTCGTCTCGGAAGTCGACGAGAGCGACGGCTCCATCGCGCTCTATCGCCCGAAAGTGGCGGTGCTGGGCAACGTCAGCCTCGATCACAAGAGCCTTGAGGAACTGCGCCAGCTTTTCGGCGACTTCCTTGGCCGTGCGGATGTATCCGCGATCAATCTCGACGATGCGGAAACCGCCGCCCTCGCCCCACACGCCAAGGCGCTGGTGACGTTCGGCATTTCATCGCCGGACGCGCAGATCGGCGCCGTCGATGTAGTCGAAGGGCCGACGTCACTGACTGCCGTGGTGCTGGATCGCCGCGACGGGACTTCGCACACGCTGGCATTGAAGGTGCCGGGTCTCACAACCTCTACAACGCGCTCGCCGCCATCGCCGCGGCCAATGCCGCCGGTGTTTCGGTGGCCGAGGCGGTCGAGGCGCTGGGCAGTTTCGCAGGGCTTGCCCGCCGGTTCGATATCGTCGGCACTTCGCCATCGGGCGTAACAGTGATCGACGATTTCGGCCATAACCCGGACAAGGTCTCGGCCACGCTGGCAACGCTCAAGGCGCATCCGGGCCGCGTTATCGCCTTCTTCCAGCCGCACGGCTACGGCCCGCTCAAGCAGATGGGCCATGAACTGGCGCATGTGCTGGCCACCAGACTGGGTGCCAGCGATGTGACGATCCTGTGCGATCCGGTCTATTTCGGCGGCACCGTTGACCGCTATGAGGGTAGCGAGCGCATCGTGCGCCTGATCGAGGCCGATGGCGGAGCAAATGGACCAGGGGCCGAATACGTGCCCTCTCGCGAGAACTGCGCCAGCCGCATCGTCGAGATCGTCAAGCCGGGCGACCGTGTGGTCGTGATGGGCGCGCGCGATGATACTCTGACAGTCTTCGCGAAAGACCTGCTCGCAAGACTGTGAAACATCGCCCCGGCTCTGTCCGGGGCGATGCATGACCCAATCAGTGCGCCGTGCCGCGCGCCTTTGCGATCAGGTGTACCAGGATCGCGATCACCGCGCCCAGCACCAGCCCGACCACGGCCGAGGCCAAGGCATAACCGAGCCAGCCCAGGACGCCGCCGAGCGGCCCGCCCAGCACGGCCAGCCAATGCTCGACACCATGGGCAAGATGGGCGGACCGGGAACGCCCAGTTCTTCCAGCCCGTGCAGGATGATCCCGCCGCCGACCCACAGCATCGCCAGCGTACCGACAGACGCAAGGACCGTCAGCACCTTGGGCATGCCGGTAACGAGCATGCGTCCGAAAGCCTGCGTGCCTTTGCCCTGCTTCTTGGCGAGGTGCAGGCCGATGTCGTCCATTTTAACGATCAGCGCGACAGCGCCGTAGACACCCGCCGTGATGAGAATGCCGACCAGCGCAAGCGCCACGGCCCGCGCCAGCAGCGAACTGTCCGCCACTTCCGCAAGGGCGATGGCCATGATCTCCGCCGAGAGGATCAGGTCCGTGCGGATCGCACCGGACACGCGCGCCTGCTCGAAGCTCGCCGCGTCGGCAACCGGCTCTTCCAACGTCTCGCCGTGATGCGCGCCGCCGAATTTCTCGATAACCTTCTCGGCGCCTTCGAACGCGAGATACGCACCGCCCAGCATCAGGATCGGGGTGATGAGCCAGGGCAGGAATGCGCTCAGCAGCAGCGCGATCGGCAGCAGGATGAACAGCTTGTTCCGCAAGCTGCCCTTGGTGATCTTCCAGATGATCGGCAGTTCGCGCTCGGGCGTGAAGTCCGTGACATAGCCCGGCGTAACCGCTGCGTCGTCAATCACAACGCCTGCCGCCTTGCTGCCGGCCTTGGCGACGCCCAGCCCCACATCGTCGAGCGAAGCTGCGGCGGCGCGGGCGATTACCGCGACGTCATCTAGAAGAGCTACGAGGCCGGAAGCCATCTGGAAGGAAATCCCCTGTTTGAATGATGCCCGCAGCCATGCGGGCGAAACTATCCGCGATCAAGCGAAAGCGGACAAAGTCGTGCCCATGAAAGGGCTTATCATGAGCATAGCCACACATGCCCCGGCCTTTTCACATCCGGCCCCTTAATGCTCCCCTCCCCCCAACCGTTCTCAGCCTTGTCCGGAAGATCACTTCCAAACTCCTGACAATCTCTTGAAAATCTGGGGAAACACCATGTCCGTCATCAATACCAACATCAGCGCCCTGCGCGCTTCGAACGCCTCCATCGCCGCCAACAAGACCCTTGGCACCGCCATGGAGCGCCTCTCCACCGGCAAGCGCATCAACTCCGCCAAGGACGACGCCGCCGGTCTCGCCATCTCGACCTCGATGACGGCGCAAGTCCGCGGTATGAGCCAGGGCATCCGCAACGCCAATGACGGCATCTCGCTTGCCCAGACCGCCGACGGCGCGCTTTCGGAAGTGTCGAACATGCTCCAGCGGGTTCGCGAACTGGCCATCCAGTCCGCCTCGGGCACCTATCAGGACAGCGACCGCAACGCGATGCAGCAGGAAGTCACCGCGCTGACCGATCAGATCGACGATATCCTCACGCAGACCACCTTCAACGGCAACACCCTCTTCGCCACTACCGGCAGCGACGTCACCTTCGACATCCAGACCGGCGCCAATTCGGGCGAGACGGTTACGCTGACCTCCACCATGATCGACGGCAGCAACCTCGACGCCTCAGCGCTCGACGTATCGACCAGCACCGCAGCCTCGGACACGCTCGACTTCATCGACGACGCCCTGGAAGACGTGAACCAGACCCGCGCCTCGCTCGGCGCCGGGCAGAACCGCCTCGAATCCGCGATCAACAACCTGACCAACAATGTCACCAACCTGTCGGACGCCCGCTCGCGGATCGAGGATGCGGACTACTCGCTGGAAACCACGCAAATGGCCAAGGCGCAGATCCTCAGCCAGGCATCCACCGCGATGATCGCCCAGGCCAACCAGGCCCAGCAGAACGTCATGAGCCTGCTGCGCTGACGATCCGATAGCCCGACAGGGTCGCAAACAGACGGCGGGCCGGAAGGTCCGCCGTCTTTCGTCAGAACTCGACGTCGAGTTCCTCGATATCCTCGGGTTCGGCATGTGCCGCAGCGATCCACTCCGCCATCGGCGACCACTTCTCGATCGTCTCGCAATAGGCGCGGAGCTGGCCCGACATCGGCACTGCATAAGTGATGAAGCGCCGTGTCACCGGCGCATACATGGCATCGGCGATCGTCGGCTTCTTTCCGAACAGGAAAGGCCCCCGATAGGTATCGAGGCAATCCTCCCAGATCGTCTCGATCCGTTCGATATCGGGCCGGGCGCCGGAGAAGATCGGGAAACTCTCGTGCCGGACCTTGAGATTCATGGGCAATGCCGACCGCAGGTTGGTGAAGCCGGAATGGATCTCGCCGGAAATCGACCGACAATGTGCCCGCGCAATGGCGTCTTCGGGAAGGAGGCCCGCGTCGGGGAACTTCTCGTTGAGATATTCGGCGATTGCCAGGGTATCCCACACGCTCGCGCCATCATGGCTTAGCCGGGGCACCAGCACCGAGGGCGACAGCAGTAACAGTTCGGCACGGTTCGCCGCATCGTTGAGCACCTGCTTCTCTTCGATATCCAGACCTGCAAGCCGGCACAGCAGCCAGCCCCTCAGCGACCATGCGGAATAGGTCTTGCTGGAAATCGTCAGCTGCGCCGGTGCCGAGTCGCTCATGAGTCATGTCCTTGCAGCGTGCTTTTGCTTGCATCAGCTTATGATGCAGCGCAGCATGAATCCAGTGCGGATTGCATCTCCGCCGCCGAATCGCCCACCTGCTTATCAGCCTCTCGATCCCTCGAAACGCATTTGTCACAGGGGACCAGTACGAATGCTTTACCAGGCGTACCAGACCTGCTCCGACATGCTGGCACCGGCCCGAATGGCCGCGCAGGCCGCCACCGGATTCCGCGACCGCTATCTTGGCGGAGCGCAGGATATGCCTTGGTTCAGGCGGTTCTTCGCGCTGGCCGAAGTGTTCGACAAGGCAACCATAACGCACCAGCGCCCCGCCTACGGTATCGACAGCGTTCTCTCCGGCAACCGCGACGTCACGGTGCGCGAGGAAGTGGCGCTGGACCTGCCGTTCTGCAACCTGCTGCACTTCGCGAAGGACGATGTTGCAACGCCGCAACCCAGGATGCTGGTGGTGGCCCCGCTTTCGGGCCACTACGCCACGCTCCTGCGCGACACCGTGCATACACTCCTGAGCGATCACGACGTCTACATCACCGACTGGAAGAACGCGCGCGATGTCTCGCTGAGCGAGGGCGATTTCGGCTTCGACGACTTCGTGGACTATGTGATCCACTTCCTTCAGGAACTGGCCGATCCCGCCGACCAAGGTTTGCAAGGCCGCCGCGGTGCGCACGTGCTCGCAGTATGCCAGCCCTGCGTCCCGGTTCTGGCTGCGGTAGCGCTGATGGCGCAGGACGACGACCCCGCGCAGCCCCGTTCGATGACCCTGATGGGCGGCCCGATCGACACCCGTGAAAGCCCGACATCGGTCAATGAACTCGCGACGGAGCACCCGTTCATGTGGTTCGAGGACAACATGATCCACACCGTGCCGCTGCGCCATCCCGGCGCCGGACGGAAGGTCTACCCCGGTTTCGTCCAGCTCTCCGCCTTCATGTCGATGAACATGGGCCGCCATTTCAGCCAGTTTCGCAAGCTCTACCAGGCGCTTGCCGACGAACGCCCGGCGGACGCCCAAAAGATTGAGACTTTCTACGACGAGTACCTCGCCGTGCTCGATCTTACCGCCGACTTCTATCTGGAAACCATCGACAAGGTCTTCCAGCGCGCCCTGCTCGCCCGGGGAGAACTGGAACATCGCGGCCGCAAGGTCGATTGCGGCGCCATCCGCAAGACCGCGCTCCTCACCGTCGAAGGCGAGCGCGACGACATCTGCGCCGTGGGCCAGACGGCCGCCGCCCATTTCCTCTGCTCCAGCCTTCGCCCTCATCTTAAACGCCACCACTTGCAGACAGGAGTGGGTCACTACGGCCTGTTCGCGGGCTCGCGCTGGGAAACGCAGGTCTACCCGCAAGTCCGCAACCTGGTCCTCGCCGTGAGCTGATCCGCGCGGCGGACACGGTTTTACTTGCGTTCCGCCCCGGATAGGCTAAGGGCGCGCTTCCGTTTCATGCCGTGATGCAGGACGGAAGGAAAGAAAGCCGGAGGGGCCCCGCAATCCCGCGGACAAGCCAGCGATCGGTTAGACAGAGAAAAGGAAGCTGCCGTGGCTCAGTATGAGCACGTGTTCCTGGCACGCCAGGACCTCAGCCAGGCGCAAGTCGATGCACTTGCCGCCACCGCCACCGAGATCGTCGAAGCAAACCAGGGCAAGGTCACCAAGACCGAGACCTGGGGCCTCAAGAATCTCGCGTACAAGATCAAGCGCAACCGCAAGGCGCACTTCGTGATGCTCAACATCGAAGCTCCCGGCGACACCATCGCCGAGCTCGAGCGTCAGACGCAGATCAACGAAGACGTGATCCGTTACCTGACCATCCGCGTCGACGAACACGAAGCTGGTCCGTCGGTCATGATGCGCAAGAGCGACCGCGAGCGTACTCGCCGTCGTGAACGTGAAGGGAACTGATTTCCATGGCACGTGCATTCTTCCGCCGCCGCAAGTCCTGCCCGTTCTCGGGCAAGAACGCTCCGGCCATCGACTACAAGGACGTACGTCTGCTCCAGGGCTTCATGTCCGAGCGTGGCAAGATCGTTCCGAGCCGCATCACCGCGGTTTCCGCAAAGAAGCAGCGTGAGCTGAGCCAGGCGATCAAGCGCGCCCGGCACATCGGCCTCCTGCCCTACATCGTCAAGTAAGGGAGGCTAGGCCCATGGACATCATCCTCCTCGAACGCGTCGAAAAGCTCGGCGCCATCGGCGATGTCGTTTCCGTCAAGGACGGTTACGCCCGCAACTACCTTCTTCCCAACAAGAAGGCCCTGCGCGCCAACGAACGCAACAAGAAGGTCTTCGAGGCCAACCGCGCGAAGATCGAGGCTGAAAACGCCGAGCGTCGCGCCGGCGCAGAAGCCCAGTCGAGCGAAGTCGAAGGCAAGCAGGTCGTCCTGATCCGCGCTTCGTCGAACTCCGGCCAGCTCTACGGTTCGGTTTCCGTCCGTGACATCGTCGATGCCCTCAACGAGCAGGGTGCCGGCGTTGCCAAGCAGATGATCGTGCTCGAACGCCCGATCAAGACCATCGGCGTGTTCGACGTTCGCGTCAGCCTGCACCCCGAAGTCTCGGTCAACGTCAAGGTGAACGTCGCTCGTTCGCCCGACGAAGCCGACCTGCAGTCGCAGGGTGTGGACGTGATGGCCGCGATGTTCGAACAGGACGTCTCCGGCTTCACCGAAGCCTACGACCCGAACGCCGAACCCGGCGAAATCGCGGTCGAGGAAGCTGTCGAAGGCGAAGAAGAAGCCTGAGCTTCTTCTTTCCCGGCAACTGCCTAAGGGAATCAAGGCCCTCGCTCCATGCGGAGCGGGGGCCTTTCTCTTTTTCCCCGCGCCCCGTTCGAAATTTAAGCTGCTATTGCCCTGCAACATAAATTCAGTAATTACGGGCGATGGAAACGATCAAGAGCACTCTCGCGGAACTCGTCCGCGTTTATGAAACCGCCGTCAGCACTCTCCGGGCCGACATTTCCGCCTTTGTAGAGAACGGCACGCCTCCCCCGCCCGAACGCCGCGAAATGCGCGCATGGTCCTACCCCGAACTGCGCATCACTTACGCAGGCACGGAGCGCGGCACGTTCTACAGCCGTTCGTTCGGCCGCCTGAACGAAGCCGGCGTCTACACGACCACGATCACCAAGCCGCGCCTCTTCGCGGACTATCTCGAGGAACAGCTCGCGCTGCTTCATGAAGATTACGAGGTGGAGATCGCTGTCGGCCCGTCGACGCAGGAAATCCCCTTCCCCTACGTCCTTGACGGCGTTGGCATGGGCAGCGTCACGCCGCAGGAACTGGCCGCGCACTTCCCGACGACCGAACTCGCGATGATCGGGGACGAGATCGCCGATGGCGTGTTCCGCCAGGAATCCGGCGAACCGCTGCCTCTGGCCCTGTTCGACGGTTTGCGCACCGACTTCAGCCTCGCGCGCCTGGCACACTACACCGGGACCAGCCCTGAGCACTGCCAGCGCTACATCCTCTTCACCAACTACCACCGCTACGTGGACGAGTTCGTGGACTGGGCGGGCAAGCAGATCGGCACGGACGGCTACACGGCGCTTTCGGGCGCCGGCGGCCTCTATCTCGACAGCCCTGTAGAGAATGCCCGCGAACGCCTGTCCGACACGGCATGGCGGCGTCACCAGATGCCCGCCTACCACCTGATCCGGCCCGACAAGTCGGGCATCACGCTCGTCAACATCGGCGTCGGCCCCTCGAACGCCAAGACGATCACCGATCACCTCGCGGTCATCCGCCCCGAAGTGTGGCTGATGATCGGCCACTGCGGCGGGCTTCGCGAAGGCCAGCGCATCGGCGACTATGTTCTCGCCCATGCCTATCTGCGCGACGATCATGTGCTCGATCCGGTCCTGCCGCCCGAGATCCCGCTGCCTGCCATCGCCGAAGTGCAGCAGGCGCTTGCCTCGGCGGCCGAAGCGGTCAGCGGCGAAGGCGGCGCCAACCTGAAGAAGCGGATGCGCACCGGCACCGTCGTCACCACCGACGACCGGAACTGGGAACTGCGCTATACCGAATCCGCGCATCGGTTCAGCCTCAGCCGCGCCATCGGCATCGACATGGAAAGCGCCACGATCAGCGCCCAGGGCTACCGGTTCCGCGTGCCCTACGGCACCCTGCTGTGCGTCTCGGACAAGCCGATCCACGGCGAACTCAAGCTGCCGGGCCAGGCCAACCGCTTCTACGAAGAAGCCATCGCCAGCCACCTCAAGATCGGCCTCCACGCCTGCGACCTGCTCCGCGCCGAGGGCGAGAAGCTGCATTCCCGCAAGCTGCGCGCGTTCAACGAACCGCCTTTCCGGTAAGAACCCGCCGCGCGGCGGCGCTAACGGCATGACGGGAAAGGGCGTCGCTCCACCAGAGCGAAGCCCTTTTTCGATTCCGGCAAAAACACACGGCGCGCGCCCGATGCGCGATGGCGCCCAGAACCCTTCCATTCCCCGCAACCCGGCACGGAAATGTCAGCGCCGGCAGCCAGATAGCAATCTTATAAGTTTGTGATAGATTTTTGCACAACAAATAGGCATATCCGCAAGACAAGATGAAGTAATTTCATGTTACATGAATATTTCAGAAAATTACCTTTAAATTACTTCTATAAAGCATCCGATGAAATAATAGTTGCCCATCTACAACTGTGGGAACTTCAATAAAGATCGAATACTATTTACTGATGACAGATCGTTAATCTCGGGAGCAAACCCCCTCATCTGGTTCCGGCCTGCGCCGAATGACGCGCCGAAACCCGCAAAGGGAGTACCGAATGACATCCGAGATGAAGCGCCTTCTGCTGGCGTCCACCCTGCTGATGGGCCTGCCTGCCATGGCACATGCCCAGGACAGCGCCCCGGCAAATGCCTCCGCCAACGCGGCCGATGCCGAACCGGAAGGCGGCGCCATCGTCGTGACCGGCTCGCGTCTGTCCAATCCGAACCTTGAGCAGGCCGCGCCGATCATGGCCGTGTCGGCAAAGGAAATCGCGCTGACCGGGCAGGTCAACGTCGAGAATATTCTCAAGGACCTGCCGCAGATCCTGCCGGGCTCGACCGCTGCCTCCAACAATCCCGGCGGGGGCGTCGCCACGGCCGACCTGCGCGGCCTGGGCGCCGCGCGCACCCTGGTCCTGGTGAACGGCCACCGCTACGTCTCGTATGACACCAACCAGATCGTCGACCTCAACACGATCCCGACCGCGCTGATCGAGCGTGTGGACGTGGTGACGGGCGGCAAGTCGGCAGTCTACGGGTCGGACGCGGTGACCGGTGTCGTCAACTTCGTGACCAAGCAGGACTTCGACGGGGTCCAGGCCAATGCCAACTACCGCCTGACCGGCGAAGGCGACGGTGCGCAGTACAATGGCGGCCTTCTGGTTGGCAAGAATTTCGCCGACGGGCGCGGCAACATCACGATCTACGGCGACTACATGCGTCGCAAGTCGATCCTCCAGTCGGGCCGCAGCTACACCTCGGTCGCGCAGACCGACGGCACCAGCGGGCTGGTCGCCGGCGGTTCGGGAACGACACCGGACGGCAAGGTCACGCTGGACGGAACCGGCTACAAGTTCGCGCAGGACGGCAGCTATTCGCTCTACGAAAGCCCGGCCGACGCCTACAACTACGCATCGGAGAACTACCTTCAGGTTCCCCAGAAGCGCGAATTGCTCTCGGCGCAGTGGCACTTCGACGTCAGCGATCACCTGACTCTCTACGGTGAGGGCCAGTACATCCACAACCGCGTGAAGAACCAGCTCGCGCCGACGCCGCTGACCGGCACCTTCTCGATCGACACCGATTCGTCCTTCCTGTCATCCAGCTCGCAGGCCCTGCTCGCCAGCTACGACACCGACGGCGACGGCTATACCTCCACTGCCATCAACCGCCGCCTGACCGAAGTCGGCGACCGCATCTCCAACATGGACAGCAAGGCCTATCGCGGCCTCATCGGCGCACGCGGCCAGATTTCGGGCAACTGGAACTACGACGCCTACTTCAGCTACTCGCGCACCAGGCAGGTCGAGCGCCAGTCCGGCAACGTCTCGGCAAGCCGGGTCCAGCAGGCCCTGCAGACCACCTACGATTCCAGCGGCAACCTCGTTTGCTCGGATACCAGCAACGGCTGTGTTCCGCTGAACATCTTCGGGGCCGGCAACATCAGCCAGGAAGCGGCGGACTTCATCTCGATCGATACGGTCAACCGCTCCACCATCACCGAGAAGGTCGCCAGCGGCGCGATCACCAACAGCAACCTGTTCGATCTTGGTGCAGGCCGGCCGGTCTTGCGTTCGGTGCCGAGTATCGCAGCGAGCACGGCAGCTTCGAACCCGACGAAGCACTCGCCTCAGGCGATGTGATCGGTTTCAACTCGTCCGAGCCGATCGCCGGCGGCTATAACGTCAAGGAGCTGTTCGCCGAAATCGACGTCCCGCTGATTGCCGACAAGCCGTTCATCCACCGCCTGGACTTCAACGGTGCCTACCGCTTCTCGGACTATTCGAATGCGGTGTCCCAGGTCAGCACCTTCTCGGCGGGCCTCGTCTGGTCGCCGGTCAAGGACATCAGCTTCCGCGGCCAGTTCTCCCGCGCAGTCCGCGCGCCGACGGTCAACGACCTGTTCAGCGGCAATGCCCAGAACTACGAATCGGCAACCGACCCCTGCGCCAAGGATTCGGCGACCGGCACGAGCGAGGCGATCACCAACGCCAATCTCAACGCAAGCTGCCTTGCCTCGGGCATCCCTGCATCGAAGATCGGCAACTACACTGCGGATTCGCAGATCGAGAGCTACAACGGCGGCAATACCGCGCTGCGCGAAGAAACGGCGAATACCTGGACGGTCGGTACGATGATCCAGCCCCGGTTCGTTCCGGGCCTCTCCTTCACCGTCGATTATTACCACATCAAGATCGACAACTTCATCACTGCCGTTGGCACGTCGAACATCATCAAGTCTTGCTACGGTACCAAGGAGAACGGCTGGACGCCGATCGATACCAGTGCCTGCGCCCTGCTGCCGCGTGATTCCAATACCTACATGATCACCGGCGCGATCGACAATCTGACCAATTCGGGCGGCGTGAAGACCGACGGCATCGACTTCGATGCCCAGTACGCCATCCCGCTTGCCTTCGGGGCCCAGGACAGCAGCAAGCTGACTCTGCGCGTGAGCGGCACCCGGTTGCTGCACTGGACGTTCAATCCCACCGCCAACCTGTCCAGCGCGTCGGTCGAATGCGCCGGCAAGTTCGGCCTGCTCTGCAACAACGTCTATGCCAAGTGGCGCCTCAACAGCCGCGCAACATGGTCGACCGACGGCGCGACCGTGTCGCTTGCGTGGCGCCACCTTTCGCCGGTCAAGGATGACGACAACTCGACGGAATACACCGTCGAGAAGATCAAGGCGTATGACTACTTCGATCTCACCGCGCAGATCGATGTGGCGGACCGCTTCACCTGGAACATCGGCATGAACAACATGTTCAACAAGAAGCCGCCGATCCTGGGTGACAACCAGGAACAATCGAACACCTATCCGACGACTTACGACGTTTACGGCCGGACTTTCTTCACCGGTGTGACCGTCAACTTCTGACGCTCATGAAAAAGGGGAGCCGGGCGAACCGGCTCCCCCTATCTGCTTCGAAACGACCCCGGCGACCATGCGTCGCCGGGGCCGTTCTCGTTACCAGCCCTGCTTCTCGCCCTTGTTCTGCTCGTCGAGCCACTTCTTGAGCGGCGCGAAATAGTCGAGCATCGGCTTGGCGCTCATCTGCGGAGTGCCGGTGAAGGCCTTGAGCGCCTCCGGCCAGGGCTTGGACATGCCCATCTCCAGCATCTTGTTCAGGTTTTCGCCGACCTTCTTGTCACCATAGAAGCTGCAACGGTGCAGCGGGCCCTTCCAGCCGGCCTGCTTGCACGCCGCCTGATAGAACTGGAACTGGAGGATGCGGGCGAGGAAGTAGCGCGTGTAGGGCGTGTTGCCCGGAACGTGGAACTTGGCACCCGCGTCGAAGCCGTCGTCACCGCGCGCGGCAGGCGGGGTGATGCCCTGATAGTCGAGACGCATCTTCGTCCAGGCCTTGTTGTAGTCGGCAGGCTGGATCGAACCGTCGAAGATACCCCAGCGATAGCGGTCGATCAGCAGGCCAAAGGGCAGAAACGCCACCTTGTCCATCGCCTGGCGCAGCAGGAGGCCGATGTCCTTGTCGGCGCTCGGCACCTTGGTCTTGTCCAGCAGGCCGATCTGCACGAGGTACTGCGGCGTGATCGAGAGAGCGATGAAGTCGCCGATCGCCTCGTGGAAGCCGTCGTTGGCGCCGTTGAGATAGAGGAACGGCTGCTTGTTATAGGCGCGCTGGTAGTAGTTGTGGCCCAGTTCGTGGTGGATCGTCACGAAGTCACCGGAATCCACCTTGGTGCACATCTTGATGCGCACGTCGTCCTTGTTGTCGACGTCCCAGGCTGAGGCGTGGCAGATCACCTCGCGGTCGGCGGGCTTCACGATCATCGAGCGCTTCCAGAACGTCTCGGCAGCGGTGCGAAGCCGAGCGACGAGTAGAAGCCCTCGCCCGCCTTGACCATGTCGATCGGGGTGCGGCCCTGCGCCTTCAGCAGATCGCCGATGTCGTAGCCGAGATCGCCGGCACCCTTGGGCGCGACCAGCGGGTAGATCGTGCCCCACTCCTGCGCCCACATGTTGCCGAGCAGGTCGGCGCGGATCGGCCCGGTCTTGGGCTGAACGGCATCGCCGTACTTCTCGTTCAGCTTGTGGCGGACATACGTGTGCAGCGCGAGGTAGAGCGGCTTCACTTCCTCCCAAAGGCGCTGCGTTTCTGCCGAGAACTGCTCCGGCGTCATGTCATAGCCCGAACGCCACATGGCGCCGACGTCGGCATAGCCGAGCTCCTTGGCGCCCTGGTTGGCGATGCCGACCATCTTCACGTAGTCGCCCTTCATCGGCTTGCCGACATTGTCGTGCCAGGTCGTCCACATCTCGGCGAACTCGGCAGGCGTGTGGGTAAGGTTGCCCATCTCCGCCTCGATATCCGAGCCGTTGATCTCCTTGCCGTCCAGCGTGCCGCGGCCCTTGCCGTAAGTGGAGGCGAGACGCGTGGATATCGCGCTCAGTTCGGCGGCGGCACCCGGCGTGGTCGGCGCGGGCAGCACGATACCCTGCCGAAGAATGCCAAGCTTGCGCGAGACATCGGCATCGAGACCCGGCAGCTTCGAGAACTTCGCCGCTTCCACCGCATAGGCCACCTGCTTCTCGGTCAACAGCCCGTTGGACTGCGCCGCCAGAGCGTCGGTATCGTCGGTGAGATAGGTGTAGTTCACCCAGTTGATGCGCGCATTGTCGACCGAGAAATCGAACAGGTCCTTCTCGGCGGCGGCCACGAACTGCGCGGCGCCCTGTGCGGTCTCCGGATAGGAGGGCGCGTCCTCGGCAAAGGCCGGCGCGGCCACGCCGAACGAAAGTCCGGCCGCGAGCGCGGCAAGCGCGGTGGATGCGAATTTCATGGGGTTGTCCTCATTTGTCTCTCTGATGGCGCGGGAGACTAGTCGCCCGCTGTGTGAGATCAACTGTTGAGGACGGAAGAGAAGGGCAAAAGCAGGGGAGCATAGCCCCCTGCACCCCCAGGAATGTCGAAGCCGGGTGCCGCCTGTCCCGGAATCTTCTTCTACTTAATCGAGCAGAAACTCGGCCATGGCCCTGCCCATATCCTTGAACGTCACCGAAGACATGTGATTGCCCGGCGTCTCGACGTAATGTCCCTGCGGCAAAGCCTCCGCCAGTTCCGGCGCGGAGCCGTTGTCGTGATCTTCCGCCCCGCAAACGCAGAGCGTGGGCATCACGATCCGGGCGATGGCATCCGCACCGGTATCGTCCACCGATCCCAGCAGCAGCCGCGCCGCCACCCGGTCGATCTTCATCGACTTCATGAAGGCCTGCGCGATGAAGGCCTTGTCGCCCCGTTCGATAGTGCCGAAACGATCGATGGCATCCACGAAGTGCGCGCTGCGCCGCGCCCAGCCGGAGAGCCCGGTAAGACCCATGCCGCCAAGGATCAACTTGCGCGGCGCGAGGCCCGCCAGCACGCCGCGCACCGAAGTCCGCGCGCCCAGTGAGAAACCGCCAAGATCATAGTCGGCCAGGCCAAGCGCGGCGATCACCAGCTTGAGATCCTCGACCAGCACGTCGGCGGGATAGGCGGCGGTATCGTGCGGCGCGCCGCTCTCGCCGTGAGCGCGCAGGTCCGGCATGAAGACTTCGAACCCGGCGTCGGCAAGGATCTTCGCGTTGCCGTACTTGATCCAGTTCACGTCGGCGCTGGAGAACAGGCCGTGAAGCAGCAGCAGCGGGCGCGCCCCGGTATCGCCCATGACGTGCACGGCCAGATCGGTGCCCGCGTAACCTTCGATGACTTCCTTGCGCAGATCGCTCACTTAGGGAACCTCCAGTCCTGCCGCCTTCCAGCGCGACGCGACGCTTTCCGTCTCCGCGCTGTAATGCCTCGGCAGGTCCTTGGTATCGAGCCACGCCGGATGCAAGCTTTCGCAGCCGGAATGTGCAGCGGGACGGAAGAAACCCGGTTCGTCGAAGCTGCCGAGCGTCAGGTCCATGTTGCCGCTGCTCTCGATGAAGTCGAACCCGAGCGGGGTGCCGCAGCGCGAGCAGAACGGCCGGTGCGCGATGGCGGAACTTTGGTACCAGTCCGGCTCATGCTCCCAGGTCACGCCGGCTTTCGGCACCTGGACGAACGCCGCCGCGAAGCCGCCCGTCGCCTTCTGGCAATAGCGGCAATGGCACAAATAGGCCTCGTCGTTCTCGACCTTGGCCTCATAGCGAATGCGGCCGCACTGGCAGCCGCCGGTCATGGTTTGGGTCATGCGCAATGAGTAACCCGGAACGCCCCGCGCGCGCCATTGCTGCTGCGAACGAAGCCGTGATAAAGCGCCCCATGGAAACGACAGAAGAAAACACGAGCGCCGAAAACCCGGCGCTGAGCCGGCCGCAACGACGCCTGCTGAAACGAATCTACAACAGCCGAACCGTTCCCATCGTGGCCGATGACCTGCCGTTCCTGACGTACAGGGAGGCTTCGGCCTATCTCCTGTCCCTGACGGATGACGCGCGCGAGGCGGCATATGCGCAGATGAAGGCATTCGCCGCGGCCGAGGGACGATAGGCCCCGACCCGCACGAAAAGGGCCTGCGAAGCGAGTGCTCCGCAGGCCCTTTTTCATGTCGGCGAGGGCCGTGAAGCCCGCCGCGTCAGCCCTTCTTGAGGTGACGGCGGCCGAGCAGCTCGGCAATCTGCACCGCGTTGAGCGCGGCGCCCTTGCGCAGGTTGTCAGAGACGCACCACAGCGCCAGGCCGTTTTCGACGGTCGAGTCTTCGCGCACGCGGCTGATGTAGGTCGCGCCGTCGCCCACGGCTTCAACCGGGGTGACGTATCCGCCGTCCTCGCGCTTGTCGACGAGCATCACGCCCGGCGCTTCACGCAGGATGTCCTGCGCTTCGGTGGCCGAAATCTCTTCCTCGAACTCGATGTTGAGCGATTCCGAGTGGCCCACGAAGACCGGCACGCGCACGCAGGTGGCCTGCACCTTGATCTTGGGATCGAGGATCTTCTTGGTTTCCACGACCATCTTCCACTCTTCCTTGGTGGAACCATCGTCGAGGAAGACGTCGATATGCGGGATCACGTTGAAGGCGATCTGCTTGGTGAACTTGCGCGGCTCGACCTGGTCGCCCACGAAGATCGCGCGGCTCTGTTCGAACAGTTCGTCCATGCCCGCCTTGCCCGCGCCGGAAACCGACTGGTAGGTCGAGACGACGACGCGCTTGATCTTCGCCTTGTCATGCAGCGGCTTCAGCGCCACGACCATCTGCGCGGTGGAGCAGTTGGGATTGGCGATGATGTTGCGGGCCTTGTAGCCGTCGATCGCCTCAGGGTTCACTTCCGGCACGACCAGCGGAATGTCCGGGTCCATGCGGTAGAGCGACGAGTTGTCGATCACGACGCAGCCTTGCGCGGCGGCACGCGGCGCGTGGATCGCGGTAGGGCCGGAGCCTGCAGCGAAGAGCGCGATGTCCCAGCCGGTGAAATCGAAATGCTCGATGTTCTTTACTTTGAGCATTTTGCCGGTTTCGCCGAATTCAATCTCGGTCCCGGTCGAACGCGACGAAGCCACCGCTGCGATCTCGTCGCAGGGGAATTCGCGCTCGGCGAGGATGTTGAGCATTTCGCGGCCGACATTTCCGGTCGCGCCGACGACGGCAACCCGGTAACCCATTTCAAGATCCTTCTAGCAAAATCCTGCAGGCAAGGTGCGCCGCAGGAACGCGGGCCGTTACAGGGTGTGTGCGCTCATGACAAGCGCCCTGCGCAAAAGACTTTCTTTCAGAAGGTCCAGCTCGACCGAAAATTGCCGCGAGACACCCTCTCCCGAAATGGAAAGGGCGTCTCGCGACAGATTCAGTGAGCGGTCGCCGAAGGGACCGGAGCCTGCGGCGGTGCTGCAGCCAGTTCGTCTGCCTCCGTCCACTCGATGGCTTCGAGCGGCTCGGTCAGGGCCTTGGCCAGAACTTCGTCGACATGCGAAACGGGAATGATATCAATGCCCTGCTTCACATTCTCGGGAATTTCCGCGAGGTCCTTGCGGTTCTCTTCCGGGATCAGCACCGTGGTGATGCCGCCGCGCAGTGCGGCCAGCAGCTTCTCCTTGAGACCGCCGATCGGCAGCACGCGGCCGCGCAGAGTGACCTCGCCGGTCATGGCGACATCCTTGCGCACCGGCACGCCGCTCAGCGTCGAGACGATCGAGGTGACCATGCCGATGCCCGCCGAAGGACCATCCTTGGGCACCGCGCCTTCGGGCAGGTGGATGTGGATGTCCTTCTTCTGGATCGTCGAAGGCTTGATGCCATAAGCGGGCGAGCGCGCCTTCACGAAACTGAAGGCCGCCTGGATCGACTCGCTCATCACGTCGCCGAGCTTGCCGGTCGCCTTGATCTGGCCCTTGCCGGGCACGGTCACGCTTTCGATGGTCAGCAGTTCGCCGCCCACTTCGGTCCAGGCAAGGCCGGTGACGGCACCGACCTGATGCTCTTCCTCGCCCACGCCGTGGCGGAACTTGCGAACGCCCGCGAAGTCGGAGAGGTTCTCCGGCGTGATCGTGACCTCGGTAGCCTTGCCTTCGAGGATCTGGCGCAGCGACTTGCGCGCCAGCTTGGCGATCTCGCGCTCCAGCGTACGCACGCCGGCCTCACGGGTGTAGTAGCGGATCAGGTCGCGCAGGCCCTCTTGCGTGAGCGTGAACTCACCCTTCTTGAGGCCATGTGCCTCGACCTGCTTGCGCACGAGGTGACGCTCCGCGATCTCGACCTTCTCGTCCTCGGTGTAACCTTCGAGGCGGATGATTTCCATGCGGTCAAGCAGCGGCTGCGGCAGGTTCAGGCTGTTCGCCGTGCAGACGAACATCACGTCCGACAGGTCGATGTCGAGTTCGAGGTAGTGATCCTGGAACTTCGCGTTCTGTTCCGGATCGAGCACTTCGAGCAGCGCCGAGGCCGGATCGCCGCGGAAGTCCTGGCCCAGCTTGTCGATCTCGTCGAGCAGGAACAGCGGGTTGGACTTGCCCGCCTTCTTGAGGTTGGTGACGATCTTGCCCGGCAGCGAACCGATATAAGTGCGGCGGTGACCGCGAATCTCGGCCTCGTCGCGCACGCCGCCAAGCGACTGGCGGATGAACTCGCGCCCGGTCGCCTTGGCGATGGACTTTCCAAGCGAGGTCTTGCCCACGCCCGGCGGGCCGACGAGGCACAGGATCGGCCCCTTCAGCTTGTTGGTGCGGGCCTGAACCGCCAGGTACTCGATGATCCGGTCCTTGACCTTGTCGAGGGCGTAGTGATCCGCGTCCAGAATCTCCTGCGCGGCCGAGATATCACGCTTGAGCTTGCTCTTCTTGCCCCAGGGCAGACCGAGCAGGACATCGAGGTAATTGCGGATGACGGTCGCCTCGGCGCTCATCGGCTGCATCGACTTGAGCTTCTTCAGCTCGGCCGTGGCCTTTTCGCGGGCTTCCTTCGACAGGCGCGTGCTTTCGATACGCTCCTGAAGCTCCTGAAGCTCGTTCGCTTCCTCGCCGTCGCCGCCGCCGAGTTCCGACTGGATCGCCTTGAGCTGCTCGTTCAGGTAATACTCGCGCTGGGTCTTCTCCATCTGGCGCTTCACGCGGCCACGGATCTTGCGCTCGACCTGAAGAACCCCGAGTTCGCCTTCCATGAAGGAATAGACCATTTCGAGACGCTTGAGCGGGTCCGGCTCCGAGAGCACGGCCTGCTTGTCGCCCACCTTGGCGGAAAGCTGCGCGGCCACGGTATCGGCCAGCTTCGCCGCATCCTCGATATCGCCGAGCTGGTCTCCGGCGTCCTGCGAGAGCTTCTTGTTGAGCTTCGCATATTCGCCGAACTGTTCGACCACCGTGCGCATCATCGCGGCAACTTCCGTGCCGTCGGCCTCAACGGGCTCGACACGCTCGACCTGGGCGACCAGCATCTCGCCTTCGGCGGACTGTTCGGCACGCAGGGTCTCGAGCCTGGCACGTTCCTGCCCCTCGACCAGCACGCGCACGGTGCCGTCCGGCAGCTTCAGGAGCTGAAGGACACTGGCGATAACGCCAGTATCGTAAAGGTCGTCACGATCGGGATCGTCGCAGCCGGGATCGAGCTGGGCGAGGAGGAAGATGTCCTTTTCACCCGCCATCGCCGCTTCGAGCGCGGCCACGGATTTCTCGCGTCCGACGAAAAGCGGCACGACCATGCCGGGAAACACGACGATGTCGCGCAAGGGAAGCAGCGGAAGCAGGTTCAAGGTCATATCCATTTCAACACACGCGGGAGCGCTGCAAGAGCCTCCCGGCCTTCGCGGGACGATATGGGGTCTCTCGGGCCGCACGCAATGGATTGGCTCTGAAAGACTGTGGAAGCGCTAACCGCACCCCTTCTCCGTTCCCCTAGGTCGGACGCACCGGAAAATACCGAAGCGTTGATCCCATATAGCGCATTCCGCCGGGAATTTCGTCATCCCTGACTGAAATCGCATTTCCCACGCCCCGGCGTTATCGAACCGGAGCGCGGAAATCCTGCGAAACTTCAGAACGGCATCTTGAAGCCCGGCGGCAGGCCCATGCCCTGCTGCGCTTGGCCAGTTCCTCGCCGGCCACCGAATCCGCCTTCACGCGGGCATCGTTGTAGGCCGCCGCGATCAGGTCTTCGAGAATCTGCTTTTCGCTGGGCTGGATCAGGCTGTCGTCGATCGACACGCCGATCACGCGGCCCTTGGCCGAGCAGCGGATCTTGACGAGACCGCCGCCGGAAAGTCCTTCGACTTCCATCGCGTCCAGCTTGCCCTGGGCCTCGTTCATCTGCTTCTGGATGGTCTCGGCAGCCTGCTGCGCCGCCTTGAGCATCTCTTCCATCGACTTCATCTCAACGTCTCCAGTTACGCGCTCCGCCGCCAACGGCGAGCGGGCGATCATCCTCGATAATTGCGGCCTGCGGAAACGCCGCCTTGGTCGCCAGCACGAGCGGGTGCTGGTTCACGGCATCGCTTTCCGCATTCTTCCTTGCTTCGGCCTGCTCGACCAGGGTCGGCGTGCCCTGCTCCGAAACGCGGTGGACTTCCCAGCGATCCCCGGTCGCCTTGGCAAGGCAGGCACGCAGAGCCCGGTGATATCCTCGCTGAAACCGGGCGGCTGCGAATAGCGCAGCATGCCGGATGCCAGCTCGACCACCCGCACCTGCATGCGCATGGTATTGGCGGTGGACAGTTCGCCCATGTGCTCGACATCGTCGACCAGCTCTTCCCAGCGCCGGGCCACCATCTCGGGCGTCACGGCGGCGACCGCCGCAGGACCGGCCGGTGCCCCGTCAACACCGCCGGGCACGCCTGCAGGCACGCGGGCAGCCAGGTCTTCAAGCTTCTTCACGAGCGTGCCGGGGTCGGGCATGTCCGAGGCATGCATGATCCGCAGCAGCGCCATCTGCGCCGCCACCAGCGGATCGGGCGCAGACTTCACTTCCTCATGCCCCTTGATGAGAAGCTGCCAGATGCGATGGACCTGCCCGGCCTTCAGGGCCTTGGCCCAACCCTCGATCGCCTCGCGCTCCTCGGCGGAATGGGCGTCATGGGCGCCGCCGCCGACCTGGGCCACGGCGATGCGGTGAACGAGCGTCATCAACCCGCGCATCATCGCGATCGGCTCTACGCCGAGCGCGAACTGGTGCGCGATCAGGTTCAGCAGTTCGCCGCCCCGGCCATCGAGAATGGCGGTGATGAGTGCCCGTTGCACGCTCTTGTCGGAAAGACCCAGCATGTCGCGCACCTTCTCGGCGCGAACCTGCCCCTCCCCGTCGAGGTCGGCATGGGCGATGGCCTGGTCGAGGATCGACAGACCGTCGCGCACCGAGCCTTCTGCGGCGGCGGCGACCATGGCCAGCGCCTCGCTCTCGGCATCGACGCCCTCAAGGCCGCAGACTTTCGCGAAATGAGCGGCCAGCATCGGCGCCGGAATGCGCCGCAAGTCGAATCGCTGGCAGCGGGACAGCACCGTGACCGGCAGCTTGTCGACCTCGGTGGTCGCGAAAAGGAACTTCACATGCGCGGGCGGTTCCTCAAGCGTCTTCAGCAAGGCATTGAAAGCATTGCGAGACAGCATGTGAACTTCGTCGATGATGTAGATCTTGTAGCGGGCCGAGACGGCAGCATAGCGCACGGCCTCGATGATCTCGCGCACGTCGTCGACACCGGTGTGCGAGGCGGCGTCCATCTCGATCACGTCGATATGGCGCCTTCGGCGATGGCCTGGCAGGGCTCGCACTGTCCGCAGGGATCGATCGTCGGCCGCCCTGCCCGTCAGGCCCGATACAGTTCAAGGCCTTGGCGATCAGACGCGCGGTCGAGGTCTTGCCGACCCCGCGCACGCCGGTCATCAGGAAGGCGTGGGCCAGTCGGTCGCGCTGATGGCATTGGCCAGCGTCTGCACCATCGCCTCCTGCCCGATCAGCTCGGCGAAAGTCTGCGGGCGATACTTGCGGGCAAGCACGCGATAGGGCTGGGCCGGCACGCCGACCGCCGCAGGCGCGGCCTTGGCGGGCGTAGGCTTCGCCTCGAGCGTGGGCGCGGCTGCAGGTTCAGCAACAACGGGTTCGGCAGCAACGGGTTCAGGAGCAACGGGTTCAGCGGCAACGACAGGTTCGGGCGCTACAGGTTCAGGCAGGGCCGGTTCGGAATCGCCGAACATCGACGCCTGCCCGGCTTCTTCAAGCTGGGCCTTGGTCGGTGCGGCCTCTTCCTCCTCCTTGTCGTCCCAGGGGGGGGTATCGCCGAACATGTCGCGTGAATCGTCCATCGCCTGCCAAACTAGGGGGCCGAGGCCGGAATGTCAGGGGAAAAGCAAATTGCTCCACAGCCCAGAGCCGAAACCGCGACTTTCCGGCGGGTCCGGCGATCAATTGACCCTTTCGGGACATTGTCATCATGTGGGCTGAAGGAGCCGGGCGACCCGCCGCTATCCGTTGTGGCTGCTTCCTTCCGGACCTGACCAGGTTGGCGAACGCAAACGTCCACCCGACTCCCGGGCGGGCATATGGCGAGGCGCGCCGGGTTTGTCCAGCCCGGATTGCGGAACCTTTCGAACAGCCGCCGCGAAGCCTGAGCGCCATAACGCAATCGGCCCGCGTTCCCCTTTCGGAAAAACGCGGGCCGATTGCTTTATACCTGCGCCTCAGCGCAGCGGGTCAACGGAAATTGTCGGCGTATGCCTGAATCTTGAGGCGGCGCGGCGGCGTGGAATGCACTTCGGCTTCGATGCCGTAGCGAGCGGCATAGGCCTTTGCTTCTTCCACGTCGGGAAACTTCAGCGTGACCTGCTGCTGCGTGTCGCCAGAACCGGCCCACCCCATCAGCGGATCGGGCTTCTTCGCCTCGGAGGGGGCGAATTCGAGGACCCACTGGTCCAGCAGTGCCTTGCCGGACTGCATGGCGTTCTTCGGGCGCTGATAGATGCGTGCACTCATGGGCAAGCGCTTTGCCTCCGAATCGCGGCGGAAATCAAGCGCGAATCGCGTCGATAGCTGTGTATCGCGCGCATGAGCCGCGAAGGGCTCACTTGCGCGATGCCTCGAAAGCGTTGCGCGTCTTCAGGCTGGGGTCTTCCGTCCAGGGCTGGTCCGGCCAGCGATGGCGCGGATAGCGCCCCTTCATGTCGCGCTGGACATCGCGCCACGAGCCGCGCCAGAAGCCCGGCAAATCGCGCGTCGTCTGGATCGGCCGCCCGGCGGGCGACGTCAGCTTGAGCAGCAATGGCTGCGGCGGCTGGCCGAAGGTCGGATGGCGATCGAGCCCGAACAGGGCCTGCACACGTACCTCCACGCTGGGGCCGCCCTCATCCTCGTAATCGATCGCATGCGTGCTTCCGGCAGGGCTGCGGAACTCGGGCGGAGCAAGTTTTTCGAGCGCCTGCTGATCGTCCCACGTCAGGCGATTTCGCAAGGCCTCGGCCAGAGCGCCCTTGTCTACCGCATCGATTCGGCGCCCCAGCAGCGGGCCGAGCCAGTCATCGAGATCGCCCAGCAACGCTTCGTCGGACAATGCCGCGATCCCGGCATGGCGCGCGCGCTTCAGCATCGAAAGGCTGCCCTTGCCGAAGGGCACGAGCTCCAGCCCCCGTTCGCGTACACGCTCCAGCAGGAATGCCGAGATCGCCTTCGGATCGGGCGACGGGTCCGGCCCGGTCGCCAGTGTGATCGCCCCCAAACGGCGCTCCAGCCGGGCCTCGACCCGGCCTTCGGCCTCGTTCCAGCGCAGGACCGACCGCCGCTCGATGCGGGAGGACAGCCCCTGCTCCACTTCCGGGGTTTCCAGCGAAGCGCCCGATAGAATGCGGGCGCCCCGCGCCTGCCCCTGCGCATCGCCGATCACCAGCCATTCCCTGCTCGCGAGCGGTGAGGCGGGATCGAGCACATAGCCCCGGCCGCCCGCGGAAAGCCAGTTCTCCCCGCCGGCATCGCGCCTGCGCGCCACCATGTCCGGTCGCCCCAGCGCCAGCAGCACGCCGACCGGGCTATCGCCGCCCGGCCCGGCCGCGGGCACGAGGGATCGTGCCCTCCGGGCCCAGCCCGCCGCCAGCTTGCGCGAAGCCTCCGCACGCGGCGCACGGTCCGCATTCCAGCGGGAAAGCCGCTGCGAAAGATCCTCACTGCGCCCGCCCAGCCCTCGCTCCTGGAGAAGCAGGGCCAGTTTGGCCGCCGTTTCCGCTTCGCCCCGTTCGCTCGCATGAAGGATCATGGCGGCCTGCGCCGGGTCCATCGGCAGGCTGGCGACCTTGCGACCGAAATCGGTGATCCGCCCACCCGCATCCAGCGCGCCCAGTGCCTCAAGCTGCCGATGCGCCGCCTCCAGCGCCGGGGCGGTGGGGAATCGAGCCAGGCCATCGCCATGGGATCGCCCGCTCCCCACTGCGCCAGCGAGAGCGTCAACGGCGCAAGATCGCTGGTCAGCATCTCCGGCGGATCGAATTCAGGACGCCCGGGATGCGCGGCTTCCTCCCAGAGGCGATAGGCGGTGCCCGGGCCCTGCCGTGCGGCGCGCCCCGCGCGCTGCGCCGCCGAGGCGCGGCTGGCGCGGTGCGTCACCAGCCGGGTGACGCCCGCCGCCTTGTCGAACTCGGCCCTGCGCGACAGGCCGCTATCGACCACCACCGAAACCCCGTCGAGCGTCAGCGAAGTCTCGGCGATCGCGGTGGAGAGCACGATCCGGCGGCGCCCCTGCGAATCGCGGCGAATGGCCGCGCGCTGCGCTGCGGTTCGCACTGCCCGTGCAGCGGCAGCACCAGCGCCTGCGGAAGCTTCTCCGCCAAACGCTCCGACACCCGCTCGATCTCGCGCACACCGGGCAGGAAGGCGAGGATGTCCCCCTCCTGCTCGCGCCAGGCTGTCAGCACGGCGGAGGCCATGGCATCCTCTATCCGCAAGGCGGGAGACGCGCCAAGCCAGCGCAGCGCAAGCGGCCAGGCCCTGCCCTCGCTTGCAATTACGGGAACCTCGGCCCCCAGCAGGCGCGAGAAACGCGCGCCGTCGATCGTTGCCGACATGACGACGATGCGCAGATCCTCCCGCAGCACCGCGCTGGATTCGAGGGCGAGCGCCAGGCCAAGGTCGCTATCGAGATGCCGTTCATGGGCCTCGTCGAACAGAACGGCGGAAACGCCGGACAGTTCGGGATCGGATACGATTGTCGCCACGAAGATCGCCTCGGTCATCACCAGAACCCGGGTCCGCGCGGACCGCTTGACGTCTAACCGAGTGACATAGCCAATCGTCTCGCCGGCCTTTTCGCCAAGCTGCTCGGCCATGCGCTCGGCCGCGGCCCGCGCCGCTACACGCCGGGGCGACAGCAGGATCGCCGTGCCCGTGCACCAGGGCTCCGACAGCAGCGCGGGCGCCAGCGCGGTGGTCTTGCCTGCCCCCGGCGGCGCGATCAGCACGGCGTGAGGGCCGTCACGCAACGCGGACAGAATTTCGGGTAATACGTAGTTTATGGGAAGTTCGCTCACGCCGCTTCCTTAGAGCCCCCGCCATGGCGGGAAAAGGGGCCGACCGGGGTTAGAGCGGATTCCACCCGCCCGCCTCGGAAATGGGTGAAGCCCAAATCGGATGAGATCGGGGTTTCGTCTACGCTTCATCAAGGATTTATACGTAAGCAACTCGCCAGGAGACGACCTTTTGCCTGACGCCAATACGATACAGAACAAAATGCATCGTGCCGGGCAATATCCATTGCCGGTGGCGCAATACTTGCGCCTGCGCGAACGCATCCCGCCGCTATACGGGCTGTTGTCGGTCAATGCGGGCATCCTGGCCTATACACACCGCTTCGTGGCGCCCGGCGTGCTCACGCTGACAGTGCCTGCGATACTCATTGCCGCCTGTCTCGTGCGCATGTTCGTCTGGCTGCGCCCGATCGGCAGCGCCGACCTCGACACCACTCTCGCGCAGGAACGGATGGACCGCACGACGTGGCTCTCGGTGATCTTCACGATCGCCTTTTCGATCTGGGCGCTGTGCCTCGATCGCTATGGCGACGCCTACGAGCATGGCCATGTCGCCATTTTCGTGGCGATCACGGTGCTTGGCTGCGTGTTCTGCCTGACCTTCCTGCCCACCGCAGCCATGCTGATCTGCGTGACGGCGCTGGGTACTTTCCTGGCCTATTGCGTCGCCGTCGGCTCCGACGTGCTGACGGCGGTGGCGATCAACATCGCCCTCGTCGCAGCGGTGATCCTCAAGATTCTGCGCGATACCTACGATTCTTTCGTGGAACTGGAAGTCGCCCAGCGCGAACTGCGCATCGAACGACGGCAGGCGCAGGTCCTGGGCGACGAGAACGCCCGCCTCGCGCAGACCGACGCGTTGACCGGCCTGCCCAACCGCCGCTACTTCTTCGCCACGCTTGAGGCGATGCTCAAAAAGGAGCAGGACGATCAGGTGTTCTGCGTCGGCCTGATCGATCTCGACCGTTTCAAGCCGGTGAACGACACTTATGGCCACGCGCAGGGGGACCGCCTCCTGCAAGTCATCGGCAGCCGCATGATCGCGCAGAGCCCCTCCAACGTCGTGGTCGCCCGGCTCGGCGGCGACGAGTTCGGGTTCATCGTGCTGGGCGGCGCCGAGGAAGCGGAAGAGATCGCCCAGAGATTCTGCTCCGCGATCCGCATGCCGGCACGCATCGGCGAAGTCACCGTAGCGGTAGGCGGCTCGGCCGGGATCGCCGTCTATCCTGAAAGCGCCCGCGACGCCCATTCGCTTTACGACCGCGCGGATTTTGCCCTCTACCACGCGAAAAACCACAAGCGCGGTTCCTGCGTGCGCTTCTCCAGCGAACTCGAAGTGCTGATCCGTTCCGAGCAGGCGCTCGACGCCGCACTCCAGACGGCCGATCTTTCCGCCGAACTGTCAGTCGCCTTCCAGCCCATCGTCGCCACGGAAAGCGAAGTGGCGGTCGGCTTCGAATGTCTCGCGCGCTGGACTTCGCCAAGCCTTGGCGCCGTCGCCCCCGAAATGATGATCGCCTCGGCCGAACGGATCGGGCGCGCCCGCGACGTGACCGCCACGCTGTTCGGCCATGTGCTGAGCGCGCTCACGCAACTGCCGCATCCACTTACGGTGTCCTTCAATCTTTCCGGGCACGATCTTGCCGATGCGGACACCATTGCCGCCCTGCTCGAACGCATCGACGACAGCGGCTGCGATCCGCGGCGCCTGCTCTTCGAAATCACCGAAACCACGCTCATCGCCGAGATCGAGACCGCGCGCGGCGCACTGCAACGTCTGCGCTCCACCGGTGCGCGGATCGCGCTCGACGATTTCGGCACGGGCTACTCCAGCCTCTCGTCGCTGCACCAGTTGCCGCTCGACATGGTCAAGATCGACCGCAGCTTCGCGCCCCGTCTGGACGAAGCGGTCGGTCGCCGCCTGATCGCGGCGATCCGCAATCTCGCGCGTTCGCTCTCGCTGGAATGCGTGATCGAGGGTATCGAGACTGAAGACCAGCTGCTCAGCGCGCGCGTCGCCGGCTTCGCGCTGGCGCAGGGCTTCCACATCGCCAGGCCCATGTCGCTGCCGGACGTGCTGGACCTGATCTCGTGCCCGGCAGCCGAAGCATCGGCAGCAGGCTGATCCTGCCTCAGCTTTCGCGCTTCGTTCCGTAATCGATCCGGATACGCACCCAGGTGCCGAGCTGCGACTTGCCATTGATCCGCGGCGGCAGGACCTGGAACTGCCAGGCCGCATTGAGCACCGCCCGCCCAAAGCCCGAACCGCGCGGCGATTCGCCCAGGATCTGGCAATTGTCGACCTTGTAGTGCTCCATGATCTGGCAGGCGATCATGCCCCAGCCGCTGTCCGGCCGGGTTGCCGGAAGATAACCGCCAAGCTGCGCATCGGTGGGTGGACGGAACCAGTCCGCATTGTAGAGCACCGCGCCGCCCGGCCCTTCGCCGGGGCCATACGTCCCGCCGGCCCCGCCCGCCGCCGGCGCGCCGGAGGCCGACGAAGGCCCCTTCATCTTCCCGATATCGGCAGCGGCGAAATCCTGGGTGGAAAGCTTGAGAAACGTGAAGGCGGGCTTTTTCTCGACCGGCTTTTCGACCGGCGGCGTCGGCACGGTTTCCTGCACCACGGCGGCGTGCTGCTTCTGCTCGACCTTCTTTTCCTCACGCTGCTTGGGCTTTTCCGGCTGGTCGCCGCCCTTGTCGCGATCGTGATCGATGACATCGAACGTGGTGAGCGCCGCGCTCTTCTTCTCCAGCGCGGGGACCAGCCCGGTCTGGTAGATCGCCAGCAGCAACGCAGCCAGAATCAGCCCCGCTGAGAGGACCGAGGAGACGAAGCGTTGGCGCGGCGACCCGGGCTGATAGCCTGCGGGCGCCAGCTCGGATTCGGAGGACATGGCGCGGCTTGAATAGGGCGCTTCCCACGTCACCGCAATTGCAGCCTTGTTGCGATTTCATTGCAGGTGAAAGTGTTGCCGGAAAAGCCCAGTGCCCGCTCCCTCAGCCGTCCAGCCCCAGGAACCGGAACGGCGCATGGTCCACGAATTGGCCGTTCGCCTCGCCGGAAAACGTGTGATCCTGGTTCGGTCCCAAATCCAACATTTTCACTTTGCCGGTCTCCCTGGAAAAATCGATCTTGCGCACGTCGATCCAGAACGTGTTCGGCGTCAGCGCGGATTCGAAGAAATAGAGCCCGCGCTTGTGATCGAACACCGTGCGCCAGCGGGTGGAAGAGATGTTCGGCTGATCCGGCGTGTTGATCCCATAGGGAACCGAGGCATTGCGGATCACGCTGAATACGGCGGCCAGTGCCTTGTTCGGGTCAGGCTCCTTCGGGATCGCGTTGATGTAGAAGGAAGCCCGCGCGAAGCGGTCGGCAGCCCGGTTGGTGCCCGGCAGCATGGTCGTGCCGCCGATCCCCTTCCAGTAGCTGTTGAGCGCCAGTTGCTCGTCGAACGTCGGCGAGTTGGTCATCACCTGGTATTCGCGGCCGTGGTGGATCACCAGCTTGCCGCCGATATATTCGAAGATGGCGCTGTCCCCGCCGGCATCGGACAGGGAAAGGTGAACGGCGGTAAGCCGGTTCTCTCCCGGCACATTGTCCGTCACGACGATGAACGGCTCCTTTTCCAGCGCGGCCACCGCCTCCGCAACCGTCGCGAAATTGTCGAGCGCATATTGCGCCCATGCCGCGATCGTCAGCCCCGGCTTTCCTTTGCCGTCGAAGTGCGGATATTCCGATTCGACCAGCCAGAGCATGTTGGCGTTGAGCCCCTTCTCGTTCACCCCGTCGGTGCTGGACACGTCATAGCCGCTGACGATCACGCTGCCGTACTTCGAGGTCCACTTGATGGAATTCGGCCCCGCTTCGCCGCTGCGTGCAATTCCGCGCGGCAATATCCAGAGATTGCTGACGATATCGCTCTTCCAGTCCATCGAGCGCGCGGTGATGATATTCCTTTCGGGCCCCAGATAGACGGCCCGCGTGCAGGCTTCTGCCGGAACACCTGCGCCGAGCGCGGCCGTCAGCGCCAGCGTAGCCAGCGCACCGCCGATTCTGGTCATTACCCGCATGGTCTTCTCCACTTGCTGGAAAGGGCCCGGATCAGAACAGCACGGACATGCCCAGCAGGGGCCCGCGCTGCTGCATGTCCCAGATGAACCGGCCGCGATTGGTGAAGTCGGACTGGTCGTATTTCTCGTAGAGGAAGCGATAGCCGCCGCGCAGGATCGTTCGCCGGCCCATGAGCCGGGTGCGATAGCCCAGCATGGCAACCGCATTGACGCTGAGATCGGAACCGGCGCCGAAGCCGCCCAGATCGGCCTGCGTGAACAGGTTCCAGTGACGGGACAGGTCCGCGTTCACACGCAGTCCCGCGAAAGGATCGACCCATCCCGCGCTTCCGGTTGTCTGCACGGCCAGCGGCGCGATGCCCGCCCTCGCCCGCAAGTGGGTCCAGCGCAGGCCCGCGGTCGGCTCTATCGAGATATCGCGCCCGGCACCGAAGGCGCTCTTGCCGGGAAGCGGTATCTGCCACGCCTTGTAGTAGAAGCCGCCCGCCAGTCGTCTGGTGCGAATGTCGAGATCGACCGGCAACGATCGCACCGCCTCGGCTTGCGAGGTCTTCACGCGCTGCGCGTCGAGATAGCCTCCCCACCGGTCGTTCACTGCCTCGATCGTGCCCATGGCCGCCAGATCGACGTGCTTGAAGATATCCCTGAACGGAAGATGCAGATTATGCTGGAGCCCGGCGAGGCCAAGATCGCCGCCGAGCGAGGCGCCCCATGCGTAAGGACTGACGATCAGGGTCCAGCCCGCCCCCGGACTACCAGCGGGCGGAACGCCCGGATCGACTCGCCCCGGATCGGCCGGCAGCGGATGCGCAGAAATCGGCTCTCCCGGTTCCTGATCGTCCGGAAGTCGCTCCTGATCCGGCGCGCCCTTCGGCAAGCTCCCGACATCGAAGGCGAATTCCCTTACCTGCCCTCCGGCCGCAGGCACGATCAAAAGGCTGCCGATCGCAATGACCTGCACCTCCATCACGCGCGATAATGATCGACACAGCCGAACCATTCACGACCCCCTGGAGCAGGAATTCGTAATGCATCAGGCTATAGGTAGATGTTGGTAGTATCAACCAAATAGAGCGGAACGAAAATCGCCATATCCGGGAGATTTTCATGACGTACATGACCATAAGGCGGCCGGATATCGATGCTGCACTATCGTTATCGGATCGGAAACCTTGTCGGCGCAAACGAAAAACGCCGGACAGAACCTGCCCGGCGCTTTCCCGATAGCTCTGGCGATAGCGACCTAGTAGCGACGCGCCACTGCGAACTCGACCGCTTCGCACATCGCATCGCGAGCCGCGCCGGCGGGGAAGATCGACAGTGCATCGATCGCGCGCTGCGCATAGAGGCGTGCCCGCTCGCGCGTGGCTTCGACGCAGGCATGGCGGTTGATGAGTTCGACGGCGTAAGCCAGGTCTTCGTCCTCAGTGCGGAAGCCGGCGATGGCATCCTCCCAGAACTTGCGCTCCTCGGCACTGCCGCGCGCATAGGCCAGGATGACCGGAAGCGTCATCTTGCCCTCGCGGAAATCGTCGCCCTTGTCCTTGCCGGATTCGGTGCTTTCCGAATCGTAGTCGATCGCATCGTCGACCAGTTGGAAGGCGATCCCGAGATTGCGGCCGTAGGAATCGAGTGCCTGCTCCTCCGCCTCGCTCTTTTCGGCCACGATAGCCGGAATGCGCGTGGCGGCAGCGAACAGGGCTGCGGTCTTGGAGCCGATGATCTGGAGGTAGTGTTCCTCGCTCGTCTCGATCCGGCGCTGGGCGGTCAACTGGTCGACCTCACCCTCGGCGATGATCGAGCTGGCCTTGGAGAAGATCTTGAGGACCTTGAGGCTGCCGTCCTCGACCATCAGCTCGAAGGCGCGGGTGAACAGGAAGTCACCCACCAGCACCGTCGCCGGGTTGCCGAACACGATATTGGCGGCGGCCTTGCCCCGGCGCATGTCGGAACCGTCAACGACGTCGTCATGCAGCAGCGTGGCGGTGTGGAGGAATTCCACGGCGGCGGCCAGCTTGTGATGGCGCGCGCCCTGGTAGCCGCACAGTTCCGCGGCGGCGACCATCAGCATCGGGCGCATTCGCTTGCCACCACCCGAGATCAGATGCCCGGCTAGCGCCGGGATGAGCGGAATTTCGCTCTGCATCCGGTCAAGAATGACGGCGTTGACGCTGTTCATGCCGGGGGCGGTAAGCGCCAGCATGGGAGCGAGGGTGGGCTGCGACCCGCGTGCGCGCAGGGGAATGACATCGGCACTCATCGACCCGCGCATTGCGCGTTCGGCGTCCGTAACGCAAGAGCGAATGCCATGGAATGGTGGAACGGGCCGACTGGAAGAGGCCGCCAAGCCGTGCTAGCGGACCTGCCGATGACTCAGGACACTCCCGCAGCCGACCCCGTTCTCGCCAGCTTCCGGTCGAGTATCGACAATATCGATGCCGCCCTGATCCACATGCTGGCCGAACGATTTCGGATCACGCAGGCCGTTGGCGCCTACAAGGCGCAGAACGACCTGCCCGCCTCCGACCTCGGCCGCGAGGAGCGCCAGATCGCGCGCCTGCGCAACCTGGCGGAAGAGGCCAATCTCGACCCCGATTTCGGCGAGAAATTCATCCGCTTCATCATCGACGAAGTGATCCGCCACCACGAACGCGCCAAGAACGAAGCCTGATTCGAGGCCGGAACCGGCGTTTCGTAAAATCGAAGCCGCAAAGTTGCCGCTTTCCCGGCTCCGGCCGGGAAAGGGCCGCGCTGCGTCCCGCAGCGCCTGAAGCAGCCGTCCCGGGCCGATCCCGGGACGAGGCTGCCTGAACCTTATTCCTCGACCAGATCCTGAAGCTTCGACATCAGCGTCTGGATGCGCGTGGCAGCTTCGGTGAAGGTCGTCACGTCTTCGCGGTTGTTGTTGCCGCGCGCTTCCTTGGCGGCTTCCACATAGCCTTCGAGATCGACTTCCAGGGCATCGACGATGATTTCGATCTCGTCCGACGACAGCGAAAGATTGATGGAATCGGTCATGAGGGTGTCCTTGATCTGGTAAACCGCGCCAATGGGGACGAATGACGGGAGCCGCAACCGCCTCTGCGCCGGTTCCCCCAAAAATCCCGCCGGAAGCCGATCGGTCTTGAAAACTAGGCGAGAACGCGAGGCAGCTTGAGCTTGACCAGCAAGCCGCCCAGATCCTCACTCTCGTCCAGTTCGACCGTGCCGCCATAGATTTCCACGACATCGCGCACGATGGCAAGGCCAAGGCCGGTGCCGGGCTTTCCGGTGTCGAGGCGGGCGCCGCGATCGAAGATGCGGATGCGTTCCGCTTCGGGAATGCCCATTCCGTCATCCTCGATCCAGACCTCGCAAAGCGGGGCGGCGCGATCGGGATCGACGGTCACGAAGACGCTGCCGCCGCCGTATTTCGCGGCGTTCTCTATGAGATTGCCCAGAATTTCCTCGAGATCCTGCTTTTCCAGGGCCACCACGGCCTCGTGATTGCCGTCGAGATCGAGGCGGGCCTGGTCGTAGAGCCGCTCCACCGCGCGCAGCACCGCCTCAAGGCTGGGCCAGACTTCGGCGCGGGACTGCCCCACGGCGCGGCGGCCCACGGCCCTTGCCCGCGCGAGGTGATGATCGACCTGCCGGCGCATCACCGCGGCCTCGCGAATCACCGTGTCCGACAGGTCCGGCGCCTTGGCCGTCGCCGCGTTCATCACCACCGTCAGCGGGGTCTTGAGCGCATGGGCGAGATTGCCGCATGCATGCGCGCTTCCTCTGCCTGCCGCTCGGTATGGGCGAGCAGCGCGTTGAGTTCCTCCACCAGCGGCTCCACTTCCTGTGGCAGCGGCTGGGTGACGCGGCTGGCGCCGGTGGTGCGCAGTTTCTGGATGGCGCGGCGGACGTGGCGCAGCGGGAACAGGCCGTACCATGTCTGCATCCCCGCCATCAGCAGCAACCCGAAGCCGAGCGCCACGAAGCTGTAGACGAGAATGCCGCGCACCATCTTGATCTGGTCATTGAGGTCCACGCGGCTCGCCGCCACCGTGAACATCCACTTCGTATCGCTGCCGGGCAGGATGATCGAGCGTTCCATCACGCGCAGCGGTTCGCCTGCGAACTGGGTGCTGTCATAGACGTGCGGCTGGGCGTCGAAATGGTCCTCGGGCACGTTGAGGCTGCGGTCCCACAGCGAGCGCGAGGGGAAATCCTCATGCCCCTTGGCGCGAATCTGCCAGTAAAGGCCCGACCCCGGCTCCAGGAAACGCTGGTCCCCGAGCGGGCGGATGAAGAAGACCTCCCCGTCCGGCCCGATTTCCGCCGAGCCGATCATGCCGGTGAGCATGTAGCCGAGCTGTTCGTCGAAGTTGCGGGTGATGAGACCGGTCAGCGTGCGGTCGAGCGCGAGCCCGCCGACCAGCAGCAGGATGAAGATCCATCCAGCCGCGATCAGCATCATGCGCCGCGCGAGAGAGCCCGTGTTGGCCGCCTTCACGTGCGGCCCGGCCTGGGCTTCTCCTGTCTGATTCTGCCCGTCTTGCATATGCTCGGTCGCCGTGGCGGACGATTCAGCGCGGCCGGGTTCCGCAGGATCGTCGAGGCTGTAGCCGAGGCCGCGGATCGTGGTGATGACATCGGCGCCCAGCTTCTTGCGGATGCGGGTCACGAAGACTTCGATGGTGTTCGAATCGCGGTCGAAATCCTGATCGTAGATATGTTCGATCAGTTCGGTACGGCTGACCACCTTGCCCTTGTGGTGCATGAGGTAGGACAGCAGCTTGTATTCCTGCGCGGTGAGCTTCACCGGTTCGCCGGCCAGCGTGACGCGGCCCGAGCGCGTATCCAGCCGCACGTCGCCGGCCGTCAGTTCGCTGGAGGTATTGCCCGAGGCGCGGCGGATCAGCGCGCGCAGGCGGGCGATCAGTTCCTCGGTCTGGAAGGGCTTGGCGAGGTAATCGTCGGCCCCCGCATCGAGGCCCGCCACCTTGTCCGACCAGGAATCGCGCGCGGTCAGCACGAGGACGGGGAAGTTCCGCCCTTCCCGGCGCCACATGCCGAGCACCGTCAGTCCATCGATCTCGGGCAGGCCGAGATGAGGATCACGGCGTCATAGTCTTCGGTCGACCCCAGGAAATGGCCATCCTCGCCATCAACGGACAGATCCACGGCATAGCCGGTCTGTTCGAGCGTGGTCTTGAGCTGGTTGCCGAGCGTGGGTTCATCCTCGACGATCAGGATGCGCAATTCGGTCTCTCCCTAAGATGAGCGAGCTTGAGATGGGGCGGATGCCCGGAAGCGTCAAGCGACGGAAAACTCCAAGGTTCCCCGGCGTCGCTTGCAAATTCATCTGTAGGCGCTTCAACCTGAACGTAAAGATGAACAAGATCGGTTCATCCACATTTCAGCGCTGCACCTCTATCGCGATTGCCCGATCACCCGCCCGGTGCGGGCATCGACATCGACGAAATAGACCTTGCCGTTCTGGATGAACTTCAGGCGGTAAGCCATGGCGGCGGGATCGTATTCCGGGCCGAGGTACTGCATTCCGGACATGCGCGGCAGCACTTCACGTTCGATTTCGCGCAAGGGGCGGACGTTGCCGGCCTTGCGTTCGCGGCGCACCTCGCCCTGCTCGCCGCCGGGATCGGCGGCATGCGCGGTCAGCGAAGGCGCAACCATGCCGAACGCGCCGAGTGCCAGCGTGACCGGGACCAAGAGAAGGGAAAGGGACTTGTTCATATCGACTTGCTGCCTAACCCCATCGCCTTGAACAAGTCCTGAATGTGGCCGGAAGGCGGCAGGAGCAAGCGCCTGTTGCCCAAATCCCACATCCACGCTTTCCTGCGCGCCAGCTTGCCAGCCCCCCGCTCTGCCCTGTAGGGCGCGCAGCCATGGCACTTGCACCAATTCTCAGCTGGGAAAACCTCGGCCTCATCCAGGGCTCCGGCTGGCTCTTCCAGGATCTCGACATCAACATCGCCCCGCGCGACCGGCTGGCCCTGATCGGCCGCAACGGCGCGGGCAAGACCACGCTGCTCAAGCTGATCGCCGGCACGGTGGATGCGGACAAGGGCACGCGCTCCGTCCAGCCGGGCACGCGCGTGGTGACGCTGGAGCAGGACCCGTTCTTCACCGGCTTCGACACCCTGCTCGATTTCGCCATCCACGGCGACGATGCGCCCCAGCAGCACGAAGTGGAAGCCATTGCCGACCAGCTCGGCATCGACCTTTCACGCGAAGCGAAGAGCGCATCGGGCGGTGAGCGCCGCCGCGCCGCGCTGTGCCGCGCCCTCGCCTCCGAACCCGACCTGCTGCTGCTGGACGAGCCGACCAACCACCTCGACCTTGCCGCGATCGACTGGCTGGAATCCTGGCTCCAGCGCTACAACGGCGCGTTCGTGGTCATCAGCCACGACCGTACTTTCCTGACCCGCCTGACTAACGCCACGCTCTGGCTGGACCGGGGCGGCCTGCGCCGCCGCGAGATCGGCTTCGGCGGCTACGAGGCCTGGGAAGACGAAGTCTACGCCGAGGAAGCGCGCGCCGCCCAGAAGCTCGACGCCAAGCTCAAGATCGAGGCCCACTGGCTGGAGCGCGGCGTCACCGCGCGGCGCAAGCGCAACCAGGGCCGCCTTGCCAAGCTTTGGGAAATGCGCGCCCAGCGGGCCTCGATGATGGGCCCGCAAGGCGCGGCCAAGCTCGCCGTGGTGGCGGACGACAGCAAGACCAAGTCGGTCATCGTCGCCGAACACGTCACCAAGCGGTTCGGCGAAGGCGATAGCCAGCGCACGGTCATCAAGGACTTCAACTTGCGCATCCAGCGCGGCGACCGCATCGGCGTGGTCGGCGCGAACGGTTCGGGCAAGACCACGCTGCTCAAGATCCTGATGGGCGAACTTCAGCCCGACGATGGCAAGGTGACGCGCGCAGCCACGCTCGATGCCACCGTGATCGACCAGCAGCGCAGCCGGATGAGCCCCGAAATGCGCATCCGCGACGTGCTGGCCGAAGGGGGTGACTGGATCGACGTGGTCGGCGTGCGCAAGCACATCCAGGGCTACCTCAAGGACTTCCTGTTCGATCCGGGCCTGGTCGAGGCGAAAGTCGGCACGCTGTCGGGCGGCGAACGCTCGCGCCTGCTGTTCGCCCGCGAATTCGCCCGCACCTCCAACCTGCTGGTGCTCGACGAACCGACCAACGACCTCGACCTCGAAACGCTGGACCTGCTCCAGGAAGTGATCGCCGATTACGACGGCACCGTGCTGATCGTCAGCCATGACCGTGACTTCCTCGACCGCACCGTCAACGTCACTCTCGGCCTCGACGGTTCGGGGCATATCGACGTGATCGCGGGCGGCTATGCCGACTGGGAGGCCAAGCGCCGCGAACGCACGAGCGCAGGGAAAGCCAAGACGAAGGGCGAGAATGCCGCCCCCCCGCCGCCGATGCCGCCGAAGAAGGGCAAGCTCTCCTACAAGGACCAGCGCGACTACGAACTGCTGCCCAAGCGGATCGAGGAACTGGAAGCGGCCATCGCCCGCGACGAGAACGCCATGGCCGACCCCGCGCTCTACACCCGCGACCCGGCGAAATTCGCGGCCCTCACCACCGCCATCGAAAAGGCGAACAGGGAAAAGGAAGCGGCTGAAGAGCGCTGGCTGGAACTGGCCGAGCTGGTAGAGGGTTAGGCCCGCCCGCGCCGGTCAGTCGATAGCGGCGGCGGCGAGGAAATCGGCGATCGCGGCGGACCATGGCCCGGGCTGCTGGTCCACGATGTCGATCCCGCCGCCCTCCAGTTCGGTGAATGCGAAATCCGGCCGCATTTTCCTCGCCTGCAGCGCGGACGCATAGAGCATGTCCCCGGTATTGGTGAGCAGCAGGGTCGGCTGGGTGATCTTCATCAGCGCCTCTTCCTGCCGGTAGTTCAGCCCCGCATTGTGGCCGTACCAGTAAGCGCCGCGCTGCACCGCCAGCATGGCCTGGACGACATAGTCGCTGATCCGCTCCGCGCTGATCGAGCCATTGGCATAGCGCTCCCGCGCTTCGGCAAGCTGGTTCATGTGCGCGGCGTGAGGCAGGGCACGAAAGGCCCGCTCCCGCCCGCCGATATCGGCGATCAGCGCGGCGCGTTGTTCGTCGCTGATGAAAAGCGGGCCGCAAAGGATGTTGGCGCTCACCCGCTCGGGATAGCGAATCGCCACTTCGTTGGTCACAAGCGCCCCGGTATGATGGCCCACCACGCAGCGCGGCTTATGCCCAGGGCATCGAGCACCGCCGGAACGACGGGCGCATAATCGCTCACTGCCGGTTCGAACGGCGTGCGATCCGAAAGACCGAACCCCGGCATGTCGATGGCGATCGGCCGCAGTCCGCGCGCAATCAGCGGCGCGAAGACATAATCGAACTGGTTGGCCGTCATCACCGCCTGATGGAGCATGACCAGCGGCCGCCCGGTTCCGGCATCGAGATAATGGATCTGGCCATATGGACCGTCGGCATAGGCGCGCCGCATCGCCGCGGACTGCTTCATCGCGGCGGGGCCGGCCTTTTCCCGTGGCGGGGCTCCCGGCGTGACGGCGGCGGGCGATGCAGCCCCGGCCGAGTGCGAAAACGGCCCCAGCGTGCCGACAATGGAGCCGCTGCCGATCATTCCCAGTGCAACCCGCCTTCGAACGTTCCCGATCATCGACACTCCCCCTGACGCGGCGACCCTGCCGCCAGCATCCGCGAAGCGAACGGTCCGCCAAACGCCGGTCCGTCCGTCTGGTCGCCTGTCGATAATTCGGCTGGAGCCCCGGCGCGCGTCAGTCCCGGAAGCTGGCGGCCCAGGCCTGTCGTTCCGCCTCGGTCAGCGGCAGGTCAACGGTGCGCCCTTCGGCAGCGGATTGCTGCGCCGCCTCGATCACCGCCATGACCGCCAGGGACTGGATCGGCGGGACCGGGTTGGGCGCCCTGCCCCGCATGGCCTCGGCGACGAGGCGGTAGAATTCGCGCTGGTCGCCCGGCTCGGCCGGAACCCGGCTGGCCTGTCCTTCGGCATTGTAGATCACCAGCGGATCGGGATCGATGCCCCAGCCGGGCGCTCCGGGCGCCATGCCGGCAAGGAGCTGGCCTTCCTGCACGTCCATCCCCTGCTTCACCGCGCTGCCCGCAGTGCCGTGGACGATGAAGCGCGGAACCCCGCCCGCCACCAGCATCGAGGCATGGAGAATGGCGCGCCGGTCTCCCTCGAAGCCAAGCACGACATGGGCCCAGTCGTCACTGCGCGCACCCTCGCGCTGGAGGGCGAGAGAGGCGGTCACCTGCAGCGGCAGCCCCATCAGCAGCAGGGCCTGATCGGCAAGGTGAGGCCCGAGGTCGAACCACACGCCGCCTCCCGGACCGCCGGATTCCCGCCAGCGGTCCCGGACTTGCGGGCGGAAGCGGTCGAAGTGGATTTCAAGATGCGCCGGCATGCCGACCAGCCCTGCATCTACGGCCTTGCGTACAGTGCGAAAATCGCTGTCCCAGCGGCGATTGTGAAAGACCGTGAGCTGCCCGCCGGTTTCCTCCGCCAGCGCGATCAGCGCCCGGGCTTCGGCAAGGTCCAGCGTGAAGGGCTTGTCGACGACCACGCTCTTGCCGGCCCGAAGCGCTGCCTGCGCCAGCGGGAAATGCGTGGCGTTCGGCGTGGCGACAACAACGAGATCGACCGAAGGATCGCCGAGCACCGCGGCCGGATCGTCATGGATCGCCGCATCGGGAAAATGCGCGCGGATCGCATCGGGCTGGCGGCTCGCGAAATGGGTCGGATCGAGGCCCGGCACCGCCCGGATCAGCGGTGCATGAAACGTGGCCCCGGCATAGCCGTAGCCGAGAAGGCCTGCCTTCAGGGTATCGGTCGCCAGGGCCATGTTCAGTGCCTTTCAGTATGGTGTCAGGTTCAGTTGTAGACAGCCTGCCACATGCTTTGCGCGATGCTTTCGCGGGTCAGTTCTTCGGGTGCCGCCGTGGCGAGACCCTCGGCCTGTGCCTGCGCGGCCACGACCACGGCGATCTCCAGCGCCACGTCCCGCAGCTCGGTAACGGCGGGAAGCAGGCCGTTCTCGCCCTGGCTCAGCTCGCCCAGACGGCGCGCCGCGACCATGAACATGCCGTCACTGATTGCCGTGGCCCCGCTGGCCAGCGCGCGAGGCCACGCCGGGGAAGACATAGACGTTGTTGACCTGCGTGACGCCGGGCGTGCCGAACGGGCTGCCGGTGCCGACGATCGCCTTGCCGCCGGTCCATTCGAGGATATCCGCCGGATGCGCCTCGGCGCGCGACAGCGGGTTCGACAGCGGGAAGACCACCGGCCGCTCGACATGTTCGGCCATGGTGCGGATGGTGCGTTCGCTGAACGAAGCCTTCTGGCCCGACGTGCCGATCAGCACCGTGGGGTGGACGTTCGCCACGACTTCCTGAAGCGAGATCATGTTCTGCCCGCCCGCGTTCCAGCTGGCGATCTCGGCCGGATCGCGCGCCAGCTTGACCTGCTGCGGCGGCAGACGCGGAATGTCGGAAAGGATGAGGCCGTCGCGATCGACCGCCCAGATCTTCGAACGCGCTTCCTTCTCGTCCAGCCCGTCGGCGATCATTGCCTGCACCAGCATCTCGGCCACGCCGCTGCCTGCCGCGCCCGCGCCGAACAGGACCACGCGCTGCTCGGTAAGCGGCACGCCGGTCTTGCGGATCGCCGCCAGCAGGGTGCCGACAGCCGTGGCGGCGGTGCCCTGGATATCGTCGTTGAAGCTCAGCAGACGGTCGCGGTAGCGGCCCAGCAGATCGTAGGCGTTCTTGCCCGCGAAATCCTCCCACTGGAGGAGGACGCCGGGGAAGCGATCGTCCACGGCGCTCACGAAGGCCTCGACGAAATCGTCGTAGTCCTGGCCCCGCACGCGCGGCGCGCGCCAGCCGACATAGAGCGGATCTTCGCGGCGGGCGTGGTTGTCGGTGCCCAGGTCGAGCAGGATCGGCAGGACTTCGGAAGGATGGATGCCCGCGCAGGCGGTGTAGAGCGCCAGCTTGCCGATCGGGATGCCCATGCCGCCCGCGCCCTGGTCGCCCAGGCCGAGGATGCGTTCGCCGTCACTGACGACGATCACCTTCACCCGGTCATAGGCAGGATCGGCGAGAATATCGGAGATGCGGTCGCGGTTGGGATAGCTCAGGAAGAGGCCGCGCGGACGGCGCCAGATTTCGCTGAAGCGCTCGCAGCCCTCACCCACGGTGGGCGTGTAGACCAGCGGCAGCATGCGCGGCAGGTCGCTCTGGACCAGCGCGTGGAACAGCACTTCGTTCGAATCCTGAAGCTCGCGCAGGAAGGCGTAGCGCTGGAAGTCACTTTCCTTTTCTTCCAGTGCCTTGCGGCGACGTTCGATCTGGCTGTCGAGCGTGCCGACATGCGGCGGCAGCAGACCGTGCAGGCCGAACTCGTCACGCTCCTCGGCGGTGAATGCGGTCCCCTTGTTGGTGAGAGGATCGGAGAGCAGCGCGCGGGCTGCGGCGTGACGGGTGGGGGACATCTGCGACCTTTCCTAGAATCGTAAACTCAGCCAGCCCGCGAGAAAATCGGAGCTGCGGTAACCCGCATCGGTCAGCGCGGGCCCGGCTTCGAGATGCTCGTAGCGCCCGGTGAACGAAACGCGGGGCGAGATCGTCCAGACCGCCTGGAGGCGGGCCAGTTCGGCGATCTTGCGCGCCCGCCCGTTCTGGGTGCCGGCAAAGGGTTGGCCGTTCGCCCGATAGACGGCATCCGTGACACTGTCACGCCATGCAAAACGGTATTCGGCATTCACTTTCACATTCTTCAGCGGCGAGAAGCTGAAAGTGGGGGCAATCGCGCGAATGTTGCTAGGCGTCAGGTAGAGCTGATAGCTGAAGTAGATGTTGTTGCCGAAGGGCGAATAGGCGTCCCGCAGCTTCCCGTCGCCATAGCCGCCGCCGCCGCTCGCATAGTCCGCGCTGAACCCGATGCGGGGCGCTGCCTTGGCCGATCCCAGCCGGTAGGACTGAGCCAGCAGCACCTGCCAGGCATCGATCTTCTGGTCGATGAACTCGCCCCACTGGTGGTTGACCGTCCAGTCGACCTGAACCGCCCGGCATCGCCGTAGACGTGGACCCCGCCATACCAGCGCGTTGCCGGGCCGATCCGCCCTCCCCATGTGCCGACGCCGTTCTGACGCCGCCAGAGGAAGGGATCGACGAAGATCTTCGAATCACCCAGAAAAGCCTTGGGCACGGCGTATCCCAGCGTCACCCCGGAGAAGCGGCGTTCGGGATCGCTGCGATCGTCGCCGATGCCGTCCTCGCCATAGGCGGTGGGCCACAGGTCGAAGACGTCGGCGCGCAGCGCCTTGCCCCTCACCCAGGCCCGAACGCCGTTCAGGGTGTAGTGGACCGTGTTGTTGTCGCGCTGCGACGTCAGCAGGTTGGGCCCATCGACGAATTCCTGCCGCCCATAGCGCACGCCCACGTCGAGCCCTGCGATCTGGCCGCTCGCCTCGGCGAAATATTGCTGGGCGACAAGGCCGTTGCGCATGCTGGTGGCCGGCGTTCCGATATTCCGGCCGCCGATCCCGGCATGCGCCAGCTCTCCGTAGAAGCGCAAGTGCGGGCCGACATGAAGGTCGGCGCCCCGCAACGACGCGGCTGATATCCTGCCGCTGCGCCTCGGCCTCGCGCAAGTTGGGATTGGTGGTCTGGTTCACCCGCAGCCGCAGTTCACCCGAGAGCGTGAGGTAGATATCGCCGTCTGCACCGAGCGGCAGGAACTTCAGCCGGTCGAGCGGATCGTCCCGCTTCGACTTGTCGGCCATGCCCCGCCAGTCCTCGGCCCAGCGCGAGATGCTGTAGCCTTTGGTGACGGCGCCGTCGCCGTTGGAGGATACCGGATAGACCGGGGAAGTGGCCGAATTCGCGGTCCGGGCCTCTTCGGCATGAGCCGTGAAAGGGGCGCAGCAAAGGGTGGCGGCCAGCAGCCGCGATAACTTCGTCTTCATGTCCGTGATTCCTGTGCGGGGCTTTCGCCCCGGGTGCAGTCAGGTCAGACGAGCACGGGGCTCACCGCGGCGGCGGGCTCACGATTGGCGAGCACCGCCTTGAAACGCTCGGTGTCCAGCTTGCCTTCCCAGCGCGAGACCACGACCGTTGCCACGGCATTGCCGATGAAGTTGGTCAGGCTGCGGCATTCCGACATGAAGCGGTCCACGCCGAGGATCAGCGCCATCCCCGCGACCGGCACCGAAGGCACGATCGAGAGCGTGGCAGCCAGCGTGATGAAGCCCGCGCCGGTGACGCCCGCCGCACCCTTGGACGAGAGCATGGCAACGCCCAGCAGCAGCACCTGCTGGCCCAGCGTCAGTTCCACGTTGCAAGCCTGCGCGATGAACAGCGCCGCCAGCGTCATGTAGATATTGGTGCCGTCGAGGTTGAAGCTGTAGCCGGTCGGCACGACGAGGCCGACGATGCTCTTGGGGCAACCGGCACGCTCCATCTTCTCCATCAGCGAAGGCAGCGCGCTTTCCGAGGAGGAGGTGCCCAGCACCAGCAGCAGTTCGGCCTTGAGGTAGGCGATCAGCGAGAAGATCGAGAAGCCGGCAAACCGCGCGACAAGGCCCAGCACCACGACCACGAAGAGCGCCGAGGTGAGATAGAACGTCGCCACCAGCCCCACGAGGTTGGCGAGGCTGCGACGCCGTACTTGCCGATGGTGAAGGCCATCGCGCCGAAGGCACCGACGGGCGCGGCCTTCATGACGATCGAGACCAGCTTGAAGAACACCAGCGACACGTCTTCGAGCAGCGAGAGCGGACGCGCGCCCCGGTCGCCCAGCATGGCGAGCGCGATGCCGAAGAGAATGGCGATCACCAGGACCTGAAGGATATTACCCTCGGTCATGGAGGAGAGGAAAGTGTCCGGGATCATTTCCATCAGGAACCCGGTGATCGACGTTTCGTGTGCCTTCTCGGAGTAAAGTGCGACCTTCGAGGCATCGAGCGAGGCGGGGTCGATGTTCAGGCCGTGGCCGGGGCGAACGACGTTCGCGACGACCAGCCCGACGATCAGAGCCAGGGTCGAGAAGAAGAAGAAATAGCCGAACGCCTTGCCCGCGACGCGCCCGACCGAGCGGAGATCGCGCATCGAGGCAATGCCGGTGACGATGGTCAGGAAGATGACCGGGGCGATCACCATCTTGACCAGCTTGATGAAGGCATCGCCCAGGGGCTTCAGCGCTTCGCCGGTGGCCGGAAAGAAGTGGCCGAGCGTCACACCCGCCGCGATGGCGATAAGCACCTGCACGTAGAGATGACCGTACCAGCGCTTTGGCGCCGACGATTCGTGCGTATCGGGCAAGGTGGTGTGCATGGTCAGGCCTTTCTTCCTCTCTCTGCCCGCGCAAGACTTATGCTTATCGCGGGCTGGGCAGAGACTGTTCGATTCCACGCTGCGGCCAAAGACATTTTTGCACTCGCCCTAAATGCCTGTTTTGCGGGGATGTGCGAACGGAAGCGCCCTGCCTTTCGAGCAGAAATCGGCACATTGCAGTGCAGCGATGTGCCGAAAGTTGCACATCGCTGCGGCCGGGCCTAGATTGCCGGGAGTGAATCGCCGCCACACCCTCTACTGGACGCTCGCCGCAATCGCTGCCGCTTTGATCGCCGGCGGCATCGCGGGTGAGATCGTGAGACAGCGGGCCACCACCGCTTTCTCGGCGTCGGTAGAAGCCGACGCGCGCCTGCGCCAGTCGTTGCTGGAAAGCGAGATCGCCCGCTTCCGCCTGCTTCCCCAGACCCTCGCAGACGACCGTGACGTGATCGCCGCCGCCAGTGGCGAGCCCGGCGCGGACCGCCGGCTGAATGCCAAGCTCGAAGCCTTCGCAAGCCAGATCGGGGCCTCCGCCATATACCTCGTCGGTGACGACGGCTTCGCGATTTCCGCCAGCAACTGGCGCCGCTCGGACAGTTTCGTCGGCCGCGACTATCGCTTCCGCCGCTATTACCGCGATGCCCGCAGGCACGGCGACGGCGCCCAGTTCGCGCTCGGCACCGTCAGCCATCGCGCCGGGCTCTACCTCGCGCGCAAGGCGGCCGGGGACTGCGTGATCGTCATCAAGCTCGATTTCGACCGGATCGAGGCCCAGTGGCGCACCGCGGGCGGCGAGACTTTCGTGACCAACCGCGATGGCGTGATCCTGGTCGCCAGCCGGGCCGACTGGCGGTTCGCCATGACCCGTCCGATCGATCCCGCCCGGCAGAAAGCGATCGCGGGCGATATCGGCATTCCGGGTCTGACCACGGCCCCTTACGGCACGGACGGTGACGGATTTCTGCGCATTCCGGGACGGAGGGCGCGGCTCCTTCTCGCCACCAGCCCGCCCAACCGCGACCAGTGGCGGGTGAACCTGGCCCTGCCAATCCGCGTCGCCGTTACCACGCCCATGCGCAGCGCGCAGGCCGTCGCGGCCACGCTCGCGCTTGTCGCGGTCTGTGCGCTCTGGTGGCTGGCCCAGCAAAGCCGCCGCCGCCGCGAACGCACCGCGCTGCTCGAAGCCGCCGTCACCGAACGTACAGCGGAACTGCGCCGGGAAATGGAAGAACGCGCCGCGCTCGAACAGCGCGCCGCCCTCCTGCGCGAGGAACTGCGCCTCGCCAATCGCCTCGCCACGCTGGGTCAGGTTACCGCCAGCGTCGCGCACGAAACCGCCCAGCCCGTTGCCGCCATCCGCAATTACGCCAGTTCGGCGGGACAGTTGCTGGACCTCGGCGCCGCCGCCGACGTTCGCGAGAACCTCACCGCGATAGACCGTCTGGCCGAGCGCATCGGTGTCATCACCGCGCAGTTGCGCGGGTTCGCGCGCAAGAGCAGCGGCGGGGAAAGCGCCGTGCCCCTGGCCGAAGTGCTGGACGGCGCGCACCTGCTGCTCAAGGAACGCCTCGCCGCGCTGACCTTCGAGACCCCTGAGATTCCCGCGGACCTCAAGGTGCGGGGCGACAAGGTGCGGCTGGAGCAGATCCTCGTGAACCTGCTCCAGAATGCCACCGAGGCGCTGGCTGGCCGCCCGGACCCGCGCATAACGCTCACGCTCGCCGTGGATGGCGGGATCCTGCGCCTCACCGTAGCGGACAACGGGCCCGGCATCGCGCCCGAGATCGCCGACCGCCTGTTCACCCCCTTCGCCACCAGCCGCGCCGAAGGGCTCGGCCTTGGCCTCGTGATCGCGCAGGATATCGCGCAGGAATTCGGCGGCACGCTGCGCCTCGTACCCGGCGAAACCGGGGCCGCCTTCGAGCTTCGATTGAGACTGGCCTGATGTCCATTGCCCCCCTCGCCCCTCGGCGTGTCGCCCTTGTGGAGGATGACGAAGACCTTGCGCGCTCGACCGCGCAACTGCTCAGGCTTGCCGGGTTCGAGGTCGAACTCTTCGCCGCTGCGCCCCCCGCCCTCGCCGCCCTCACCGCCGACTGGCCCGGCGTGGTCGTCAGCGATGTCCGGATGCCGCATGTCTCGGGGATAGACCTGTTCCGCCAGCTTCACGAGCGCGACCCGGAATTGCCGGTCGTGCTCGTCACCGGCCACGGCGACATCGAAATGGCCGTGCAGATGCTGAAAGCTGGGGCATGGGACTTCCTCACCAAGCCATTCGCACCCGACACCCTGATCGCCGCCGTCACGCGCGCTGCCACCGCGCGCGGGCTGACGCTCGAAAATCGGCGCCTGCGGGCCATGGCGCAGGATACCGACGCCCCGGTGTTTCTGGGCGAAAGCCCCGCCATCCGCCGCCTGCGCGAGATGATCCCCGTCCTCGCCAACGCCGACATAGACCTGTTCATCGAAGGCGAGACCGGCACCGGAAAGGACCTGTTCGCCCGCCTCGTTCACCGCGCGGGGAAGCGGGCGCGCCAGCGCTTCCTGCCCATCGCCTGCGCCGCCATGCCCGAGGCGCTGTCCGAACCGCTGTTCGCGGCAAGCGGGCTGGCCGAACCGGGGCTCGCCGCGGCCCATCGGGGCACGCTCTATCTCGACGACGTGGACCGCGCCCCTGCGCATTTGCAGGAGCGCCTGCTGCCCTTCGTCGAACAGCGCGTGCTGCGCCATCGCGGCGAGGCGACGCCGATCGACGTGCGCGTGATCTCCACCAGCCAGGATGCCGCCGAAGGCCCGCCGCCATCCCTGCTGCCCCCGCTGTTCTACCGCCTTGCCGCCATGCGCCTGCGCATCCCCCCGCTGCGCGAACGGCGCGAGGATATCGGCTCCCTTTTCGCCCGTTTCGCCGGAGATGCCGCAAGCCGCATGGGCCGGGAGCTTCCTCCCGTCACCGCGCCGGTGCGCACGATGCTCGAACGGCACGACTGGCCGGGCAACCTGCGGGAACTCGCCAATTTCGCGGAACAGTTCGTGCTGGGCCTCGGCGAGCCATCGCCCACGCCATCAGCCGCCCGGAACAAGGGGCTGACCGAGCGTGTCGATGCCTTCGAACGGGATGAGATCGTTGCCGCTGTGCAGGCCGCCGGCGGTGAGATCGGCGCGGCCATCCGCTCGCTCGATCTGCCGCGCAAGACCTTCTATTACAAGGTCAACAAGCACGGGATCGACCTTGCCGCCCTGCGGCGCAAGGATTGAACGGTGCGCCGGGCTCCGGACCCGGCACGGCCGCGTCAGACGCCGACGGAGCCTGCATCGCGGATCATGCGGCCAAGCTGGTCCAGCAGGCAGAGCCGCTCCTTCTTCAGTTCCTCAAGCCGGGTGTCGGACGCGGCATCCAGTTCGGCCTCGATCCGGTGGATCGCGCCGTTCACTTCGTCGTAGCGGTCGGCAAGAACCGCAAAATGTCCGCGCGTTGCCTTCAGGTGGTGAAGAACTTCCAGATCGTCCGGAAATTCGGCGGCGAGTTCGTGGGCTTTGTGGGACATCGGCTATCCTCTTCGCTCGAAAACACACGGAAAGCTGGGGCGATACGCCTCGGCAGCATGGTACCGCTTCCCCAACCTGACCGAAGCTGCCCTGTTCCGCCCAACTCCACCTTGAGCAGGATCAAGGACCGGCACTGATCGTCAGATTTCGGAATAGTCCACTTGCGGGCGGCTTTCGCGCGTGCCGCGATAACGCTTGTCAGGCTCGCGGGGATCCCCGGCGATCACGACATGGTCGTCATGCACTTCGACCAGCGTGCCGACGAACGGAAACCCTTCCAGGCTCCCGCCGACGCGGTAGCTGACCGTATCGCCGACCTTGAAGGTTTTCTCGTCGAAATTGAACTCGAACGGGCAGACCTCGTCCGCCGTACCCATGCCTTGCATTCTCGCTCTCCTCTCCGAGAGACAGCCTAACGCAGAACCGGCAGTGGCCAAATCGAAAAGCCGCCTGGAGCCGCTTCGCCCCGCCGATCTTCACGCCCGCCTGGATACCAAGCAATTGTGCCAGCACAAAAACAAAAAGGCCGCCCTTTCGGACGGCCTTTTCATCATGTCGCGAAGCGGGTGCTTCAGCCGACGATTTCTTCCGGCTTGAAGAAGTAGGCGATCTCGATCGCCGCGTTCTCGTCCGAGTCCGAACCGTGGACCGAATTGGCTTCGATCGATTCGGCGAAGGTCTTGCGGATGGTACCTTCGGCGGCGTCGGCCGGGTTGGTGGCGCCCATCACGTCGCGGTTGGTCTTCACGGCGTCTTCGCCTTCGAGAACCTGCACGACCACCGGACCGGAGATCATGAAGGAAACGAGGTCGTTGAAGAAGGGACGCTCCTTGTGGACCGCGTAGAAGCCTTCAGCCTGCTCCTGCGAGAGCTGGATACGCTTCGAGGCGACGACGCGCAGGCCGGCTTCCTCAAGCAGCTTGGTCACGCCGCCGGTCAGGTTGCGGCGGGTCGCGTCGGGCTTGATGATCGAGAAGGTGCGGGTAACCGCCATGATATGTTCCTTGCGAAGTAAGGGTTTTGAATTGTTGCGCGCGCCCCTAGCCGGGAACGCGCCGCTCCGCAAGAATTAGGCGTCGTGAAGGTCAGGGATAGCGGCGGAGAATCATCCGGCCTGAACCCATCTCCCGCCGTCCTGCTTCCAGTAGTAGTGTTCCACGCCTTCGCGTTCCCGCAAGGCCCGCCAGGTTTCCCGCGCATGCTGGAGCGTGGACTGGTCGAACAGGAAGAACGTGCGCTCGAACGGAACCTCGCCCTCGCGCCACTGGCCGTCCGCGATCACCATGTACTTCGCGCCGTTGGCAGGCTCCGCCACGTCGGACAGGAGGATCGGCTGGCGATCCTCGCTGCCTTCGCCCGCGAAGCCGTTGGCAAGGAAGCTCTCCGGCCCCACGGACCAGAGAGCCTGACAGATGCGCTGCCGCTGGCCGAGGTCGGCGGAGACGACGAGCAGGCGCTCGCCATTCCCCGCGACCTTTCCGGCGATCAGCGCCAGCGCGCTTTCGGCAGGGTCGCGACTGAGCTGGTAGAAATCCACGCGCATGTCGCGCTCCCCGCCTCCCGATTACGCTTCCAGGTTGTCGCGCACGAAGCGGTCGAGCAGGCGCACGCCGAAGCCCGAGGCGCCCTTGTCCCAGGTTGCGCCCGGCTTGTCGGTCCACACGGTGCCGGCAATGTCGAGGTGCGCCCAAGGGGTGTCGTTCTCGATGAAGCGCAGCAGGAACTGCGCCGCCGTGATCGAACCGCCAAACCGCGGGCCGACGTTCTTGATGTCGGCGATCGGGCTGTCGATCATCTTGTCGTAGGCCGGGCCCATCGGCATCCGCCACAGGCGGTCGCCCGAAGCGTCGCCGGCGGCGGCGAGCTGGCCGGCAAGGTCGTCGTTGTTCGAGAACAGCCCGGCATATTCATGGGCGAGGCTGAGAATGATCGCGCCGGTCAGCGTGGCGAGATCTACGATCTTGGCGGGCTTGTATTCACGCTGCACCCAGGTCAGCGCGTCGCAGAGCACCAGGCGACCTTCCGCGTCGGTGTTGATGACTTCGATGGTCTGCCCCGACATCGAGGTGACGACGTCACCGGGACGCTGGGCATTGCCGTCAGGCATGTTCTCCACAAGTCCGCACACGCCGATCACGTTGGCCTTCGCCTTGCGCAGCGCGAGGGCGAGCATGGTGCCCGCAACGGCGCCAGCGCCGCCCATGTCCCACTTCATGTCTTCCATGCCGGCCGCAGGCTTGATCGAGATGCCGCCGGTGTCGAAGGTTACGCCCTTGCCGACGAAGGCCACGGGCGCTTCGCCGTCAGCGCCGCCGAGCCATTCCAGCACGAGCAGGCGCGCCGGGCGCACCGAGCCCTGCGCCACGCCGAGCAGCGAGCCCATGCCGAGATCGGCCATTTCCTTCTCGTCCAGCACGCGAACCTTGAGGCCGCTGCCCGCCATCTTCGCCTCGCAGCGCGCGACGAAGGTTTCGGGATAGATCGCGTTCGCCGGCTCGGTCACGAGTTCGCGGGTGAAGGACACGCCCTCGACGATGGCTTGCTCCACCGCCCAGACCGCCTCGGTGCCTTCCGGCGCGCCGACCACGGCAATGTCCACAAGGCTCGGCTTGGCGTCGTCGGCCAGCTTGGTGCGATAGGTGTCGAGGCGCCAGCTGCGCAGGACCGCGCCCAGCAGCACGCCCGCCGCTTCGTCCGCCGAAAGGCCGGCGCCGGTAAGGTCGAGCGTTACCGCCGTCTCGCCCGAGGTCAGGTAACGGGCGACGATGCCTGCGCCCGCGCGCTCGATCGCGCCCTTGCGGTCCTTGCCGTCCGCCGCGCCGATCCCGGCGAGCGCCACGCGCACCACCTTGCCGTCGCGCTCCACGAAGCCCTCGAATACCTGGCCAGCCTTGCCCGCGAACCGCGAAGCCTTAGCGCCTTCGACAAGAACCTGCTCGATATCGGCCGGAATCGAATCCTGATTCACGAAGCGGGCGACGAGACGCGCCGGGGCGGGGGCAGCGGCGTCAAGGAACTGGATATTCATGGGATCTCCTGAATCACGTGGGCGAGCGCCGAACTTGTGCGCTTCACCGCAACAGCGGATTGCAGTTAGGCACAGGCGGTGCGATAGGCAAGTGATGCTCCCTGCCGCGCCGTCTCCGCTGCAAGCCCCCGATCGCCGCTTGCGACCTATTTCGCTGCGCGCGCTCGCCCTTGGAATCGCCTGCATCGGCCTGCCTGCCGGTGCCTGGGCACAGGACCTTTCGCGTCCTGTCGATACCGGGCCGATCGAGGGTGCGCCCGCCGCCCCGCCCGCCTCTACCGACGATACCGTGCCGATCGCCTTCGAGGCCGACACCGTCGAATATGCCCAGAACGACGAATTCGTCACCGCCACCGGCAATGTCGTGCTGCGCAAGGACAAGCAGTCCGTCCGCGCCGACAAGGTGACATGGAACCGCAAGACCGGCCAGATCCTGGGCAGCGGCAATGTCCGCATGGTCGATCAGGACGGCAACCAGCTCTACACAGAGAGTGTCGAGCTGACGGACGAACTGAAGACCGGCATGATGGAGAACCTGCTTCTCGTCATGCGCCAGGGCGGCCGCCTCGCCGCCAACAAGGGCGAGCGCATCGCCAATGGCGACGTCGTACTCCAGCACGCCGCCTATACCGGCTGCGCGGTGGAAAACGACGAAGGCTGCCCCAAGACCCCGACCTGGCGCGTCGTCGCCAAGACGGTGGTCTACAGCGAGACGCAGAATCGCGTGCGGTTCAGCGATGCCCGCCTCGAACTGTTCGGCGCCGTGCAGCTTCCGCTGTTCGGTCTCTCGGTCAGCACAAATGGCGGCGCGGTTTCCGGCTTCCTCGTGCCGGACCTGCGGTCGAGCCCGTCGAACGGCATCGAGGTTGCACAGTCCTATTACTGGAAGATCGCGGAAAACCGCGACCTCACCGGCTCGCTTCACGCCTATACCAAGGCCGCGCCGATGGCCTCGTTCCAGTACCGCGCCCTGACGGACCTCGGTGCCTACCAGATCACCGGCTATGCGACCTCTAGCAACCGCATACCGATCAACAGCAGCAATCCCGACCCGAACCGCGAACGCGCCTTCCGCGGATACATCTTCGCCAACGGCAAGTTCCAGCTCGACGAGAACTGGAGCATCACCGCCTCGATCCGCCGCGCGACCGACCGTACTTTCGTGCGCCGCTACGACATCTCGCGCGACGATCGCCTGCGTTCGTCGGTCGAACTGGAGCGGATCGACCAGGACAGCTACTTCTCCTTCGCCGGCTACGCGACGCAGACCCTGCAATCGAGCCGCGACCAGGGCATGATCCCGGTGGCACTGCCGGTGCTGGACTATCGCCACCGCTTCGACGACCCCCTGCTCGGCGGCAAGATCGAGACGCAGGTCAACACCATGGCCGTCACCCGCGTCGACGGTCAGGATACCCAGCGCGCCTTCGCCAGCACCCAGTGGTCGCTGCGCAAGATCACCGGACTGGGCCAGGAAGTGACCTTCACCGGCCTCGTGCGCGGCGATGTCTATCACTCGGACGAAAACGACCTGACCACCACCGCGCTCTATCGGGGCAATGCGGGGTGGCAGGGCCGCGCGATCGCACTCGCCGCGGTGGACGTGAAGTGGCCGCTGGTCGGGCAGGTGTTCGGCGGCAGCCAGGTGCTGACCCCGCGCATCCAGTTCGTCGCCACGCCGCCGGTCAAGAACCTGGCGATCCCGAACGAGGATTCGCGCGCGATCGAGCTTGAGGATTCCAACCTCTTCGCGCTCAACCGCTTCCCCGGCTATGACCGGTTCGAGGACGGCGCGCGCGTCACTTACGGGTTCGACTGGATGTTCGAACGTCCACGCTGGCGGATCAAGTCCACCATCGGACAGTCGGTCCGCCTGAGCAACAAGCCCTCGATCCTGCCTGACGGCACCGGCCTCACCAGCAAGACCTCGGATATCGTCGGCCGCACCGAACTGCGCTATCGCAACTTTTTCAACATCATCCACCGCTTCCGCGTCGACAAGGACACGCTGGCGGTCCGTCGCAACGAGTTCGACATCGCGCTGGGCAACAACCAGACCTACCTCGAACTCGGCTATACCAAGCTCAACCGCGACATCTCGATGGACATCGAGGACTTGAAGGACCGCGAGGAAGTGCGCGCCGCCGGCCGCGTCGCCTTCGCCAACTACTGGTCGATGTTCGGCTCCGCGGTGGTCAACCTGACCGACCGCAACGAAGACCCGACTTACGGCTCCGACGGTTTCCAGCCCCTGCGCACCCGCGTGGGCATGGCTTACGAGGACGATTGCCTCCAGGTCTCGTTCACCTGGCGGCGCGACTACGTGACGTTCGGAGACGCTCGCAAGGGCAACTCGTTCCAGCTCGGCTTCGCGCTCAAGAACATCGGCGCGTGGTAAATCCGGCCATGGTGGACGCGGAACGTCGCGGGCGTTGGCACCGTGCTGCAAAGCGACTATCGGACGTGCTCAGTTTCGGTTAAGCCGCGTGCCGACATAGGGCCGAAGAGATGCCCCTCGGCGAATTTTTCCATCGAGCGGCGTCGGCCGTACGGGTCGAATACGGGATACAGGTCAAGGTGAAAGCAATCCAAGGCAACAAGTTCATCAAGCGCGCGGCTCTTGCCTGCGGCGCCCTGGTCGCCTGCGGCACCGGGGTAGCGACACTGTCGTCCAGCGCTGCTTTCGCCCAGTCCGCCCCCCAGGGCGAAATCGTCATCCCTGACGACGTGAAGATCTTCGGCAACGACAATCCCAACGTCCGCCGCGCCACTGCCGTGGTCAACGGCGCCGTCATCACCGGCACCGACGTCGACCAGCGCCTCGCCCTGATCCTCGCCGCCAACCAGGGCAAGATCAGCGAAGAAGAACAGAAGCGCCTGCGCCTCCAGGTGCTGCGCAACCTGATCGACGAAACGCTCCAGATCCAGGAAGCCAAGGCCGCCGACGCGCCGTCGATGACGCCGAAGTCGAACAGTCCTACGCCCGCGTCGCCTCGCAGAACTTCAACCAGAACACGCAGGCGATGGACGCTTATCTCAAGCGCGTCGGTTCTTCGCCGGACTCGCTCAAGCGCCAGATCCGCGGCGAAATGTCGTGGCAGCGACTGCTCCAGCGCAACGTCCAGCCCTTCGTCAACGTCTCCGACGACGAAGTGAACGAAGTGATCGATCGCCTCAAGGCCGCCAAGGGCACCGAGGAATACCGGCTTGGCGAAATCTATCTCGCAGCCACACCGGATTCGCAGCAGCAGGTCTTCGACAACGCCAACCAGATCATGCAGCAGCTCCGTCAGGGCGGCAGCTTCGTGGCCTATGCGCGCCAGTACTCGCAGGCTTCGACGGCTGCGGTCGGCGGCGATCTGGGCTGGATTCGCCTTGCCCAGCTGCCCAACGAACTGGGCACCGCCGCGCGGGACATGCAGGCCGGCCAGCTCGCCGGTCCGATCGAGATTCCCGGCGGCTATTCGATCCTCTACCTGATCGACAAGCGTCAGGTGCTCACCGCCGATCCGCGCGACGCGCTGCTCGCGCTCAAGCAGATCTCGATGGAATTCCCGAAGGGCATTAGCGAAGCGCAGGCGAATGCCAGGGCCGAAAGCTTCGCCAAGACCATCCAGACCGCCAAGGGCTGCGGTGACGTCGACAAGGTTGCCGCCACGATCGGCGCACAGGTCGTCGCCAACGATCAGGTCAAGGCGCGCGACCTGCCCGGCCCGATCCAGGCCTCGATCCTCAACCTCTCGCCCGGCGAGACCCTGCCCCCGTTCGGCTCGCTGACCGAGGGTGTGCGCATCCTGATGCTCTGCGGCCGCGACGATCCGCAGCAGGTCGATTCGGGTCCGAACTTCGACCAGGTCATGTCGCAGCTCGAAGACGACCGCATCAACAAGCGCGCGCAGATGTACCTGCGCGATCTTCGCCGCGATGCGGTGATCGAATACAACTGACGATAGCAGGGGCGGCAAGCATGGCGGCCAGTTCCAACGGCGCGCCGCCCTCGCGGTTTCGCTCGGAGACCCGGCGGGCGTTGGCCCGGAACTATTCGCCGAGGCCTGGTCCCGGCGGCATGAGGCCGGACTTTCGCCCTTCTTCGTGACCGGCGGCGCGGGCGTGCTTGTCGCCGCCGCGCGCAGCCGGGGGATCGACCTTCCCGTAGCGCGCATCGCCGCGCCGGCCGAGGCCGCGAGCCTATTCGGCGAAGCACTCCCGGTGCTGGGAAGCGAGGATGCCGGCGCATCGTTCGGCGCGCCCGATCGTGAAGGCGCCGCGCTGGCGCTGCACTCCCTCACCCGTGCCACGCAGCTTGCCATCTCGGGCGAGGCAGGCGCCGTCGTCACCGGCCCCATCGCGAAGTCGCGGCTAGCCGAGATCGGCTTTACCCAGCCGGGCCAGACCGAATTCCTCGCCGACGCCTGCGGAATTCCGCATGAAAGCGCGGTCATGATGCTCGCAGGGCCCAACTTGCGCACCGTCCCGCTGACGGTCCACGTCGCACTTTGCGAGGTGCCCACCCTGCTGACCCGCGATCTGATCGAGAGCAAGGCGCGGATCGTCGCCCATGCCCTTGGCCGCGATTTCGGGCTTTCTCCCGCACGCATCGCCATTACCGGGCTCAACCCCCACGCCGGGGAAGACGGCCGCATGGGCCGCGAGGAGATAGAGACGATCGCCCCCGCTATCGCTGCGCTGCGCGAATCGGGGCTTGCCGTAACCGGCCCTCACCCCGCCGACGCCCTGTTCGCCGCGCATGAGCGCGAGAAGTTCGACGTGGCGCTCTGCATGTATCACGATCAGGCACTTATCCCGATCAAGACGCTCGATTTCGATGCGGGCGTCAATGTCACCCTGGGCCTGCCGATCGTGCGAACCTCGCCCGATCACGGAACCGCCTTCGGCATCGCCGGCAAGGGCGTGGCCAGCCCCGGCGCCACCATCGCGGCGCTGCGCATGGCCGGCGAATGCGCCGGCCGGAGAGCAAGCAAATGACCACCCTACCTCCCTTGCGCGAAGTCATCGCGAAGCACGGGCTTTCGGCGTCGAAGGCGCTGGGGCAGAATTTCCTGTTCGACGAACAGTTGCTGGATCGCATTGCCGCGATCCCCGGCGGGCTGGAAGGCAAGCAGGTGCTGGAAGTCGGCCCCGGCCCCGGCGGGCTGACGCGGGCGCTGCTGCGTGCCGGCGCAACCGTGACCGCCATCGAAATGGACCGCCGCTGCCTGCCCGCGCTCGCAGAACTGGAAACCGCGTTTCCCGGCAAACTCAAGGTGATCGAAGGCGATGCGATGAAGATCGCCCCGGCCGACCTTTTCGACGGGCCTTATGCCGTGGTCGCCAACCTGCCTTACAACGTCGGAACGGCGCTGTTCATCGGCTGGCTTTCCGGCGAAAGCTGGCCTCCGCAATGGTCTTCGCTGACGCTGATGTTCCAGGAGGAAGTCGCCCGCCGCATCGTGGCCGAGCCGGACACTTCGGCTTACGGACGCCTCGCGGTGCTGGCCCAGTGGCGCGCCAAGGCGAAGCTGGCGATGAAGGTCCATCGCAGTGCCTTCACGCCCCCGCCCAAGGTCATGTCCGCGATCGTGCATGTCGAACCCGGCGATGCGCCGGAAGGCGTTTCCATGCGTATCCTTGAGCGCGTGACGGAAGCCGCCTTCGGGCAACGCCGCAAGATGCTGCGCCAGAGCCTCAAGGGCGTGCCGGGGGCGCTCGACGCGGTGGACCGCCTCGGGATAGACCCGCAGCGCCGCGCCGAAACGCTTTCGGTGGATGAATTCGTGAGCGTGGCGCGGGAACTGACCCGCGCCTGACGCCCAGCGTCAAAGATCGCCCGCGCCCGCCACGGTTTCCCGCGCCGCTTCCAGCGAGCCGATGCTCGCCGTGACGAAATGGGAAACCATCAGGGCTCCGCAGCCCAGCACCGCCGCGATCAGGGCGAACTGAAGAACCCGGCCCAGCAGCGGCCCGTCTGAAGCCAGGATGCCGGCCAGGCCCTGCCGCTTGTCACGCGCGGCGGCAGCCGCGGAAAGCGTGATGGGAATATCTCCGCCCTCGATCAACGCTATCACGCTGATCGGTTCGCGCAGGGCCACGCCGCACCGGTTGCCCAGCCGCCAGCGCACTTCGCCGGAGATGGATTGCCCTCCGACGACCATCCGCACACGCTCCCCCCGCTCAGGCGGTTTCGACATGGTCAGACGCATACCGTGCGAACTGGCATCAAGCACGAATGCTTCGCCTTCCCCACGTTCACTGCAAACACGCACTTGAACCATGGCGCGCGTACGCGCGCGCCTGATCTTTTCTTCCTTCACGCCAGCCCCCCTAGCGACCCGGTTTTCCCGTTAGACGCTAGGAGGGAATAGCTCAATTTAAAGTTAAGATCGGTTCAGGCTGCAGCGAAAAACTTATCCGAAACCAGTACTTTCTTCTTCCGGCGCCATGCGTGGAGCAGTGGCTCGGTATAGCCGTTGGGCTGGGCCACGCCCTTGAACACGAGGTCGCAGGCGGCGCGGAATGCCAGCGAAGCATCCCAATTGCCCGCCATCGGTTCATAGAGCGGATCGCCGGCATTCTGCGCATCGACCTTGGCCGCCATCCGGTGCAGTGAATCGAGTACCTGCGCTTCGGAACAGACGCCGTGCAGCAGCCAGTTCGCGATGTGCTGGCTGGAGATCCGCAGCGTGGCGCGGTCTTCCATCAGCCCCACGTCATCGATGTCAGGAACCTTGGAACAGCCGACGCCCTGATCGATCCAGCGTACGACATAGCCCAGCAGCCCCTGCGCATTGTTGTCGAGTTCCTCGCGAACTTCTTCCTCCGACCAATTCGCGCCATCTGCCAGCGGCACCTGCAACAGCAGATCAAGGGAGGGAATTTCTGCGCCTTCCATTTCCTTGCGCAGGCCGAACACGTCCACCGCGTGATAATGCATTGCGTGGAGCGTGGCCGCGATGGGTGACGGCACCCAGGCCGTATTGGCGCCGGTCCTGGGGTGGCCCACTTTCTGCTCCAGCATGTCCCGCATCATGTCTGGCGCGGCCCACATGCCCTTGCCTATCTGCGCGATGCCGGAAAGCCCGTGGCGCAGCCCGATGGCGACATTGCGCTTCTCATAGGCCTGTATCCAGGCCGATCCCTTGATCGCGCTCCTGCGGATCATCGGCCCGGCCCGCATCGATGTGTGAATCTCGTCGCCGGTGCGATCGAGGAAGCCGGTGTTGATGAAGACGATACGGTCCTTCACGGCATGGATGCAGGCCGCCAGGTTCGCCGAGGTGCGCCGTTCCTCGTCCATGACGCCGACCTTGATCGTGTGGCGTGGCAGGCCCAGCAGGTCTTCGACCGCGTTGAACAGGTCGTTGGTGAAGGCGCATTCCTGCGGCCCGTGCATCTTCGGCTTGACGATATAGATCGAGCCTTCGCGGCTGTTCCCGAAGCGGGTCAGCCCTTTCACGTCCTGCGCGGAGATGGCGCTGGTCAGCACCGCGTCCATGATCCCCTCGGGAATTTCGGAGCCGTCAGGCAGGAGGATCGCCGGATTGGTCATGAGGTGGCCGACGTTGCGGACGAACAGCAGGCTCCGCCCCGACAGCTCGAACGCTTCGCCGGAAGGCGTGGTTACTTGCCTGTTGCCGGCAAGCTCGCGGGTCTGGACCTTCCCGGCTTTCTCGAAAGTCTCGACCAGGTCGCCGCGAATGACGCCCAGCCAATTGGCATAGGCCGCAAGCTTGTCCTCGGCATCGACCGCCGCGACCGAATCCTCCAGATCGACGATAGTCGTGAGCGCCGCTTCGAGAACGATGTCGGAAATGCCCAGCCTGTCGGACCGGCCGACTTCGGTTTCAGGATCGACGACGATCTCGATGGCAAGGCCGTTCGAACGATAGAGCCGCCCCTGCGCCGTCTGCCCGACATACTGCGCCGGATCGGCCAGAATTGCTTCGAAACCGGTGGCATCCACCCAGCTTCCCGATGCCAGCGGCAGAGCCTGATCGAGGAATGCGCGCCCCGCCGCGATCACTGCGGCACCGCGAACCGGATCATAGCCCCTGCCCTGCGCCGGAGCGGCATCGAGCGCGTCCGTACCATAGAAGGCATCGTAAAGGCTGCCCCAGCGCGCATTGGCGGCATTGAGCAGGAAGCGGGCATTGAGCACGGGAACGACCAGTTGCGGCCCCGCCATCGTCGCGATTTCCGCATCGACGCCGCGCGTACCGATGGTGAAATCGCCCGGTTCGGGCACGAGATAGCCGATCTCGCGCAGGAACTGCTGATAGGCTTCCTGTTCGATCGGCTGGCCGGCGCGCGCGCCATGCCATTCATCGATGCGGGCCTGCAAGGCATCGCGCGTTTCGAGCAGGGCCCGGTTACGCGGCGCGAAATTGGCCAGCAGATCGGCAAATCCGAGCCAGAACGAACCTGCATCCTGCCCGATGGGGGCCAGAACCTCATCCTCGACGAAGCGCACCAGTGCGGCGTCGACCCGGAGGCCCGAACGTTCAACGCTGTCAGTCATCATTCCTCGCATTCCTTGCGCGCGCAGGCCCATCGGGCGAGCGGCGACCGTGACAATTCTTTTCAAGACTGTCCTGGGGAGGATGCCTATCCTATGCCGCATCCCGGCGGGAATGGCAACATGCGCCATTTACGGTCCAAAGTGGCACCACGTCGGATCAGCTTACAGCTTGCGTCGGAATAACTTACATAGGACATTCACCCTGCTCGAAAGCCGCGCGGGAACACGCGGTTGGCACGGGTGTTGCTGAACCGGATAACGTAATGGCGCCCGGCGGCGCCAGTGGGTTGCCCCTGGTTCAGGCGGGCCTTTTCGCAAGCCGGGCAGGACGTGAGGATGGGAATGTTTCGAAAACCGGGAATATTTCAGAAACTCAGCCGACTGTTCGTGATCAAGACACGCTGGGAAGCGTTCATGATCATCTACGCCCTTGCGCTTGGCGCCGTGGAACGCGGCAGCGTGTACATCACGCGCTTTCCCGGCTGGGGCGGGAAGCTGCTGTTCCTGGCGTGCACGGGCGCCGTCTTCATGGCAGGCGCCAAAATTCTCGACTGCATCAAGTACGAGAAAGCCGAAAACGCCGCAAAGGTCGAACTGGCCAAGCTCGAAACCACATCCGAACCGGAGGACAGCGGTGCCCCTGCCCTGATAACCGCTCAGGCTCCGGGCCAGATCGCTGGACAGGCAAGGCCGGACGCAGCCTGACGGGAAATCTCAGAAACTCGCGCCGTCCACCGGCCTGATCGCCAGCTTGCCAAGGTCCGCCTCGGGCACGCAGCGCAAGTTGATGGCAGCCATCGGCGTGCCATCCGGCCCTTGCGCACCGGCGAAAGGCTGGCACCCGCAAGTTGTGCAAAAACGGTGCACGATCTTGTGCTTGTAGAAGCGATATTCCCGCAACGCGTCCTCGCCACTGGAAATTCCAAGCGCATCCTCGGGCACGAATGTCAGGAGAAAACCCTTGCGGCGGCAATGCGAGCAATTGCAGCTCATCGCTTCGGAAGGAAGATCGGCATCGACGGTGAAGGACACGGCGCCGCAATGGCAACTGCCGGAATAAGCCATTCCGCTTCCCCTTCTCCAAGGTTGCCCGCCTGCATGTTTCAGGCCGGGAAGGTGGGGTGTTTCTGTTGCAAGGTACACCCCGAACCCCTGGAATCCCTTCTGTTGCCCGGTGGGTCCAACCGCGCTTTAGCTTTGTAACGTCAGGGCGTTAGCCCCTAGAATTACGCGGCGAGAGCGAGTGCTTCGTTGTCGTTGGCACTTGTGAGTTTTGAGCCTTGAACGGGTTACTCAGCCCGAATGAAAACACCGCTTTTCAACACACGTCGATCCTAGTTCGGCCCCGTCATCACCCCTGCGACAACAGGGCTGTCCCACCGGAAAACTCCGAAGGAACGGGTGATGGTGGAGCCGCCGGGTACCGCCCCCGGGTCCGCTGTGCCTATTATACGGCGCAGTTTATCATCATATCCGGTCGAAACCGGCGGAACCTCATATAGGGCGCCGGCCGGAAAAGAAAAGGGCGGGAATGACCCCGCCCTTCTGCAATTCACAGAGGATTTTTCAGCCTCAGTCCTTCTTAAGCGCGTCCCGGATTTCCGCCAGGAGTTCGACTTCGGTGGGGCCGGTGGGCGCCGCGGGCTCTTCCTTCTTGGGCAGCAGGCGGTTGGCCTGGCGCACGATCAAGAAGATGACGAAAGCGAGAATCAGGAAGTTGATGATCGCCGTGAGGAACGCACCATAGCCGAACATGGCGACACCTGCCGCCTTGAGCCCTGCGTAAGTCATGGGGCCGGTATAGCCGGCCGGAACGGTGCCCAGCACGACGAATTTGTTGCTGAAATCGATGCCTCCGGTGATGAGGCCGATAAACGGCATGATGACGTCGTCGGTCAGCGAGGCGACGATCTTGCCGAAAGCCGCGCCGATGATCACACCGACGGCGAGGTCGAGCACGTTGCCACGCGCGATGAAAGTCTTGAATTCCTGAAGCATGGGTCGTTTTCCCCTCGATCCTGTTCCGTCCACGGGCGGCTGCGCGAACCTGCCACATCGGACCTTTTGTAACAATCGGTCCTGTAACAATAGGTTGCGCCGCGATGTTCATCGTGGCCGCGCAATGCGACTGTCCTTGAACCGGGACCTCCGCCTGCTATCTATGCGGACAACAGGCGTGGCTCCTTGGCCGCGCCGATCAGGAGGATCACGCATGACCCTTTCCAACCTGGCCCGCAAGAGCCGCGCCGTGCTGGCCCTTGCGGCAGCGCTTTCGCTGGCGGCTTGCGGCTTCAACTCGGTCCCGACCAAGCAGGAAGCCGCCAAGGCCAAGTGGGCCGACGTCCAGGCCGCTTTCCAGGAACGCGCCAACCTCGTTCCCAACCTCGCCGCCGTGGCCAAGGGCGCCGCAACGCAGGAGAAGGAAATCCTGACCGGCGTGGTCGAGGCGCGCGCCAAGGCGACCAGCGTACAGGTCAATGCGGAAGACCTGAACGATCCTGCCAAGATGCAGCAGTTCCAGGCCGCCCAATCGCAGTTCGGCCAGAGCCTGTCGCGCCTGCTGGTCAGCGTCGAACAGTATCCCGACCTCAAGTCGATCGTGAACTACCAGATGCTCCAGACCCAGATCGAGGGCCAGGAAAACCGCATCCGCATCGCCGTGCGCGACTATAACGCCTCGGTTCAGGACTATAACACCGAAGTCCGCACGTTCCCGACCATGATCGGCGCCAAGCTGCGCGGCGCGGACCCGCTGGTTCCCTATCAGGCGGCCACCCCGGGGGCGGACGTCGCGCCGAGCCTCGAAGGCAAGATCTGATAACGTGACACGTTTCAGGGCCGTCTTCGCGGCCATCCTCCTGGCGTTCGGCGCGCTGCTTGCCCAGCATGCAGCCGCCGAGCCCACGTTTCCGAAACTGACCGGCCGCGTCGTCGACGATGCCCATCTCCTGCAGCCCGAAGTCGCAGCCCGGCTCACGCAGAAGCTCGACGCGCTGGAGAAGAACTCCGGCCGCCAGCTCGTGGTCGTCACCCTGCCCAGCCTTCAGGGCTACGAGATTTCCGACTACGGCTATCAACTCGGCCGTGCCTGGGGCATAGGCGAAAAGGACAAGAACACCGGCGCCCTGCTGATCGTGGCGCCCAATGAGCGCAAGGTGCGGATCGAGGTCGGCTACGGCCTTGAGCCGATCATCACCGACGGCCTCTCGTTCCTCATCGTCAACAACGACATTCTCCCCCGCTTCAAGGCCGACGACTATCCCGGCGGCATCGAGGCAGGGACCGACGCTCTCGTCAAGCAGCTCACCCTGCCGCCCGACCAGGCGCGCAAGGTGGCGGCGGATGCCGATGCCGCGCGCAAGGACAGCGGCGGCGGCTTCCCGTTCGGCGTTATCGTGTTCATCCTCATCATCGTCTTCTTCGTGGTCATGCCCATGGTCAATGAAGCGCGCGGCGGCGGCAGGCGGCGGGGCGGCTTCGGCGGCCCGATCATCTGGATGCCCGGCGGCTTCGGCAACGACGATGACGAACGACCGCTGGGGCGGCGGTGGCGGCTGGGGCGGCGGTGGCGGCTTCGGAGGCGGAGGCGGATTCTCGGGCGGCGGCGGAAGCTTCGGCGGCGGCGGCGCGAGCGGAAGCTGGTAAGGGGGACTGAGACTATGCCGACACCCGTCTATCTTTCCGCCGAGGACCGTGACCGCATCAGCGCGGCCGTGGGCGAGGCCGAAATGCACAGCGCCGGCGAGATCGTCACCGTTCTGGCGGACCGTTCGGACGGCTATACCGACGTCGCGCTCGCATGGTCGGCGATCGTCGCCTTCCTCGCGCTGGGCGCGCTGGTGATCGCGCCGGGCTTCTACATGGGCCTTTACGAGCGCCTGCTGGCCGATTGGGGCCACGAGTGGACCCCGCGCATGCTGCTGGGCCTTGCGGCTGGCGTGGCCGCGATCAAGTTCGGGGCGATGCTGCTGCTCCAGTTCTGGCAGCCGCTCAAGTTCTGGCTGGTTCCGCCGCAGATCAAGACCATGCGCGTCCATGCCCATGCCGTTCGCGCCTTCCGCATCGGCGCCGAGCAGCGCACCACCGGCCGTACCGGCGTGCTCATCTACCTCTCCATGCGCGAGCACCGCGCCGAGATCGTCGCAGATCGCGCCATCGCCGAAAAGGTCGACCCCGAAGTCTGGGGCAAGGCGATGTCGGCCATGCTCGCCCATGTCGGCGAAGGCCGCATTTGCGACGGCATGATCGTGGCGGTCGGCAAAGTCGCGCGATCCTTTCCCAGCACTTCCCTCGCGCCGATGACGACGTGAACGAACTTCCCGACAGGCTGATCGAAATATGACCGATATCTCCGCCCTTCCCCTGCCGCCCGATGCCGACGCGCCGGACGAAGTGATCTGGCAGGGCCGGTTCATCACCACCCGCAAGCGCGGCCGCTGGGAATATGTCAGCCGCGCGCGCGCATCCGCGCCGCCGTGATCCTTGCGGTGGACGCCGAGGATCATGTGATCCTCGTCGACCAGTACCGCGTGCCGCTCGGCAAGCGCTGCATCGAACTGCCCGCCGGCCTCGTCGGCGACCATGACGACAGCGCCGACGAGGACGCCAGCGTCGCCGCCGCCCGCGAACTCGAAGAGGAAACCGGCTTTCACGCAGGCCGCATGGAAAACCTGGGAGAATTCTATTCCTCGCCGGGCATGGTCAGCGAAAGCTTCACCCTGTTCCGCGCGCATGACCTTGTGAAAGTGGGCGAAGGCGGCGGCGTGGACAGCGAGGATATCGTCGTTCACCGCGTGCCACTTGCCGGGATCGAACAGGCGATCGCCGCGTGGCGCACGCAGGGCTACGCCATCGACGTGAAGCTGCTCATGCTGCTGGGCGCGCGGCTGCTGGGCTGAACCCATGCGAACGCGCTTCGGCATCTGCCAGCGCAAGCGGCGCTACGCCGCCGAGGCGGAAGCGCTGCAAGCGCAGCGAAAGCGGCCGTTACCTTGCGGCCCTATCGCTGCGCGCTTTGCCGGCAGTATCATCTGACCGGTCGAACCAAGGGCCTGCGCGTGCCCCGTTTCGTGCTGGAGAGGAAGAAGGACGAGGACGGCAGGGAGGATTTCACAGCGTCGTGAAGATCGCTCCGAAGTCCTTACCGCCGTTCCCCGCCTCCACGAAGGCCTCGTAGATCTTCGTCGCGTGTTCGCCCATCGGCACCGCGGCGCCGGAGGTTTCCGCGCCCGCCATCGCCAGCCGCAGGTCCTTCAGCATCAGCGCGGAGGCAAAGCCCCCGGCATAGCCGTTGTCCGCCGGGCTCGCCGCGCCGACGCCGGGCATCGGCGTATAGTCGTTCAGCGACCAGCAGTAGCCCGTGGCCTTGGAACTGATCTCGTAGAACGTCTGCGGATCGAGCCCGGCCTTTTCCGCCAGCGCCAGCGCCTCGCAGGTACCGATCATGTGGATCGCCAGCAGCATGTTGTTGCACATCTTGGCGACCTGCCCCGCACCGGTATCCCCGGCATGGATCGCCGCCTTGGCCATGGGCTGGAGCACCGTCTTCGCGCGCTCGAACACGTCTGAGCTGCCACCGACCATGAAGGTCAGCGTGCCGCCATTGGCCGCCGCGATGCCGCCCGATACGGGGGCATCGGCCATCGCGTAGCCGGCGGCCTGCGCCAGCCCCACCACCTCGCGCGCGGTTTCAAGGTCGATGGTCGAGCAATCGAGGAACAGCGCCCCGCGCGGGCCATGGCCGAAGACTTCGGCCGTATAGACCGAGCGCACGATCGCGCCGTTCGGCAGCATCGTCACCACCGCATCCACACCTTCTACGGCCTGGGAGACCGCGGCGAACGTCTCGCAGCCCTGTTCCGCCGCCTTGGCTACGGCTTCGGCGGACAAGTCGAAGGCTCGCACCTCATGGCCCGCCTTCACGAGATTGGCAGCCATGCCGCCGCCCATATTGCCGAGTCCGATGAAGGCGATTTTCATGACATTCTCTCCCTGGGTCGCACCACTGTCATCCCGCCGCCGGCCGGAACGATATGGGCCGGAACGGGATCGGGTTGCGCCCTTGTGCATACCTTTGACGAGCAGGAACGGCGTCAGCGGCCCTTCCAGACTCCGGGACGCTTCTCGACGAAGGCTGCCATGCCTTCGGCCTTGTCCTCGGTGGCGGTGAGAACCTGGAACATGCGGCGCTCCATGACGAGGCCGGTGTCCAGCGTCGTCTCGAAGGCCATGTTGACCAGTTCCTTGTTCATCATCGCAGCAAGCGGCGGCATGGCCGCGATCGCGGCGGCGGCCTTGAGCGCTTCGTCGAGAAGCTGCTCCAGCGGCACCACGCGGCTGACGAGGCCCGAACGCTCGGCTTCAGCGGCGTCCATCAGGCGGCCGGTGAGGCACATGTCCATGGCCTTGGACTTGCCGACTGCGCGGGTCAGGCGCTGCGAACCGCCCATGCCCGGCGCCACGCCCAGCTTCACCTCGGGCTGGCCGAACTTCGCGTTTTCCGAAGCGATGATGAAGTCCGCCATCATCGCCACCTCGCACCCGCCGCCAAGCGCGAAGCCGTTTACTGCCGCGATCCAGGGCTTGCGCGTGGCCTTGACCAGATGGCTGGTCCAACCGGCAAAGAAGTCCTCCGAATAGAACTCGGCGCCCGGCTTGTCGGCCATTTCCTTGATATCGGCACCTGCGGCGAAGGCCTTCTCGCCCGCGCCGGTAATCACCGCGCAGCCCTGGGTCTTGTCCGCCTCGAACGCCGCGAAGGCCCGGATCAGCTCTTCCAGCACCACCGAGTTGAGCGCATTGAGCGCCTGCGGGCGGTTGAGCGTGATGAGAGTGACGGCGCCGCGCGTTTCAACCAGGATCGTTTCATAGCTCATAGGGGCTTCCATTCCTCCTCTTGGGGCAGCGGCGCGAAGATCGCGTCCAGCATCGCTTCGGTTACATCTTCGGGCGCCGCAGGATTCCACTTCGGCGCATGATCCTTGTCCACGATCACCGCGCGCACGCCTTCCGCGAAATCGGGCAGCACGATCACCCGGCTGCCGATGCGGTATTCCATCGCCATGTTCCGGGCGAAGGTATCCAGCGTCAGCGAAGTGGCGAGCTGGCGCAGCGAGACCTTGCAGGCCTGCGGGCTCTTGGTCCGCAAGGTGGCAAGCTCGCGCGCGGCCCACTCGCTCTGGTCGGATTCCAGGGAGGCCAGCACCTGCTCCAGCGTGTCGAAGGCGAAGTGCCTGCGGATCTGGCCCTCGTGCGCGGCGATCTTGGGTTCCGGCGCCTTGGCCGACAGGGCGCCGAGCACGCCGCCGATTTCATGCCCGGCCGCGATGCGGCGCTTGGCTTCCGGCAGGGCTTCGCTGGGAAGATAATGCGTGGCAAGGCCCGCCCAGAGACACTCCGCACCGTCCAGCCGGGCGCCGGTCAGCGCCAGGAACTGCCCGAGGCGGCCGTCGAGACGCGAAAGGTACCAGCCGCCGCCGACGTCGGGAAACAGGCCGATGCCGGTTTCGGGCATCGCGAAGCGGGTATGTTCGGTCGCCACGCGGAACTGCGCCGGCTGCGAGATGCCGACGCCGCCGCCCATGGTCACGCCGTCCATGAAGGCAACCACCGGCTTTTCGTAAGTGAAGAGCTGGTGGTTGAGCCGGTACTCCTCGTGGAAGAACCTGCGCCCCGCCGCGCCGTGATCCTCCAGCGCGGAACGGCGCAGCAGGTTGATGTCCCCGCCCGAGCAGAAACCGCGCCCCTCGCTATGCTCGATCATCACGGCCTTCACGCCCGGATCGCCGGCCCATTCACCAAGCGATTCGCGCATCGATTCGCACATGCCCAGAGTCAGCGCATGGATCGCCTTGGGTCGGTTGAGCGAGATCACGCCCGCCACGCCCTCGCGGCGGGTCAGCAGTTCCCGGGCAAGGGCTTCGGTGCTCAACAGGTCGGTCGTCATGTCCTCGGGCCCCTTACTTGAGGAGGTCGCGGCCGATGATCATCCGCATGACCTCATTGGTTCCCTCGAGGATACGATGGACACGCAGGTCGCGCCAGAACCGCTCGATGGGATAGTCGCGAAGATAGCCGTATCCGCCGAACAGTTGCAGCGCACGGTCGACCACCGAGGAGCCGGTATCGCTGGCCATCATCTTGGCCATGGCGGCGAAGCGGGTCTTGTCGGGCGATCCGGCGGTGACCTTGCCTGCGGCGAGGTACAGCAGCGCACGGGCTGCCTCCAGTTCGGCCGCCATTTCGGCGAGGCGGAACTGGGTGTTCTGGAACTCGGCCAGGGCCACGTCGAACTGCTTGCGGTCCTTCACGTACTGGACCGCCTCGTCGAGGCAGCGCTGCGCTCCGCCCAGCGAACAGGCGCCGATGTTGAGGCGGCCGCCGTCGAGCCCGGCCATGGCGAACTTGAAGCCGTCGCCCTCGGCGCCGACGCGGTTGGCGACCGGAATGCGGGCATCCTCGAAGATCACCTGCGCGGTGGGCGATGCGTTCCAGCCGAGCTTCTTCTCAGGCGCGCCGAAGGAGACACCCGGCGTGTCCTTGTCCACCACGAAACAGGAAATCCCGCGCGACTTGTGATCGCCGGTGCGGGCCATGACGACATAGACATCATTGTAGCCGCCGCCCGAGATGAACTGCTTGGTGCCGTTGAGCACATAATGGTCGCCGTCCAGCCGCGCCGAAGTCTTGAGCGCCGCCGCATCCGAGCCGGAGCCGGGTTCGGTGAGGCAATAGGAGCCGATCTTCTCCATCGTCACCAGATCGGGAAGATAGCGGTCCTTGAGCTGCTGGTCGCCGAAAGTATCGATCATCCAGGCGACCATGTTGTGAATCGAGATATAGGCGCTGGTCGCCGGGCAGCCGTAGGACATGGCCTCCATGATGAGCGCCGCGTCGAGACGGCCGAGGCCGATGCCGCCGCTTTCCTCCGAAACGTAGATCGCCCCGAAGCCGAGTTCGCCGGCGGCCTTCCAGACATCGACCGGGTAATGGTGCTTCTCGTCCCAATCGGCCGCGTAAGGCGTGATGCGGTCGGCGGTGAACTTGCGCGCGGTCTCCTGGATCGCAAGCTGGTCCTCGGTCAGCCCAAACTGTTCGGTCATCTCTGTCCCTGTCAGGTGCGGTTAGGTGCCCTCAGGGGCACTTTGTGTAAGTGAGCGGACCGGGCATCGCGTCCGGTCCGGTATCCTTGCGGATCAATGTCTTGCCGCCGTCGGGCGATGTCAGCGCGACGTCAAGGTTCCAGCTCTGCCCTTCCCCGGTGAAGGCGAATTCACCATTGAACGAGGAAGGCGAACCGGACCTGATCGTCGCCAGCTTCGCCACCGATTCGTAGAAGGTCAGCGTATCGCCGCTGATCGTCAGCAAGCCCTTGGCGTCGCCCCGGCTGCTGGTGCAATCGGCGTCGACGAGCCCCCAGCGACCCTGCAGGGCGCCGGGAATGGCGGTGGGCATCACCGCTGGCCCGGTGCCGGCAGCGCTGCTCGGCGTGGGCTGCGGCACGGCGGTGCCGGTTTCCTGCGCGGCGGGCTCGGCCGGCTCCTTCGAACAGGCCGCAAGTCCGAGGACCAGCGCGGCTGCGGCCATGGGGGCGAGTGCGTTCCTGATCTGCATCATCAAACGTCCTTTTCGTTCCGCGGCATTGCCAAGGCAACGCCCGCGCAAGCCCCCATGTTCCGCCAGTCGGCCTCAGGCCATGGTCGGGATGATGAAGGCGCTGTCACCCGCGCCGCCATCGGGCCAGCGCTGGGTCACGGTCTTCACCTTGGTCCAGAAGCGCACGCCTTCCATGCCGTACTGGTTGTGGTCGCCGAAGGCGGAACGCTTCCAGCCGCCGAAGCTGTGATAGCTGACCGGCACCGGGATCGGAACGTTCACGCCGACCATGCCGACCTGCACACGCTGCACGAATTCGCGCGCGGCATGACCGTTGCGGGTGAAGATGGCGACGCCGTTTCCGTACTGGTGCTTCGTGGGAAGCTCCAGGGCTTCCTCAAAGTTCCTGGCACGGACGATCTGAAGCACCGGCCCGAATATCTCCTCCTTGTAGGCGCTCATCTCTGTCGTCACATGATCGAACAGCGACGGGCCTACGAAGAAGCCTTCCTCATAACCCTGAAGCGAGAAACCGCGTCCATCGACGACCAGTTCCGCGCCTTCGTCGACGCCGGTCTGAATCCAGTTCTCGATCTTCTGCTTGTGAACCGCGGTCACGACCGGGCCGTACTGGGCCTCGGGATCGTTGGACACGCCGACCTTGAGCTTGTCGATCGCGGCGACCAGCTTTTCGCGCAGAATTTCGGCGGTTTCGTCACCCACCGGGACAGCGACCGGCAGCGCCATGCAGCGCTCGCCCGCCGAGCCATAGGCTGCGCCCATGATGTCGTTGACGGCCTGATCCATGTCCGCATCCGGCATGACGATGGCGTGGTTCTTCGCGCCGCCCATCGCCTGCACGCGCTTGCCGGCGGCAACGCCGCGCGAATAGACGTACTGCGCGATATCCGACGACCCGACGAAGCTGACCGCCGCGATACCGGGGTGATCGAGGATCGCGTCGACCATTTCCTTGTCGCCATGGACGACCTGCAGCACGCCTTCCGGCGCGCCGGCTTCGATGAAGAGTTCGGCGAGGCGGTTCGGCACCGAAGGATCGCGCTCGGACGGCTTGAGGATGAAGGTGTTGCCCACCGCCACGGCCGGGGCGAACATCCACAGCGGGATCATCGCCGGGAAGTTGAACGGCGTGATGCCCGCGCCGACGCCGAGCGGCTGGCGCATCGAATAGACATCGATGCCCGGACCGGCGCCCTGCGTGTATTCGCCCTTGAGCATGTGCGGGATTCCGCAGCAGAACTCCACCACTTCAAGGCCGCGCTGGATGTCACCCTTGGCATCGTCCACCACCTTGCCGTGCTCGGAAGCGAGCATTTCGGCAAGCGACTGCATGTTCTGTTCGATCAGTTCCTTGAACTTGAACAGCACGCGCGCGCGGCGCTGGGGATTGGTGGCGGCCCACTTGGGCTGCACGGCATGGGCGGTGGCCACGGCACGGTCGAGCAGCGCCTTGTCGCCAAGCGGGACCTGGGCCTGGACCTGCCCGGTGCTGGGGTTGAAGACATCGCCCAGACGGGCGGCCGAACCGCCGCTTCCGCCGACAACGAAGTGGTCAATCAGCCGCATTCCTCATCCTTTCGCAATTTCTTTCCCCGAACGCCCGCAAGCGCTCTTTGAGGGGTAGGTGGTCCCGGTCCGATTTGCAGGCAAGCTGAAAATACGCCATCGATAACTGCACATTTGCAGCCGGACGGACAATTCTCCGCAGTGACGATACCTTGACGATGCATTCCATTGACTGGAGCGACTACCAGGCCTTCCTCGCCATCGCCCGGGCGGGGCAACTGGCGGGAGCGGCACGGCTGCTCGGGGTGGACCCCACCACCGTGGGACGCCGCCTGCGCCGCCTTGAAGCCGCGCTCGGCACCACGCTGTTCGAACAGACCCGCAGCGGCCAGGAACTGACCGAGGCAGGCGAAACCCTGCTCTCCTCGGTCGAGGCCATGGCCAGCGCAGCCGGCCGGATCACCGAACCCGCCCAGGGCAGCGACGGCCTTTACGGCACCCTGCGCATCAGCACGTCGGAAGGATTCGGCTGCTGGTTCCTTGCCCGGCACCTGCCCGGATTCCAGGCTGAACACCCGCGCCTCGCCATCGATCTCGTCGCCAGCAGCGGGTTCCTCAGCCCGACCCGGCGCGAGGCGGATGTCGCTGTCATGCTCTCCCGCCCCCGCACCGGGCCGCTGGTGGCGCACAAGCTCTCGGACTACACGCTCGCCCTCTACGGGACGCGGGACTATCTCGATGCCCACGGCAGCCCCGCGCGCCCGGCAGACCTGCTGGAGGGCCATGCCATGGTCGGCTACATTCCCGACCTGCTCTATTCGCCCGAACTGCGCTATCTAGACGAGATCCAGCCGGGCCTGAAGGCGGCGATCCGCTCGCCCAGCATCACCGCGCAGCACAGTCTCGTCGCCAGCGGCGGCGGGCTTGGCGTCCTGCCCTGCTTCATGGCCGATTCCGATCCGAGACTGGTTCAGGTCCTGCCCGAATGCCGGATAACCCGCGCATTCTGGTTCGTGACTCACCAGGATATCCGCAAGCTTCCGCGGGTGACGCTCTTCCGCCAATGGCTTGACGAAACCGCCCGACGGATGGAGGGAGTTCTCAAGCCATGATGCGTCGCAACATCGCAGTAACAGGATGACAGACCCAGTGACCACGACCACCATCGACCCGGCCGAGTTCCGCAAGGTCCTGGGCAGCTACCCGACCGGCGTCTGCGTGATCACCGCGCTCGACGATGGCAAGCCCGCGGGCATGGTCGTCGGCTCGTTCACCTCCGTTTCGCTCGATCCGCCACTGGTCGGCTTCTTCCCCGACAGGAAGTCCTCGTCCTGGCCGCTGATCGAGAAGGCCGGGCATTTCTGCGTCAACGTCATGGCCAGCGACCAGACAGAAGTCTGCCGGGCCGTCACGGCCAAGGGCGACCAGAAGTTCGTCGGCGTGGAATATACGGTATCGGACCATAACCTGCCGATCATCGCGGACTCGATCGCCGCGATCGAATGCCGCCTCTATTCGGTAACCGAAGCGGGCGACCACTGGTTCGTGCTGGGCGAAGTGCTGCGCATGGAAGCAGTGCGCGAGAACGATCCCATGCTGTTCCACAAAGGCCGCTACGGCGGTTTCGCCGAACGCATGTAACAAGGGTTCTTGACTCCCGGGGCGCTCGCTGTTCACCCGTTCAGCGCAAATCGAGTGCATCCGCGGGAGAGAATTTCATGACACGTTCGCTTGAAGGCAAGGTCGCCGTCGTCACGGGCGGCGGCTCGGGCATCGGGCGCGGCATCGCGCTGCGCCTTGCCGAGGACAAGGCCGCCATCGCCGTATGGGACCTCAATCCCGAAGGCGCGGCCGAAACGGTGCGGCTGATCGAGCAAGCCGGCGGCAAGGCCCTGGCGATCACCGCCGACTGTTCGGACAAGGCCGCGATCAAGGCCGCCGCCGACGAAACACGCGGCACGTTCGGCCCGATCACCATCCTCGTCAACAATGCCGGCATCGCACCCTTCACGCCTTTCCTGGATATCGGCGAGGACGAGTTCGACAAGGTGATCCGCATCAACCTCAAGGGACCGTGGCTGGTTACCAAGGAAATCGTGCCGGACATGCTGGCGGCGCAGTGGGGGCGGATCATCAACATCACTTCCTCTTCCACCCAGTCCGGCTCCTTTGCGCAAAGCCACTACGTCTCGTCGAAGGGCGGCCTGCTCGGCATGACCAAGGCGCTGGCGATGGAACTGGGCGGCACCGGCATCACCGCCAACATGATCCCGCCCGGCTCGATCGACACGCCGATGCTGCGCCAGGCCCCGATCGACGCCGAGGCCTATGGCAAGTCCCTCCCGGTCAAGCGCCTCGGCAAGGTCGAGGACATCGCGGCGGCGGCAGCTTTCCTCGCCTCCGAGGAAGCCAGCTACATGACCGGGCAGACGATCAGCACCAATGGCGGCCGCTACATGGGCTCTGCCTGATTTGATCAGTGCGTCATGCGTGCGGGCGCGCTAGCCTCCTGCGCATGACGCAAGACTTCAGCATCGAAACCGGCGGAGCCACGCTTTCGGGATACCGCCGCGAGGGATCCGGGACGCCGCTCGTACTGGTCCACGGTTTCGGCGGCTCCCGGCACGACTGGGAGCCGATCGTGGCCGCCCTGCCCGCCGACCTTCCGTTGATCGCCTACGACCAGCGCGGCTTCGGCGATTCCACCGGCGCTCCCGGCGTGCCGTTCTCCCATTCGGACGACCTGCTCGCCCTGCTCGAAACCCTCGGCATTGCGCAAGCAGACCTGTGCGGCCTCTCGCTTGGCGGGGGCACCGTGCTGAACTTCGCCCTGAACCACCCGGAGCGCGTGCGGCGGCTGGTGATGGTCAGCCCGCTCATGCTGGGCTGGTCCTGGAGCGCGGACTGGATCGAGCGCTGGAAAGCGATCGGCCGCGCCGCACGGGGCGGCGATATCGCGTCCGCCCGGGAGCTCTGGTGGAATCACCCCCTGTTCGAAACCACGCGCGAAAGCCTGGAGTCACAGCGGCTCCGCGCCGGGATAGAAGCCTTTCACGGCCGCCAATGGATACAGGACGACCAGCGCCCGGAACTGCCCGAGGCCGAGCGGCTGACCGATCTCGCCACGCCGACCCTGCTGCTGACCGGCAGCCGCGACACCGAGGACTTCCGGCTCATGGCCGCCCTGATCGATGCTGCGAGCGAGCAGGTGTCGCGGATCGACCATGAAGGCGCCGGCCACCTGCTCAACCTCGAAATTCCCGCCAGGCTGGCGGGGGAAATCACCGCCTTCGTTCAGAATCGGTAGCGGATCTCCAGCCCGTAAGTGCGCGGCTCGCCCACGGCAGCGGCATTGTGGCCCAGCGCTGCGGCCAGCGTCATGCCGCCGACGAAATAGGCCTTGTCGGTCACGTTCTTGACGAAGAGCGCGGCCGAGAAGTCCGATCCCATGATCCCGTTCCAGTCGAGCCGCCCGTTCACCAGCACATAGCCCGGCAGCTTCGTTCCCGGCGCGATCGAGTTGGCCGCATTGGAGAAGTATTGCGCCGTCTGCCCATAAAGGTCGCCGCGCAGCGAGACTTCGCCCGCCTCCTCACCCACCGGCAGGAAGACTTGCGCATAGGCCGTGCCGGAGAACTCCGGCGTATCGCCTACCGGACCATAGGAATAGGGCGTGCCGAACAGTTCGATGTTTCCGTTCGTGAACGTCGCCTTGGTATAGGCCGCCGAACCGCCCAGTTCGAGCCACGTCGCCGGGCGGAGATTGCCCTGCGCCTCGAAGCCCCAGATGCGTTCCGAAGGCACATTGGCGGTCACCGCAATCGAGGCGAGCCCGCCGGGGCCATCCGGATCGGGGAACTCCACGCGCTGCACATCCTGCACCCACTGGATGAACACGGCGCTGGCGAAGTTCGCGGGGCGGCCCATCACGTCACCGGCGTACTTCAGGCCGCCTTCGATATCCTGCGTGTGTTCGGAATTGAACAGGTTGCCGCCATCGGTAGCCGTCGCGTTGACCGGCGGGGCCGCACCGTTGAAGCCGCCCGAACGGAAGCTGCCGCGCGTCTTGAGATAGGCGAACCACTCCGGCGAAACCTTGTACTCCAGCCCCACTTCCCATGACGGATCGGAGAAGGTCTTCTTCTGGTCGCGCGCCGTAAGTATAGGTCGCGCCGGGCAACTGGGCGATCGAGACCCGCTCCCAGGTGTAGCGCAGGCCGCCGGTCAGCTTCAGGTCCGGCAACACGGCATAGGACACCTGGCCGTAGACCGCATTGGTCCGGTTGCGGATGCGGAAGTTGTTGGTGACGTAGCTGGGCGGAATGATCGGCGAGACATCGAAATAGGTCTGCGGCCAGAGCGTGTCGCTGCGCTGCTTCTGGAAGTAATAGCCGAAGATATAGTCCAGCTTGCCATCCATCGCATCGCCGACCAGCTGCAATTCCTCGGAGACGGAGCGGACCTTCAGCTGGTTTCCGAACTCGCCCGCAGCGGCATTGGCGGTCAGGATCGTCACGAAAGGCGCGCCGAGCTGAGGCTGTTCGGAGCGGGTTTTCGAATCCGACCAGCCGAAGATGTTGCGCAGCTTGGCGCTGTCGCTCAGGTCGACTTCGGTTGTGTTGGTGAGGAACCAGTCCTTGCCATGGTGGCTGGCCCCGCCGGGATGGCGCGTCTTGTAAGGCCCGATGCGGCGCTGTTCGTTCACGTAGTCGATCAGGCCCGGCGCATAGGCATCCGGATGCGCGGCGAGATAAGCCTCCCACGCGCCCGGTCCGGCGACGGAATCGAGCGTCGGCCCGAACAGCAGCCCTGCCCCGCAGGTCAGCGCGAAGCCGTTGTTGGTCTGGCCGCAGGAATAGACGCTGTAAGTGTAGGACGCACCGGTATTGGTGCGCGCGTGTTGGTATATTGCAGCATGGTGGTGTTGCTGATCGTGTCGGTGGGCTCCACCGTCAGCGTCACACGGCCACTGTCGCGGCGGATGTCGCCCAGACGCTCGTCGTTGAGCAGGTTGCGGATGTAGCCGTCCTTGCGGATCACGTCGAAGGCGCCGCGCAGCAGGATCTTGTCCGCCAGCAGGGGCACGTTCAGCATCCCCTCGCCTTCCCACATGCCGTAATTGCCGACCCGGCCGGTCAGCGCCGCCTCCAGCTTGTCGCTGGGCCTGGCCGAATTGTAGAGCACCGCGCCGCCGGTGGCATTGCGCCCGAACAGCGTGCCCTGCGGGCCTTTCAGGACCTGCACGTTCTCGAGATCGTAGAACGAGGAAGCGCTGTTGATCGTCAGCGGCACTTCGTTGAGGTAGGCGATCACCGCCGAGGGCGAACCCGAGAACGTATCCGCCGATTGCCCACGGATCGAATAGGTCAGCGAGTTGTTGCCCTGCGTCTGGCGGATCGTCAGGCCCGGCGCGATGCGTTGCAGGTCGGAATCGGTCTTCACCCCGCGCTCGACCAGATCGGTGGCATTGAGGGCGGTGATCGCCGCCGGCACGGTGGACAGGCTTTCGTCACGCCGCCGCGCGGTGACGACGATATCGCCTTCGTGGATCGTAACGCCGCCCGGCGATGCCTGCTGCGATTGTGCATAGGCGCCGTCCATTCCAGACAGCACCGTTCCAGCCGCCAGCGCGGCCTTCAGCCAGTTCCTCATGGTCCCTCTCCTCCCCGGGAAGCGGCACACCACCGCTTCCAATGCTTCGCCCCGTCTTCGGGGTCTTCAGCCGTCGAGCCGCTCCATCGCCGCGAATGCCGCGGCGCGAGCGTCGAATATCTGCTCCAGATGGTTGACCGGATCGCCCACGGTCACGCCGCCTTCCACCGGGATCACCGCGCCGGTCATGTGGCGCGAACGGTCGCTGGCGAGGAACAGCGCCACTTGCGCCACGTCCTCCGGCTCTCCGCGCCGCTTGATGAGCTGGTTGGAGAGGTAGACCGCATTCACCCCCTCCTCGATCCGCGCGGCAAGGCCGTTCTCGGCCCCCTTCTCTCCGAACGAGGACAATTCGGTGCGCACATGGCCCGGCACGATGCAGTTCACCCGGATGCCGTGCCGCGCCAGATCGATGGCGGAGGACTTGGAGAACTGGATCAGCGCCGCCTTCGACGCGCGATAGGTCATCATCGCATGGCCTGCGAGCGTGCCGGCGATGGAGGCATTGTTGAGGATCACGCCGCCCCGTTTTTGACCATTTGGGCCTGCCTTCGCCATGATCCGCGCCGCATTGCGCGTGCCCAGCATGGGCCCAAGCACGTTGACGCGCATCACCCGGTCGAAATCCTCCAGCGTATCGTCCAGAAAGCTGGGAAACGCGCCGCAGGACATGCCCGCATTGTTGAACAGCACGTCGATCCCGCCGAAGCGGGAGACGGCGGCCTCGATCATCGCCTCCACCGCCGCCGGATCGGATACGTCGGTGCGCTGATAGACCGCCGAAGCGCCCAGCCTTTCCGCCAGCGCTTCTCCCGCCTCGTCCGCGATATCGGCGATGACGACCTTTGCGCCCTCCGCCGCGAACAGTTCCACGGTGGCGCGGCCGATGCCGCTGGCGCCGCCGGTCACGACCGCCACTTTGCCCGCAAGTTCCATCAGCGCGCCTCGAAAGTGATCGGCAGCGACTCGATGGTGCGCGTGGCGACGGTGGGCGTGTAGCGGATCGCGCTTTCGGGAATGGCGAGACGCAGGTTCTTCATCTGCCGGACGATCTCCCGCGCGGCCACCTTCACTTCCATGCGCGCCAGCGCCAGCCCGATACAGCGGTGCGGGCCGCCGCCGAAGGCCACGTGGCGGCCGAGATTGGGGCGCGTCAGATCGAACTTGCGCGGCTCCGGGAACACCGTCTCGTCACGTTGCCCGATCCGTAGACCAGCAGCATATGCGCATGGGCCGGGATCGTCGTGCCGTTCACGGTGACTTCGCGCGTGGTCATGCGGCTGAGCGCGCGCACCGGCGGTTCGGCGCGCAAATGCTCCTCCACGAAGCGACCCAGCTGGCGATCGTCGTCCGCCACGCTCTCCAGCAGTTCGGCCATGCCGGGGCGCGTGGTGAGGACGTAGAACAGGTTGCCGATGGCGGTCGCAGTGGTGTCGTTGCCCGCGATCAGCGTGGCGCGCACCAGCGAGACGGCCTCTGCAAAGGTCAGCTTCTCCTTGCCGCCATCCTCATTGGTAACTTGCGCATGAACCAGATCGGAAAGCATGTCTTCCGACGGGTTCGCCTCGCGCTGCCTCATCTTGGCGATCAGGTATTGCTGAAGCTCCGCGATCTGCGCGGCATTGGCCAGCATCGTCTCGCGGCTCTGCATCGCGCCGATCTGCGCGGTGACCGCGACCGACCAGCGCGAAATCTGCTCCTCCATGCCCTGATCGAGCCCGAGCTGCTCCACGATCACCCGGATGGTCAGCGGAATCGCGATGTCCTTTACGGCATCGCACCGGCCATCGCCGCGCGCCACCACATCGGCGATCACCCCGCGCACCACTTCGGTGATGCGCGGCTCCAGTTCCTTCACGCGGTGCGCGGTGAAGGCCTGCTCCATCAGCTTGCGGATGCGTGTGTGATAGGGCGGATCGGACATGATCGCGTCCGGGAAATAGCCCCCGCCATGCTCTTCGAGGTAAGCCTGAAACTCCTCCCGCATCCCGCGCGCCTGCTGTTCGGAATAGCCGTGCTTCACCGAGAAGGTCACCGGGTCGGACTGGATCTGCGCAATATCCTCGTGCCGCGTCACCAGCCAGGAACCGAGCCGCTCGTCATAGTGGATCGGATCGCCGTGGCGCATGACGCGGTAGAACGGGTTAGGCTGCGCCTGGATCGTGGTATCGGCCAGCGAACCGCTGCCCAGCAGCGCCTGCTCTTCGGCGGTGAGTTCCCGCCGCTCGCTGATCCGGTCTTCGCTTGCCCCAATTTGCGTTGACGTTGCCATGTACCCTGTCCCGTGAATTGATGCAGCGGTTCGTGCCGCCTCTTGTCATGTTCTATGGACCGCGCGGCGACGGCCAGCCATGCCCGCCCTCGAACCAAGGCTTGCCCCGAGGGGAAGGATCAGTACCCCGACGCAGGCGCCACGGTGACTTCCAAGCCGTCCAGATCATCGCTCATCCTGATCTGGCAGCCCAGGCGGCTGGTGTCCTTCATGACGTCCGCCACCATGTCGAGCATGGCGAACTCCACCTCGTCCGGCTCACCCACTTCGTCCCACCAGTCCTGCGAAATGTAGACGTGGCAGGTCGCGCAGGCGCAGCCTCCCCCGCAATCGCCCATGATCCCGGCAACCCCGCGCCCACGGCCGAGTTCCATCAGGCTCACGCCCTCATCCACATCGGAAAATTCGTGCTTCACGCCGTCGATGTCGGTCATGGTGACATGAAGGTTGCCCATAAGTCCGGCCCGGTCCTCTTCGTTTGGTTTTCATAGGTGATGCCGCAGCCGGGAGGCCGCGCAAAGCGCTCCCCGTGCCTTGCGACTTGCCCCAGCGGGAAAACCGCCACCACGTAGCCGCCGGGCCTTCCGGTACAGGACAAGCCCTCTGCCCGGCCCGTCATTTGCCGCGCCGCACCTCCCTCCTAACCTGCCTCCCCAAGAGCCACGAGAACACCCGTGGCCAGAAGGAGAAAAACCGTGGGACGGACACTGATCCAGAACGCCACGATATTCGACGGGACGGGCAAAAGCACGATCAAGGGCGACCTTGTGGTCGAGGGCAACCGTATCACCTCGGTCGGCACCGCAACCGTCGCGCAGCCGGACGACATCACGATCGACGCCAGCGGCATGTTCCTGATGCCCGGCATGGTCGAAGGCCACGCGCACCTCTCGTTCGAGAATGTCTGCGCGACCGAGGATCTGATCACCCCCTGCCCCGAAACGCAGGTCTTCACCGCCGCGCGCGGGGCCAAGGCATTGATCGAGGCGGGCTTTACCTCTGCCTACGGCGCCTCCGAGGCGAAGCTGAAACTGGCCGTCGCCGTGCGGGACGAGGTCAACGCCGGCCGTCTGCCCGGCCCGCGCATCCGTGCGGGTGGCCTCGAAATCTCCGTCACCGGCGCGATGGGGGATGAGAGCAAGCTCCACAATCCGCGGATCGGCCCCTCCGCCATCGTCGACGGCGTGGAAGAGATGCGCAAGACCGTGCGCCTCCACTGCCGCGAGGGGATCGACAACGTGAAGCTCGATGTCTCGGGCGATCCGTTCTACCCCGGCACGCCCGGCAACACGACGCCGATGACGTTCGAGGAAGTGCGCGTCGCATCCGAAACGGCCCATGCCTATGGCCGCAAGATCAACGCCCACACCCGCTCCATCGAAGGCTCCAAGCACTGCGTCCGGGCGGGCGTGGACGGCCTGTTCCACTGCGAATACGTGGACGAGGAGCTGCTGGACATGATGGAGGAGGCGCGGGACCGCATCTTCGTGGTGCCCACCGTCGGCCTTTTCGCGCAGATCATGGCGGGTGAGGCTTCGGCGCATGGCCTCTCGCCCGAACTGGGCGGCTACATGAACATTCCGGATCTGCTGGAAAACTCGCTGCGCACGCATACCGAACTGCGCAAGCGCGGCATCCGCCACCTGATCGGCGGCGACTATGGCTTCGGCTGGAGCCCGCAGGGCACGCAGGGGCGCGACCTCAAATCCTTCGTCGATTTCTACGGCTACACCCCGGCCGAGGCGCTGGTCTGCGCCACCCGCAACGGCGGCCTCGCCATGGGATACGGCGGCGAACTCGGCACACTGGCGCCGGGCAATCTGGCCGACCTGATCCTGATCGACGCGATCCGATCGCCGATATCTCCATCCTCGCCGGGCCGGAAAAGGTCGCCTTCGTGATGAAGGACGGCGCGGTCCAGAAAATCAGCCCTGCCCTCGCAACACATGCGAGCACGCCGACGCTCGAAGCGGCGGAATAAGGAGCCTCGGAATGAACGTCGCCACCGGAACGCTGCAGCCCGGCGAGGCCCGCTGCCCCGCCGAATCCACGCAGGACATCATCGCCGCAGACCGCAACGCCGCCCCCGCCTGGGCCGCCAGCGAAAGCTACCACTACCTCGGCAGCGAGGACGTTTCCAAGCAGCGCTACACCGATCCCGCCTTCGCCAAAGCGGAGTTCGAGCGGATGTGGACGCGCACCTGGCAGATGGCCTGCCGAGAGGATCACATTCCCGAAGTGGGCGACTATTACGTCTACGACATCGGATCGTACTCCTTCATCGTCACCCGCTGTGACGATGACGAGATCCGCGCCTACTTCAACGCCTGCCTCCATCGCGGCACCAAGCTCAAGCCCTCCGGCACGGCGGGCTTCGCGGCGAACCTGAAGTGCCCGTTCCATGGCTGGACCTGGAACCTCGACGGATCGCTGAAGGAAATCCCTGAAAAGTGGGACTTCGCCCATGTCGCCACGCGGAAGATGTGCCTGCCCGAAGCACGGGTGGAGCGGCTGGGCGGCTTCGTCTGGATCAACATCGGACCCCGCCGCGCCCGGCCTTGAAGAGTACCTCGGCGCCGAGGCCCTCGCTCATCTCAAGGCGTGGAAGCTGGAGGATCGCTACATCTACCTCCACGTCCAGAAGAGCTATCCGGCCAACTGGAAGCTGACGATGGAGGCCTTCATGGAGGCCTATCACGTCGGCGACACGCACCCGCAAGTGGCGCCTGCCAATGGCGACGTGAACTCGCAGTACGATGTCTACGGCGATCACGTGGACCGCTTCATCTCCACGCTCGGCGTGGTCAGCCCCAAACTGCGCGACAAGTACAGCGAGGCGGACATCATCGCCAACTTCACGCTGGGCGACAGTTCCTCGCTGGGCGGCAGCAAGCCCGAACTGAAGGCGGGCGAACGCGCGCGGCAGGTCATGGCAGACATGTTCCGCGACATGTTCGAAACGGCAACGAACACCGATCTCAGCCACGTTTCGGATACCGAACTGCTCGATACCTACAGCTACACGTTCTTCCCGAACCTGTTCCTGTTCCCCGGCATCTCGCTGCCGATGATCTACCGTTTCCGCCCCGACGCGCGCGACCATCGCCGCACGATCTACGAAGTGATGTTCATGCGGCCCAAGCCCAAGGACGGCCGCGAGGTGGAAACGGCCGAGGTGGAGATCCTGCAGGATCACCAGTCCTTTGCAGAGGCGCAAGGCATGGACCCCGGTTTCGGCCATATCCTCGATCAGGATACCGACAACCTCTACGCCCAGCAGGAAGGTCTGGAAGCGAGTGCCAAGCCCGGCATCACCCTGGGCGACTATCAGGAAGTGCGCGTGCGCCACTTCGAACAGACCATCGACAAGTACATGGCGCTGCCGCCCTATCAACCTGACTTTAGGGCCCTTCAACGCTGATGACGTTTTCACTATCGGGTCGCACTGTTTTCGTCGCCGGCGCCTCCTCCGGGATCGGCGCCGGTTTCGCGCGCGCCATTTCCTCTGCGGGCGGACGCGTCGTGCTGGGCGCGCGGCGGGTGGACCGCTGCGCCAAGCTGGCGGCGGAACTGGGCGAGGCGCTGGCGGTCGAGCTGGACGTGACGGACGAGGCTTCGGTGCGCACTGCCTTCGATGCGGCAGAGGCCCGGTTCGGCACGATCGATGGCGTGATCTGCAATGCCGGTGTCGGCACCGGCGGCCGCTCCACCGATGTGCCGGAAGACGGGCTGCGCCGCGTGCTCGATACCAACCTGCTCGGCGCGATGCTGGTCGCGCGCGAGGCCGGACGGCGGTTGATCGCGGGCGGCAGTCGCGAGCATCAACGCGGGCGCGTGGTGCTGATCGGATCGATCACCGCGCTGCAGAGCGGCACCGGCGATGCCCTATATGCGGCCACCAAGGCGGGTCTTGCCCACCTGGGCCGGCAACTGGCGCGCGAATGGATGCGGCAGGGGATCAACGTCAACACCCTGCAACCCGGCTGGATCGCCACCGAGATCAACACCGACTGGTTCGCCAGCGAGCGCGGACAAGCCGACATCGCCGCCCTCCACCGCCGCCGCCTGCTCGATGCCGAGGCGCTGACGCCCACCCTGCTCTACCTGCTTTCCGACGCCTCCGCGCAAGTGACGGGCGCCACATTCACGATCGACGACGGGCAATCGCTATGACGAGCAGAGGTGCCCTCGAAGGGCTGACCGTGATCGAGGTCGCCGAGCGGGTGAGCGGGGAATATACCGGCAAGCTGCTGGCCGATCTCGGCGCCGAAGTGATCAAGGTGGAACGCCCCGGCGGCGCTCCGACGCGCGCGATGGGGCCGTTCGCGGCGGGGGAATCGACGCTGTTCGCCTACCTCAATACCAACAAGAAATCGGTCGTGCTGAACCTTGCCGATGCCGCGGATCGCAAGGTGCTGGACCGCCTGCTCGCTCGCGCCCATGGCCTGATCGACGATCACGACGCGGGCTGGTGCAGGGCGATGGGCCTCTTGCCCGAAGCGGTCGCCGCAGCGCATCCCGCGCTGGTGCACACGCTGGTCACGCCGTTCGGGCAGGATGCGCCGGAAGGCTGGCAATCCGCCCGCCCGATCAACGTCATCGCGGCGGGTGGCTGGGCCTATCACAGCCCTAGCGAAACGCCTGCCGACAAGCCGCCGCTGAAAGGCGCGGGCCGGTTCCTCTCGGACTACGAAGCCGGGATCGACGCCGCGCTGGCCGCCCTGGCCTCGCTGCTGCGCCTGCGCCGCAAAGGTCAGGGCCAGTTCGTCGATATTTCCGAAGTGGAAGTGCAATTGAACCGCATTGACTGCGTGCTCGACCGCATGCTGGCGGGCGAGGCCGAGCCCAGCGACGAACGCACCGCCTACGACATGGGCGGCCCCGGCACGTCCTTTGCCTGCCGCGACGGGCATGTCTTCCTGCTGATGACCAGCCGCGCGCACTGGAAGGGCCTCTGCGCGCTGATGGGCGATCCGGCATGGACGCGGGAACTGCGGGAGGACTGGCTGGAGTTCGACTGCACCGCGCCCAATGTCGCGAAATTCCGCCAACACTTCACCGGCTGGATCGCCCGGCAGGACAAGCATCCGATTACCGAGGCCGCACAGAAGGCGGGCGTCGCCATGGTGCCGGTCCAGACCGCGAATGACCTGCCCCGCCTCGAACAGTTCGTCCATCGCGGCTTCTTCCAGCAGGCGGTGCATCCGGCGTTCGGAGACGTCTCCTACCCCACCGCTGCCTACCGCATGAGCGCCACGCCGGTTTCGGTGAAGGCCGCAGCACCCTGTCTCGGCGCCGATCAGGAGGATATCCTCGATGCCGCTTCCTGACCGGAAAGGCCCCCTCGCCGGCATCCGCTTTGTCGAACTCACCAAAGTCTGGGCCGGCCCCTACGCGGGCAAGCTGCTCGCCCACCTCGGCGCGGAAGTGATCAAGATCGAATCCCGCTCCAACCTGGACGAGATGCGCGCCTATGGCGGCGTGAACATCGACGCCGCGCCCTATTTCCTCTCGATCAATCAGGAGATCCTCTCGGTTCAGGTCAACATGAAGACCGCCGAGGGGCTGGACCTCGTGAAGCGCATGATCGCCGAGGCCGACGTGCTGATCGACAACATCCGCCCCGGCGCGATGGAGCGGTCCGGCCTCGATTACGAAAGCCTCAAGGCGATCAAGCCGGACCTCATCCAGTGCGCGATCAAGATGTGGGGCAGCGACGGCCCGCTGGGCTATCAGACCGGCTACGCCCCCTGCTTCGCCGCGCTCTCCGGCCTCACCGCGCTGGTGGGGCATGAGGGCGAGACGCCCAAGGGCATGAACATCCGCTACGGCGATTCCACCGCCGGCGCGCTTGCCGCACTCGCCTGCGTGGCCGCGCTCCACCACCGCGAGAGCACCGGCGAAGGCCAGTTCATCGACCTGTCGGCGGTGGAGGCGATGACCAGCCTCGTCGGAGACAGCCTCTTCGCCGCCAGCGTCACCGGAGACGTGCCCAAGGCCGACGGCAACCACCACCCGGAGATGGCCCCGCACGGTTTCTACCCCTGCGGCGAGAGCGGCTGGACAAGTATCGCGGTGGCGAACGAGGCCGAATGGCGCGCACTCTGCAACACGCTGGGCGCCCCTGCCCTCGCCACGACCCGCGCTTTACGACGCTGGCGAACCGGCTGACCAACCGCGCCGAACTCGATGCCGAACTCTCCTCGCTCACCCGCCCGCACCACGCCGCAGACCTTGCCGAAAAGCTCAGAAACGCGGGCGTTCCGGCGTTCAAGGCGATGAGCTCGATGGACCTCTGCTCGGACGGTTTCCTCTGGGGCCGCGATGCCTTCCGCATGGTCAGCGATCACCGCAATGGAACCCGTCCGATCATCGGTCCGTCATGGCGGATCAGCCCCGAAGGCCCGCAGGTCGAACGCGGCGCTCCCCTGCTCGGGGAGCACAATGGCTATGTCTACCGCGAGCTTCTGGGCTTGTCGGAAAGCGAAATGGACGATCTGATAGCCCGCAAAGTGATCGACTGAAGGGTGAATTCTTGAAACTCGCATTCGCGATGCCGCACATGCTCGAACTCAAGGCGACGATGCAGCCATGGGAACTGGCCGTCACCGGCGCGGACCAGACCGCGCTCGCCAAATGGGCGGAAAAGCTGGGGTTCGAGATGATCGCGGTGCCCGAGCATCACGTGATCCCGAAAGCCCACGTCGATCTTTCCGGCCCATTCTACTTCAACGCCTATACCGCGATGAGCCACTTCGCCGGGGCCACAGAGCGGGTGCGGGTCAATTCCTGCATCGCCATCCTGCCCGCGCAGCACCCGATCGTCACCGCCAAGGCGCTGGCGACGATGGACTGGCTTTCTTTCGGCCGCGTGACGATCACGTTCGCAGTCGGCTGGCTGGAGGACGAATTCGCCCTGCTCGGCATCCCCTTCCACGAACGCGGCGCCATGGCGGAGGAATACATCCAGGCGATCCTCGCGCTCTGGACCCAGGAAAACCCGGAATTCGAGGGCAAGTACGTCTCCTTCCGCGATGTCGCTTTCGAACCGAAGCCGGTGCAGAAACCGCATATCCCGGTGTGGTTCGGCGGCGATGCCGATGCCGTGCTGAAGCGCACCGCGCGCTATGCGCAAGGCTGGTGGCCGTTCCTGACGAAGCCCGAGACGATCCCCGACAGGATCGACTTCATCCGCTCGCAGCCGGACTACAACGGCCAGCTTGCGGACGTGTTCTACGGCATTTCCACAGCGCGCGTCGGTGAGGGGCACAAAGTACAGCACGACCCTTCCGCCCGGCCCGGCCAGACCGGGCAGCAGCTTCTGGACCGGCTTGGCCAACTGGCCGAATGGGGCGTTACCTGGAGCTCGATCCCGATCCCGAATCTGCCCGGAATCGAGGCCTATCGCGATTACACCCAGTGGATCGCCGAGGAGATCATGCCCGGTCTGCGCTGAGCGGTGAATGCGGGAAAGGATCGCGCGCGCCCCCGCGATCAATCCCCCGCTCGCCTTGACGCAAAGCCCCGCCACACCGAACTGTCGCGGCAAAACAGGGGAGAGACCCGACATGAATCCACCCAGGCCCAAGCCCAAGCTGGACCAGGAAAACACCGCCTTCTGGACCGGCGGTGGCCAAGGACAGCTCAACATCACCCGTTGCGGCGATTGCGGAGAATTCACGCATCCGCCGCGCATTCTGTGCCGCCATTGCCAGTCGGAGAACGTTGCCCCTCACGCCGTTCCCGGAACCGGCACGATCGACAGCTTCACGGTGAACCACCAGCCCTGGGCCAAGGGGCTGGAAGTGCCTTACGTAATCGCCCGCGTGAAGCTGGACGGCGCGCCCGGCGTGTTTCTCACCACGAACATCGTCGGTAGCCCCGTGGAAACCGTGGACTTCGAGGACAAGGTTCGCGTCACATTCGAGGAACAGGACGGCATATTCTATCCCCTCTTCGAGAAAGTCGCCTGATGGCCGGCAAGGAAGCCTATATCACCGGCGTCGGCCAGTCCGAAGTCGGCGTGCGCCTGCCGCGCCATCCGCTGCTTCTCACGGTCGATGCCGTGCGCGAAGCGCTCGACAATGCCGGGCTCCGGCTCGACCAGATCGACGGCGTCTTCACTTACCCCGGCAAGATGAACGGCTATACCGCCTTCTCCCCGGTCGGCAGCGAAGACCTCATCGAAGTGCTCGGCATCAAGTCGAAGTGGCACATGGGCGCGATGGAACAGCCCGCGCAGCTCTCCGCCATCGGCATGGCGGCCATGGCTGTGAAGCAGGGGGTCTGCCGCCATGTCATCTGCTTCCGCACGGTCTACGAAGCGGGCGGCATGGCCGATCCGGCTCAGTACATGTCCGGCGCGAAGCAGGATACCGTCACCGGGTCCTCGCAGTGGACCAGCCCGTTCTGGGCCACGTCGGCAGCCTGCTGGACGGCGCAGTATGCGGCCCGGCACATGCACCGCTACGGCATGACGCGCGAACAGCTCGCCCAGATCGCCATCAACGGTTCGAAGAACGCCATGGCCAACCCGCGCGCCCGGGCGATCACCAAGGAAGAACTGACGCTCGACAAGTACATGTCGCGCGGATGATCACCACGCCGCTGTGCCTCTACGATTGCGACCGCTTCTCGGACGCTTCCACCGTCGTCATCGTCTCGGCGGGTGACGCGCTGGACGAAGTCACGGCAACGCCGATCCGCATCGCCGCCATGTCCGGTTCGGTGGATCGCTACTCGTGGGATCAGGTCGAGGAATTCGCCGCCTACGAAACCGGCGCCGATCTCTGGACCCGCACCGACTACACGGCGGCCGATGTCGATACCGTGCAGTTCTACGACGGGTTCGCGTTCCTGCCGATCACCTGGCTGGAAGGGCTCGGGTTCTGCCCCAAGGGCGAAGGCGGCCGCTTCATCGAAGGTGGAAAGCGCATCGCGCGCGATGGCGAATTACCGCTCAACACGTTCGGCGGGCAGCTCGGCGCGGGCCGGCTGCACGGTTTCGGCTTCGCGCACGAGGCCGTGACCCAGCTTCGCGGCGCGGCCGGCGAACGGCAGATCGGCGGCGACCCCAAGCTCGCGGTCGCACCTCGGGCGGCGGCCCGATGGCGGCAGCGCTGCTGCTGGCGCGCGATTGACTTGTAGACTCCGACCTCGCGGGCTCTCCTCCTGCGAGGTCGGGGATGTCCTGCGGGGGCGAGACCGGCAACTTGCCGAAGCACGCTAGAACCGAAACTCAGCCGATCGAGGCCAGCGCCGGTTCCTTTTCATCTACAGGCTTGCGGGTGCGGTGCCGCTTGAGCCCGATCAGGGGGCGCAGCGGGCCGATTTCGCGCCCGAGGAGATAGAACAGCCAGGAACCGCCCGCCACGGTGAGGCAGAGAGTCAGGAATTCCGGAAGCGCGGTCAGCCCCATGTCGCGCAGGCCGTAGCTCACGAAGACCATCACCGTCTGGTGCGCGATGTAGATCGGGAAGACCGCTTCCACCAGCGTCACGCGCCAGCGGCTGTCGAAGTTCCAGAATCGGTCGGCAATGCCGAACAGCGCGATCACGGTGCCCCAGCATTGCATCGACTTGGCGAAGGAAAGCGGCTGCTCCCAGGCCGCCGGGGTCGGAATATTGCCCGGATAGAGCAGCGAATCCCGGATCACCCACGCATAGCCCGCGATCCCCAGCACCAGCGCCACTTTCCACTGCCGCGCTATCGCTTGCTGGATCGGCACCGATCCGCGAAGCAGGAAGCCGAACAGGAACATCCCGCCGTAATGCAGATGCGCGGCCCGATCCTGCAGCAGGTTGTGGATGTCGGTCCAGCCATAGGGAATCAGGCGGACAAGGAAGATCAGGCCGATGCCCGCCGGAAGCAGTGCAGGACCGGACAGCACGCGCTCCGCGGCCTTTTGCAGCTTGGCACGCCATGCATCGGGCAAGGCCATCAGGGCGAAGCAGAGCAGGAGCGTGTAGACCAGCAGGTAGATCACGAACCACATGTGCATCGTCGCAGGAAGGCTTTCATAGCCCACCGTCCGGAAGCTGAAGGCGTCGTGCAGCAGGAAATAGCCGTAGCCATGCGCGTAGCCGCTGTTGATCAGCCCCATGTAGGGCTGCGGCGGCACCACCACGGTCAACCCGAACAGCAGCGGAATGCCAAGGCGCAGCACCCTGCTTTTCAGGAAAACGCGGTTGTTGCCGTCCTTCTTGAGCAGCGCCGCGCTGGCATAGCCGGAGATCGCGAAAAGCAGCGCCAGACGCCATGCGCTCAGACCGAGCAGCGGGATCTCGGCCCACGCCACGACACCGCGCGTGGGGGTCTGATAGCCCCACGGCGTGAACGAAAAGCCGACATGATAGAAGATCAGCAGAACAAACGCGCCGACGCGCAGCCAATCCATTCCATAGTGGCGTTGCGACGGGACGGGCTTCATCATTCTCCGGTGGGGTGGGCGGATCCGCCAGTGCGGAAGCACCGCCCACTTAGGGATTTCGCCCGTTTTCCGCAATAACGGGGTTGTATCAGGTCGTCGCAGGGGCATTGCCCGGCGACCGGTCCGGATCGGGGCGGATTGTGCTTGGTGGGTCTGCGCAGCCCTCCCATGATGGCCGGATGCCACCTCCTTCGCGCCCCACCATGGACGATGTCGCCCGGCTCGCAGGGGTTTCGCGCAAGACCGTCAGCCGACTGGTGAACAGCTCTGCAACCATCAGCGAACATACGCGCGGCCTTATCGAGGCGGCGATGGCGGAACTGGGCTTCGCGCATCGCCAACCGGCCAGCGCAGGGCTTCGCCCCGCGCTCATCGTCCTTCTGCACGACGGCTCGGACCCCGCCCTTGCCTGCGTGATGGAAACCGAACTTCTCACACAACTTCAGGACGGTGGCCCGGCCCTGGCCGTCCATCTGCTCGCCGCCGATCCCGCACAGCGGTTGCAGCGGTTCCTGGCCGCTCACCGCCCGAGCGGCGCGATCCTGCTGCCGCCGCTCTCGTCCGATCCCGCCCTTGCCCAAATGTGCGCAGCGGCGGGCGTGCCCTGCTCCCGGCCCGGCGAACCCGGCCTTGCCTGTGACGACCGCGCGGCGATGGCCGAACTCGTGCACTGGCTGGCGGCCGAAGGGCATCGCCGCATCGGCCTTGTCGCCGGACCGGAGACCTCGCCCGGACCGCGCCTGCGCGAACAGGGCTACCTCGATGCCATGGCGGACCGGAGCGGAAGGGGGCCGCCGCTGGTCGTTTCCGGGAACGGCACTTTCGAATCGGGGATCGAGGCGGGCCTGCTCCTGCTCGACGTCAGCCCCCGCCCCAGCGCGATCGTCTGCTGCAACGACGAGATGGCGGCCGGCGTTCTCCATGCCGCCGCGCGAACCGGAACTTCGGTACCGGGCGAGATCTCGGTCGTGGGGTTCGGCGATACGCCGCTGGCGGCCCGGACCCTGCCGCCGCTAACATCGATGCGCGTCCCCTGGGCCGCCATCGCGCGAGAGGCGCTTACCCGGATCACGGACGGAGCAACCGCCCGCCACACCTTCGCGGCCGACCTCAGCCCGCGCGGCTCGGTCAGCCGCTACGCCGGGGAAGGCATCGGCTCCGATCCCCTCATTCCGCCCGGGCGCGCAGCGCATTTCCCTGGCCGAGTTCCTCCAGCGTGAAGCCGTTGCCCGGCATGCATTGCTGCACCTCGATCACGTTGCCCTCGGGGTCGTAGCCGTAGATCGTGCGGACATGGCCCACGTCAACGAAATCCCGGTCGCCGAAGGTCATGCCGCAGGCCTTCAGGTGGAGAATGTCCGATTCGATATCGGTCACATCGATGCAGAAATGCGTATAGCCGCGATCGTTGGGCCTGAGCGGCCGGGCGATGTCGGAAGGCGGAGCGGAATACTCGAACAGTTCGAGATAGCACTGCCCGCCCGCAACATCACGCCCTTCGCCGCCGATCCGGCCACATCGACGATGCGGTCCATCACCGGCTCGTCCGCCCAGCCGAACCCTTCGTCCACCGGCGCGAAACCGAAGGCTTCGCAGTAGAAACGCGTCATTCGCGCAAGGTCGCGGCAGTTCACGCCGACATGATGGATGCCCCGGATCATCGCCTCTTCCCGATCGATTGAGGCGGCATTATCGGCGCCCGGTGGCCGGCGAACAACCGCGCCAGCTTGACCGGGAGGGAGCATCGCCGTTGGCGAAACGGCAATGAATGATGCCCCCCGGAGACCATTCAAGACCCTATGCTTAGTATTCCTTTTACCTTAAGTGCTTACCCCTAAGCCAAGCTCCCGTAACGGAGCGCGACCCTCTTCCCCCCGAGGTTCCCGCCTTTTGGATCACGCCGTCATCCAGTCCCGCATGACCCCCGCGCCCGGCGCTGCCCGCATGATGGCAAGCGATCCGGCGCAGCTATACGCGCAGGCAGCGGCACTGACATCGATCGGCGCCTGGTCCTGCGATCTGCGAACGCAAGAGCTTTCCTGGACGGAAGGTGTGTTCCAGATCTTCGGCGCCCCGCTCCACCGCCAGATGGACCGCCGCGAAACGCTGGAATTCTACGCCGAGGATTCGCGCGCCACGCTCGAGCGGCTACGCTCGCAGGCCATTGCCGCGCGTTCCGGATTCTCGATGGAAGCGCAGATCAGGCGCGCCGACGGCGAACTGCGCTGGATGCGCCTGACCGCGGCAACCCGTGTCGAGAACGGCCGCCCCGTCAGCCTCTATGGCATGAAGCAGGACATCACCGAGGAACGCCTGCGCTGGGAACGGCTTCGCCAGATGGCGGAGAACGACGCGCTGACCGGCCTTTCCAACCGCGCCCGTTTCCAGTCCGAATTCCTCGACCGGCCCGCCGGCGACGACAGCCTTTCGGACATCGGCGCCATCGTGCTGTTCGACATGAACGCCTTCAAGGCCGTCAATGACAGGTGGGGCCATGCCGCCGGCGATGCCTGCCTGACCGGCTTCGCCCGCCGGCTGCGCGCCACGTTCCCCGAAGCCCGGCTTATCGCCCGCATCGGGGGTGACGAATTCGCGATGATCCTGGACCGCACGGGATCGCGGATGGGGCTCGAAATATGCGTGCGTCACCGCATGAACGCCCTGGCCTCTCCCGTGATCTGGCAGGAACGCTACCTCCCGCTTGGCGCCTGCGCGGGCATGGCCTTCCCCGACAGCGCCGGGGGCGTCGATCCGGAAGCCCTGTTCCACCGGGCCGACGCGGCGCTTTACGAGGCGAAACGGCGCGGCGGCAACGTGGTGTGCACCGCGCCTTAGCCCCGCTTACTGTCCGTCAGGCTCGACCCATGTGGTGCGGGTGACGCGGGGCGAGAGGTATTTCGTCGCCGTCCAGCCGCCATCGACGACGATCGACTGGCCATTGATCATCTCGCTGCCGGGAAGGCAGAGAAACGCGATCACCGAAGCGATATCCCCGGGCTGGGCAAGCCGCGGATAGGGCGTGGTTTCGACATTGGCGCGCTTGAAGCCCTCATCCTCGAAACGGTGGCGCACCATGTCGGTCATCGTCACGCCCGGTGCCACGCAGTTCGAACGGATGCCACGCGGGCCGTATTCGCAGGCCATATGTTCGGTCAGCGACTTGAGACCGCCCTTCGCCGCCGAGTAGGCGCCGCCCCGCCGCCCGCCGATATGCGCGAAAGTGCTGGTGACGTTCACCACGCTCGCGCCCTGCGAAAGGTGCGGGATCACATCGCGGCACAGGCGGAACGGGGCCACCAGCATGATGTCGAGGAAATCGTCCAGCGTTTCGTCGTCGGTTTCGTCCAGCGGCTTCGGACTGCCGACACCGGCATTGTTTACCAGCGCGTCGATCCGGCCGAACCGGTCCAGCGCGGCCTGCACGATCCGCGCGGGCGCCGCAGGGTCGGTAAGGTCCGCCGATATCGCCAGCACATGGTCGGGGTTGCCGATCTCTGCCTCCAGCGTGGCCAGCTTGTCCTTGCTGCGACCGACGCCGACGATGGCGAAGCCTTCGCCATGGAGTATCTTTGCGGTTTCAAGGCCGATGCCGCTGCCTGCCCCGGTGATGATGGCCGTCTTCATCTCGCCCAGTCCCTTTTTCATGTGTCCGTGGCGCCCGCGCTAACCGGCTTTGGCGGGCGGGATAAGCCCTGACTTGGGCGGCAGGCCGCCTTGATCGTCGCTGCGATAAGCGCCGCCCCCCGCCTTGGCCCGCCTCTCCGCTCTGACTAGGTTCGGACGATGAGCAACAACGACAAGAGCGCGCCAAGGCGGCATTGGCCGGCATCCGCGTGATCGACATGAGCCGCGTCTTCGCCGCCCCCGTGGGCGCGCAGATCCTCGGAGACCTCGGCGCCGACGTCATCAAGATCGAGCGCCCCCGGCGTGGGGGACGACGGGCGCGGCTACGGCTTCTCGTGGGTGCCCGGCAAGGACGGGATCGAGACCCGCCATTCCAGCTTCTTCACCGTGTCCAACCGCAACAAGCGCTCCATCACGCTCAACCATTCCAAGCCGGAAGGTCAGGCCATCCTCAAGGAGCTGGTGAAGACTGCGGATGTGCTGATCGAGAATTACAAGGTGGGCGATCTGGCCCGCTTCGGCCTCGATTACGAGAGCCTGAAGGCCATCAACCCGCGCCTGATCTACTGCTCGGTGACCGGCTTCGGCCAGACCGGCCCGATGGCGGCGCGGCCCGGCTATGACGGGCTGTTCCAGGCCACCGGCGGCATGATGGCCGTCACCGGCCTTCCCGAAGGCCAGCCCGGCGGCGGCCCGCTCAAGACCGGACCCAGCCTCGTCGATTTCGTGACCGGCCACAACACCGCCCTCGCCATCCTCGGCGCGCTGCAATACCGCAACCGAACTGGGGAGGGCCAGTTCATCGACATCGCCCTGCTCGACAGTTCGGTGGCGATGGTCAGCCACATCATGCAGGATTATCTCATCAGCGGGCAGGCCCCTCCCCGCCTCGGCAACGGCGGCAACGGCGGCGGCCCGGCAGACCTGATGCGCTGCGCCGACGGCATCATCTACCTCACCGCCGGCACCGACGAGCACTATCGCCGCCTGACCGTGTTGATGGAGCAGCCCGAACTCTTCACCGACCCGCGCTTCGACAGCAACCTGAAGCGCGGCAAGACCAACCGCGCCGAACTGATGGACCTGATCAACCGCTGGAGCGAGAACTTCACCGTTACCCGGATGCAGGACATGCTCGACGGCGTCGGCATTCCCGCCGCGCGCTACAACGAACTGGCGGACGTGTGGGAGGATGAGCAGGTCAAGCACCGGAACTTGCGCGCCACCACGCCGCACGCCTGGGCCGAAAGCGGTTCGGTGGACCTCATCGCCAGCCCGCTCGCCCAGATGTCAGCCAGCCCGGCAACCATCCGCATGGCCCCGCCCATGCTGGGCGAACATACCGCCGAAGTGCTGGCGGAGATCGGTATCGATGAAGCGAGGATGGCGGAATTGCGGGAAGTGGGCGCGATCTGAGGGCTTGCTGGGTAGACGCCTGCCCAACGCTCAAACTCCGTCGCCCAGGCTGGGGCCCGCGGCCTTTTGCCGCGCCGCGTCCGTCGGAATAGCGGAATCCCCGCCGGCGCAAGGATGACGAAGATGGTTGTTGCGAAGGCAAGGTGCCGTCCGCGCAGTTCCTCATCCTGAACTTGTTTCGGGATCCATCCCACCGAAAGCTTCGCCGCCAAATCGCCCAAACCGAGGGCAAGTTTCCATGCCCAACAACAAGCATGGGTCTGGACATGGATCCTGACAAAAGTTCAGGATGACAACGTGGAGGCCGGTTGCGAAATAGGCGTCTCACCGGCTCAGATCGGCAGATAGCTGCCCATCGCCTTCGGTATAGCGCATCGCCGACAAAGGAGATTTCCTGCCATTCCGGACACGCCCCGTTGCGGACATCAGGCGGAAGCCTGTAGGTTGGATTATGGTTTCTGATATTCCCCACTTCCACGACGGATCGCTCGACGGAGTAATCGTCCGTGAGAACACGGCAAAGCTTTTCTTGAGCAAGTCAAATGGCGACGGATACACGCTAACACTCGCTGGACTTGAGGTTCTTCACATGGAGGACTTCAGGCAAGGCAACACCATCTCCATGGTGGAGGTGGTCAGCGGCCAAGTTCCTTACGAGCATTTTGGGCTTGAGCGTCTGTTCCGCCCACCGCATCCGTCAGCCGCCGAGGAATACCAGAGGGCGCATGCGGCGATTGTTGAGCGGCAGTCAGCCCGCATTGCCGATGGCGACGTTTCCATGGTGGTAATCGTGCCGTCCTACGGAGCCGACCTCATCGCGATCTGCCGCGACGTGGCTCTTGCTCCTCATGCGATGGATGGCAGCTAACCACCCATCTTCGCCATTCAGACGGCCATGGGGTGCGATCTATAGCAGCCTGTCCGGTTTTCATCCATCGATGGAAAAAGCGGCCAGACCGAACACGCCCCATGATTGCCTTTCCGGATCGCCGATCCCTTGTTGGTGGCGTAAAGCTGCCCGACCGTTTCCTGGCGGCGCAGATCCGCAGCGTAAGCGGCTATGATGGGGGGAAGCTGTCATTAGGCGGGGCAGCTAGTCGGTTCCTTTGGCATTGCCTCAACGAACTTCGTTCCTATCCAGCGGAACGCCTGCTTCGCACACGCGCCAGTGTTGGTGCCGTCGCGCGACCCGTAGGTCACTTCCACGACATCGCTATCATGACTGGTCTTGATGTCCCAAATCATCTGTCCGTCACCCGCTTCGCCCGGAGCGGAAAAGACTAGCCCACTGCGGCGGTCCACAAACCAGTAGCTGCCGCATGCAGTGCCACAGGGAACGTAGGCAGTAGAGTAGTGACCTGCGAAGCTAATGTCTCCTTCGACCGCCAGTTGTATTTGCCTGAGAAGCTCAGGCTTGCTTTCCCCCGATGCGAAACGGCTTGGTTTAGCGTTTTCGTCTCCATCCCTTGAGCCATCGACCGGACAAACCGTGTTCGCGTCACCATCACGGCAAGCTGGCGTGTCAGAATACATGTCTGTGGCGCAAGCAGACCCAAGGCATAGCAGAAGTAGTGCCACAATTTTTCTTGTCATAAGGCTATGTTTAACCTCGCGCCTAATGTCCGTAATGGGGGGTGGGTTCAACGGGTGGCGGCAACACAGGCTTGAAAGCGCTCTGCGGGTGTTTGGTATTCGAGCGTTTTCCTTGGCCGTTCGTTGAGTTGCCGGGCAA